>JAYUVY010000013.1:0-20408 GCA_043753835.1 Lysobacterales bacterium | reverse complement strand
CATTGTGGTGGCTCTTGATGACGTGGGCCTTGCCGGTCTTGCTGCCGGCCGATTCGATCACGTCGGGATAGATCGTGCCCTGCGCCAGCCACTTCACGTCGTCCAGCTTGGACGCCTGTTCATCAAAAATTTCCACGAACAGGCGGCCGATGATCTTGCGCTTGGCTTCCGGGTCCGCTACGCCGGCCAGCGCCGAAAAATAGCGCTCGGCCGCATTCACGCGGATCACATTGAGCCCCATGTGTTCGGCAAACATCGCCATGACCTGGTCGCCTTCCTGGAAGCGTAGCAGGCCGGTGTCGACGAAGACGCAGGTCAGTCGGTCGCCGATCGCCTTGTGCAGGAGGGCCGCGACCACGGACGAGTCCACGCCGCCGGACAGGCCGAGCAGCACGTTGTCGTCGCCGATCTTCGCGTGCACGCGGGCGACCTGGTCCTCGATGATATTGGCTGCGGTCCACAGGGTGTCGCAGCCGCAGATGTCCACGGCGAACCGGCGCAGCATCGCTTCGCCAGATTTGGTGTGGGTCACCTCCGGGTGGAACTGCACGCCGTACCAGCGCCGCGCCTCGTCCGCCATGGCCACGATCGGCACGGTGTCGGTGCGCGCGCTCACCGCGAAACCGGGCGGCACCCCGGTGACGCGGTCGCCGTGGCTCATCCAGACGTCAAGCTTTGGCGGCGATCCGGCATGGTCCTTGAGTCCGTCGAGCAGCGCGCATTCGGCGCCCACCTCGACCTGCGCGGCGCCGAATTCGCGATGGTGGCCGCCCTCGACTTTGCCGCCCAGCTGCATCGCCATCGTCTGCATGCCGTAGCAGATGCCCAGCAGCGGCACGCCGGCGTCGTACACGGCCTGCGGGGCGCGCGGAGAACCGGCTTGGATGGTCGATTCCGGGCCGCCCGACAGGATGATGCCCTTCGGTGCGAAGCGCGCGATCTCGGCCGGATCGTGGTCCCATGCCCAGATCTCGCAATAGACCCCGAACTCGCGCACGCGGCGTGCAATGAGCTGGGTGTACTGCGCCCCGAAATCGAGGATCAGCATCTTGTCGCGGTGGATGTCCATGTTCACGAGGCCCGGTAGTTGGGCGGTTCCTTGGTGATCTGCACGTCGTGCACATGGCTCTCGCGCGTGCCCGCGGAGGTCACCCGCACGAACTTCGGCCGCGTGCGCATCTCCTCGATGGTCGCGCAACCGACGTAGCCCATCGAGGCCCGGATGCCGCCAGCGAGCTGGTGGACGATGTTGGCCAGTGGACCGCGATAGGGCACGCGGCCTTCGATGCCCTCGGGAACCAGCTTGTCGGCGTCCGAGGCGTCCTGGAAATAACGGTCCTTGCTGCCCTGCTCCATCGCCCCCAGCGAACCCATGCCGCGATAACTCTTGTAGGAGCGGCCCTGGTAGAGCTCGACCTCGCCCGGCGCTTCCTCGGTGCCCGCGAACAGGCCGCCGATCATCACCGTGCTCGCGCCCGCGACCAGCGCTTTGGCGATGTCGCCGGAGTAGCGGATACCGCCGTCTGCGATCAGCGGGATGCGCCCCTTGAGCACCTCGGCCACCATCGCGATGGCGGTGATCTGCGGCACGCCGACGCCGGCGATGATGCGCGTGGTGCAGATCGAACCCGGACCGATACCGACCTTGACCGCATCGGCGCCGTGGTCGGCGAGCGCAATCGCGGCTTCACCGGTGACGATATTGCCGCCGATGACCGCGAGGTTCGGGAAGTTCTTCTTGACCCAGGCGATGCGATCGAGCACGCCCTGCGAATGGCCGTGCGCGGTGTCGACGACGACGACATCGACCCCGGCGGCAACCAGCGCGGCAACCCGTTGCTCGGTATCACCACCGGTGCCGACGGCGGCACCGACCGCCAGGCGTTCCGAGGAATCCTTGGCAGCGCTCGGATAGTCGCGCGCCTTCTGGATGTCTTTCACTGTGATCAATCCGCGCAACTCGAATTGATCGTTGACGACCAAAACTTTTTCGATGCGGTATTTGTGCATCAGCTTCAGCACTTCATCGTCACTCGCGCCTTCCTTGACGGTCACGAGCTTGTCGCGCTTGGTCATGATGTGGCGCACCGGATCATCGAGCTCGGTCTCGAAGCGCAGGTCGCGGCTGGTGACGATGCCGAGCAGCTGACCGTTTTCAACGACCGGCACGCCGGAAATATTGCGCGCGCGCGTCAAGCTCAACACCTCGCGGATGCTGGTATTCGGCAGCACGGTGATCGGGTCGCGGATGACGCCGGCCTCGAACTTCTTGACCAACGCGACTTCCGCCGCCTGCTGCTCCACCGTCATGTTCTTGTGCACAATGCCGAGCCCCCCGAGCTGCGCCATCGCGATCGCGAGTCGGCCTTCGGTGACGGTATCCATGGCCGCAGTGAGAATCGGCAGATTCAGGCGCAGCCCGCCGCCGATCGAGGTGTCGAGCACGACATCACGCGGCAATACCGTGGAGTGGGCTGGGACGAGTGAAACATCGTCGAAGGTCAGAGCTTCGGCAAGGATGCGCATGGAGACTCCCGGGTCAGAACGCGCATTTTAGCGTCTGCGAGGCCAAAGCCGACGCCCGCCCCTTGCCGCTGCCCACGAATTGCCACTTTGCCGAATGTGCCCGGATCATGTGCTCGCCTTGCGCGGCCCGGGCGGCTTGGCCAGACTCTGCGGCCCGCTGCACAGGTTTTCGCGCATGTCACGACGTCATCGCCAGCTGCTCATCGGCAGCCTGATGTTGCTGTATTTGTTGGCGGTGCCATATGCCGCAGTGCACCTCGACATGTCGCGCGACATATTGACCGCGTGGCGCATTCTCGAGGGCACGGCGTATCCGACTTTCGGCCCGATCTTTGCCGGAACCTTCCGACTTGGGCCGATCTGGTACTACCTGCTCGCGGCAGCACTGTGGATCACCCACAGTTGGTACGGCACGATGATGCTGTTGGGATGCCTGTGCGCACTGCAGATGCCGCTCGCGTATCTCACCGGCAAGGCCTTGCATGGGCGCGGCGCGGGCATGTTTTGGGCCGTCCTGCTGCTGTTGCCGACCTGGTCGACGTTCGAGCAGCTGTTGCCGTCGCATACGCAACTGACCACACCACTCGCGCTGGCCACGTTGCTCTCGATGCTGCGCTACTACCGCACGCGCAAATCCAAGTATCTGATCGCAAGCGGACTTGCGTTCGGTCTCGCCCTGCATGCCCATCCGACGACCATGGCGCTGGCCTTTGCCGGCGTCGTGATGCTGGTCTGGAGCATCCGCACCGGCACGCTCGCATGGCGTGCACTGGCGGCGGCCGGGCTGCTCGCGATCTTGCCGTTTGCGCCATTCCTTCTCGATGAAATGGGTAACGGCTTCCCCAACCTGCGTGCAGTCGGCACCTATCTACAGGCGGATCGCACACTAGGAAGCATCGCCGCTGCGCCATCCATTCTGATCGCGCTGGTTTACGCTGGCCCACATTACTGGCTCGCCACAATGCTCGGCTGGCCCGCACATTGGGCGACTGCGGCGGCGTCGGGTTTGACGCTTGTCATCGGCATCGGCGCGCTCGGATTTCTCCATGAGTGGCGCAGGTCGCCATCAAACCGTGTGCTCACCGCAGCAGCATTGACCACACTGATGAGCTTCGGGCTGATTGCCCTGATCAGCGAAGCGACCACCTTCTACATGACGACGATACTGCGCGTCATGTTGTTCGGATTGATCGCAACCGGGCTCGCGACGGTCGCCAGGTCGCATGCTGGGTCGCGCATTTTGCCGCTCGCGTCTGCGGGCATTGCCATCGCATTCATCACCGTGATTGCCGGCACCGCAAACATGCAGACCCGTGGTGCCTGGCCGTTCAGTTTTCTTCCGCTGTTCAACGTCAAGTCGACTGCAGCCCCGGTGACGTCCATGATTTCGATGCTGCCCGCTTACGCCATGGCACCCAGCGGCCAATTTCTTTGTGCGAACGCGCCATTGGCGATACACGGCGAATACGCCGCGCATGTGCTGCTGAACTACGGCGTCGAAGCGCGTATTGAATGCGGTGTTGCCGATGCCGTGGTCGGGGGCGCTCAAGCGTCGCGCCAGCACTGGGCCGGGTTTCCGAGAAACCTGCTGAAAGCAGCAGGCTTGCAATCGGAACAGCGCGTCGGACCGATCGGGCTGTTTCGCGTTGATCAGATTTTCGGGCCGCAGCAAGCGCATGTTCTGGCGATTGAACCCATCTATCCGCCGATTCATCTTGCCAGCGGCGCACCCAGCACCTTCGTACACGACATCGGGCTTCGTGACGGCGACTGGTTGGCCGTCACCAACCTCAACTATGCACTGTCCGCCAAACTCGACGTCAGCTTACGCATGGACGACAGCGAATTCGCACCCCGCGCCCAGGACCTCGCCAGTACCCTGTACTTCTGCGACGGATGCGCCGGCGGACAAACGCGCAACGCCAAGGTTTCAGTGACGACCAACGATCACGATCATGTCGATATCGTGCGCTTCAGGGCACCATAATGGCCTGTCACTCGATCCATACCAGTGATAGCTCTGGCCAGTAGGTAATCACCAGCACGCAGCCGAGCAGCAGCCAGAAGAACGGCACACAGGCGCGCGCCAGAGTCAGTACCGGTTTGTTGAAACGGTAACTCGCGATGAACAGATTCATGCCCATGGGTGGCATGAAATAGCCGATTTCCATATTCGCCAGGAAGATGATGCCGAGGTGCACCGGATGCACGCCGTAGTGCATCGCGATCGGCAGCAGGATCGGCACCATGATCACGGTCGCCGAAAACACGTCCAGCATCATGCCGAGCAACAGCAGGAACAAGTTCAACAACAACAGGAAAGCAAGCTTGCTGTCGACGTGTGCGCTCACCCACTCGATCAACCGCGCGGGAATCTCGGCATCGATGATCACATTGGTCAGCGCCAGCGACACACCGAGGATCAGCAGGATGGCACCGACCAGCATCATCGAATCGCGCAACACGCCGGGCAGACGCGCGAATGTGATTTCACGACGCACGAACACGGTGACGAACAATGTGTAGATCGCCACCACGGCCGCAGCTTCCGACGTCGCGAAAATGCCGCCATAGACGCCGCCGAGCAGGATGAACGGCAGCGGGATTTCCCAGCGCGCATCCCACATCGCCGACTTCGCCTCAGCCAGCGAGAAGGGAATATCGTGTGCCCGCTTCGGTGCGCGCCACATGCTGTAGGCCGACACCACGCCGATCATCATCAAGCCCGGCAGAACGCCAGCAATAAACATGTCGTTGATGCTGACGCTTGGTGTCGTGCTCAGTTGTTGCGCGACGATGCCATACAAAATCAGCGGCACAGAAGGCGCAAACAGCATGCCGAGACTGGGCGCCGTCGTGACTAGTCCGAACGAAAAGCGCTCGGGATAACCAGCTTGGCGCAATGCCGGCAACAACAATGCACCGAAGGCGATGATGGTGACGCCGGAGGCCCCCGTGAACGCGGTAAAAAACGCGCAGACCAGCAAGGCCACAATCGCGAGCCCACCATGCAGCCAACCGAACATCGCTTCGGACAAGCGCAGCAGACGTTGTGGTGCCTTGCTCTCGCTGAGCAGATAGCCGGAGAGGGTAAACAGCGGAATGGCGATCAGCACCGGCATGTCGGTGAGACTCCAGAACTGCGCCGCCATCAGGGTTTCGTCGTAGCCAGCCGAATGCAGCCCAAGCCAGGCAATGGCCGCGACCAGCGCAAACAGGGGCGCACCCAGCGCCGCCAGCAGCAGGATCAGTCCTGCAATCAGAAAGGTCATTCCGGCACCGCCGACGGCACCACGAATGCACGGATCGAAAAGCGCACTGCGAGCAAGCCGAACACGACGGGCAGAATCAGCTCGGCCCACCAGGTCGGGACCTGTTCAAACAGCAGCGTTGCCGACTCGCGATCCACCGCAATCAATCCCAGCGATGCGCGCATCATCATCAGCGAAACCAACGCGGCAAAACCGAATGCGATCATGCGCGCTGCGCGCAGTGCGCGTCCGCTCAGCAAACGTCCAACGATATCAAGGCTGATGTGCTTGTCCGAACGCGCCGCGGCAAGCGCCCCGAGCAAGGCGACCCAGATCACCAGCACGCGTAACAGCGGATCGAGCCAGACCAGGCCGTTGTCGAGCAGACGCAACACGATCTGCAGCCCGGAGAGCAGGATCAGCGCAAGCGCCAAAGCTGCGATCAGCCAGTTTTCGAAGGTGTTGATGCCGCGCAATACGCGCCCGACGACTGGATTCACGGCGTTTTGCCACCCGCTGCCGGATGCGCAACGCGATATTCGCCCTGCGCTTTCTGGATCGCCGCGAGCAGCTCAGCCGAGATCGCTTCGTCGGCGCGCATCTGCTTCAGGGTTTCGTCGCCGATACTGCGCCAGTAACCGACTTCATTGGCCTGCGGCGGCTTGAACACAATGCCCTGTTTCACCAACGCGGCGCGCGCGGATTCGTTTTCTTTTCTCCCGGCCGCATCAATGTCCTTGAACGCCTGATCGAATTCCTCGCGAAGGATCGCTTGATCGTCGAGCGACAGGCGCTTCAGCGCCTTCGCATCTATGCCGAGAAATCCCATCACGTAGCTCAATGGCAAATCGACTGCATACTTCACTTTGGTATGGAATTGAAAAACGATTGCCCCACCGGTCGTGATTCCAACGGTTTCAAGCAAACCCGTTTGCAACGAAGTATTGACGTCTCCGAGCGGCAGCACGATTGCGCTGACACCCGCCTTCTCGAACGCCACCTGCGCGATCTTGTCGTTTTGTGGAAGCCAGACCTTGGTCGCGCGCAAGTCATTCTTGTTGGAGATCGGCTTGGTGCTCATCAGGTAGGCAAAACCACCACCGGACAAACCAAGCGCTACGAATCCCGATTTCTCGAAACCCGCACGCAACATCCCGTCAACTTTGGACCTCACGAAATCAACTTCCGCGTCGCTCTCAAAAAGAAACGGCAAGCTGTAAATCGATGCGTCACGATACACGGAAGACCATTCTGCACCAGTCAATGCGGCACCCTGAAGTTGTCCCAATTTGATCTTGCGCAAAACTACGGAATCGTTTCCCATCACTCCACCGGGAAAAAACTTGACATCGACCCGACCTGAAGTTCGCTTCTTAATATTCGCACTGCCTTCGCGCATTTCTTTCATCCACACGTGACCATCGGGCGCGAGTGTTGCGATCTTGATGGTTTGCGCGTGCGTCGACACCGCTGCCGCGAGCACAAAGATCGTGAATATGAGCTTGTTGAACATGGTTGATCCTCAGAAATAATCTTTGCCGGATTCGACGAGCTGGGCAGCGCGGCGCTTGGCGATGGTATTGGACAGCGTCAGGCCGGGGACGTTCGCGTCGGCCGCCAGCACTTCGGCGAGCATGGAGTCGTGGCCTGACTGATCAAACAGCAGACGTGCGCAGTACTCGGCATTCAATACTTTCGGTAGCAGATTTTGGCCTGCAGTGACGGCATTGGCCGCCGCGAGTCTTTCCTGACCACGTGCCGGCTTGCCGCCGAGTGCTTCCGGACGCAAGCAGTCGAGTACGCCGAGATAGGCGAGGACATTACCCTGATCGAAACCTGGTGCGAGCGCATCGACGCGCACCAACAAGGCTTCGATGCGCGGCAGGTCGGCGACGCGATTCCAGTCGCTGGTGTCGGCGCGCAACCAGCCGACCCAACTCGATGCCAGCGTGTAAGTGGCATCGACATCGGCAACCTTGATTTCATCGGTGACATACGCCTGGAAGCGGTCGAAGTCGGTGTCGTTCAGGCTGGCGCAAAATTGCGGGTCGCGGGCACAGACGCCGCGTCGGGCGTAATCGAAACTGCGATCCGAGAGGCGTTTGACGCGCTCGCCATCGCTCACGAAGCCGCCCGCGTAGGTGCCGTAAAGACGCGAAGCAGCGAGCAGCAAGGCCGGATTCTCCGGATCATTGGCGATCAGACCGTCGAGCAGCAGCAGATAGGACGGCAGACCCGCAGCGACCGTCTCGATGTCATCGTGGCCGGACACGCCCTTGGTCAGCCCCGAACTGAGACCGTCCGACGCGCGCTGAACGATGGCTGCGCAACCTCCCAGAAACAACGTCAGTGCCAGGAGACTCGCGCCGGGGATTCGATTCATGTGGATGCAGATTCCATGGAGTTCGCCATTGTACGTGAGGCCTGATGACAACGTTCAGTCGGCATGCCGCTCAGCCGCCTCCAGCGTATTCTGCATCAGCATCGCCACGGTCATGGGGCCGACACCACCGGGCACCGGCGTGATCCACGACGCGCGCTCGGCGGCCGCTTCGAATTCGACGTCGCCGGTCAATCGTCCATCTGCGGTGCGGTTGATGCCGACATCGATCACCACCGCGCCGGGTTTGATCCATTCACCTTTGACCAGCCCTGGCTTGCCGACGGCGACGGTGAGCAGATCCGCGCGTGCCACCTGTTCGGCCAAGTCCTGAGTGAAGCGATGGCAGGCAGTGACCGTTGCGCCGGCGAGCAGATATTCGAGCACCAGCGGGCGCCCGACATGATTGGACACGCCGACAATCACCGCATGCCGACCGCGCACCGGTTTGTCGGTGTGCGCAAGCAAGGTCATGATGCCTTTCGGCGTGCACGGACGCAGGCCCGGCTGTCTTAGCACCAGTCGACCGACATTCTCGGCGTGAAATCCGTCGACGTCCTTGTCCGGTCGGATGCGCTGGATCAGATCGGTGGCGTCGATATGGGCTGGCAAAGGCAGTTGCACGAGGATGCCGTGTACTTCCGGATCGGCATTCAGTTGATCGATCAGCGCCGTCAATTCGGCACCATCGAGCGTCGCCGGCAAATCGAAATCCTTGGTCAGGAAACCGACACGTTCGCAGGCGCGCCGCTTGTTGCGCACATACACCGCAGACGCCGGATCCTGGCCGACCAGAACTACAGCCAGACCCGGACGGCGCTGTCCACGCGTCACCCGGGCGCGCACGCGCAGCGCGATGCCGTCCAGCACTTCGTCCGCGATGCGTTTTCCGTCCAGTATCCGTGCGCTCATCAACCACTCCGATCAAGCGCACATTATCGCCGAGCACGCGCCTTCATGACATGCCGTCGCGCGGGCAAGGACATATCGGGCGTTCCAGCGCAGTCTTGCCCAAACCGAGGTCGTATTGTACAAATACACGTACAACAGAGAGGCGACGATGGACGCAATTACCTACAGCACTGCGCGCGCCAAATTGGCCGACACAATGGATCGCGTTTGTGAGGATCACGAGCCGATCATCATTACCCGCAATGGCGAGCAATCGGTGGTGATGATGTCGCTCGACGACTTCAATGCACTTGAGGAAACCGCCTACCTGCTGCGTCAACCGAAGAATGCGCGACGGTTGCTGAAGAGTATCGCCGCGCTGGAGTCCGGCAAAGGCACGGTGCGGGGCCTGGCCAAGTGAGGCTGGTGTTCTCCGAACAGGCGTGGGAAGACTATCTTTATTGGCAGAAAACCGACAAGAAACTGCTGCAGCGGATCAACGATTTGATCAAGGAGATTTCGCGGACGCCGCACACGGGCACCGGGAAACCGGAACCGCTGAAACATGCACTGGCCGGGTACTGGTCACGTCGAATCAATGACGAGCACCGACTCGTCTACAAGGTCGTCGGCGATTCAGTGCTGATCGCGCAACTTCGATACCACTATTGACCCCATCGAAAACCCATCGTTCTGGAGCATCATGTCCGACACCATCGATTTCGAAGCAGCCGCCTTCCGACGGCTGATCCAGCATCTGCGTGAGCGCAGCGACGTGCAGAACATCGACCTGATGAATCTCGCCGGTTTCTGCCGCAACTGCCTGGCCGACTGGTATCGCGAAGCTGCCGAGTCCGGCGGCGACGTAATGAGCAAGGAGGAAGCGCGGACGCACGTCTACGACATGCCTTATGCCGAGTGGAAAGCGCGCTACCAGCAGTGATCAACGCGTTGCGCAGAATTCGGCTGGCGTCGTCGAAAGTTCGAAGCTGGCGCGCGGGCCGCAGCCTGGGCAATCGGCGTCGGCGGCGTAACGCAACTCGCGAAAACGCATCGCCAGCGCATCGAACAACATCAGGCGACCGACGAGTGGCTCACCGATGCCGAGGATCAGCTTGATCACCTCGTTCGCCTGCAAGCTGCCGATGATGCCGGGCAGAACACCGAGCACGCCGGCCTCGGCACAGTTGGGCGCATCTTCGGCACGCGGCGATTCCGGAAACAGGCAGCGATAGCAAGGCTGCAAGCCGCGCTCGACACGCGCATCGAAGACACTGACCTGTCCCTCGAAACGATGCACGGCGCCGTAGACCCAGGGTTTGCGCAGTGCGAGACAACTGGCATTGACCAGCCAGCGCGTCGGGAAATTGTCGGCGCCATCGACCACCACATCGCAGTCACCAAGCAGGCGCAGGGCATTGTCTGGGTTCAGGCGCTCGGCCACCGGCTCAAGCTCGATCGTCGGGTTCAGCGCGGAAAGCGTCTGCGCCGCGGAGGTGACCTTGGGCATGCCAATGCGGTCGTCGCGATGCAGGATCTGCCGCTGCAGATTGCTGCGTTCGACGACATCATTGTCGATCAGGCGCAAATGGCCGACACCGGCGGCCGCGAGGTAAAACGCTGCGGGCGAGCCGAGACCGCCAACCCCGATCAGCGCGACCCGCGCCCGATTCAGTCGCGCTTGACCCGACGCGCCGACTTCCGGCAACAACAGGTGGCGCAGATAGCGATCGTCGGCAGTTTGAGTGGCCGCGGCGATCGTCGTCGGTCCGCCCTGCCCGACCCAAGCCTGCATGCCGCCACGCAGGGAACGCGCAGCGATGCCGGCATCGCGCAGTACCGACGCCACGCGCAACGAACGCGCACCGCTTGCACACACCACCAGAATCGTTTCAGTGGCGGCCTTCGACCGTGCCCAGTCCAGAATCGGCGCCAGCCCCTGCGACATCGGCAGACAAATCGCGCCTGGAAAAATGCCCGATGCAAGCTCTGCGCTTTCGCGTACGTCGAGCATCGGTAAGCCCTGTGCATGCGCGGCCATCGCTTCGGCCACATCGATTTCGATCGCCTCGCTCATGCCGGAAACGGTAACACCGTGACCACGCTGCCGGCACCGAGGCGACGCGTGTCCATCTCCATCCGGAACAAGGCGTTCGACTCCGCGACGCCACGCAACATGCCAGAGCCGGTCATCGGATGCGGCGTGATGCAAAGTCGCCCATCGCGCTGACTGCGCAAGCTGCCGCGCCGCCATTCGAGCCGGCCATGCGACTTGCCGACACCATCGGTCAGGCTCGCAAACATCAGTGCGGTGGCGTGCATGCCCTGCATCGCGCGCAAGGCCGGGATGACCAGGGTCAGCGCGCTTGCAAATACCGACACCGGGTTGCCCGGCAGGCCATAGACGCGCGCCGCACCGATGCGGCCGTGCAGGAACGGCATGCCCGGACGCGTCGCGATCTTGTGCAAATGGACTTGGCCGAGTTCACGCACCAAGGCCGGGATGAAATCGGCGCGCCCGGCCGAAGCGCCGCCAGCGGTGATCACGACATCGTGATTCGCTGCCGCCGTCATCAGCACGTCGCGCAAGGTCTCGATGTCGTCGACCACCGGGCCGAGCATGGTCAACCCCGCGGCGTGCGGTGCGATCAGTGTCTGGAGGGCGATCGAATTGCTGTCGTGAATCTGGCCACGCGCCAGCGGCATACCGGCTGGCCGCAACTCCGAACCGGTGACGATGATCGCAATGCGCGGCCGCGAACGCACCTCAACGTCAACCCGCCCGAAGGCCGCGAGCACGGCCAACGCGCCGGCATCCAGCACACGTCCGGAGGTCAGGGCATGTGTATCGCGGCGGTAGTCGTCGGTCGCGCCGCGGACATGCGTGCCGCGGGCAATCGCCGACGTCGTGGTGACGACGTCACCAGCCCGCTTCGTCAATTCGTACTGAATGACCGTATCGGCACCTTCAGGCAATATCGCGCCGGTGGCGATTTCGATGGCGGTGTCCAGTGCAGGAGCATCGCGGCTTCCGCCGCTCCTACATTCTTCCGCTGAAAATTCGGACTTGCCATGTAGGAGCGGCGGAAGCCGCGATGCCATGGGTTCAGCCCCCGCCAAAGCCAAATCAACACAGCGGAAAGCTTGTCCGGCAACAACACCTGCGCTGCCCACCGCGACCGCGTACCCATCCATCGCCGCATTGGCGAAACCGGGGACATCGATCGATGCGAATTCGTCCTGGGCCAGCACTCTCCCCGCTGCCGAGGTAAGCGCAAGACGCTGGCTACCCAGACGAAGGTCGGCTGCGTCGACCAGCAAGCTTGCGAGCGCGGCGTCGAACGTTGTCAGCGCCATGACGCCTAGAGATCGGCCTTCGTGTTCATGTTCGCGAATGCGCCGGGGGCAGAGATGACCAAACGCGCTTCCGCCAGTTTCAGCTCCTCCTGCCACCGCCAGACCGCGCGCTCGCCGGATTCGAGCGCCGTATTCGCCGCTTCCGCAAGCTCGCGTCGATACAGCGCAAACAGAAACTGACGCTGCTCGCCATCGTGCGCCACGACGGCATCAGCACCAGTCTGCGCCTGGCAGGCCAGCAATTGCTGGACCAGATCCTGCGGGAATTCCGGTGTGTCACAGGGCGTGGTCACCAGAAACGGCGTATCGATCTCGCCCAGAAGTCGCGCGATACCGGCAAGCGGACCGAGAAACCCGTCCTTGGCATCGGTGTACACCGGGCAGCCGAAGCGAGCGTACCGGTCGACATTGCGATTGGCGCTGATGACGATGCTTTTCACCTGCGGCTGCAAGCGCTCGACCATGTACGCAACAAGTTCACGACCATCATGCAGCATCAGGCCCTTGTCGACGCCGCCCATGCGCAGGCCCCGTCCGCCGGCCAGAATACCGCCCGTAACTTGATCGCTGCTGCCCATCTAGCTCTCCCGGAAGACCCCATTATGACCGACGCGCAGCCGGTATCGCCCTGACGAACGACAGGTTGCCGCTAGCGCCGCTTCACGTGTTGCATCAGTCGGCGACGGCGCTGGACTTGCTTCTCGGTCAGCACGTTTTTCTTGCCGGCAAACGGATTGGCACTGGCGCGCGTCTCAATCACCACCGGCGTGCCGACGAGCTTGTACCGCTTGCGGAAAAAATTTTCGAGATAACGTATGTAACTCGCAGGCAGCGATTCCAACCGCGAACCATGCAACACGATACGCGGTGGATTGCGTCCGCCCATGTGCGCGTAACGCATCTTCGCGACCTTGCCCGACACCATCGGCGGCTGAAAACTCTCGACCGCGATTTCCAGCGCCTTGGTCACTTCGCTGGCGCCGAGGTCGATGATGGAAGACGCCTGTGCGCGATCGACGGCGCTCATCAACTCGCGCATGCCGGTGCCGTGCTTGGCGGAAATCTGCAGGCGCTCGGCCCATTGCACGAAGTCGAGGCGGCGTTCCAGTTCGCTTTCGCAGCGTTCGCGTTGGTACTCGGTCAGGCCATCCCATTTGTTCACCGCGACCACAAGCGCGCGCCCGGCATCAAGCGCATAGCCGAGCACGGTGGCATCCTGGTCGGTTACGCCTTCCGAGGCATCGATCATCAAGACCGCGACATGGGCGCGCTCAAGCGCCTGCAGGGTCTTGATCACACTGAATTTTTCGACGGCTTCCTCGACCTTGCCCTTGCGCCGAACACCGGCCGTATCGATCAGCACGTAGTCGCGACCATCGCGCGTCATCGGTACTTCGATGGCGTCGCGTGTGGTGCCCGGAATTTCGCTGGCCATCACCCGCTCTTCGCCGAGCAGGCGGTTCACCAGAGTCGATTTGCCGACATTCGGCCGACCGATGATCGCAACGCGCACGCCGGCTTCGTCAGGCAGTTCTTCGGCGTCGACATCTTCCGGCAGCAGTTCGTCGATCGCTTCGAGCAATTCCGGCAGGCCGCGACGATGCGACGCTGCCATCGGCACCACGCGCGCCAGGCCGAGCGCACTGAATTCGGCGATCGAGGCCGTCACATCGCGGCCGTCGGTCTTGTTCACGGCGAGGATGATGGGCCGCCCGAAACGGCGCAGCTGCGCCAGAATCGTCTGATCCGACGCGGTCAAACCGTCCTTGGCATCGACCACAAATACGGCAATCGTGGCTTCGTCGACCGCAGCCAGCGACTGGCGCACGGTGAGCTCGGCGATCAGCTCGCGTTCGTCGGTGAGACCGCCGGTGTCGACCACCACGAACGGCCGTTCGGCGATACGGCAGATGCCGTAATGGCGGTCGCGAGTGACGCCGGGTTCGTCATGGACGAGCGCATCACGGGTGTTGGTAATGGCGTTGAACAGCGTCGACTTACCGACATTCGGGCGCCCAACAAGCGCGATCGCAGGCAACATGTTGGGGGAACTCCGTCGTTGAATGTCAGTTGGCTTGCGTGTTCAGCAGGAATGCCGAAACGTGCCCATCGATCGACGCCGCGATCACATGCGCACCGACGACCAGCGGTGCCGCACGGATGCCGTCGTCGCCGACCTGGAACCGCGCCGCCGTGCTGCCGTCAGTACGCGACAGAATGTGCAGATAACTCTCGAAATCGCCGACCACGAGATAGTCGCCGAGGATCGCTGGTGTCGTCAGCCAGCGATGCGCCAGCGCTTCCTGCTTCCACAACGAACTGCCACTGGTGCGATCAAGCGACCACAGCGAACCCTCGGCGTCGGTCAGATAAATCTGCGACTCGCCCACGCTGACGCCGGTAAACGAAGACATGTCGCGCGTCCACAGGATGCGACCGGAATCACGCGCCAGCGATGCTGCCTGACCGCGAAACGTAACCAGGTAAAGCTCGCCCTCGGTCGCGACGATTTCGCCGTCGATATCAGTCATGCGTTCCAGTTCGGTACGGCCATCTGGTGCGGCGATGGTCTGTTCCCATTGCAGCGCGCCGTCCGCAATCGCGAGTGCCACGACCTTGCCGCTGTCGTAACCGATATAGACCGTGTCGCCCATCACGACCGGCGCCGCGTTGCCACGCAGCGTGATCAGCGGCATGCCGCGATCAAACAACCAGGCACGCGAACCATCGGCGATGTTCAGACCATAGACGCGACCGTCATTGCTGCGCACTACGACGATGCCGTTCGCGATCACGGGGTTGGTCAGCACTTCCGACGATACCGAGGTCGCCCATTTGGCAGCGCCACTGTCGCGATCAAGCGCGACCACTTCGCCATCGAGCCCGCCGATCACGACGAGTCCCTCACCCGTGCCCGGGCCGGACGACAAGCGCTGTTCCGAGTCGACCGACCAGATCTGCTTGCCACTGATCACGTCAAGCACGGCTACCGTACCGTCGAGATCGGCGACATAGATGCGACCTTCCGATGCCACCGGGCGCGGACGCGCACCGCTTCGACCGCTACCGTCACCGATGCCCAGTGACCATGCTTTCTGGATCGGCGCCGAGGCTTCGAATTCGACCAATTCAGCCGGCGGCTCGAGATTGTCCTTGCTGCCGCGGCCTTTGAGCCACTCGCAGCCCGACAACGACAGGACGCAGAGCACGCCCACCAACAAGGGATTGAGTGAAACAAACTTCATCAGGAGCCAGCCTTGCTGACGGCCAGATCTTTCACGCCAGCAAGATCGTCGCGCTTCATTTCGACGAAACTGCGGCGCGGAGACGCGGCGTCCAGTCCGACCAGCGCTTCGTCGTAGGCCTTCACGGCGTCGGCTTCGCGCTTGAGTGCGTGCAGCGCATCGCCGCGAATTTCGTCAGCCAATGCCTTGAAGCCTTCGGCGGCGATCTTGCCCGCAAGCTGCAGCGCTTCGTCATGCTTGCCAGTCGCCGTCAACAGACGCGCGCGCCGCAGCATCGCGAGTTGCTCGAGTTCGGGCATGGAAGTCTGCTGCTCAGCCCAGATGAGCGAAGCGATCGCATCATCAATCTTGCCGTTTTGCGCGGCAGCCGTGGCGTCGTTCAAAGCGGCCAGCGCCGCATAAGGCGAACTCGGGTATTTGTCGCGAACCGCCTTGCTGAGCGTGGCGGTCGCGCTCACGTCCTTCTTTTCAAGCGCTTCGGCATAGGCGCGGTATTCGTCTCCGGCACGACCGGCATTGCGCTCTTGTTGATGCGACCACTGTTCCACACCATAAATCGCGCCGATTCCGGCAAGCAGACCGATAGCGATCGATCCAACATTCTTGCGCACCCATTCGCGGACGCGCTCGGCGCGCTCGTGTTCGTCGAGTTCTTCAAGTGACATGCAATTTTCCTGTTGTTGCCGGGGCCGGATCGGGCGCCGGGTTATGGCGTGGGTGTGGCTTCGAACAGCCGCAGCCGCGCAACGTTGGCGCGCGCATGCACGCTCAAGTCGATGAGATTGCCGTCTGCACGCAGTTCCACACCGCCTACATTACCGACCTTGACGCTCACTACGCCAGTGGACTCGTAGCGGCGGGTCTCCCCCGCGCGCACGAGGTTTTGCTCGATCACGCGGCCGTCCTGGTCGAAAATTTCGATCCAGCTGTCCTCGCGGAAGGTCGCTTCAACGAGGTGGCCGCCGGCTACAGGTGGGGCATTGAAGCCGGTCATCGACGCCAACAAGGCCGGATTTGCTTCGGTCGTCGGCGCAGGGCTAGCAGTTTCCGACAAAGGCGGGGGCGAGACAGCAGCCGCATCGGCGACCTCAACGGGCATTGAATTTACTTCCGGTGGCATTGCGCCGCCAGCAGCGTTGCTGGCTGCAGGCACGGGTGTCGCTGCCGGCGAATTCGTTGCATCTTCCTGCAACGGCAGTTGCGCCACCGGCAGCGTCAGGGTCTGGCCAAGATCAGATTCGTCGAGACTTCGAACCTGGGGCACCGGAGAGTTGATCCCGCGACCGGCGACCAGCGTCAACACCGGAATGGCAACCGCGAGGGTAATCACTGCGCCAATGACAGCAACGCGATAACGCTCCCAATTGGCGACAACGCGCGGCGATTCCGTCGACGCCTTCAGTAGCGGCTCGGCATATCCTTCCAGCGCGCGGTTGACTACGACCTGGGGCAACTCGACCAGACTCGCGTATTTTCCGAGGTATCCGCGCAGATAGATCGGCGCACCCAGCCGATCGAAGCGCTCGGCCTCGATGTCGTTGATGACCGAGGTCGGCACGTGCAGACGGTGCGCAACATCGTCGCTGGACCAGCCGCGAACTTCACGTGCAGCGCGCAAGCGCTGGCCGAGCAAGGAACGATCTTCGCTGACTTCGATACGCATGCTGC
This sequence comes from Lysobacterales bacterium, assembly GCA_043753835.1. Taxonomy (GTDB): domain Bacteria; phylum Pseudomonadota; class Gammaproteobacteria; order Xanthomonadales; family Ahniellaceae; genus JADKHK01. The sequence goes on along the minus strand of JAYUVY010000013.1, from coordinate 3,090 downwards.
CGCGTTCAGCGCGCACCGGGAGCAACACGCTTTCTACGACATTCGTCGCGGCAGAAGGTGTGACTGCGGTTTCAATTTCGACAGAAGGCGGCGTACCGGCTACCGCCACAACCATCGAATCGATCGGCAATGCGCCCTGCGGCGATGTCAAATCAACTGCTTCAGCGGCAACCTTCGTTGGCGGAGAGGCTGCAACTTTCTTGGTGCGTGAGCGAGGTGTGCGCGTCATCGTGAACCCATGCTTCGGTCTAGGGCATCCGCTTCCGCGGACTCTGGGAATTCCTGTATCAGGCGATCGCGGTAGCGTGCCACGGCGCGCTTGTCGCCCAGGGACTGTTCGATTTCGATCGCGAACGCCAGCGACTGCGGCGAGGCCGCGGCAACACCGAAATAGCGTTCGATGAAGGCACGAGCACGCATGCCATCCTTGCGACTCAGGGCCAGCAGGGCCGACTGATAAAGCGCATCCGGCATGTTTGGACTGCGCTCAAGCGCCATGCGCAGGTATTCGCCAGCACGCTCGGGCTTGCCCGCGGACATCGCACAACTGGCGCGATTGAGCAGCGCGGTCTCCGGCGAGCGGTAAAACGGGTCCATCAGTGCTGTTTCGAACAGGGCATCAGCCTTGTCATAACTGCCCTGCCCGCAAAGAAACCGGCCAAGATTGTTGGCAGTCAGGCCCGATTCCGGGGCCAGCTGTCGTGCTTGCTCATAGTGCTTGCTGGCCATCGCCTTGTTGCCGAGCTGTTCATACAAAACGGCAAGAACGGTGTGACCGTCAGGATTCTTCGGCGCAAGCTCGACGCCCTTCTTGAGCTTGTCCATGGCCATGTCCAGCTTGCCCTGGCTGAGATAGGCCTGACCGAGCTGGATATTGATCTTCGCGGCCTCTTCGCCGGTGCTGCGCAAATCGAGGTGATCCGTCATGTTTGGCCGGCGCGTCTCGGACTTGCGCGAGTAGTCGGGCGTCGAACTGCATGCAACGAGCAGCACCAAAACACTTCCGGATAGCAGATTACGCAGCATGCACTCGCCCCTCGATGCGCTCGCGATGCTCGCGCGAACGACGCGTGCGATCGAGAACCTGTCCAACCAGCTGGCCGCAAGCGGCATCGATATCGTCTCCACGCGTGCGGCGCACAGTGGCAATCAGTCCTGCTTCCATCACGATCTTCTTGAACGTGTCGATGACCTGCGGCTCGGAGCGCTCGTATTCGGTGCCGGGGAAGGGATTGAACGGAATCAGGTTCAACTTCGACGGCATGCGGCGCAGCAACTTCACGAGCGCACGTGCGTGTTCCGGCTTGTCGTTCACACCTTTCATCAGCGTGTATTCGAAGGTGATCGCCGCACGCGGACGTTTGGCAACGTAACGACTGCAGGCTGCAAGCAGCTCGGCAATCGGATATTTCCTGTTCAACGGCACCAACTCGTCGCGCAACGCATCATGCGGCGCATGCAGCGACACCGCGAGACTGACGTCGCTGCGCACCGACAATTCATCGATCTTCGGCACCAGACCCGCCGTCGACAGCGTGACGCGACGATTGGCAAGACCGAAACCGAAGTCGTCGCGCATCAATTCCATGGCGCGCACGACATTTTCAAAATTTAGCAGCGGTTCGCCCATGCCCATCATCACAACATTGGTGATGCGACGGTCGCCGCCGTGCTTTTCGTCCAGGCGTTTCTTCGCGATCCAGACCTGGCCGATGATCTCGGCGGCCGTCAGGTTGCGGTTGAAGCCCTGCTTCGCGGTCGAGCAAAACGTGCAATTGAGGCTGCACCCGACTTGCGAGGACACACATAGCGTGCCGCGATTCGGTTCCGGGATGTAGACCGTCTCGATCGCATTGCCGCCGGGCAGGGCCAGCACCCATTTGACCGTTCCGTCCGCCGATTGCTGCTCGTGCATGACCGTCGGCAACACCAGTTCGGCGCAGGCATCGAGCTTGGTGCGCAAGGCCTTGCCGACATCGGTCATCGCTTCGAAAGACTGCACTTGCTGGTGGTACAGCCACTTCATGATCTGCTCGCCACGGAAGCGCTTTTCACCCATTGCGATGAAAAACGCTTCAAGGCCCGCCCGATCAAGGTCGAAAAGATTGACCTTGGTGGGCGCGATGACAGTGGCGGGCGTGGCGGTCACGGATTCGAGTCAACGGCTGGAGATTTCGGTACTGGCGAAGAAATAGGCGATTTCGATCGCGGCATTCTCGGCCGAATCGGAACCATGCACGGCATTGGCATCGATCGAGTCGGCAAAATCGGCGCGGATGGTACCGGCGTCGGCCTGCTTCGGATTCGTTGCGCCCATCAACTCGCGGTTCTTGGCGATGGCGTTTTCGCCTTCCAGCGCCTGGATCATCACCGGGCCGGAAATCATGAACTTGACCAGCGCGCCGAAGAACGGACGCTCGCGATGCACGGCGTAGAAGCCTTCCGCTTCCGCCTGCGACAGCTGCTTCATTTTCGCAGCGACAATGCGCAGACCGGCATTCTCGAAACGCGAGTAGATTTGACCAATCACGTTTTTGGCGACTGCATCAGGCTTGATGATCGATAGTGTGCGTTCCAACGCCATGTGAACTCCGGTGAGATGAAAGTATTTGCGAGAGTGAAAATCCGGCGGAGATTACCACGAAAGGCCAGCGAAAACGCGAGCTTAGACACACTTTCGTAGACCAGTTGCGACCCGCGCGCCGCAGCGCCGCAAAACCCCGAGCGCGTCATCCGACTTGCGTTCGCCGCGCGGTCTGCATACACTTCCGCGCTTTCGTCACGACCTAACTGGGCCTTTAGCCATGAAAATCCTCAATTCCCTCAAGTCGGCGAAGACTCGCCACCGCGATTGCAAGATCGTTCGTCGTCGCGGCAAGGTCTTCGTGATTTGCAAGTCGAACCCCCGCTTCAAGGCGCGTCAGCGCTGAGCGTTCGCGTTCGAAATCGAACACGCTCGAGTTGAAAAAAGCCGGCGCAAGCCGGCTTTTTGTTGGTGCGCCCGGCACGGGCGCATTCTTGGAGGTGAAAGTCCTCTCGCAAGCTGACCACAGTGAGCGAAGTGAAGCGCAACTGCGGAAGGGTGACCGA
>JAYUVY010000012.1:0-57120 GCA_043753835.1 Lysobacterales bacterium | reverse complement strand
TCTTCGGTAAATCGGGACTTTCGCATACGCTCCTCGCTATGGGGCGGGAGCTATCCTCTCAACTTTCAGCTCGTCCGAAAATCGGCCAGCAGGTCACCACCACCACCGCAACCGCCAGCGCCGCCGCCGCCGCCGCTACCACCGAGATCCTTGGCGCAGAACACGCAGTCTTGCCCGCCGCCGCCGCCGCCGCCTGCGCCACTAGCGGCATGGTTGCCGTTTCCGGCATTACTCGGCACCGGCGGCAAGTAGAACGCATTCCCATCGATGCTGCCAATCGTCGATCCGGCGACCGCGCCCTGCGTGCCACTGTTGCCGTTAGCGCCATTGCCACCAGAACCCCCGTTACCGCCGTCGGCGACCGACGTGTCGCTGTTCGCGCCCCTCGGTCCGCCCGTCGCGCCACCGGACCCGCTGCCCCCGATCTGCGCCAACAGGCCATCGTGCACGCCACCATTGCCGCCCTTGCCGCCGGTGGCGCTGCAGGCCGAGGTGCCGCCAAGGCCACCCTGTTTGGCGTTGGTCGAGGTTGTTTCCTCCGGACTTTGGCCTTGACCAGGCGTGGTCAGGATCGCGCCGGCGGCGACACCGTTGGCGCCGTTGACGCCTACACCGCCCGCGCCAGGCTGGAAACGGTTGTAGCGCAGCGTCAGCGGCCCGCTGCTGTTGACGATGCGTACGGCATAACTGCTGTCTGCCGGTGTGCTGGCGTTGGCCGAGCGGATCGTCAGGAACGACAGCGTCGTCGGCGACGAGATCCCGTTCGCGAAGACCGCCGTCGTCGTCGTGCCGTTGATGACGGTGGCCGTGGTCGCCGTGCTCGCGACGCGCGCCCACGTCGCGTCAAAGCCGCCGTAAATGTTCACGCCGCCGACCAGGGTGATCGATTCGTTGTAGGTGCCGACCTGCACCAGCACCTGCGAGCGTGCCGTGGTCACGGCGCGACTGATGCCGAACGTGATCGTCGCGACCGGCGTCGTCGTGCTCAGTCCGTCGTTCATGTTGTTGCCGGCCGGTGGCGGCGCGACGAAAATCGCATCAGTCAATACGCCGTCGATACCATCGCCATTCGCATCGACGAAGTACGGATCGGGTTCGTCCTGCGCGATGGCCGTTGTCGAGCCGAGGATGGCGCACGCCAGCAACGCAAGCAGTTTCATTCGATCGATCATGATCTTCTCCAGCAACAGGTGTGCGAAGCGTAGTCGGCTTCATCGTCAATGCAACACGCAAAGCAGCAACGCACCGGGCCAACAGCGAAGCCGGCATTCGTTATCCTCCGTTTCTACAAACCGCCGACATGACCCCAAACGACCGCACCATCGACGACTTGCGCCAGCGCATCCCGACGTTCACCTGCATCGTCGGCTGCCACGATTGCTGTGGGCCGGTGACGGCGTCTTCGGAAGAAGTCGCGCGCTTGCCGATGAAGACCGAGGCCGAACACGAGGCGGCGCTCGCCGAATTGAACTGTCCGTACCTCGGCGCGAAAGGTTGCGAGGTCTACGCCGAACGTCCGCTGATCTGCCGCCTGTTCGGAACCACGCCGAGTTTGCGCTGCCCCAACGGCATGCGTCCGGTGTACATGATCGACCCGCGCACCGAACAGGAGATCCACCAGTTTCTGGCGCGCACACGGCAGGTGCTGCTCTGAGGTTTCCCGGGGGTCTTGCATGCAGGTGATTTACAGCGAACTGATGATCGCCCCGGCGCAGGGTTCGTCGCCAAGTGCGGCAAAGCCGCGACCGGTGGTGGCGGCTTGGACCGAGATGGATCCGGCCATCCGAATCCTGCCGCCGCAGCCGGTCAGCATCGAGCAGATTTGCGCGGCGCACGACCGATCGTTCGTGGAAGGCGTGTTCGCGCTACGCATCGCCAATGGCTTCGGCACCCATTCGGCCGAGGTGACGCGCTCGCTGCCCTACACCAGTGGCGCGATGTTGACGGCAGCGCGCCTCGCGTTTGCGCAAGGCACCGCGGTGGCGGCGCCGGTCTCGGGCTTTCACCACGCGCGCTTCGGCGCAGCGTCGGCGTTTTGCACGTTCAATGGGTTGATGGTGACCGCACTCGCATTGCGCGCCGACCACCCACACATCCGTGTCGGCATCCTCGATTACGACTATCACTACGGCGACGGCACCAACGACATCATCGCGCGCCTGAAGCTGTCGTCCTGGATCACCCACATCACTGCCGGCAAGACCTTCGTCGATCCGCACCAGGCGCAATGTTTTCTCGAAGCGATCGACAACCACATCGAGCAGATCGCGATGGCGCATTGCGACATCGTGCTCTATCAGGCGGGTGCCGATCCGCATGTCGACGACCCGCTCGGTGGTTTCCTCAGCACCACCGAACTCGCCGAACGCGACCGCCGGGTGTTCCGTGAACTGCATGCACGCCAGATCCCGGTCGCCTGGAATCTCGCCGGCGGCTATCAGCAACCGCTGAGCAAGGTCATCGAGATTCACCGCAATACCTATCGGGAGTGCCGCAACGCCTTCGGTGATGCGGTTGCGATTTCGGGCTAGGGAATTCGCGGCCGCGCAGGTCTTGCCGCGGCGAACGTCCACCAGACTTCACCGCATAAACCCCATCCAACACCAGTTCCGCCTTGAACCCGGATTTTTCCAATCGTTTCGCGACTTCGGTTGGCACATCGCGCCCACTGGTTTTCTTGTTCGGTGCGCCGGTGTAGTGGAACAAGCGCCCGCCCGGACGCAGCACGCGCGCGAGCTGGTCGTAAAACGACTGCGCATACAGCTCGCCGGCGATGCCGAATCGCGGCGGGTCATGCAGCGCGGCATCGAAGGATTGATCAGGCAGCGTGGTGATCGCGTCGGTGACATCGCCATGCGTGAGCTGCAAGCGCCCATTCGCGTCGGCGCTGTCCGGGTCCGGCGACCACGGATTGTGCTGACGCAACCACAGCACACTCGCGTTTTTTTCGTAACTCTGCACGCGCGCAACGCCGTCCGCGAGACAGCAAGCCGCGAAGTAACCGAGTCCGCCGCAGGTATCCAACACCTGCTTGCCGCGCGGCTGCACCAAGGCGACTTTGCGCTGCGCATCGGCGATCGGCGACAGCTGCGCCGAGACCAGCATCTTGATGCCATCGATCTCGAACGTCGGCGGCCCCCATTCGGTCGGCACCAACTTGATCAACGAACCCGCATAGCGCTGCAACGGCAAGAACGCTGCGCCGTCGAAGTAGTAGATCGTGCGATCCTTCAAGCCTTCCGGCCACGGATAACGCTGGTGATTCCAGAGCCAGCCGTCGACCGCGAGCGCGGCTTCGGACTCGCTGCGACCAAGGTCGAACGAGCCAGCGAAACGCGATGTGCCCGCAGCGTGAGCTGCGAGCAACGCATCGCCAAGCGCACGCGTCAGCAGTGGGCCGGCGTAGTGGGGCATGGCGGCGCGTCGTTTTCTATTTTCCCAGTTCAACCAGAAACGCCGCGAACGATACTGCCGCGCCATCGAAGCCATCGATGTTCTTGTTGGTCGATTCGATGACGTAGTACTCGTTCGGCGCGTGCGCGCCAGAGCCGTGACCGAGGCCGAAGTGGCCGGAGGGCAGGCTGAGCGGCGGGTCGGTGAACACAAAACCCGGATACGAGCCGGCATTGCGTGGCCACAGCAGCGGGTCGATGCCGAGCTTGCGCAGTGCGGCCAGTTGCGCCTGGATCAGCCCACTGTCGGCGCGGGTTTCGGTCGGGTTATAGCCACCAGAGACATTGACCTCGATGTCGCCGAAACCGCGCTTCGCCAAATGCGATTTGAGTGCCGCGATGGCATCGTCGAACTTCATTCCCGGCACCAGCCGCATATCGATCTTGGCCACGGCCTTGTGCGGCAGCACAGTCTTGCCACCCGGTCCGGTGTATCCACCGACCAGGCCTTCGATGTTCACTGTGGGCTGCGACACCAGCCGCTCCTGCGCCTGCGCCCAGGGCAAGTCATCGATCCAGTGGGTGACACCGAGCTGCTTCTTGATCATCGCTTCATCGCGGCGCGCGGAAGCCGCAGCGATCATCTCTTTGTGCTCGCTACTGAGCGGCGGCGCCTGCGGATAGCCGTCGATGGTGATGGTGTTTCCGTCTTCGGAGACCAGCGTGTCGAGCGCCTTCACCAGACGCCAGGCCGGGCTGTCGACCATCGCCTTGACCGAGGAGTGCACGTCCTTGATTGGGCCGCGGCCCCATTTCTCGCCGCTCGCGATCAGTTCCAATTCGACGATGCCTTTTGCACCGAGGGTGACGGTGACGACACCGTCAAGTCCCTGGCTCGCACTCGGCATGAACACGCCCACGGTCTTGGCCAACGCGGCCTGCACCTTTGGGGCGAGGGCGAGCTGGCGGATGTTGACCGAGCCGATCTCTTCCTCACCTTCAGCGACGAGCACGAGGTTCACCGGCAATGTCTGGTTCGCTGCCTTGAATGCATGCAGCGCGGCCAGAAGCGCGGACTGCGGGCCTTTCTGGTTGACCGCGCCGCGACCCATCATCACCTTGCCGACATCGGGCATGTCGACGATGCGCCCTTCGAGCGGCGGCGAGCTCCACTCCGCCGCGTCGTATTGCTTGACGTCGTACATGAAGTACACGCCGACCGTCTTCGCCGCGCCGGCATCAAGCGTCGCGAACACACCCGGCTTGCCGTCGCTCTTGATGATCTCGACGTGCTGGAACCCGGCGTCGCGCAACAACTGCGCCTGATACTCGGCACCTTCGGCCGAATTGAGGTTTTCCGCAGCGATCGACGGGAGCGCGATCCAGTCCTTCAGTCGCTGCACATTGGCGTCGTGCTGCGCGGTGACCTGTTTGCGGATTGGGGCGAGGTCGACGTTTGCAGCGAGGGTGGGGTTTGCGAACGCGGACAATGCGAGCAGTGTTGCGACGGTGATATGGCGAAGCGGAGATGGGGGCATGGGGAGGGCCTTGCGTGTGGGGTGTTGAACATAGTTCTACCAGACGCTTTGAGCGCTTTGGTTGGCGATGGGGCGAACTGTGCAGAAGCCTAGGTGTGGTCCTTGCCCGGCACCTGTGGCGCGCACGTGCCCCGACGACTCCTGCGCCTCTATGAGCAGCCCTTCGGACTAAGAAATGACACGTGGATGGTAGACGTGCGACTGATCATGGCGGCGAGATCCGATGAATGACAACGGTGGACGAGCGTGTGTCTGCGCACATACACCATCGTCATGCGAGTCAATGATGGGCACGAAGCGGGCGCACATTGGTTGCGCTTCGAAGGGCCGGTGAATGCCGGCGCGGCTCATCAGGAGAAACATCATGGCATTTCAGAATCACGGGCAGAATGCTCACAAGCAGAATCAGCGCAGCGCGGGTCGTGCTCCGGACGCGGGCAAGGACAACGGTGCTGGAACGGCCGATGCGTCGAACGGCGACGGCAACGGCCACGATTTGGCCGGTAGTGAAGCGCAGCAGGAAGACGCCAGCATGCGCGAGCCCGTGGCGTATGACCCGGACGCGGATGAGAAGCCGAACAACGGCAGCCGTCTGCATCGCGCACACGACACCCATTACGACGATGCGCCGGGGCACGACAAGGCGCTGCACAAGCTCGAAGCACAGGCGCGGCAGTTGGTGAAGCCGAGCCGGCAGGGCAGCGGCCACACCAGTACCAGCGTTCAACAGAGCACCGACAACGGGCAGTTGCAGGCGGGCGGTTATCGCGAACAGAACCTGGGCGATGCCGACGACGAGAACACCGGCAGCGTGCCGCAGGCGCAGAATGTTGGCGACAAGCGCTCGAACAAGGTGGGCAGCAAGAAAGCTGTCGCAAAGAAGCGTGTGGTCAAGAAGACAGTCAGCAAGCCGACCGTGACCAAGACGGCGGCCGCCAAAAAGACTGTGGGCAAGAGCGTTGTGGCCAAGAAGGCTGCCGCCAAGACGGCTGCAGCGAAGAAGGCCGTCAGCAAGGCGACTGTTGGCAAGTCGGCGCAGAAAGCCGGCGGCAAGCTTTTGGTGAAAGCGAACGGCTGAGCCCAAGCGTGATGCTTCGACGCGACGCCCTTCGACAGGCTCAGGGCGAACGGGCTCTTGCCAGCCCTGAAAGGTCTGCACAACAGGAGCCCGGGGTGAAGCCCCGGGTGGGGTGGATGCGCGAACGAGCCCCCCCACCCAGCGCTCTCCCCGTTGCGCGGGGCGAGGGCTTGGGTGTCTTGGTTGCAGATTGATCATGGCGCCAAGCTCTGCTGGGCGTGAACGTTCGGCGACAGTGTGTCTGCGCACATACATCGTCGCCATGCGCGTCAATCATGTTCCGGAAGCAGGCGCCGATTGGTTGCCGCTTCGAGGGCCGGTGAACTCCGGCGCAACTCATCAGGAGACGCATCATGGCAAATCAACACAGCGGACAGAATACGGGTTCTGAATCGAATCAGCGCAACGCGGATTCGGATGCGGACGACAAACCGAACAACGGCAGTAAGTTGCATCGTGCGCGCGACCAGCATTCCGACGATGCCCCGGCGCAGAACAGGGCGAGCGACAAGCTCGATGCCGAGGCTCGGCAACTGGTCAAGCCGAGCAGGCAGGGCAGCGGTCCGATCACCGGTGGCATTCAACAGGATGTTGATGACGGACAGCTTCAGGCCGGCGGTGATGGCGAACAGGACTCGTTGGATGCACAAGATCAGCAAGCCGATGGTCGGCAGAACGGCGGCAGTCGCCACAGCCAGAGTTCAAAAGCAAAAGGCTGAGTCAGGAACGGTGCGGAAAGCCTCCTGGCTGAGACAAGGCCGCGAGCGCGACACACCACGAACTCAGTCCCAAAGGGGCGGCACGAATGAGAGCCCGGGGCAACGCCCCGGGTGGTTACTCGGCGGAGTTGTGCTGTGCGATCGACCGATTCCGCGTGGGTGTGTCGCCGTACATACAGTGGTGCTGCGCAGGTCAATCATCCGCCCCGATGCAGGCGCTTGTTCTTTGCCGCATCGGATGACCGGTGGTCGCCGGTTCAACTCATCAGGAGAACCACCATGACGAATCAGAACCGCGGGCAGGATGCGGACATCATCGAGGACGACGATGCTGGTCAGCAGAATGCGGGCATCAAACAGAACGACGCTGGGCGTGGGCCGGACGCGGACAACGGTCAGCTTCAGGCTGGCGGCTATCGCGAGCAGAACCCCGGCAATGCCCACGATCAGAAGGCTGGCGGCAACAATCAGGACCAGCACGCGGGCGGCAACCTGCAGGGCCAGAACGTCGGCAACAAACAAGATCAGAACGGTGCCAGAAACAAGCAGGACCAGCGCGCTGGCAGCACCAAGTACAGCGCGGGTTCGGGCAAGGGCAAGGACGGCGGTAACCGCCAAAGCCAGGGCGCCGGCGGAAAACGCTGAAGATTCATCTGTGCGGAAAGCCGTGTCCCGGTGGCTTTCCTATTTTTCTTTCAAGGAGGCTGACGATGGCCAAGAACGCGTACGACCAGAAACAACTGGAAGAACTGCTTCTGCAGGCATTGCAGACCGAGCTCGGCGGTATCGACATTTACACGGCCGCCATCGAATGTGCGGTCAACGACGACCTGCGCGAAGAGTGGGAAAAGTATCTGGCGGAAACCCGCACGCATCGCGATGTTCTGATGAACGTATTCAAGGAACTTCGCCTGAATCCGGAAAAGATGACGCCGGGCCGCGGCGTTGTCGCACACCATGGACGCTCGCTCGTCCAGGCGATCGAAATGGTGCGGGCCAATGGCGACCCCGCTGCCGCGCAGATCGTCGCGGCGGAATGCGTCGTGCTTGCCGAAATCAAGGATCACCAGAACTGGGAACTGATCGGACACATCGTCCAGTCGTCGCGCGGCGACGCAATCAAGGTGCTCCGGCAGGCGCACGAGGAAGTGGAGCAGGAAGAAGACCACCACCTGTACCACACGAAAGGCTGGACCCGCGAGCTGTGGATCGAGTCGCTCGGCCTGCCCGCCGTGTTGCCGCCACCCGAAGAAGTCAAGCACGTCGAAACAGCGATTGGTGCCGCACGTGCGGAACAGTCGCGTGCGCAATTGCTTTGATCAAAGGACCAACCAATGGATGACTATCGCACCATCACTGGAACGCCCGACGGCCTCCGGATCGATCTGAATCGGGAGCAAGAGGTGCACGCCTGGTGCGAGTCCTTTGATTGCACCGAACAACAACTGCGTAGCGCTGTAGGCGTGGTCGGCAGCTCGGCCAAGGACGTGCGCGACCATCTTGGCCGCAGCCAGGTCTGAAAACAGCAACGCCGGCGCTGAGGCCGGCGTTGTATCTGAAGATGGTGCCCAGGAGAGGACTCGAACCTCCACGAGTTGCCCCGCTAGTACCTGAAACTAGTGCGTCTACCAATTCCGCCACCTGGGCAGGTGCCGCTGCGTGATGTGAAACAGGCAGGGGCGCGCACTCTAGGGATGGGGCTGGTATTTGTCAACGCGTGCCAAGGTGCCGGCTGGGCGGCGCTTCCGGTGTTGCGCGTCGTTACAGCCCGCGGATGCGGCATGCGATCAGGAGCAGCCCGAAGCCGATCACCCACGACCATGTGGCAATTTGGGCGTCCATCTTGACCAGGCCGAAAGTCGCGGCCAGCGCGACGACGTAGAGGACGAGCGCGATGATCCAGACGATCATCGTCGGAGCTTTACCGGAATTTTGCATGTGGGGAGTCCGTGGTTTACAGGAGGGAGCGCCAGGGTGAATCGGTCCGGCGCTGCGGTGAACCAGGACCATGGGCCAACATACTCGGGTTTGCATGGGCTGTCGTGCGGCGCGGGACGCAAAGCGTTTACCATTGGCGATCGATAGGAGTAAACGGTGAGAAAAGTTGGCGGCAGTAGTGGCGGTGCGTCGGGGGACAAGCCGGCACGCGGAGCAGGTAAGCGTGTGGGATCGAAGCCGGGGCCCGGCGCGCGTCCGGCTGCGGGCAAGCCGAAAAAGGCGGCGCCGTGGTTGCCGGATGTGTTTGTTGAGGCTGGGGGGCGCAAGAGCATCGCGACTTCCGTCGCTCCCACAAGAGCCGTGTCCAAGGGCGCTCCTTCAAAGGTGCACCATGCGCCATCACCATCAAAAGTGCGCCGCGAGCGCTATGCCGATCCGCAGGCCGAACGCGAGTCGATGCGTTATGACAATCCGATCCTATCGCGCGAGGGCATGATCAAGTTTTTGAGCGACGCAGCCGAGTTGATGACGGTCGAACGCATCGGACAAAAGCTCGGCTATGTCGACGAAGAGCGCCTCGATGCGCTGACGCGACGACTGACTGCGATGGTGCGCGATGGCCAGTTGCTGGTGAATCGACGCGGTGGTTATGGCGTCGCCGAGAAGCTCGACCTGATCGCCGGCACGGTGATCGCGAATCCGGACGGCTTCGGCTTCCTGAAGCCGGATTCGGGTGGCGATGACCTGTTCATTCCACCGAACGAAATGCGCGCGGTCATGCATGGCGATCGTGTGCTCGTCAGTGTCGCCGGCATCGATCGCCGCGGTCGGCGCGAAGCGGCGATTGCCGAGGTACTCGAACGCCGGCGTCCGCGCCTGGTCGGGCGCTTTGATGAGCGTCATGGCCTCGGCATCGTGATTCCGGATGACCGGCGCCTGCATCAGGACGTGATGATTCCGCCCGGCAACCAGAACGGTGCGCATCCCGGGCAGATCGTCATCGCCGAAATCGTCGAGCCGCCCACGAAGGAACGCCCGCCGCTTGGCCGCGTGGTCGCCGTGCTCGGCGACAAGCTCAGCGCGTCGATCATCGTCCGCGTCGCGATCGAGTCGCATGGCCTGCCGCATGAATGGCCGATCGAGGTAACGCGCGAAGCCGAGCGTGTCGACCCCGAAGTCAGCAAGGCCGATCGCGAAGCGCGTGTCGACCTGCGCGATACGCCGCTGGTCACGATCGATGGCGAAGATGCCCGCGATTTCGACGACGCGGTGTTTTGCGAACCGCGCAAGGGCGGCGGCTGGCGGCTGATCGTCGCAATCGCCGATGTCTCGCATTACGTGCCGGTCGGGTCGGCGCTTGACAAGGAAGCATTCGAACGCGCGACCTCGGTCTATTTCCCGGGCTTCGTTGTGCCGATGCTGCCGGAGACACTGTCGAACGGCATCTGCTCGCTGAACCCGAAGGTCGAACGCCTGTGCATGGTCTGCGACATGCAGGTCAGCGTGAATGGCGAAGTCGAAAAGTCGAAGTTCTATGCCGCGGTGATGAAGTCGTTTGCGCGCCTGACCTATACCCGCGTCTGGCGCGCACTCGGTGAGGGCGACGCGAATGAACGTGCGGCGATGGGCGACCTGATGCCGCATCTCGAAAGCTTGCATGCGCTGTACAAGGCCTTCGTCAAACGCCGTGTTGAACGTGGTGCGATCGAGTTCGAATCGCCCGAAGTCAAGTTCTCGCTCGGCGCTGCCGGCGAGGTGCTGGCGCTGCAGCCGCAGTCCAGAAACGACGCCCATAAGCTCATTGAGGAATGCATGATCGCGGCCAATGTCGAGGCCGCGAAATTCCTGCACAAGTCCAAGGTGCCGGCGCCCTATCGCGTGCATCCCGCGCCGCCAGAGGAAAAGTACGAAGAACTGTTGTCCTTCCTCGCCGAGTTCGGCCTGACCCTGCCACCGCATGCCTCGGTCAAGCCTGCGGACTATTCGGCGCTGCTGCGCAAGATCCGCAAACGCCCTGATGCGATGCTGCTGGAACAGGTCCTGCTGCGCTCTCAAAGCCTGGCCGTGTACCACCCGGACTGTAACGGCCACTTCGGTCTCGCACTCGATGCCTATGCGCATTTCACCTCGCCGATCCGCCGCTATCCGGACCTGCTCGTGCATCGCGCCATCCGCCATGTGCTGAATGGTGGCAAGCCCTCGAACTACGAAGCCGGACCGAGTGAAATGCTGGCGCGCGCGACGCATTGTTCGCAGCGCGAACGTCGGGCCGATGAAGCTTCGCGTGAAGTCAACGAACGCTATCAATGCGCATGGATGAGCAAGCACGTCGGTTCCGAGTTCGACGGCATCATCAGCGGCGTCACCTCGTTCGGCTTGTTCGTCGGGATATCTGATACCGGTGTCACCGGGTTGATCCACGTGACGCAATTGCCGAACGACTACTACCACTTTGATGCCGGTCGGCGCGAAATGGTCGGCGAGCGCCAAGGCCAGCGTTTCCGTCTCGGCGACACGCTGCGCGTGCAGGTGCTGCGCGCGAGCATGGAAGAACGCAAGGTCGATCTGCGCCTGGTGCCACCGCCGCAAGTACAGGGCCAGTCCCCGGCAACAGTGCATGTCCCGCGCCCGGAACAGAACCGCGGTCCGCGCCAACAGAAAGGACAAGGTCAGGGGTACGGGAAGAAGAAAAAATGAGTCATGACATCCTGACTGGCATCCATTCGGTCGAAGCGGCCATCAAACACGACGCCGGCAATCTCGTCGAGATCATGGTCGCCGATGCCGCGAAGAATCCGCGGCTGAAGAAACTGGTCGACGAAGCGCGCGAACTCGGCATCAAGCTGCATGCGCGCGACATGGCGCAGCTCGACAAACTCTGCGGTGGCGAACGCCACCAGGGCGTGGTCGCGTTCTATCGCGCGCCGGAAGCGAAGTCGGAACGGGACTTGCCGGCCTTGATTGAAGCGGCGGGCGACAAGGCGCTGTTCCTGATCCTCGACGAGATCACCGACCCGCACAATTTCGGGGCCTGCCTGCGCAGCGCGCTGGCCGCGGGCGTGACTGCGGTCGTGGTGCCGAAGGATCGTGCGTCGCCGCTGACCGCGACGGTGCGTCGCTCCTCCGCCGGTGCAGCCGATCGCATTCCGATCGTGCGCGCGACGAATCTGGCGCGGGCGATGGACGTGCTGAAAAATGCGGGCGTCTGGATCAGCGGCCTCGACGGCGATGCCACGCAGTCGATCCACCAGACGGATTTCAGCGGCGCCTGCGCGATCGTCATGGGCGCCGAAGGCGAAGGCATGCGCCGACTGACGCGCGAGCACTGCGATTATCTCGTGCGCATCCCGATGCCTGGCGATATCGAGTCCTTGAACGTCTCGGTCGCGACCGGCATCGCCTTGTTTGAAGTGGTTCGACAGCGCCAGCATTGACGTAAATGCGACGAATGTGAGTTGTCTTACTGGCTTGCTTCGGGTAAAGATGTGAAGGTCGCGTGAAAGTTGGCGACATTTCCATTATCTTTTACTTGGGGTAGAGCTATGGATCAGAACGAACAACAGAGCGGTGACGTGGGCGCAGAGGGCGTTTCCTTCAGCCGTCGGGTATTCCTCGGGTCGACCGGTGTGGCTGCCGCTGCAGGATTGGTGGGTGGCGCCGTCACGATGGTCAGTGGCGAAGCGAAGGCTGGTCTTTTTCCGAGGCCGTCTACCGTGCCGCGGGCTGCAGCAGCATTGCAGCAGCGTATTCGTCGTGCCACGGCCAACCTGACCACGAGCGTGACTGATTCTGCAAATAATGGCGACGAACAACGGGTAGCTAACTTTGCCGCGCAGTACTCCAAGGGACTGCCCCACGACGCCCTCGGCGAAGTCGATCCGGTTGCCTACGAGTCGATGCGTCTCGCCTGCATCACGAACATCGAGAGTGACTGGGCCGCCGTGCCGATGGGGGGAACTGCCAAACAGGTAAGTCCTCAGGACGCAGTCGCCTACCAGATGGAAGGTGCCGACCCGACTCGTTTGCGCATCGCGGTTGCACCGGCGTTTTCCAGCGAACAGCGCGCGGCCGAAATGTGCGAGGTGTACTGGATGGCGCTGCTGCGCGATGTGCCGTTCTCGCAATACGAAGGCCATGCACTCGCTGCGCAGGCGGTCACTGATCTGCGGCGTTTCCCTTTGTTCCGCGACGTCACCACACAGACCCTGTTCCGTGGCGTGACTGCCGGCGAAAAGATCGGGCCGTACCTGTCGCAGTTCCTGTGGAAGACCATCCCCTATGGCATGACCACGATTACGCAGAAGTATGCGGCTGGCGCGCACGGCATCGACTTCATGACGTCGCTCGCCGAGTGTTTGCGCATTCAGAACGGCATCGCCCCATCACAGGCTTTGGTGCTGGGTACGCCGGTCTATGGTCGTTGCGGTCGCGACCTCGGCGAGTACGTGCACAAGGACTTCAGCTACCAGGCGTTCCTGAATGCCGCGTTGATCCTGCTCGGCCTCGGTGGTGGCGCGCTTGATGACGCCAATCCCTACAAGGCTCATGCGAATCGCGCCGGTTTCGTCTGTCTGGGTGGGCCGGACATCCTGTCGCTGGTGGCGCAAGCGGGCGTGCTCGGACTCAAGGCCGCCTGGTACCAGAAGTGGTCAGTCAGCCGTACGCTGCGTCCGGAAGCGTTTGCCCTGCGCGTGCACCAGCACGAGAGCGGTACGCGCAGTTACCCGATCCACAACGCGTTGTTCAGTTCGCCGGCGCTCGATCACCTGCACAGCGCCAGCGGCACCTTGCTGCTGCCCATGGCCTTTGCGGAAGGTTCGCCGACGCATCCGGCCTATCCCGCTGGCCACGCCACCATTGCGGGTGCCTGCACCACGGTGCTCAAGGCATTCTTCAACGAAAGCTTCGTATTGCCGAATCCGGTTGTCGCACGCGACGACGGTTCGGCGCTCGACGCCTACAACGGTGCCGCGCTGACGCTGGGCGGCGAACTCGACAAGTTGGCCGCGAACATCTCGATCGGTCGCAATATCGCTGGTGTGCACTACTGGTCCGATGGCATCGAGGGCATGCGCCTCGGTGAACAGGTTGGGCTCGCCTTGCTCGCCGACATCCGAACCACGTACCCGCAGAGTTTTGCCGGGTTCACCCTGACGAAGTTCGACGGCAGCGTCGTCACCATCTGACGTCAACGCCCGGTTCCGCGAGCGGTGACTGCTGCTCGCGGGACCATCCGTCCGATAACAGGCCGTCGCCTGACCTTATTCCGCGTCGCGCTCGTGCTGTTTACGCCGCGCCCACTGATGATTGCGCCAACGCCGTTCGCTGCAGACCAGCAGGCGGCGCATCGGACGGCGTAGCAACGGCAGATCCTGGGCCAGCAAGAGCAGGCCGAGCGGCAGCATCCACAAACCGAGGATCGGCAGGAAGCCAAGCACGCCTGCGGCCATCAGGAACAATGCAATCGGAATCCGCACCCGACGCGACCCCGGGTGCCGCACCCAGCGCAGAAAACGCGCGAAGCGCCCGGGAAATTTGCGTTCGACGCGTCTGAAGGTACGGCTGATGCCTTTCTGGTCCCTGTCCTGCTTCATTCCAGTGCACTCCATGACGATCTTCCGCGCATGCTAGAGCCAAGGCTCTAGCCGTGCCCGATACCAGAATGGTATGGCTTGCTCTTCACACGACGGATGCGCCGTCGCGATGTGGCATGGCCGAATGGCGGGAATGCGATGACCGGACAAGGGCTGTACGACGCGCGCTACGAACATGATGCCTGCGGCTTCGGGCTGATCGCGAGCCTCGACAATGCGCCCTCGCGTGCGTTGATCGATGCCGCATTGACGGCGCTTGAACGCATGGCACATCGCGGCGCCGTCGGTGCCGATGGTCTGAGCGGCGATGGTTGCGGCATCCTGCTGCAGCGCCCGGAGAAATTCCTGCGCCATGTTGCCAGCGAGAGCGGGATCCGGCTCGGTGCCAGCTTCGCTGCCGGGAATGTGTTTCTGAGCCAGGACGCCGCTGCGGCCGCGCATGCACGCACGGTGCTGGAAGCCGAGTGCCTGCGCGTTGAATTGCGTGTCGCCGGTTGGCGTGAAGTGCCGATCGATCGTGCCCCCTGCGGTGCACAAGCTCTGGCGAGCATGCCGCGCATGGAACAGGTGTTCGTGATGCCGGCGGCGGCGATGGATCAATCGAGTTTCCAGCGCGCGCTTTTTCTGGCGCGGCGTCGCGCCGAACAGGCCCTGGTCGCCGATCCAGAGTTCTATGTCGTGACCCTGTCGGCGCACGCCATCGGCTACAAGGCGATGGTGCTGCCGGCCGGCCTTGGCGTGTTCTTCCCGGACCTGCGCCATCCGCTGATGGCGGCGGCATTCGCGACCTTCCACCAGCGCTTCTCGACCAATACCGCACCGCAATGGCGGCTGGCGCAACCGTTCCGCCTGCTCGCGCACAACGGCGAGATCAATACCATTGAAGGCAACCGCCACTGGGCCGAGGCGCGCAGCGCGAAATGGCGCACGCCGGCGATCGACCTGCGCGAATTGAAGCCGATGGTGTCGCTCACCGGCTCCGATTCGATGAGCCTCGACAACATGCTCGAAGTGCTGCTTGCAGGCGGCCTTGATCTGCTGCATGCGATGCGCATCCTGATTCCACCGGCGACCGGTTCGCTGGAAGCGCGCGACCCCGATCTCGCCGCGTTCTACGACTATCACGCGCTCTCGATCGACCCTTGGGATGGCCCGGCCGGCATCGTCCTGTGTGACGGCCGCTACGCCGCTTGCACGGCGGACCGCAACGGCCTGCGTCCGGCACGCTGGTTGATGACGCGCGACCGCCATCTGGTGATCGGTTCCGAGACCGGCATCTACGACGTCGCCGCGAGCGAGATCGTCGCCAAGGGCAAGCTCGGTCCGGGCGAAATGATTGCGGTCGATCTGTACTCCGGCGAGTTTCTCGACTCCAACGCCATCGACGCGATCAATCGCGGTCGAGCACCGTTCAAGCGCTGGTTGAAGCAGGGCAGTCGTTATCTGATTTCGGACTTGATCGATCCGGCACTCGCGACCGAACCGTTCGATGCGCCGACCCTGCATCGGCATCAGAAGCTGTTCCAGCTGACGCGCGAAGAACGCGAAGACGTGTTGCGCGTGCTCGCCGAAACCGAACAGGAAGCCATCGGGTCAATGGGCGACGACACGCCGCTGGCGGTGATGTCGCAGCACACGCGTTCGCTCTACGACTACTTCCGCCAGGCCTTCGCACAGGTCACGAATCCGCCGATCGATCCCTTGCGCGAGCAATGCGTGATGAGCCTTGCCACCCAGATCGGACGTGAGGGCAATGTCTTCGAGATGGCGCCGGAGAATGCGCGCCAGGTGATGCTGAATTCGCCAGTGCTGTCGCAACGCAAGCTGCGCCAGATCCTCGCGATGGAGGAATTCGCGAACGCGCACCAGCGCTTCAAGCTGCACTATGCGGAATCGCTCGGACTGCAGGCGGCGATCCACGCGCTGTGTGCCAACGTCGAAGCGGCCGTGCGTGCCGGCGTGGTCATCGTGCTGCTGTCGGACATGCATCCGCGCGCCGACGAGTTGACCATGCATGCGCTGCTTGCGACCGGCGCCGTGCACGATCATCTGGTGCGCGCCGGGTTGCGCTGCGAATGCAATCTGGTGATAGAGACTGGCACTGCGCGCGATTCGCATGCCTTCGCCTGCCTGATCGGCTATGGCGCTACCGCGATCTATCCGTATCTCGCCTATCAGACGCTGATCGAACTTGCGAAGGGCAAAGTCATCAAGCCCAAGCGCGGCGGCGAAGTCACCGAGCTCGGCCGCAGTTATCGTCGCGGCATCAAGAAGGGCCTGCTCAAGATTATTTCCAAGATGGGCATCAGCACGATAGGTTCTTATCGCGGGGCGCGTCTGTTCGAGATCATCGGATTGAAACGCGAAGTGGTGGATCTGTGCTTCGCGCATACGCCGAGCCGCATCAGCGGGGCCGGGTTCGAGGAACTGGAAGCCGCCGCGCGTGCCCTGCATCAACGTGCATTCGTCGATACCGCAACCATCGAACCCGGTGGTCTGCTCAAGTTCCGCCACGGCGGCGAATACCACATGTTCAATCCGGATGTGGTGCAAAGCCTGCAGCAGGCGGTGAACAGCGGCGACTATGCCGACTACAAGATCTACGCCGATCATGTGAACCTGCGGCCGGCTTCGACCCTGCGCGATTTGCTGGCGTTGAAGCTCGCCGATCAAGCCATTGCCATCGATGAAGTCGAACCGCTCGATGCCCTGCTGCCGCGCTTCGACTCCGCCGGCATGTCGCTCGGCGCACTGTCGCCGGAAGCGCACGAAGCACTGGCGATCGCGATGAACCGGCTCGGTGGGCGTTCGAATTCTGGCGAAGGCGGCGAAGACCCGGCACGTCACGGCACCGAGAAGCGTTCGAAGATCAAGCAGGTCGCATCCGGTCGCTTCGGGGTCACGCCCGAATATCTGATCAATGCCGAAGTGCTGCAGATCAAGATCGCCCAAGGCGCGAAGCCGGGTGAAGGCGGGCAACTGCCCGGCCACAAGGTCAATGACCTGATCGCACGGCTGCGTTATGCGCGTCCCGGCATCGGGCTGATTTCTCCGCCACCGCATCACGACATCTACTCGATCGAAGATCTGGCCGAATTGATTTTTGATCTCAAGGAAGTGAATCCGCAGGCGCTGGTGTCTGTGAAACTGGTGGCGCACGCCGGTATCGGCACCGTGGCCGCCGGTGTGGCCAAGGCCTATGCCGACATGATCACGATTTCCGGTTACGACGGTGGCACCGGCGCGAGCCCGATCTCGTCGATCAAGCATGCCGGCGTGCCTTGGGAACTCGGTGTCGCCGAAACGCGGCAGACACTGCGTCGCAATGGTCTGCGTGGCAAGGTGCGACTGCAGGTCGACGGCGGTTTGAAGACCGGTCTCGATGTCGTCAAGGCGGCGATCCTCGGCGCCGACAGTTTCGGTTTCGGCACCGGGCCGATGATCGCGCTCGGCTGCAAGTATCTGCGCATCTGCCATTTGAACAATTGCGCGACCGGCGTCGCCACGCAGGACGAGCGTCTACGTTCGCAGTACTTCACCGGCCTGCCCGAGCGCGCGATGAACTACTTCCGCTTCGTCGCGATGGAAACGCGCGAATGGATGGCCTTGCTCGGTGTGCGCAAGCTCGATGATCTGATCGGGCGCACCGATCTGTTGACCTTGCTCGAAGGGCAGACACCGCAGCAGCGCGGACTCAATCTGCAATCGCTGCTGTTTGAGGACGCACTGGTGCAAGACGCCACGACTTGCGCGGCCGGCACGCGCAATCCGCCGCGTGATCCGGCAACGCTTGCGACGCGAATGGCCGCGGAAATGACTTACGCCATCGACGGAAAACATGGTGGCGAGTTCTGGTACGAAATCCGCAATGCCGATCGCGCCATCGGTGCGCGCATTTCCGGGCTGATCGCGCGCAAGCATGGCGATCACGGCATGCGCGACAAGCCGATCACCGCGCGTTTCAAAGGTCATTGCGGCCAGAGTTTCGGCGCCTGGAACGCCGGTGGCCTGAATCTGTACCTGGAAGGTGATGCCAACGACTATGTCGGCAAGGGCATGTGCGATGGCAAGATCGTGATCCGTCCACCCGCCGACGCGCGCTATGTCGCGCATGAAACGCCGATCATGGGCAACACCTGTTTGTACGGCGCGACCGGCGGCGAACTCTACGCCGCAGGCCGGGCTGGCGAACGCTTCGCCGTACGCAATTCGGGCGCGGTCACAGTCGTCGAAGGCGCGGGCGATCATTGCTGCGAATACATGACTGGCGGTGTCGTCGTCGTGCTCGGCCGTACTGGACAGAATTTCGGTGCCGGCTTCACCGGTGGCTTCGCCTACGTGCTCGATGTCGACCGTGATTTTGTTGATCGCTACAACCATGAACTGATCGACATCGTGCGGCTGTCGACCGAAGGCATGGAGCATTACCTGCAGCATCTGCAGCGCATGGTGCGTCGCCACGTGTTCGAAACCGAAAGTGTCTGGGGTCGCACCTTGCTTACCGAATACCGCGATTTCCTCGGCAAGTTCTGGCTCGTGAAACCCAAGGCCGCCAGTCTGGAATCCCTGATCGAATCACTGGTGAGAGCGGCATGAGCAAGTCGGGTGTTTTTCAGTTTCTGGAAGTGCCGCGACGCACGCCGCGCGAAGTCGCGATTCCGCTGCGTGTGCTTGGCTGGGACGAAATCTACGGTCAGTACGATGCGCCCGCGGCGAGCGAACAGAGCGCGCGCTGCCTCGATTGCGGCAATCCGTATTGCTCGTGGAAGTGTCCGGTGCACAATGACATTCCGAACTGGCTCGGATTGGTGAAAGAAGGCCGGCTGTTCGAAGCGGCCGAGCTCGCGCACGAGACAAACCCCTTGCCGGAAATCTGCGGTCGCGTTTGCCCGCAAGATCGCTTGTGCGAAGGTGCGTGCACGATCAATGTCGGCTTCGAAGCAGTGACGATCGGGTCGCTCGAAAAATACATCGTCGACGAAGCCTTCAAGCAGGGCTGGCGACCGGATCTGTCCAATGTCGTCGCCACCGGCAAGCGTGTTGCGATCATCGGCGCCGGACCCGCCGGGCTCAGTTGCGCGGACCGATTGGCACGGCTCGGCATCGAAGCCCACGTGTTCGATCGCTATGAGGAAATAGGCGGGCTGCTGACCTTCGGCATTCCGCCATTCAAGCTCGAGAAGCAGGTGATGGCGACGCGCCGCAGCGTTCTCGAAGCGATGGGCGTGCAGTTCCATCTCGGCGTCGAGATCGGTCGCGAGCGCAGCATGGATGCACTGCTGGCCGAGTTCGATGCGGTGTTCGCCGGTACCGGCGCGTATCGCTACGTCGATGCGCAATTGCCGGGACAGGATTTGCGCGGCGTATTGCCGGCGTTGCCGTTCCTGGTCGCGAACGGCCGTCGCGTGCTCGGCACCGAAGCGCCCGAGCGTTGGCCGATCGCCGGCTGGTCACAGGGCGCACCGGAATTGGAGATTTCCGGCAAGCGCGTCGTCGTGCTCGGTGGTGGCGATACCGGCATGGACTGCGTGCGCACCGCGGTGCGCCTGGGTGCGGCCTCGGTCACCTGCATCTATCGTCGCGACGAAGCGGCGATGCCGGGTTCGCGTCGCGAAGTAAAAAACGCGAAAGATGAAGGCGTGCAGTTCCTGTTCAATCGCCAGCCGCTCGCGATCGAAAGTGAAGACGGCAAGGCGTGCGGTGTGCGCGTCGTCGAGACGCGGGCGTCAGTCGGCAGCAAGCGCAGTGGCGAACCCGAAGTCATCGCCGGCAGCGAAACCGTCATCGCCGCCGACATCGTCATTCTTGCTTTCGGCTTCCGCGCCGATCCGCCCGCATGGCTGAGCGCGCACGCGCCCGATCAAACCCGCGATCAACGCCTGATCGTCGGCACCGAGTCACGCCTGCCGTTCCAGACCGCCAACCCGAAACTGTTCGCCGGCGGCGACGCCGTGCGCGGCGCGGATCTTGTCGTGACCGCGGTCTACGACGGCCGCGAGGCGGCAGCGAGCATTGGGAAGTTACTGGGCGTCACCCCGCGATCGTGGTGATCTGCACGCTGCACACGCGCCACTTGCCGTTGTTGCGCACATAGACGTCGATGAATCGGTAGTGGGTGCGGAAGACATTTGCGGCATAGCGGCCGGTCATGTGCGTGTGGCCGCTGACGAGTGCGGTGTCGCCGTACAGACGCACATCGAAGTCTTCGACGGTATACGGGTCGATCGCGAGTTCCTGCGACGTGATGCCGTCGAGGAAGGCCTGCTTGTCGGCGATGGCACCATCCTCGCGGATCTGCCGAAAGTCGTCGCTCATGTTCGCGGCGATGGCGGCGCGGTCCTTGCGCACGATCGCCTGGTCCCATTGCTCCGCCTGCTGTTTCAGCGTCGCGATGGTTGCGTCATCAGCGTCGATGGACTTGCCATGGTGTCCGGCGCAGGCCGCAAACGTGATCGTAGAGAACAAAGCGAACAAGATGCGAAGGCACGAATTCATGCGGGCGAACTCCGGTGAGATGGCGTCCAGTATCAGACGCGAGCGCTTACCAGGACGAGTGCCATTGGCAACAATTCTTATGCTTGATCCTGATCCCAGTGGAATTTGTGCAGGATGCGATGTGCGATTGGCGCGACGATCAGGGTCGCTCCGATCAGGAACACGAGCCCGGCGTACAGCGCGTAAAGACCGGCGAACAGCTTGCCGCCGTCGGTGCGCGGCGCATTCACCGGACCCATGCCGCCGAGCAGCATCGCCGAATTCAGGAATGCGTCGCGCCACGCCAGATCCTCGTAGTACATGTAGCCGCTCATTCCCATCAGCATCGAGAGCAGCACGACGCCGAGCGCAATCGCGAGATGGCTGAGTACGCGGCGCGCGAAGTGAGCGGGCGGAATCGGGGGATGGGCTTTGGACTCGTACATGGCGTGATTATCGAACAGTTTCCGCCGAATTCACTCAATGCGACGTTTCAATGTTTCGACGACGCGGACGATTTGCCCTTCGTTGGAAGAATGACCTAGGCCGATCTCACTGCTGCGCAAAGATCCGGTACCGATCGAGACGCAGGCCAACCTGATCGCCGCGGTTCGGGATGGCGGCGAGGTCATTCGCGGCGACGTCGATTTCCACTTCGCGCGATTGACCGGGCAGGGCGGCGACGACGATGGCGCGACCGGCGAGGCGGCGTACTTCGGTGATGGTCGCGGTGAGGTCGTTGCCCGGTGCGGTGATGCGGATGTCGTGCGGACGCACGAACAGCGTGGCCGGGCCGGAGATGAAACCGGTCGCGCTCAGCGATTTCGGGTTGGCCTCAGTGTGGAAATCACCACCGTGAACTTTGCCGACGATCTGGTTGGAGCGGCCGAGGAAGTCGAACACGAACGGCGTTTGCGGATCGGCATAGACGGCCTCGGGTGCGCCGTCCTGCTCGATGCGACCACGGTTCATCACGACGACGCGATCGGCGAGTTCGAGCGCTTCTTCCTGGTCATGGGTCACGAACACCGTGGTGATGCCGGTCTCGTCGTGAATGCGCCGCAGCCAGCGGCGCAATTCCACGCGCACCTTCGCATCGAGCGCGCCGAACGGTTCGTCGAGCAGCAGCACATGTGGATCAATCGCCATGGCGCGGGCGAGTGCAACGCGTTGTTTCTGGCCGCCCGACAACTGTCCCGGCAGGCGCTCGGCGAAGTCGCTCATCTGCACCAGTCGCAGCAATTCGGTGACGCGCGTGTGGATCGCGGCCTTGTCCGGGCGCTCGGCGCGGCGCCGTGAGCGCAGTCCGAAGGCGACATTCTCGAACGCGCTCAGATGCGGGAACAGCGCGTATTGCTGGAACACGAAACCGACGCGACGTTCGCGCAGCGACAGCCGCGTGGTGTCGCGACCGCCGAACAGGATGCGTCCGGAATCCACCGGCAGCAGTCCGGCAATCAAGCGCAACAAGGTGGTTTTCCCGGAACCGGAAGGACCGAGCAAGGCCAGCAGTTCACCGGATGCGATATCGAGATGGGTCGGCTGCAGCGCGGCAAATTCGTCGAACTGCTTCGCGACATTTTCGATGCGGATTTCCATGGGGATTCCTCAGTGGCCTTTGCGCGTGCGTGCGAGCGCGTCGCCGTGGCGCCATTCCAGCCATAGCTTCAGCAGCAAGGTGATCAGGGCGAGCAGAGTCAGCAGCGACGCGACTGCGAACGCCGCGGCGAAGTTGAATTCGTTGTAGAGAATTTCGACATGCAGCGGCAGCGTATTGGTCAGGCCGCGGATATGTCCGGACACCACCGAGACGGCGCCGAACTCGCCCATCGCGCGCGCATTGCACAGCAACACGCCGTAAAGCAGCGCCCAACGCGTGTTCGGCAGGGTGACGCGCCAGAACAGCGTCCAGCCGCTGGCACCGAGCAGGGCCGCGGCTTCCTCCTGATCGCTGCCCTGGCTTTGCATCAGCGGAATCAGTTCTCGGGTGACGAACGGGAAGGTGATGAACACGGTCGCGAGCACGATGCCTGGCGTCGCGAAGATGATCCTGAAGCCGTGTTCACTCAGCCACGGTCCGAACCAGCCCTGGGCGCCGAACAGCAACACGAAGATCAGCCCAGCGACGACCGGCGACACCGAGAACGGCAGATCGATCAGGGTCAGGAGCAAGCCTTTACCGCGAAAATTGAAGCGCGTGATCGTCCACGCGGCGGCGATACCGAACACGGCATTGATCGGCACGCTGATTGCGGCGACGAGCAGGGTCAGCTTGATCGCCGCGCGTGTATCGGGGTCATTGATCGAAGCGAAGTAGGCGGCCACGCCATGGCGCAGCGCTTCCACAATCACGACCACGAGCGGCAGTACCACCAGCCCACCGAGCAGCAGCAAGGCGATGCCGATCAGGATGCGTTGCACCCAGACGGGTTCGGAAGCGGGCGTCTGCGCGTGCTCAGTACGATTGGCCACGGGCGACCCTCCGCGTGAGCGCATTCAAGGCGAACAGCAACAGAAATGACGTGGCGAGCATCAGCGTGGCAATCGCGGTGGCACCGCCGTAGTCGAATTCTTCGAGCTTGATCACGATCAGCAGCGGCGCGATTTCGCTGATGTTCGGCAGATTGCCGGCGATGAAGATCACAGAGCCGTATTCGCCGACGCCGCGCGCGAACGCCAACGAAAATCCGGTAAGCAAGGCCGGTAGCAACTGCGGCAACACCACCCGCCACAGCGTGCTGATGCGGCTGGCACCGAGCGACGCCGCGGCTTCTTCGTATTCGATGTGCAACTGTTCCAGCACCGGCTGCACGGTGCGTACGGTGAACGGCAAACCGACAAAAATAAGCGCCGCGACGATGCCGATCGGCGTGTAGGCGATCTTGATCCCCTGTGGTTCGAGCCATTGCCCGATCCAGCCGTTGCCGGCATACAGCGCGGTCAAGGCGATACCGGCGACGGCCGTGGGCAAGGCGAAAGGCAGATCGATCAATGCGTCGAAAAACGCACGCCCGAAAAAGCGATAGCGCACGAACACCCACGCGATCAGCGCGCCGACCAGCACATTGAACAGCGCGGCTGCGAGCGCGGTGCCGAAACTCAACAACAGCGCATGCTGCACGCGGCCACTGGCGAGCACCGTTCCCCAGCCGTCGAGACCGAGGCCCGCCGCCTTGATCGCGAGCGCCAGCAGCGGCAGCAGCACGATGAAGCCAAGCCATGCCAGGGTCATGCCGAGCGTCAGACCGAACCCCGGCAGGGGGCCGGCGCGACGCAGGCTGGTGGAGATCGATGCCGCCACGATCAGCGTCCTTTTGCGAGCACGCTATCGAAGGTGCCGCCGTCGGCGAAGTGCACGTCCTGTGCGTTCTTCCAGCCGCCGAAGGCGTTGTCGATGGTGACCATCGTCAGCTTCGGCAACTGCGCCAGCAGGGCGGCATCGACGCGATCGGGCAGCGCCGGGCGATAGTGGTGCTTCGCGGCAATCTGCTGGCCGGCATCCGAATACAGAAATTGCAGATAGGCCTCGGCGACCTTGCGTGTGCCCTTGCGGTCGACGACCTTGTCGACCAGCGCGACCGGCGGTTCGGCAAGGATGCTGAGGCTCGGCAGCACGATCTCGAATTGATCCGGCGCGGTCGCGAGCGACAGATGCGCTTCGTTCTCCCAGCCCACCAGCACATCGCCGATACCGCGTTGCACGAAGGTGGTCGTCGATCCGCGCGCACCGGTATCGAGCACCGGCACGTTGCGGAACAACTGGCCCAGATAGTCGAGCACCTTGGGGCCGTCGCCGGAAAATTCCCTGCTCGCCCAGGTCCAGGCGGCAAGATAGTTCCAGCGCGCGCCACCCGAAGTTTTCGGATTCGGCGTGATCACCGAGATGCCGGTTTTCGCGAGATCGCCCCAGTCGCGGATCGCCTTCGGATTGCCCTTGCGCACCAGGAACACGATCGTCGAGGTGTAGGGCGTGCTGTTGTGCGGCAGGCGCGATTGCCAGTTCGGCGGCAGCAGTTTCGACTTGTCGGCGATGGCATCGATATCGAAGGCGAGCGCGAGCGTGACGACATCCGCTTCGAGCCCGTCGATCACCGAGCGCGCCTGTTTGCCCGAACCACCGTGCGAAGCGAGCAACTTGACGCTGTCGCCGCTCTGCGCCTGCCACTGCGCCGCGAATTCGCGATTCACGTCCTGGTAGAACTCGCGCGTCGGGTCATAGGAGACGTTGAGCAGTTCGATGTCTTTCGCCGCTGCGCTGCCTGCGATCAGGACGAGGAACGACGCCAGCCATGTTTTTGCGGTGATGTTCATGATGCTGCTCCTGAGTCGTGATCAGAGTGAGACCTGTACGCGCGAGAAGAAGGTCTTCTCGTCGGCGCGATCGGCTCCGTTCGCGGCGCCACCATCGAAGCTGGCATGGGTGTGGTTGAAGACGAGCTTTAAATTGCTGGTCAGATACCAGTTCAATCCGATGCCATAGGCCTGTGCGGCGGTGGCCGAGGTGTTGCTGTCGGCATAGCGCGGAAAAGCGTCGTCATCGATGTGCAATTCGCCATAGCGTCCGACCAGTTCGAACGCGCCCCAGCCTTCGCCGCCGGCGACGAACGATTGGTAGGGTTTGGCGAGGCCTTTGTAGCCCGCGTCTTCGCCCGTCAGTACCCAGCTGCCGGTGAGCTGCCAGGCGTCGTGTTTCAGGTCAATGCGCGTCGGGTCGATAGGAGAGCCAGCCGCGTTCGGCAACAGCAGTTCCTGTTCCGAGCTGATGTATTCGGCTTGCAGGCCGAGCTCGTTGCGATAGAAATAGGCCTGTGGCGAGATGCGCGTATGCGCACCGTGGGCGGTGACCGGCGTGCGGTAGTTGAAGAATACGTTCTGGCCCGGGGTGCGATAGCGCGGCAGCAGCGCATTGCCGCTGCCGTCTTTTTCACCGGTGCTGCCGGCGATACCGAAACCGAGGCCGGAAAGCACGTTCGCGTGGTTCTTCCAGGGTTCGAAGAACACGCGGCCTTCCAATTCGATGTTGTTGTCGACATCGCTGGCGTTGCTGTTGCGTCCATCAGGGGCACCGTTGAAGGCACCCACGGCGTAATTCACCGTGCCCTTGGCGAGTTCGCCGAAGATCTGCGCGCCAACTTCGCGGCTCGGTGCGAGTTCGGTCGGGAAACCGCGTTCGATCATCGGCAACGCGTTCCACGACACCAGCCGTTCGAGGCCGATCGGCCCCTTCATCTTGCCGACGCGCAGCGAATAGGCGGGATTGAACTTCACGTCGATGGTGGCGTCGATCAGACTCGCCGTGTCGTCCGCCAGTTCCGGCACGATGCGGAAAGCGACCAGTGGCCCGAGCGTGCCTTCGAGTGACGGCCGAATGCGTCGGAACACCGAGGTGTCGTTGATCGGCGCGCCATCGTCATCGAAGAATCCACGATGGTCGAATTGCATGCCGCCGCGCAGTTTGATCTCGAAATCGCCGGGTGGTGCCGACTTGATCGACAGGCCTTTTTCATTGACTGCGACCACCGGCGTCACCGGCAGTTTCGCGGCGGCCTCTTCCTGCGCGATCTCGAGCTTGCGTTCGAGTACCGCCAATCGTTGCTTCAGCGCCGCCAGTTCAGAGCGGATCGCGGCATCGTCGGCTATCGCGAGCGGACTGGCCAGCAGCAGTCCGAGGGCAATCAGGCGTTGTTGCATGGTGTCTCCGAAGACTTTGCGAAGTCGGCGAGGCTGCGGTGATCGAGCACATCCGACATCGCCTGGCGCACGTCGCTCATCAGTCCGCGCAGCGCGCAGTTCGTCGGGTCGGGGCAGTCGTTGCAGGGTTCGAACGCACTGAGGCTGGCGCAGCGGATTGGTGCGAGCGGGCCGTCGATGATGCGGATGATCTCGCCGACCATCACCGATTCCGCCGGACGCGCCAGCGCATGACCGCCGACCGTGCCGCGGCGGCTGTCGATCAGGCCGGCGTCGCGCAATTCGACCAGGATCGATTCCAGAAACTTGGCCGGCACATCCGCATCGCGCGCGATTCGCGCCGCGCCGAGCCGTTCCGGTCTGGCTGCGGTCAACGTGCTCAGCGCGCGTAATGCGTATTTGGCCTTGCGTGACAACATGAATTCCCACCGGTCGACTAGGAATTCAGTCTAGACCGCTCGCGTGTCAGCTCGTCATGGGCTTTGGTGATGACGAAATGCCGCGATGGACTGATGTGTCGCGACGCGCTTAACGGGCGCCGTGGGCGTGGTTGTGGCCGCGCTGAAAATCGACGCGGACGATGACGATCAGGCCGACAACGAAGAATCCGGCGGTGGCGAGCATCGCCATGCGGTGATCATTGTGGGTCGCGAAGCTGACCAGACCATAGGCGAGCGGTCCGATGATGGCCGCAGCCTTGGTCGCAAAACCCCATAGACCGAAGCATTCGCCGCTGTGCGCTGGTGGGCTGAGCCAGGCCACGGCCGCGCGACCACCCGCTTGCGCGGCGCCCATCGCTAAACCGGCCGCATTCGCGGCGATCCAGAACGTACTGACATTGCCGCCGAGCGCGAACGTGAGAATCGTCAACAACCATAGCGACAACACGCCGATCAGCATGCGCCGATGGCCGAAGCGATCCTGCGTGAGTCCGAACAATGCCGCGCCGACGCTGGCGGTGATATTGACGACGAGGATCAGCTGCAGTGTCTGCGCAGTGGTGAAACCCATCGCTTCCTGCGCATAGATCGCGGCGATGGTGATCACGGTCTGGATGCCGGCCTGGTAGGCGAGGATGGCCCAGAGAAACCGGCGCAGATCCGGATAGTGGGCGAGACGCGCGAAACTGGCGCGCAATTCGCTGATCGATTCCCGGAACAATGTCGTGATTGGCGACGGTGCCACGTGCGCGACGCTGCGTTCGCGCACAAGGGTCAGCATCGGAATCGCGCCGAGCGCATACATGCCGGCCGCGATCAGCAGACACACCGGGACGAAGTCGCGTGCGCCAAGTCCGTGCCTCTGCGCGTACTGCACATAGGCGAGACACAACGCAAGCGCGATCAGTCCGCCGATGTAACCGAAGGCCCAGGAGAACCCGGAGATGCGGCCATAACCGTCGCGCGTGGCGAGTTCCGGCAGAAACGCCGCGAGCAGGTTTTCGCCGCTGCCGAACGCGAAGTTCGAGATCATCAACAACAGCAGCGCGAGGTACAGATGATCAGCGCCGATCAGCGCGAGTGCCGCAGTGGCCGCGACACAGAGCACGGTCGCGAACAGCAACAACTTGCGCTTGGCCGCATGCTGGTCGGCATAGCGCCCGAGCACCGGCGCGCTGAACAGGATGAACAGGTAAGACACCGACAGCGCACTGGTCCAAGCGAGCGTCGCCCAACGCGCCCGGCCCGCCACCTCGGCAACAAAGAACGCGTTGTAGATCGCGGTGATGATGATCGTGGTGTAAGCCGAGTTCGCGAAGTCATACAACGCGAACCACAACACCTCGCGCCGCTTCACGCCCGGGTTGAGCGAGGCTGCGCCCGCATTGCCGGCGCCGCTCACGTGGCGTTACCCACAGACGCGGATTGCATTACTTCGTGCGACTTGCGAGCCCAAAAATGTAAACAGATGGGGATTAGAAAAATTAGCGAGATGCCCGCAATCAAAACCCCGAGCCCCAAGTATCTTGGCGAAGGCAGAAAAATGCCCAACGCGAAAAATATGGGTGCCAGAAACAAGACGAGAACCGCCCGATTGGTTTGATATGCGGGAGAGCTTGTGGCGATGAGCCATGCACCAATTGGCATAGCGGGAAGTGCGAACACAACTTGCCATGAGAGCCACCGTCCATCCTGCAATATGAAGGGGAGCACTGCCCAAGCAATTGCTCCCGGCACGAATGCGAGGACTCCGCACGACGCTATCAAAAATCTGATCGGTAAATTTCTGGTCACGCCCTAGGCCATCAGTGCACAGTGAATTCAATGTCAACCGAAATCTGCCGGGAAGTTTTCGTCAAGCAGCAGTCGCATCGGCCGTCACCCGCTCGAATGCGGCATCAAGAAGTGCGATCGTCTGTTCGCGTTTTACCGAAGGGAATTGATGCAGGAATTCCTCCAGCGTGTCGCCGCCTTCCAGGTAATCGAAGAGCGAGCGGACCGGGACGCGCGTACCAACGAAAACGGGCGTGCCACCGAGAATGTCGGGGTGGCGGTGAGTGACACCTGCGAGAGTGGCCATGCTTTGCTCCTGACTACGACCGCAGTATAGACCCGATATTTTCGACGTGGGTTTGCCGCTATTGCCTCGATCAAGCCGCGCGCACCGTCAGTCGGAAATCGATTGCGGCGAGGTAGTCGTGTTCCTGGTCCAGATCCGTGCTGGTCAGGGGGTGCGACTGCAGCCATTTCTCAGGGAGGGTGAGTTTGAGCCCACGATCGCTGCCTTCGATGCCGAGTTTCGGTACGCGTTCGTCGACGCGCGAGCGGTGCAGCAGGGCGGCGAGGCGCAGCAGGATCATCAGGCGTTCGGCTTGCGGCGCGGCACGCGCAGGAATCAGCTTCAGGGCGCTGACCGGAATGCCGCGGCGGTGGCCGCGCACGATCGTCGCCAGAACTTGCTGTTCCAGTCGGGTGAAGCCGGCCATGTCGGAATTCGCGAGCACGTAGGACGCATGCTGATGATGCTGACTGTGCGCGATCACGAGCCCGATTTCATGCACGCGCGCCGCGAAATGCAGCCAGGTGCGATGGGTTTCGTCGAGGCCCCATTGGCGCGCCACGGCATCGAACAAGATCAGTGCACTGCGTTCGACGCGCTCGGCATGCACCTCGTCGACGCTGTAGCGCTGGCACAGGCCAAGGATCGTCGCCTCGCGCGGATCGCTGTGCTCGGCGCGACCGACCATGTCCCACAGCAGACCCTCGCGCATCGCAGTTTCGCAGGCCTGCATCGACTTGATCTGCAGCGTCTCGATGATCGCGTGCAAAATGACCGCACCGCCGGCGATCACGGCGCGGCGTTCCTCGTTGAGTCCCGGTAGCTTGATCTTGTCGATGTGGCCGGCCTTGACCATCGCGTCACGAATTTCTTCCATCAAGCCACGCGTGATCAGCCCGTCCTTGTCGCCAAGATGATTGGCGATGTCGCCGATCGCCTTGATCGTGCCGGACGAACCCCAGCATTCCTTCCAGCCGCGTGTCTTGTACTCGGTCGCGAACTGCTGCAACTCGAGTGCGATTGCGGTGCGTGCTTCGTCGTAGCGCTTGCGCGTGATCTCGCCACTGCCGAACCACGTGAGCGTGGTCGCGACGCAACCCATCTGCACACTTTCGCGTTCGATCGGCGCATGGCCTTCGCCGATGATGAATTCGGTCGAGCCGCCGCCGATGTCCACGACCAGGCGACGCTTGCGACTTTCGGGAATGCCGTGCGCGACGCCGAGATAGATGAGGCGGGCTTCTTCGCGACCGGACACGATTTCGATCGGATGCCCGAGCGCGGTTTCGGCAGCGATCAGGAATGCGCGCGGCGCTTTCAGCTTGCGAATGGTGTTGGTGCCCACTGCCCAGACGCGATCGTCGGGCAGGTGCGCGATGCGTTGGCCGATCTGTGCCAGGCAGGCGAGCGCGTCGCGACGCTTCTCCACCGAAAGTGAGCCGTCCGGCGCCAGCCCGGCGGCGAGCCGAACCGCTTCACGCAAGCGGTCGATGACTTGCAGTTGCCCTTTTTCGTAACGTGCGACGACCAGATGAAAACTGTTCGAACCGAGATCCACCGCAGCAAGTTCTTCGCCTTCCGGCAGGGGCGTGTCGCTGTTCATGAGCAAAGCTTCGCCAGCAACGACAGTTGCGCCGAATGCGGCATCGCTTCACCGGGCTCGATGCGTATGCAGGTGCCGTCGGCTTGCAGCGCCCAAGCCTGCTGATTATCGGCGAGGTAGTTCTCGATCTCCTCGTCATAGACGCGCTTGGCGAGATCCGGGTCGATGATCGGGAAACAGGTTTCAATACGCCTCAACAGGTTGCGTTCCAGCCAGTCGGCGCTGGAGCAGAAAATCTCCGGATGCTCGTTGTTCTGGAACCAGTAGACGCGACTGTGTTCGAGGAAGCGCCCGACCAGCGAACGCACGCGGATGTTGTCGGAGACGCCGGGCACGCCCGGTCGCAGCGCGCAGGTGCCGCGCACGATCAGGTCGATCTGCACGCCAGCGCGTGATGCCTCGTAGAGCAGGCGGATCACGCCCGACTCGTTGAGGTGATTGATCTTGGCGCGGATCGCCGCCGGTAGCCCACGCTTCGCATGGTCGATCTCGCGCTCGATGCGCGCCAGCAATTCCTTGTGCAGCGTGAATGGCGATTGCAGGATGCGTTTCAGCTTGATCACCGGGCCAAGCCCGGACAACTGCTGGAACAGCTTGTGCACGTCTTCGCCGATCTCGGGGTCGCAAGTGAGCAGGCCGATGTCGGTGTAAGCACGTGCCGTACTCGCGTGATAATTGCCTGTCGACAGATGCACGTAGCGACGCAGGCCATTCGTCTCGCGACGCACCACCAGCATCATCTTGGCGTGCGTCTTGAACCCGACGACGCCGTAAACGACTTGCACGCCGGCTTCCTGCAAGCGATCGGCAAGGCTCAGGTTCGCCTCTTCATCGAAACGCGCGCGCAGTTCGATGACCACGGTCACGTCCTTGCCGGCACGCGCAGCTTCGATCAGATAGGCCACCAGTGGCGAATCCTTGCCGGCGCGATACAGCGTTTGCTTGATCGCGAGCACGCCGGGGTCGGTCGCCGCCTGCTTCACGAATTCGAGCACGGTGGCGAACGAATCGAACGGGTGATGCATCAACACATCGTCCGCGCGGATCGCGTCGAAAATATTGGCGGCGTTGGTGATGCGCGATTCGATACGTGGCGTGAATTTCGGGAACTTCAGGTCGGGGCGATCGATCAGGTCATACACCGCCATCACGCGGCTGAGATTGACCGGCCCCTGGCAGCGATAGACGTCATCTTCGCCGACGGCGAAATTCGCCATCAGCAGCTTCAATGTGGTTTTTGGCAGCGCGTCGGCGATCTCCAGTCGCACCGCACGCGCGAAACCGCGCTCCTGCAATTCGTCCTTCAGCGCATGCGCGATGTTCTCGGCTTCGTCCTCGTCCACTTCCAACTCGCTGTTGCGCGTCACCCGGAACTGGTACGAGCCCTTCACCTGCATGCCGGGGAACAGTTCGTCGACAAATTCCTGCAGCACGCCGGAAAGCAGCACGAAATCCTGGGTGCCGTCCGACAATTCCGCCGGCAGACGGATCACGCGCGGCAGCGAACGCGGTGCGCGCACCAGGGCCATGTCACCTTCGCGGCCGAATGCATCACGGCCCTTCAACAACACGACGAGATTCAGGCTCTTGTTGAGGATGCGCGGAAACGGATGCGCCGGATCGAGCCCGAGCGGCGACAGCACCGGCAGAATCTCATCCTGGAAATAGCCTTGCAGCCAGCGCCGCTGCTTGGCATTCCATTCGTCGCGCATCAATACGCGGATGCCTTCGCCGACCAGCGCCGGGCGCAGGGTCTTGTTCCATAACCGATACTGCTCTTCCAGAAGCTCGAGGGTGCGCGAGCGCACGCGATGCAACGTCTCCAGGGTGCTCAGTCCATCGGGTCCGACGGTCGTTCCACCGAGCTTCAATGCGGCGACGCGAATCTCGAAAAACTCGTCGATGTTCGACGAGCAGATGCACAGAAACCTTACGCGCTCAAGCAGCGGCATGGACGCGTCCTGGGCCTGTGCCAGCACGCGATAGTTGAACTCGAGTTGCGACAGTTCACGGTTGATGTACAGCGTCGGGTCACGCAGGTCGCGGGACTTGCTCATGGGTGGTGCTCGCGGGTGAATGGGACAAGCATAGCGAGCGCGCCGGGCGAACGGCTCAGGGCATCGCGGCGGTATGGGGATCGACCAGGCGTTCGGCTGGGAAATGCGCGGAAAACGTGCTGCCGACGCCAAGTTCGCTGGCGATTTCCAGCCGCGCCTGATGCAGGCCGAGCACATGTTTGACGATCGACAGACCGAGCCCGGTGCCGCCCTTGTCACGCGAACGGCTGGTGGACACGCGATAGAAGCGCTCGGTGATGCGCGGCAGATGTTCGGCGGGTATGCCGAAACCCGAGTCCTGCACCGAAAAGCAGGCACCGTCGCCTTCATCGAACCAGCGCAACACGATGCGACCGCCGCTCGGCGTGTAACGCACGGCATTCGCGACGAGGTTGCTGAAAGCGCTGTGCAGGTCCTTGGTCGAGCCGCGCACATCGCGCTTGCAAGGGGCTTCGACGCTGATCGTGTGCTGGTTCTGCGATAGCGCCTCGGCATCGCGGCGAAGTCCCGCCAGCATTGCCGCCATTGCAACCGGTTCGCTATGCGCTTCGTCCTGCGCGTCAAGGCGCGACAGGGTGAGCAGGTCTTCGACGATCTGCGTCATGCGCAGCGACTGCTTGCGCATTTCTCGCACCATGCCTTCGGTTTCCGGATCCTCCGGATCCATCATGTCCAGATAGCCGTGCAGCACGGTCAGCGGCGTGCGCAATTCATGCGAAACATTGGCGACGAAGTCGCGCCGGACCTGTTCGAGCTTGAGCAGCATCGAGACGTCACGCACCACCAGCAGCCACTGGTCCTGTGCATAGGGAATCAGGCGCATGCTCATGCGCACGTCCGGTTGCGCCGGGGCTGCGACGTCGATCAGCGGCTCGCCGGCCCTGGTGTGGGCGAGCCAGGCGAGAATCTGCGCATTCTTGACCAGATGATCGATACGCATACCGCGATGCTTGCGCGCGTCAAGGCCGAGCAGGCGTGCGGCGGACTCGTTGAACCACACGACCTGACGCAGCGCGCTGAGCACGATCACGCCATCGGGCAATACCGCGGCCGCTTCGCGATACGCGCGCAACAGCCGCACGAGCCGTCGCTGATGCTTGCGGCTGGCCTGATGTCGGCGGTAGATGAATTCGGAGACGTCGGTCCACACGCCCATTTCCTGCGGTGGTGGCAGTCGCGAACGCGCCAACAGCCAGCGCTGCATGCGTGACAGGCTGTACAGCGACCACACCGAATACAAGGCCAGCGCGATGATCAGCGCCCACAACACGTGGCCACTGATGAACCCGACCACCAGCGCCAACGCGATCAGCAGCAACAGGCGTCCGATCGACACCTGCCAGGCGTGGGAACGCAATACGTTGAGCGTGAGCTTGGGCATGCGCCGCCTAAGCTAGCGACTTACGCAATCGCGGAGAAGCGATAGCCGGCACCGCGCACGGTCTGCACCAGATTTTCCTTGCCGAACGGCTCCAGCGTCTTGCGCAGGCGACGGATATGCACGTCGACCGTGCGCTCCTCGACGTAGACGTTGCCGCCCCAGACGTGGTCGAGCAACTGGCCGCGTGAATAGACGCGATCGGCATGGGTCATGAAGAAATACAGCAACCGGTATTCGGTCGGGCCGATCGCCACCGGCGCATCATCGGCGAACACGCGATGGGCCGGGCCGTCGATGCGCAGACCGCCGACTTCGACATTACCGTCCTCGCCATCCCCTTGCGTACGGCGCAATACGGCCTTGACGCGTGCCACCAGTTCGCGCGCCGAGAACGGTTTGACGACATAGTCGTCGACGCCAGCTTCAAGTCCGCTGACCTTGTCGTTTTCCTCGCCGCGCGCGGTCAGCATGATCACCGGTACCTGACGCGTCAGGTCGTCGCGACGCAGGCGTCGTGCGTAGTCGATGCCACTGGTGCCGGGCAGCATCCAGTCGAGCAGGATCAGGTCGGGCACACGCGTCGCGATCGCCTCCTGCGCGGCCCGTACGTCGGCGGCATGTACCGGCTTCATGCCGGCACGCGAGATCGCCAGCGCGATCATTTCGCGAATGGCCGCCTCGTCTTCCACGATCAGAATCTGTTTCAGCATATTCCCTGCTCACTTGGGTCGCGGGCATTACACGACAGAATTATTACTCTTGCGTGACTGCGCCAACGACTGCTGCGCCAACGGCTGCCGCGCCAACTTCCTGCAACTGCGAAATTTCCGAGGTGCACGTGCGGCGAATGCGCAGCCCCAGATCCGAATCGTGCGGAGGCCGGCGTGCACGTCGATGCCGAGAATAGTCGTCGTCCGGTGAGCACACCGGCAACCTCCCAACCAAACAATCAAAGGAATCCGTCATGAACTTCATCAAAAATTTCGTCCTCGGCCTGTCGCTCTCGCTGGCTTCGCTCGCGGCATTTGCGGCGCAGATCAACCTAAACACCGCGACCGCGGCACAACTGGAAGCTCTGAACGGCATCGGTGCTGCCAAGGCCGAAGCGATCGTGGCCTATCGTGATGCGCACGGCGGCTTCAAGTCGGTGGACGAACTGGCCGCCGTCAAAGGTGTCGGCGACAAGACCGTCGAGAAGAATCGTGAGCAGATGACGGTGACGCCGGCGCGCAAGCCGTAACGGTTCCGTCGCCCTGAAAATCAACGCCCGCGAGATGCGGGCGTTGTGCTTTCAGGGCACGACGGTCGCGATTTCGAGGTCGATCGGTGCCTGGATGGCAGCCCGTTCCAGTGCGCCGGTCAGCACTTCGAAGTCGCCGGATTGCGGCGTCGCATTGCCGGACCTGGAAATGCGTGCGCCGATCACGATCCTGTCCTGCTGCGACAGTTTGAGCGTCGGCATCATGCCCATGCTGTCGTCGAGCGTCACCGTCTTCGGAAGTTCCGAGGCGGCGAAACGGCTGATCGCGAGTGGCATTTTCGGTCCTTCGGCGGCGCGTGCGAATACATAGACGATATCGCCCGGCGCGATCTTCGCGGCCAGTGCCGCAGCAACGCGCACATTGAGTTGGATCGCGCCTGCGCTGTTACTGGCGGACGCGGCAGGGTTGTCTACAGGTGACGCGGCAACGACAGAGTCTGGTACGTCGCCGCCGAGTTCGCGGATCTGCGCGCTGACTGATGCATGCACTTCGGAATCCGGTGGCAGTTGCAGCAACAGGCGTTGCCAAAGGGCGATCGCCTGCGGCTTGTCGTCGCGTTGCATGGCGCTGATACCAGCCAGCCACAGACCGCGCTGGTGGTCGGGATTCGCCGTTAGCGCGGCTTCGATCAGGCGCTGGGCTTCGCCATCGAAGATCCGTTCCGGCCCGGCCAGCGCCAGTGCTTCCGCATATTCGACCTGGATATCGAGATCGTCCGGGGCCAAGGCGCGCACTTTGGCCATGGTGTCGCGCGCTTGGGCGAAGCGCTGCATGCTCTGGTAGCCGCGCGCCAGCAAGCGCAGGCCTTCGATGTCGTTGGGCGTGTCGGCCAGACGCTTTTCCAGGCCGGAGACGGCGCTGTCAAGGTCAGGTGCGGCTGCGGGCGCGGCGGTGTCGGCAACCAGCGCTTGCGGGTCCAAGGCGAGTGGTTCGCCGAGATCGCGATAGAGCAACAGGGCGGCGAGCGGCACCAGCACCACGAGCGCGAGTGCCAAGGCGCGGGCCGGTCGCGAAGTCGGGACTGCAGATGCCGGCAGGAGCGCCAGTTTCGCATCGTATTCGGACTGCGACAGCACGCCGGCAGCACGCGCAGCCGCGAGTGCATCGCGCTGCTTGCGTGCACTGCGGCTGTTCTCGTCTTCTGCATGGGCACGCAACAGCGGCAGCACGATTGGTGTCATCGCGACGATGCACAACAGTGCAACCGCGCTCAGGAACGACAGCGTCATCGTTCGACCTCGTCGTCGATCGGCCCCGGCAGTTCCGGATGCGGCCCCTTGTTCAGCATCATGCGCCGGGCGAAGGCGAAGCCGAGGACCAGGATCACCACCGGGCCGACCCAGAGCACCAGGGTTGTCGCCTTGAACGGCGGTCGATAGAGCACGAAATCGCCGTAGCGTTCGGTCAGGAACTGCCTGATCTCGTCGTCGCTCTTGCCGGCCTGAATCATCTCGAATACTTCCTGACGCAGGTCCTTGGCAAGACCGGCGTCGGAATCGGCGAGATTCTGGTTCTGGCAGACGAGGCAGCGCAGTTCGCGCACGAGGTTCTGGAATCGCTGTTCCTCGGCTTCGTTCTTGAACGGCAACGGGTCGATGGCATGCACCAGGGACATCGCCAGCATCAGTCCGATCGCGAGCAGGAGGCGTTGCATCACTGAAGGTTGCATCACGGCACTCCCATTTGGGCCAGTCGCGGTTCGATCTCGCTGGCGATGATGTCCGCAGTCAGCGGACCGATCTGCTTGTAGCGGATGACACCGTTGCCATCGATCAGGAAGGTTTCCGGTGCGCCATAGACGCCGAAGTCGATGGCGACGTCGCCATCGGCATCGGTGGCGATGGCGTCGTAGGGATCACCGAGTGCCTTGAGCCAGCGCAATGCCGTGTCCGGATCGTCCTTCCAGTTCAATCCGACGATTGGAATCTTGTTGTTGCGGGCATAGGCCATCAGCACCGGGTGTTCTTCCTGACAGGCGACGCACCAGCTACCCCAGACATTGAGCAGCCACGGCTTGCCGGCAAACTGTTTGCTATCGACCTGGATCTTCGTGTCGCGCAACTCCGGCAGGATGAACGCGGCGGCCGGCTTGTCGATCAGGGGCGAGGGCACGGTGCGTGTGTCGCGTCCGAGGCCGGCATAAAGCAGGGCCGCGAGGCCGAGAAAAAGAACGAGTGGGACGAAAAAGCGCATCAGCTTGCCGCCTGCGGTGCAGCGGCAGCGTCATTCGAAGCCGATTTTGTACGCACCGCACGTAGCTTCGGGTCGAGCGCAGCGACAAAGCCGCCGAACATCATGAACAACGCGCCAAGCCAAATCCAGCGGATGAAGGGCTTGTGATAGACGCGGATGGCCCAGGCATTATTGTCGCCCACGGCTTCACCCATGGCGACGTAAAGATCGCGGGTCAGACCGGGATCGAGATCGGCTTCGGTCATCACCTGTTGCCCACGATAAGCGCGTTTTTCCGGGTACATGGTACGCACCCGGCGGTCGCCGACAAACACACCGATGACACCACGGTCGGCATGGAAATTCGGTCCTTCGCGCTGTTCGAGTTTTTCGAACACGAAACGATAGCCTCGAACTTCGACGAATTCACCGGGTGTCAGCCGCACATCCTTTTCGATGCTGCTGGCCTCGGTCACGAACACACCAATCACGAATACGCCGATGCCGGCGTGCGCGAGCAGCATGCCGATCACGCCGCGACTGAAGCCGCGTGTGCGTCCTGTGGTGTCACTGCGATGGCTGTGCACATAGCTGAGCATCGCGGCGATGACCCAGACGCCGGCAAACACGCCCAGCACCGCGCGCCACGGCGCACGCGTGATCGCGAAGGCGGCGGCAGCGATGACCACGGCCGCGATCAGCGCCGGTTTCAGTTTGGGTACAAAGCGCGCAAGGGTGTCATTGCGCCAGCGAATGAACGGCGCGAACGCCACGACCAACACAACCGGCGCCATCAGCAGCGGAAACAATGTGCCGAAATAGGGTGGTCCGACCGACATCTTGCCCCAGGAAAACGCGTCGGCGATCAATGGAAACAGGGTACCGAGCAGGATCATTGCGGTCGCCGACACCAGCAGCACGTTGTTGATCAGGATGGCCGACTCGCGCGACACCGGTGCGAAGCCGGCGTCGTGGGCAAAGCCCTGTGCGCGCCAGGCATACAGCAGCAGCGCACCGCCGCTGACGAAGCCCAGGAAGGCGAGAATGAACACGCCGCGGGTCGGGTCGGAGGCGAAGGCGTGCACCGAGGTCAACACGCCCGAGCGCACCAGGAATGTGCCGAGCAGGGACAGCGAAAACGCGATGATCGCGAGCAACAGGGTCCAGCGCAGCAACTGGCCGCGTTTGTCGCTGACGACCATGCTGTGGATCAGCGCGGTGCCGATCAACCACGGCATGAATGAGGCGTTTTCGACCGGATCCCAGAACCACCAGCCGCCCCAGCCGAGTTCGTAATAGGCCCACCATGAACCGAGCGCGATGCCGAGCGTCAGAAAACTCCAGGCGACCAGGGTCCAAGGCCGCGCCCAGCGCACCCAACGCGCGTCGCCGCGGCCTTCGATCAGAGCCGCCACCGCGAATGCGAACGCCACGGCGAAGCCGACGTAGCCGGTGTAGAGCATCGGCGGATGAATGATCAGGCCGGGGTCCTGCAACAACGGATTGAGGTCATTGCCGTCGGCCAAGCCGGGCACATGGCGCAGGAAAGGGTTCGAAGTGAACAGCGTGAACAGCAGGAAGCCGACCGCGACGAAGCCGAGCACCGACAGCACGCGGGCGATAAAGGCATCCGGCAGTTCGCGCGTGCGCAGCGCGACGAGTGCCGTCCAGATCGACAGGATCAGGGCCCACAGCAGCAGCGAGCCCTCGTGCGCACCCCAGACTGCGGAATAGCGATACAACATCGGCAGGTCGACGTTTGAGTTCTGGGCGACGTAGGCGACGGAAAAATCCTGCACCACGAAAGCGTGCGTGAGCAACGCGAACGCCAGTCCGACGAGTGCGAATTGCACCAGTGCGGCCGGCCGCGCAATCGCGATCAGCCGAGGTCGTTGCATCTGCGCGCCATAGAGCGGCACGAACGCCTGGATCAACGCCACCAGCAGCGCGAGGATCAATGCGAATTGGCCCAACTCGGGAATCATGGCGTTGCCGCCTTCAGTTCCTTGGCCTTCTGGATCGCTTCCGCGACTTCGGTCGGCATGTAGTTCTCGTCATGCTTGGCGAGCACTTCTTCGGCGAGGAAGCGCGTATTGCCCTCAAGTGTGCCGGTGGCGACCACGCTTTGACCTTCTCGGAACAGATCGGGCAGGATGCCATTGAACGTGACCGGGATATCCTTGAAGCGGTCGGTGACGACGAACGTGACCTGGAGCGATTCCGGCGAACGTTTCACGCTGCCTTCGAGCACCACGCCGCCGAGCTTGAAGCGGTGTCCGGCGGGCGCCTTGCCGAGCGCGATATCGCTGGGGCTGACGAACAATTGCATGTTTTCGCGCAGGGCGAAGACCACGAATGCGGTGGCGATGCCGAGCCCGAGCAGGCCGACCGACAGAGCGATCAAGCGACGACGACGTATTTCGTTCATGGTGGTGTGTTCCTCGGTTTTCTCCGCTCGACGCGTGCTGTTCGCGCACCGAGTTCACGTTGCAGTCGTGCGCGCGCCAAACGCGGCGCGATAAAATCCCAAATCAGGAATGCAGCGAATACCGCGTACGAACCGACGATGAAGGGGGTATGGCTCATGGATTGTTTTTCCTGGTGCCGAGCAGTTCCTGTTGGGCCCACTCCTTGCCCGATTCAAGCTGCAGCAGCGCCACGCGACTGCGCGCGAGCAGGCTGGCACCGAACCACAACTTGGTCGCCAGCGCCATCAGCAGCAAGGGCCATAACATTGATGGGTCGATGCTCGATTTGCCTGCAAACAGGTTGATCGAACTACCCTGATGCAGCGTGTTCCACCACGTCACCGAGTAATGGATGATCGGCAGGTTCACTAGTCCGATCAATGCCAGCAGGCTCGCGGCGCGTGCGCCTTTGCGCGGGTCTTCAATCGCGTTGTACAGCCCGATCACACCAAAGTAGAGGAACAGCAACACCAGTTCCGAAGTCAGGCGCGCGTCCCACACCCAGTAAGTGCCCCAGGTCGGGCGACCCCAGAGTGCGCCGGTGATCAGCGTCACCGCAGTGAAGCCGGCGCCGATCGGGGCTGCGCACATCGCCATCAGTTCCGAGATCTTGATACGCCAAACCAGTGCGCAAAAACCATTTGCGGCCATGAACACGTAGATGAACATCGACATCCACGCCGCCGGGATATGGATGTACATGATACGCGCCGATTCGCCCTGCAGATAATCGGCCGGTGCGCGCACCAGTCCCAGCCAGAGCGCGATGCCGCCACTAATCAGGGCAATTGCAAGCAGCCAGGGTTCGAATCGTTGCGCGACCCGGTAAAAGGTCGGCGGTGCGCCGAAGCTGTGAAACCAGAGCAGGAGCTTGTTCATGGGGTCATTGATTTCCGAGTCGCAGCGCCGCAGCGCAGACCAGCGGACCGAGGGTGATCGCTGCGATCAAACCACCGGCCAGCAACAGCAGCGGCTGCATTGCAGGTGTGCCAGTAATGCTCGCTTCCACCGCGCCAGCGCCAAAGATCAGCACTGGAACCACGAGCGGCAGCACAATCAGCGACAACAACATGCCAGCACGGCGCAAGCCGGCGGTGAGTGCTGCAGCGCAGGCGCCAATCACGCTGATGATCGGCGTACCCAAGGCCAGCGAAAGCATCAATATCGGCAGTGCACCGCGCGGCAGTCCGAGCGCGGTCGCGGCCAAGGGCGTGATCGCCAACAAGGGCAACCCGGTGGCCAACCAATGCAGCAGAATTTTCGCGGCGGCTAGTACAGCGAGCGGTTGGTGACTGACCAGCATCAGATCGAGCGAGCCTTCTTCGAGATCGGCACGGAACAGGGCGTCAAGAGACAACAAACTCGCGAGCAACACGATGACCCAGGTCACACCGCCGGCAATCCGCGCCAATTTCGCGGCTTCCGGACCGAGTGCGAGTGGA
Source organism: Lysobacterales bacterium (assembly GCA_043753835.1). GTDB lineage: Bacteria > Pseudomonadota > Gammaproteobacteria > Xanthomonadales > Ahniellaceae > JADKHK01. The sequence continues at coordinate 15,812 of JAYUVY010000012.1, read as the reverse complement.
AACAGGGTCACGACGATCGCCGCGAACCAGATCGGATTCAGCGCGTCGGAGCGGCGTTGCCACAGCGACAGTGCATCGCGGCGCATCACGCCAAAAAAAGCCGAGGCGACGCTGCCCTTACGCATCGGCGGTCACCAAAGTCATGCGCCGCACGCGCGAAATCTTCGGTTCGATCAAACCGTGCGAGGTAATCACCGCAGAGCCACCGCGGGCGATATGCGCTTCGAGCAGACGATCGACGAGAATCTGGCCTTCACGGTCGAGATTGGCATAGGGCTCGTCCAGCAACCACAGCGTGCTCGCCGTGTGCAGCAGCGCAGCCAGCGCACAGCGCTTGCGCTGACCGGCGGAAAGCCGTCGCACCGGCATCGATTCGAAGCCGCCTAGGCCGACACTCAGCAATGCCGCATGGGCCGATACGCCGGGGCGCACGCCGTACAGACAGGCGAAGAAATCCAGTTGTTCCAGTGGCGACAGGTCGGCGCGCAGGCCAAGTGCATGGCTCAGGAATCCGACCGGCGCATCGAGTGCTTCGCTGACCTCGCCATGGCGTTCGATCTCACCTTCACTCGGCGACAACAGCCCGGCGAGCACGCGCAACAGCGTGGTCTTGCCGCTGCCGTTGCCACCTTCGACGAGCAGCACTTCACCGGCCCAAAGCTGCAGGTCGAGCGGACCGAATATCGGTTCGCCCATGCGCGAGACGGCAAGGCCACGTGCAGCAAGCAGCGGCGGTGTGGGATCGAGGGAAGGGTTCATCGGCAGTCGAATGTCAGCTGACTATGCTACCCATTCGACATTTGCAACGTCCATGCCGCTGTGTGTGAAGGCTTCTTGCCAAAAGCGCCGGTAGCACCGCAGGCGGGCCGGGCGTCCGAATTCGCAGACGACAATCGCGAGCTGCCGGTGATCGTGCGCAAGGCGGTCCAGTTCGGCCACGACATCGCCTGTGGTCACGGCGCAGGGTTCATGCCATCTCGGCGAAACGACCAGGGGCGATCGTGCGAAGCCGGTCTCGAAAGTGATGCCGGTGGTCTCGAGGCTGGCGTACAGATGCGCTTGGGCCACGGCGTTTGAGGTGCCATCGCGCGGCGCTCCGAGTGGATTCCATGCAGTGATCCAGCAGCGTGTCAGCGACGACGGGCAAACTTCACCGATGTGAATGGGCGACACAGCGCTGTTATCGAAACCGTACTCGGCGTCGAGGAAACCCTGAAGTACCGCCACCGCTTCATTGTGCATACACGTGCGCCGAGTAGAAAGATTTGCGATGATTGCCGACTCGCGATCGTAAAAAAAGGTTCCAGACATGATTCACGCACGTCTCCGCGGCTTTTTCTGGGCGTCTCTCGTCGTGGCGCAAGTCGCGTCCGCGGCCGAATCGGTGCCAATCCATCAAAAACAAATCTACTTGGTCTCACTCGCCGAGCCCGCCGCAACCGCGTTCGAGCGCGTCGAGCAACTCGGTTCGAGCAAGCGCGCGGCTGATCTGGAACCGATCGCGATATCCGTCACCGGCCAGCGTAAGTTCAATGCGAAAACGGTCGCGGTCAAACGTTATGTGCAGTTTCTGCACGAGCGCCAGGACGAAGTGCTGGCCGCTGCCGCGAAGGGCGCCGGTCGGGCATTTGTTCCGAAGTTTCGATACGACCTGGTCGCAAATGGTTTTGCGATCGAGTTGACGACGGCTGAGGCGAAGATCTTTCGGCAGGTGCCCGGCGTCGTGAAGGTGGTTGGCGACACGATGTTGCGACTCGATACCGATGCAGGGCCGCAGTGGATGGGCGCAGATGCGGTGTGGAATGGCACCGTCGCCGGTTCGAACATCCGCACCCGTGGCGAAGGCGTGGTGGTCGGTGTCATCGACACGGGTGTCAACGCCTCGCACCCCTCATTTCAGGACGTTGCGAGCGACGGTTTCAATCACGCCAATCCGCGCGGGCAACGCTTTGGCATTTGCAACAATGCGGGCGAGACCCGATGCAATGACAAGCTGATCGGTTTGCATGACTTCGCCACCGAGCGTTGTTCATTTCACACCGGAACAACGACAACGCCGGCCGGCACGGACTGCGATGGCCATGGATCACATGTGGCGAGTACGGCAGTCGGCAATCCGTTTTCGGTGGCTACAGCCGCGCCGACGACGACCCTGCAACGAAATTTTTCGGGTGTCGCGCCACGCGCCAACCTGATCATGTACAAGGCGTGCCGGGCCGGCGGCCCAACGCTGGGCGGATGTCCCGAATCGGCGTCGATTGCAGCGCTGAACCAGGCGGTGGCGGATGCCGTTGACGTGATCAATTTCTCGATTTCGAGCGGGCCGAGCGACCCTTGGATCGGGTTTCGAGGAAGTTTTGTCGATGTGCCGGTTGCTTTCTTCAACTTGCGCGCGGCGGGTGTGGTGCCGGTGGTGTCCGGTGGCAACGAAGGCCCGGGCGTCAGCACCTTGTCGTCACTGGCGAGTTCACCCTGGGTGATCTCGGTGGCAGCGGAAACGAGTGGCCGCAAGCTGACGACCACGGTGACGGGAATCAATGGGCATGGCGTCTCGGCGCCCTTCAATCTCGAAGGGGAGGGCATCACTTCGGGCGTTGCGAGTGCACAGATCGTGCATGCGAAGGACTTCGGCAACGCGCTTTGCGGTACCGGCACTGCAGCAAGCAGTGTCCCCAGCACCTGTACCAGCAGCGCCAGCAACCCGTTTGCGCCCGGTTCACTCGCAGGCAAGATCGTCATCTGCAACCGTGGCGAATACGGACGCATCGAAAAAGGCTGCAACCTGAAGCTGGCCGGTGCCGCTGGCATGATTCTCGTCAACCTTCCCGGCGAGGTCAGCAACGTTGTTGCCGACAAGCACTTTTTGCCGGCGGTACATCTCACGGCGGCGGACGGCACGACGATCCGCAATCTGGTGGAAACGGCGCGTCTGGCGGGTGGTCAGATCAGCGCTTCGATCACCGGCGTGGTTACCCGAGTCGATGGTCGCGGCGACGTGCTTGCTGACTTCAGCAGCCGGGGGCCGGTTTCGACCTATGACGGCGTTTTGAAGCCCAATGTCGCGGCACCGGGCGTGAGCATTGCGGCGGCGGCACACCAGTCCAACGGTGAGGCGACGCTCAGCGGCACATCAATGGCATCGCCGCATGTGGCGGGCGCAGCGGCATTGCTGCTGTCCGGCAACCCGTCCTGGAGCGTGGCCCAGGTCGACTCGGCATTGGCAACCACTGCTTCGAAAACCGTCTTGCGCGAAGACGGTGTGACGCCTGCCACTTACCTCGACGCTGGCGCTGGTCGGGTTCGTGTCGATGCCGCATCGCGCGCCGGGTTGTTTTTCGACATCACGCAAACGCAGTTGCGCAATGCCGATCCGCAGGCCGGTGGCAGCCCGAAAACGCTGAACCTTCCCGCCATTCACACCAACGACTGCTTCGAGCGTTGCGCCTTTACGCGCACCGTCACTGCCAATCTTGAAGGCACATGGCGCGTCGAAACCGTCTTGCCAGCGGGTGCCACCATCTCCGTGACGCCGAGCGAATTCACACTTGCTGCGGGTGTGGTGCGGCCACTGGAAATCAGCATCGATGTGAGCGCCACCAGTCTGGTCGGCAGTTGGGTCGAAGGCCAGATCAAGCTGGTGCCGGCTGACGCCAATGTCGCAACGACGGTGTTGCCGATGTCAGTGTTCGCAACACCGGGGCCGGTGCCGGAAGAGATCCTGATAGAGACCGATGCCACGAACGGCTTCCGCGACATCAATCTGTCCAATCTGGTGACGCTGCCCGACTTGACCTTTGCCAATACGGCATTGGTTGCGGGTCAGCGCTTCGATCGCGCGCTCGCGGTCGACACCACCTCGGATGATCCTTACAACGCCGCCCAGGGCACATTCACCACGCTGATCGGACCGACGTCGTCCGGCATCAATGTCGAAGGCCTGCTGATTGCATCGACGATCGCCGGTGCCGCCAGCGACATCGACCTTTTTGTCGGCATCGATGCGGACGGCGACGGCGCTGCCGAAGCCACTGAAGAATTGTGCAAGTCGGTCAAGAGCGGTAGTGATGAAACCTGCCGTATCGAGACATTTTTCACTGCCGGCAACCAGCGTTACTGGGTGCATGTGCAGCGATTCTCCGGTGCAGCAGCGGAGAGTATCGAGATCGAAACAGTGCACCTGTCGCTGACCACGATCGCGGCCGATGACAGCCTTTCAGTCACCGGCCCGCGTGTGCCGGGTCGCTTGGCTACGTTCAAGTCGCGTGTCGCCTGGAATGCACCCTGGTTGAAGGTGGGCGAAAGCGCCTACGCGCTCGCCTATCTCGGTGCCACGCGCACGCAGGTCGACAATGTCGGCAAGGTGCTGGTGCAGATCAAGCGCACCGCCAGCAGCACGCCGTCACCGCTGGTGATGCACGGCGCGAACGACAGTCAGTTGCTCAGTCTCGCCGCTGGTGTCGCCCACGAACGCATCGTCATCGATGTGCCGCCGAATGCGACCGGCTTGCATTTGACAACGAGCGGTACTGGCGAAGTCGATCTGTACCTCGCGAAGGCCACGGACCCGGTGACGCCACCCACGTTTGCTGCCGCGCCGGCACGCGGACTGGCGGCGGGTACGTCAATCCATGCCGGTGCGACCGAGTCGATCGATCTGCTGACACCGACGCTCACACCCGGTCGCTGGTACATCACGCCCGTCAATACCGGCGCGACGACGGCGACATTCACGCTGACCTCGAAACTGGATTTCGGCGCCGGCAGCGTGCGTCCGCAGATGCATACCTACTTCAATCCGAACCGTTCCGGTCACGGCATGTTCCTGTCGCAGTACCCGTCGGCCTGGGGCCTGGTCTGGTACACCTACCTCGAAGACGGCACGCCGACCTGGTACATCGCTGCCAATGCCGCACCCACCGGCAATGACGGCAGCTGGCGCGCGGCGCTGTCGCGGGTCACGTGGAACGGCACCGAGAGTTATTCCAATGTCGTCGGCGAAGTACTGCTCACCTTCAATACCGCGTCCAGCTTCACGTTTTCGTGGCTGCTCGATGGCCAGTACGGCAGCGAACCGTTCCAGTCGCCGGGCGCGCTGTCCTGTCCGAATGTCAATGGCAGCCCGGGACTGTTCAGCGGGGCCTGGTACCAGCCAGACAGTTCTGGCTGGGGCTTCAGCGTCACCGCCTACAGCAGCGCTGATGCCCAAGCCGCGTATGTCTACGACGGTCAGGGCGTGCCGCGCTGGTTGCTCGGCGTGACGACCGCGCCGGGCGCCAATGTCAGCTTCCCATTCAGCGAATACCGCGGCTTCTGCCCGACCTGCGCACGCAGTGGCGACCCGGTCGGCACGACGGTCGGCACGATGATGCGCACGTACACGGGGAACAATGCCGGTACGCAGTCCATCAATGTCGACTTCGCCGATCCGGTGCCGGGCACCTGGATCAAGTCCGGCACCCAGGCGAAACTCACGCCGGACATGGGTTGCCAGTAAGTGCATGAATCGGCGGAGGCCTTGTGTCTCCGCTGATGCCGGAATCAAATCAACGGCGTCAATTCGCTGAGGATGCGTTGTTCGGCGCGGGCGTAGTCGATGGTGTCGAGGTCGGTCGCGTCGCCGAGCAGATCGTTCATGATGTCGGCCTGGATGCGGCCGCGGCGTTGCGCTTCGGCGTAGCCGATGCGGCGGAACATGACCATCGAATAGCGCGGAACGAAGTGTTGCGGGTGCAGGCCGGCGAGGCTGCGTTCCAGTTGCTTCAGCAACAGGAAACGGTCGTCGGCGACGGAATCGCGCATTTCGACGTAGTTTTCAATGGCCATGTCAGCGATGGCATCTGCATTCGGCTTGCGGCTGGCCGCGAAGGCGGCGAAGGCGCTTTCCAGATCGTCGTGCTCGTGCAGCAACCGGTCGAGTTCGACGCAGTCTTCGAACGCGCAGTTCATGCCCTGGCCGTGGAACGGCACGATCGCGTGTGCGGCATCGCCGATCAGCAGGGCGCGCCCGTCGAGATGCCAGCGTTCGAGGCGCAGCGTCGCCAGCAACCCGGTGGGATTCTGGGCGAAGTCCTGCAGGTGTTCGGGCATCAAGGGCACGGCGGACGGAAATTCACGCGTGAAGAATTCGCGCACGTGCGCGGGCGACTTCAACGTCGCAAAGCTCGGTTCGCCGTCGTTGGCGAGGAACAGGGTGACGGTGAAACTGCCATCGACATTGGGCAGGGCGATCAGCATGTAGCCGCCGCGCGGCCAGATATGCAGCGCATTCGGTTCGATGCGGAAGCCACCACCGGCAGCGGCTGGAATCTCCAGTTCCTTGTAGCTGTGGCCGAGCCATTCGGTACGCTCGCCGAGGTCTTGCATGTCCATCATCGCCGCGCGCAGCGCCGAGCCGGCACCATCGGAACCGATCAAGCTGTCGAAATTCATGTGCCGCTTTGCGCCCACGCCATCGACGAAGGACATTTCGCGGCGATTAAAGTCCACCGCGCCCAGTGCCGCATCGAAATGGAATTGTGCGCCGGCTTCTTCCGCGGCTTCGAGCGCGCTGAGATTCAGGCGTCCGCGGTTGACCGACCAGATCACCTCGCTGTCGTCGCTGCCGTAACGCATGAAGCGCGGTTCTTCCAGTCCTTCGTGGACCATGCGGCCGCGCATCATCGTCGCCTGTTGCATCACTTCCCGCTCAAGTCCGGCCGTGCGCAGTGCGTGCAGGCCGCGCTCGGCCAGCGCGAGATTGATCGAGCGTCCGCCGAGATAACCGATGCCGCGCGGATCAGGGCGCCGCTCGAACACGCGTACGCGTGCGCCGCGCCTGGCGAGCAGCAGCGCCAGCAAGCTGCCGGCAAGGCCGGCACCGATCAGAGTGTATTCGCGTTGCTGCATGAGCCGGGTCCGTGTCTCGAAGACTCGATCATATCCGCCGCATCGGCGATGTGTTCCGGTGTCGCGGATGAGAGCCAGCGATGCGAAATGTGGCCGTGACCAAAGAAAGATTGCTCGCGTGCCACAAGCTCACGACAATGGCCGCATGAAATCATCTTCGCCTTATTGCATCGACGTCCTCACCGCCCCGCGCTTTCTTGCCGAACAGTCGCAGCCGGCCCAGGGCCGCTATGCCTTCGCCTACACCATCACCATTCGCAACGATGGTGCCGTGCCCGCGAAGTTGCTGACCCGCCACTGGCTGATCACGCATGGCAATGGCCGCGTCGAGGAAGTGCGCGGTCCGGGCGTGGTCGGTGAGCATCCGCATCTCGCGCCGGGCGAAGCCTTCGAGTACACCTCGGGTGCCGTGCTCGATACGCCTGTTGGCACCATGCAGGGCAGTTATCAGATGCTGGCCGATGACGGCACCGCGTTCGACGCGCCGATTCCGCGCTTTACCTTGTCCGTGCCGCGCACCTTGCACTGATGGCGACCTATGCCATTGGTGATGTTCAGGGCTGCTACGACGCACTCTCGGCCCTGCTCGAAAAAATCCGCTTCGACGCAGCCATTGATCGCTTGTGGTTCTGCGGCGATCTGGTCAATCGGGGCGGAAATTCGCTGGAGGTCCTGCGCCTGGTGCATGCCCTGGACGCCCAGTCGGTGGTCGTCCTCGGTAACCATGATCTGAGCCTGCTGGCGATTTCCGAGCGCCGCGAGTCCGAACAGCGCCGGGCCAATGTCGATCTGGCGCGCGTACTCATCGCCGCCGATCGTGACAAGCTGCTGCACTGGCTGCGCCATCGGCCGCTGCTGCATGTCGACCGTGAGCTCGGGTTCGCGATGGTGCATGCCGGTCTGGCGCCACGCTGGACGTTGAACATCGCCAAGGCGCGCGCAAGCGAAGTCGAGCAGAAACTGCAGGGCGACGATTACCAGAAGCTGCTCAAGCACATGTTCGGCGATCGGCCTGCCGCGTGGTCGAAGAATCTCAATGGCGTCGATCGACTGCGCGCCATCATCAATGTGATGACGCGGATGCGATTCTGCGATGTGCGTGGCCGCATGGACTTCGATGCCAAGGGCGCGCCGGGGACGCAGCGGCCCGGGCTGTATCCCTGGTTTGAAGTCCCGGGGCATGCAAGCCGTGAACTGCCCATCATTTGCGGGCATTGGTCGACGCTCGGCCTGTTCCAGGGCATCGGCATCCATGCGCTGGACACCGGCGCCGTGTGGGGCGGCAAGCTGACCGCGCTCGAATTGGGCCCGGAGCCGCGCGTGCATGCGGTGCCCTGCGAGGCGCGTTCCGACCTGCGCCATCGCGCGCCGGATTGAGTTCGCTGCTGATCGACTTGAGGCGTTGAGCGTGACGAATGATGGCGATGCGCGGATCAAGCCGCGCTTCCGTCATAATCACCCGCCAAACAGCAGTGCCTGCCATGTCAACGCTTACCCCAGGACAACGCTGGATCTCGAACGCCGAGCCTGAACTCGGACTCGGCACCGTCTTGCGCGTCGAAGGCCGCATGGTGCAACTGGTTTATGCCCGCACCGGCACCGTACGCCAATACGCGACGCACTCGGCACCATTGACGCGCGCCCAATTCCGGGTGGGCGACATGATCATGCTCGCCGGCAAGCCCAATCGCGTCGACAGCGTCGATGAACGGGCGGGCCTGTTGCACTATGCGGTGTCCGGGCGCGAGGTCTGCGAAACCGGACTGGATGACCTGCAGAATGTGTCCAAGGCCGAAGATCGCCTGAATCAGGGACGCGTCGATCGCAATGATCAATTCGAATTCCGACATCAGGCGTTGATTCGACGTGCCGCAGCCCGCCGCAGCGCGGCATTCGGTGTGCAGAGCGCGCGCGTCGACTTGATTCCGCACCAGTTGCGAGTTGCGCAGATCGTCGCCGATCGGCGCCCGCCGCGGGTATTGCTGGCCGATGAAGTCGGACTCGGCAAAACCATCGAAGCCGGCCTCATCATCGCCCGCCAGCTTGCGAGTGGCCGCGCCGGTCGCGTGCTGGTGCTGGTGCCCGAGACGCTGGTCTACCAGTGGTTCGTCGAGTTGTTGCGGCGTTTCAATCTGAGCTTCTCGATTTACGACGCCGAGCGCGTCGAAGCGATCGAACTGAATGCCGACGGCCGCAATCCGTTCCAGGACGATGAGCTCGTCATCACCGACAGCGCATTCCTGGTATCGAGCCCGGAACGCGCGAAGCAACTGGTCACCGCCGGCTGGGATCTGCTGGTCGTCGACGAGGCGCACCATCTGTCGTGGTCGCCGGAAGAAGAGAGTTCCGAGTACGTGCTCGTCGAAGCGCTCGCCAAACGCACACCGGGCGTGGTGTTGCTGACGGCGACCCCGGAACAGCTCGGGCGCACCGGGCATTTCGCGCGCCTGCGCTTGCTCGATCCGGCGCGTTACCACGATCTTGCGGCGTTCCAGCAGGAGACGGTCGAATACGCGAAATTGTCGGCGCTTGCCGCCGCGATCATCGATGGCGGGGCACTGGCTAGCGAGCACCAGCACACGCTGACCGCGACCCTCGGCGATACCGCGCAGTCACCCGAAGACGACGACGCGCGCGGCGCGATGATTTCGGCCCTGATTGATCGCCACGGCACCGGTCGCGTCATGTTCCGCAATCGCCGCGCCGTCGTCGGCGGGTTTCCGAAGCGCGTACCGCATCTCGTCACGCTGCCCGACGAGCAGTTGAATGACGAACTGCGTGGCCACCTGCTCGCCGAATTCCAGAGCGATGTCGACGAACACGCGCATGCGCTGCCGTTGAACTATGCGCGCGATCCGCGCCTTGTGTTCCTGATTGGTTTGCTCGACGAATTTCCGGCTGACAAATTCCTGCTCATCTGCCGCAGTCAGGCCAAGGTATTGGCGCTGGAAGAGGCGCTGCGCGGTGCCAGCGGCGTTGCCGTCGCGCGCTTCCACGAGGGCATGAGCATCGTCCAGCGTGACCGCAATGCCGCGTTCTTCCAGAATCCGGAAGGCGCACGGCTGATGCTGTGCGCGGAGATCGGTTCCGAGGGCCGCAACTTCCAGTTCGCAAGTCATCTCGTGTTTTGGGATCTGCCGGCCGATCCCGACCAGTTGGAACAGCGCATCGGTCGACTTGACCGTATTGGCCAGAAGCGCGACGTGAACCTGCATTTCGCGAAGTTCCGGCATAGCGCGCAGGAAGCGATGCTGCGCTGGTTCGACGAAGGTCTCGATGCGTTCCGTGTCAGCCCGCAGGACGGCCGCGAGCTGCTGCGGCGCTTCGGGCCAGAGCTGCTGCATGTCGCCCGCGAATACGCGGCGGGGCATTCGGCGGCCGAGGAAGCACTCGAATCGCTGATCGCGCGCACGCGTGCCGCGCACCTGGAACTGGCTGCGGCGATTGCCCAGGGCCGTGATCGCCTGCTCGAACTCGCAACCCAGCGTGCGGCGCCGGATGCGCGCCTGCAGGCAGCCCTGCGCGACGACGATGCCGACCGTGCGCGCGACGACTTCCTGCTGAAACTTTTTGAGCAATTTGGCGTCAATGCCGAAGAGTTGAGCGACACCATCCATTTGCTCGATCCGGAATTCCTCAGCACCGAGGCCTTCCCGGGTTTCGAGCACGGCCCGCGTCAGGCGACATTCGATCGTGCCACGGCGCTGTCGCGCGAAGACGTGTTGTTCCTGCGTCTCGATCATCCGATGGTGCAGGGTGCGCTGGATCTGCTGCTGTCGGCGGAAACCGGTAATGCCGCGTTCCTCGTCGACCCGGCCTTGCCGCCGCGTTCGGCGCTGCTGGAAGCGGTGTTCTTGCTGGAATGCGTGGCGCCGTCGAAACTGCATGTCGATCGTTTCCTGCCGCCGTTGCCCCTGCGTGCTGTGGTTGATTCCAAGCTCACCGAACGGCCCGAGTTCGAACCGTCGGAGGATGCGCGCCGCAAGGCCGGCGAGCTCAGCATCGACCTGTCGAAATTGCGTCGAGTGATGAATCAGCTGGTACCGCCGATGCTGAAGACCGCGCAGGCCAAGGTCGAGCGATTGACGCGGCGGGAAGTCGAGAACGCGATGCTCGCCGCTGATGCCGCGCTCGATGCCGAGATCGAGCGGCTGACTGCGCTCGCTGCGGTCAATCCCGGCGTGCGTCCCGAGGAAATCGCGGCGGCCGAGGATGAGAAGGAGCAATTGCGCGGCATGTTGCCGGATTCGCGTTTGCGCCTTGATGCCGTACGCCTGATCGTCAGTCCGGATTTCCTGACACTCGCCAATCGCTGATGGCCGAAATTGATCACGCCCTGATTGCGGGCGCACTTGCCGGTTCCGGCCGGGTCGTGATCGACGATTTCATCGATGCCGAGCTGTGTGTTGCATTGCGCGCCAATGCACTCAGTCACGAGCTCGTACCCGCGCGCGTCGGACATGGCGAAGGCACGCAGTTGCAGCCGGGACTGCGTAGCGATCGCACGCGCTGGATCGAATCGAATACCACCGACGTGCATGAACGTCGCCTGCTGGCACTGCTCGACGATTTGCGCCATGCGCTCAATCTGGCCTTGTTCACCGGGCTTGAGCAGGTCGAATGTCACTACGCGCACTACGCGCCGGGTGCACGCTATGGCCGTCATCTCGACCGCTTTCGCGACAACGACCAGCGCGTGATTTCGTGCGTGATCTATCTGAATCCATTGTGGCCCGCAGACGCTGGCGGTGAACTGCGCATCCACGATGGCGAGAACCTATGGGATGTATTGCCGCAAGGCGCGCGCGCCGTGTTGTTCCGCAGTGAATGCTTCCCGCACGAGGTGTTGCCAGCGACGCAGGATCGGTACAGCATCGCCGCCTGGTTTCTGCGTCGCGCGTTTTGACGAAGAGGGCGGTAACGCCTTCAGCGCACCGGCAACGCCCGCTGCGCGATGATCTGTTCGGCGACGTCGCGGACCGTTTCCACCGGCAACATGGCGTCGATGACCGGCACCGTCGGCAACGGCCGTTCGAAGCGCGCGAGCACAGCATCGACCAATGCCGGCGTGCGGTCGTCCGCGGGGTGATAGCGCCCGGAATGGCGGTCGACGCTGATCCGCGCCTTCGCGACATTGGCCGGCAGGTCGAGCCAGATCGGAATCATGATCAGGTTGTATTTCGCGGCGATGCGCGCGACGCGTTCGAGATCAAATCGACTCGAAAACGTCATGCCGTCGATGACCGTCGATTCGCCGAGGGCGCCGTTCACTTCCACCGCCAGCAGCAGCGCGTGGAAAGCGGCGCGTTTTTCCGGAATGGAATAGCTGCACTGCGGAAACAACGCGCGCGCGATCAGGTCGCGATTGGCGATGCGCAGGTCGAGGCGTTCGCCCAGCGCATTGGCGAGCGTGGATTTTCCCGCGCCGGGCAGGCCGATCAGCGCGACCACGATCGGTCGTGGCCAGTGCGCATGCCGCGCGCGTGGTGCCGGGGGCAGGTAGGTCGCGTTCATCCCGCCAAGCTTAGCGGCGAAGTGCCGGCGAAATCACGGCGGCGCTGGTCAGTGCCGGCGAACCTCGGCACACTCGTGCCTCGCGAGGAATTTCATGAATCGTTTTCTGCAACGCTCGTTTGTCGCCGGCCTGCTCACCCTGTTTCCGATCTGGCTGACCTGGATCGTGTTCAAGTTCGTGTTCCAGGGCTTGTCGATGGTGTCGTCGCCCTGGATCAAGGCGATATTCGGGCCGCTGGCGCGCGCTAATCCCGCGCTGTTCGGCTGGCTGGCGTCGCCGACCACGCAATTCGTGCTCGGCGTATTCCTGACGCTGGCGATCATCGTGTTTACCGGCTGGCTCAGCCGTCGCGTCATCGGCAAGCGCCTGCTGCTGATCTTCGAGCGTTCTCTTGAGCGCGTGCCCCTGGTGAAGACCATCTACGGCGGCACCAAGCAATTGTTGCAGGCACTGCAGACCAAGCCGGATGGTACGCAGCGCGTTGTGCTGATCGATTTCCCGTCGCCCGAGATGAAGACGATCGGGCTGGTGACGCGCGTGTTGAAGGACGCCCGCACCGGGATCGAAGTCGCCGCCGTCTACGTACCGACGACGCCCAATCCAACGTCGGGTTATCTGGAAATCGTGCCGGTATCGAAGTTGACCCCGACCGATTGGACCGTCGACCAGGCCATGGCTTTCATCATCTCTGGAGGGGCCAAGGCACCGGATTCTCTGCGCTTTTATCGCGACGACGAGACGCCGATCCAGTGACCGATCTGTCGCGTGCCCAGAAGCTGTTCCTGATCCTTTCGACCGTATTCGTTGCGAATGCGCTGCTGGCCGAATTCATCGGCGTGAAGATTTTCGCGCTCGAGCCGAGCATCGGCATCGATCCGGTGCACTGGTCGCTGTTCGGCAACAGCGGCACGCTGAACTTCACCGCCGGCGTGCTGCTGTGGCCGGTGGTGTTCGTGCTCACCGACATCATCAACGAATACTACGGACGCCGCGGCGTGCGCTTCATCTCGTGGCTCGCGATCGCATTGATTCTGTATGGTTTCGCATTCGCCTACTTCGCGATCCACCTCGAACCGGCCGAGTTCTGGGTCGGTGTCGGCAAGGATCAGGGCGTGCCGGACATGCAGGCGGCCTTTGTCGCGACCTACGGTCAAGGTTTGTGGACGATCGCCGGTTCGGTGACCGCCTTCCTGTTCGCGCAACTGATCGACGTCGCCGTGTTCCATCGCATCCGTCGTTGGACCGGCGAGCGCTGGCTCGGCTTGCGCGCAACCGGTTCGACCTTGGTCTCGCAATTCTTCGACAGTTTCATCGTGCTCTACATCGCCTTCGTGCTCGGGCCGCAGCAGTGGTCGATCGGGCTGTTCCTCGCCGTCGGCACGGTCAACTACCTCTACAAATCATGTTTCGCGCTTGCCGCGACGCCGGTGCTGTACTTCATACACAGGCTGATCGACGGCTGGCTCGGCCATGATGTTGCAACGGCGATGAAGCGGCGTGCCGCCGAGCCGTGAACGGTGCATTTTGTAGGAGCGCCACTTGTGGCGCGAAGCAATCTCGCGGCAAGTCTCATTCGCGCCATAAATGGCGCTCCTACAGTCGTTCCAATTGGCTTTGAGGGTTTCCTGATGCGCGCGTTGCTGATCTTTTGTGTCCTGTTCTACGGTCTCGCTGAAGCCAAGCGTCTGGAAACGCCCGCCGAAGCAACGAAGTTGCTGCGCACCCCCGACGCGGCGACGACCTTCGCCTTCGTCGACCAACTCGATCAGGCCAGCGACCGCATCTCGGTGCGCGAGTTCGGCACGACACCGCAGGGACGCAAGCTGATCGTCGTGATCGCTGGCGAAGCGAAGCCCGGTCGCGAAGTCGTGTTTCTGCAAGCTGGCATCCACGCCGGTGAGATCGAAGGCAAGGACGCCGGGATGATGCTGCTCGCCGATATCGCTGCCAAGGACGAACGCGCCTTGCGCTGGATCGAGCATGCGACACTGGTGTTCGTGCCGATCCTGAATCTCGACGGTCATGAACGGGTTTCGGAATTCAATCGCATCAACCAGAACGGCCCGGTCGAAATGGGCTGGCGCGCGACCAGTCAACGCCTGAACCTCAATCGCGACTACATCAAGGCAGATGCGCCAGAGATGCGCGCGTTGCTGACGCTGATCAACGCATGGAACCCGGACATCCTGATCGACAGCCACACCACGAACGGCGCCGACTATCAGTACGACCTGACCTGGTCGATGGACGATTCGGTCGTGCAGCATCCGCGTCTGCGCGAGTGGCAGGCGCAGGCGTTGACGGGTCGCGTGCAGTCCGTGCTCGAGCAGCAGGGTCATCTGATCGCCCCTTATATCGAACTGAATGACAACAACGATCCGACCAAGGGGTTCACCAATTTCGGCGCCGGACCGCGTTATTCGACGGGTTACGCCGTTACCCGCGGTCGCGTCGGCCTGCTGCTCGAAACGCATATGCTGAAGTCGTATCCGCTGCGGGTGCGCGCCACCTATGACGTCGTCACCGCGATACTCGATGACATCGCGGCGCACCCTGGCGAATTGCGTGCCGCGACGAAGCAGGTCGATCTCGACACGATCGCGCGCGCCGCCGATGCCAAGGTCAGCGTGCCGATCCAGCTTGCAAACACGGGTGTCGCCGAGGACTTCGCGTTCAGGGGTTACGCGTGGACGATCACGCGAAGCGAAATCAGCGGCGACCAGTGGATCCACTACGATCCGACGAAGCCGAAGACTTTCACAGTGCCGTTCTATCGCGAGGTCAAGGTCGCGCAATCCGTCACGCCACCTGCGGCCTATGTGGTGCCGCGGCAATGGACCGAAGTACTCGCACGTCTGCAAGCGCACGGTGTGCGGATCGAGCCGATCGCGAAGGATGCGAAGGTGTCGGCCGAAGTGTCGCTGCTCACGAATCCGATTTATGCGACGAACTCGTTCGAAGGTCGTGTCGCGATCACCAGCTTTGCGCATCAGCGCGAACGCCGCGAAGTCGCAGTCACCGCACACAGTTGGCTGGTGCCGATGGATCAGCCACTGGCGAATGTCGCGCTGCACATCCTCGAACCGGATGCGCCGGATTCCGCCGTGCGCTGGGGCGATTTCAATATCATCTTCGAGCAACGCGAATACGCCGATGCGCGCGTCGCCGAGCAGTTGGCGCGTGACTTGATCGCCAAGGATGCCAAGCTCAAGTCCGAGTTCGAAGCCAAGCTCGCCGCCGAACCCGAGTTCGCGAAAGACCCGTACGCACGCTTGAACTGGTTCGTGCAGAAATCGAAGTGGCGCGAATGGGATCTGGCGCTGTATCCGGTGTTGCGGGTGGATGCGCAAACTGCGGCGGGCCTGAAATCGGCGCCGTGAGTCTTATGTAGGAGCGCGCTTCAGCGCGCGAC
>JAYUVY010000011.1:0-7339 GCA_043753835.1 Lysobacterales bacterium | reverse complement strand
GCAGGCGCCAAGGCACGCTCGCGGCCACTGCCGCAGAGTCGATAGGCGCAATCCAGGAAGTCCAGGCGCTGTCGCTCGAAGGTTCGTTCGAGCGAGTTTTCTCGCGCGACAACCTGGCCAGCAGTGGTCAGGATGTAGAAGGTGCCCGGTTGTCGGCCGGACTATCGCGTACGGTGGATTTGCTGCTGGGCGTTTCCACGGCTATGGTGCTGGGCTATGGCAGTGTGTTGGTGCTGCGTGCGGATCTCACCGCGGGCGATCTGCTGGTGTTCCTCACCTACCTTCGGCGTGCCTTCAATCCGGTCCAGGATTTCGCCAAGTACACCGGGCGCATGTCCAAGGCGGCGGCGGCGGCCGAGCGCATTTTCGAGTTGTTCGACCAGGTGCCGGAAGTGAGTGACCGGCCCGATGCCGTGGCAGCGCCCCGCTTTGCCGGGAGTATCGAATTTCGCGGCATCCGTTTTGGCTACGAGGTCGAGCGCGACGTGCTGCGAGGCTTCAATCTCACCATTCCAGCGGGCCAGCGCATCGCGTTGGTGGCGCCGTCTGGCGCTGGCAAGTCCACGGTGTTGAAACTGCTATTACGGCTGTATGATCCGGCCGAAGGCGCGGTTCTGATCGATGGTCGCGACCTGCGCGAGTTCAAGCGTACTTCCGCGCGCCGCTGGATTGCCTCGGTGCAGCAAGAGCCATTGCTGTTTGTCAGCTCGATCGCCGAGAACATCGCGCTTGGCGCCTCGGAGGGTGAAGCCACGCCCGAACAGGTGGTGCGGGCGGCGACCGCTGCCGACGCGCACGCCTTCATCGAACGTTTGCCGCTCGGATACGACACCGTGGTGGGCGAGCGTGGCGTGACCCTTTCGGGCGGTGAGCGTCAGCGCATCGCCGTGGCCCGCGCGATGGTGCGCGACGCGCCGATCGTGGTTCTGGACGAGCCGACGACCGGACTGGACGAGGGCAGCCGGGTGGCCGTGCTCGATGCACTCGAGCGTCTGACTGCAGGGCGCACCACGCTGATCGTCTCGCATGACCTGGAGCTCGCGCGGCGCGCCGACCGGGTTGCATACCTGGACCAGGGCCGTGTCGTCGAGGAGGGTACGCACGCGCAGCTGATCGCGCTTGGCGGCCGCTACGCCGCGCTGTACCGGCTGCAGTCCGAAGGCGTTGTCGCGGATAATCCCAACGCCGCCACGGTCGGAGGGCAGGACGGTGTCTGAGACGGCATCGCCAAGTCCATTTGTGTTCGTGGTCGGCTGCCCGCGCTCGGGCACCACGCTGCTGCAGCGCATGCTGGACGCGCATCCCGCACTCGCGGTGGCGAACGACACGCATTTCATAGCGCGCGCCGTGCTGGCCGTGCTGCCGGCACTGGCGCAGGGCAGCGCGCAGGCGATCCCGCCCGGGCAACAGCGCGCGCTGATCGACTGGTCCTGTGCCTATCATCGCTTCGCGCGCCTGCAACTGCCCGACGCGGCCGTGGCGCGTGCCAGGCAGGCCGAGACCTTTCCGGCGTTCGTGAGCGCGATCTATCGCGAACTGGCGGCGCTGCACGGCAAACCCATGGGCGGCGAAAAGACGCCGGACTACGTGCGCTCGTTGCCGTTGTTGCACCTGTTGTTTCCCGAGACGAAAGTGCTGCACATCGTCCGGGACGGCCGCGATGTTGTGCTGTCTCTGCTGGAGTGGGCCCGGCTCGGCAGGGGCCCCGGACGCTTCCCGCTCTGGCAGGAACAGCCGCTGGCCGCTTGCGCGCTATGGTGGCGCTGGCAGGTCGCTAGCGGTCGGCACGCGGCCGCGAGTCTGCCGCCGGGCGTACTGCTCGAGTTGCGCTACGAGTCATTGGTGCAAGACGCGCGTGGTGAACTGGAGCGTGTCGCCCGGTTCCTCGGCATCGGCCATGTCGACGCCATGCACGACTTCCACGCCGGCAAGACTCGATATGGTACCAAGCTATCGGCGAAAAGCGCATGGCTTCCTCCGACCGTCGGCCTGCGGAATTTCGCCAGCCACATGGCGCCCGCCGAGCAGGCGTTGTTCGAACTCCTGGCAGGAGACCTCTTGCAGGAACTTGGCTATCCGTTAGCCGCGTCGCAAGTCGAGTTGGAACGGCCCGAGACGGTTGCGCTCGCATACCGATGCCGGCAGACGTGGGAGCTGGAGCTTGCCGCGCGTCAAAACAAGGAACGAGCGCAGGGCGCTGCGCAGGAGCCGTACCGGTGATCTCGGCCGACGACCAGGCGTTGATCGCGCGCGATCCGATGCTGGTCGGGCTGTCGATGCTGTTGGACGAAGAGCGCATGCGCGAACGTCTGGCGCGAACCCTGCCCGGGCTGACCGTCGGCACGGTGCGCGCGCACTATCTGCGCTACAAGCCCGCCACCAGTTGTCTGGTGGCCTATCGTGTCGAGATTGACGGGGCAGTCGTCGCCATGCACGCGCTTACCTGGCACGGCCAGGACGAGTCGCGGTTCCGCAAGGCGGACAGTCGCACGCTAGCGTCCGGCCCCTTGGGGCCAGGACTGTGGCGTTGGCATGACGTCCCGGCGCTGGTCTGGGCGTTCCCCAACGACCTTGATCTGCGCGCGCTGCACCTTCTTGCCACCGAAGCCGGTCGTGGCGAGCTGCTTGCGGAGCTCGCACGCGAGCAGCCAGCGCTGCGGACCGGCGCGATCAAACCGCTCGCATACAAGCCTGGTCGCCGGTTTGCCGGCCAGTTGCTTGGCACGAGCGGCGCGCATGCCGTGCTCAAGATTTACTCGCGTTCGGCGTATGCGTCGCGTACGGCGACCGAGGGCAGGCTCGTCAGCGCCAGAGGGTTGCGGTTGCCGCAATTGCTGGGGCGTTCGGAGCGACATCGCGCCGTGCTGCTGGAGTGGCTGACTGGCGTCATGCTGGACGACCTGCTGGGCGGCACGACGGTCCCGACCAGCGCGCTGGAATGCACCGGCGCGGCACTGGCCGAACTGCACGCGCAATCGTCAGTCGCGCTGCCGGAGCGCCCGGCTGACAACGACGGCAAAGATCTGCCGGCGCTCGCCGTGACGCTCGGGCTGTTGGTTCCCGAACGCGCCGCAGGCACGGCAAAGTTGGCGCGCCAACTGCAGCGACGTCTTGCCGAGCGCACCGATGGCGCACCTATTCACGGCGATTTGCACGCCAGGCAAATCATCGTCGACGGCGCGTCGATCGGGCTGCTCGACCTCGACCGCGCCGCCCGCGGTGCGCGCGCGGAAGATCTGGGCAACCTGCTCGGCGACATCGAGCGCGACGAGGTCCTCGGCCGAATCCCGGTCGGTCGAACCGACGAGATCGCTGCCGCGTTGCTGGCAGGCTATCGCCTGGGCGGCGGCGTACAACCATCGGCAACGGATCTGGCCCTGGAGCGGGCGGCGGCACTGCTGCG
The DNA here is from genome assembly GCA_043753835.1 of Lysobacterales bacterium. GTDB lineage: Bacteria > Pseudomonadota > Gammaproteobacteria > Xanthomonadales > Ahniellaceae > JADKHK01. Next base: position 3,936 of record JAYUVY010000011.1, on the reverse strand, counting down.
GTTGGCCATGCAGCCTTTCCGCGAGCGCGAGCGCGACTGGCGCGCGCAAATCGAACGCATGCTTGACCGTGTCGAGGCCATCGCCGGCGCGACCGGGGTCGTCCTTTGACGATGCGCCAGGACGAGCTCACACGCGCGCTCATCGGCGATGTCGACACATCGGCTTTCGGTGGCGAGGCCGATTCACCGCTCAACCAGGCAGTGGAACTGTGGCGCTTGCTCGCTGGTCAGGCCGGCACCGATGTCGCCACCCTGACTCGAGTCGACGTGGACACGAAAAGCAGCGTGCCGGCGCTTACATTGACGACGCACGGCTCGCAGGGAGCTCGTTGGTGGCGTTACACGGGGAACGGTCTGGTTGCGCTCGATCCCGCCAGTGATCCGGCCCTGCCCATGGCGCGCACGCTGGTTCGACCCAGTATCCTGTCGTATCGACCAGGACGCCGGCTGGTCGTGTCCCACGCAGCGGAAGCGGTAGTGGAAAAGGGCTATCGCACCGCTCGATTCCAAGCAGCGGCTCAACGCCACCAACTGGTTGTGGAGCTGGCCGGCAATATTCCTGGTCTGGTTCTGCCGCGTGTGCGCGAGCATCGAATCGGCACCGCCAGCCTCCTGCTCGAACGAGTGGCGGGTAAGCCGCTGCTGATTGGTGTCGAAAGCGCACCCCGCTACGCCGCGTTCGGGCGTGTCTTGCGTGTGTTTCAGGAAACAACATCAAGTGCGTTGCCCGAGCGCGTCGCGCTGGATGAGCTGCGCGTTCTGGAGCTATGGCATGAGCGAGTTGCGCTTGCCACCGGCGAGTCGGACGTACGCTGGTCGCAAGCCTTTGCATTGGCTCGCCAAGTGGCCGAGACCTTGCCAGAAACTGAGGCGGTGCTTGCGCACTGTGACCTGCATGACGGTCAACTGCTGGATCAGGGCGACGCCCTGGCACTGCTGGATTTCGACCAACTCGCGTGTGCCGACCCGGCGCTCGATCCGGGTAATTTGAGCGCCCACCTGCATCTGCGTGCGTTGCAGAGATTTCCGGGCGCGGACGCGGCGACGGCGACCGCCGCGGTGTTGGCATTGCGTGCCGGACTGGGTCGCGACGCGGAGCCTGGCTTCGCGCGCCGGCTCGCTTTCTACCATGGCGCCTGCCTGTTGCGCCTGGCATTGGTCTATCGATTGCGTCCGCGCTGGTATACGCTCGCGCCGACGCTCCTGGAGGAGGGAATGCGATGTCTCGAACGCCCTGGTTGACCCTGCACGGCTGTCGCCTGCGTGCGTTGCCGTACCTGACGGCCGCGTGCCTGGCAGCGCTGTCGCCGCCGTTGCGTGCAGCGGGTACATTTCTCTCGGCCACCGATCAGTTGCAGATCGGCCAATGGCTCGAAGTGCATGGCGCCTTGGCTGCCGATGGATCCTTTGTCGGCGAAAGCGCAGAGTTGCAGCAGCCGCAAGCGAAAGACCTGCTGATCGGCACCGTTCCTGTCACCGAGCTCGATCCGCGTCGCTTCACCCTCCTGGGGTGTCCGGTCATCACCAACGAGAAAACGCGGTGGCGCGGACTTGCGCCGACGGCGATCGGCGGCGCGCGGGTAAAAGTTGAAGGCTTGTCTGACGCCAGTGGCGCGCTTTTCGCTTCGTCAGTCACCGCACGGGGCGCCGGACGTGATCGGGTCGGGAGCCGCGTAAATGAACTTCGTCCGGCTGCAAACAGGTCCGTGGACGCGGTCCCGAAGGCCGATGCGGCCGTACCCGATCAGCCGGGGCCGTTCGCGCGGATGATTTGCCTCGATGTGCAGCTACCGGCCGAGATGGAGCACAACGAAGCGTTGACTGCGATCGCGAACGCGCCGCCGCGGGCGTTGGATCAATTCGGCTTTACGCGGGGCAGCGAGGACGTTTTCGGCAAGGGGATTGCGCTGGGATCGTCGGCGCGACTGAGCAGCATGCTGGAACTGAGTGGATCGACCGAACAGGATTTCGACCTGGATCCGACCAACAACGCCGATCGCCTACTGCTCAGGCCCAGCGCCAGAGTGCGGATCGACTGGAGCCCGCCTGAAAGCCGGCTGTCGGGTGCGCTCGCCCTGCGCGCTGAGGACAAGCGCACGTACATCAACAAGGCGGACTCGGTTGTAAACACCTACAGAATCAGCGAGGCCTATCTCGCGCTGGACGGCGCGGTGGGCGCCGGCAGCACACTCTTCCTGGGCAGGCAGGACTTCGACGATACGCGCGAGTGGATTTACAAGAAGAATCTGGACGCCGCACGGCTATTGCTGACGCGTCCGGGCTTGCGCTTCGAGCTGTCGGCGAGCACCACGATCTCGGGTGGATCGCCCCGGGACGAATCGTCGAGCAACTACATCGCCGTGCTCTCCAACGATGACAGGCGACGCCAGCTTTCCGCCTGGGTGATGCAACGCGAATTCGACCTCCCCACCCATGAACGCAGTACGCACGCGGGACTGCGTGCGGTCGGCAAATGGTTGCCGGCGAGCGACAGTTGGCTGGAAGTCGCGACTTTTCGCGGACAACGCGGCCCGGTAGCCCTCGAGGGTTGGGCCTACGATGCCGGATCGACCTTTCGTCCGAAGTGGACGGGACCGTTTTCGTTCACTCTTGGCTATGCCTACGGCAGCGGAGGGAAGCTATCGGCGGACAAGGATCCAACCTTTCGCCAGACCGGATTCCAGAACAACAACGACAAATTCGCCGGGGTCACTTCGTTCCACTACTACGGCGAGCTGCTCGATCCGGAACTGGCCAACCTGCGCATCTCGACGCTCGGGCTCGGCATGCGTTTCGCCAAGCATAGTTCGATCGACCTGGTCTGGCACGGCTACGAGCAGGACAGTGCGCGCCGTCACCTGATCAGTACCCAGTTGGACCGGCGCGCCGACGGCATTCACCGTAATCTGGGCTGGGAGGCGGATCTGGTGCTGGGCGTGCGCGAACGCGAGCAGGTCGATATCGAATTCGTGGCGGCTTACTTCAACCCTGGAGCGGCGTTTGCCGATAACGCGAAGGGAGCGTTCATGGGCAAGATCCAGCTGCGATTCCGGTTCTAAGGCAGCCAGCGGGCGGCCGAGGAAAACACCACGGTCATTGATGGCGCCGGAGTTGCCGCTATCCAGATGGGCGCTTCGATCCGAGTGAGATGAAAGAAAATAAAGCCGGCATCGAGCCGCCCTGCACACCATGGAAGCCCCGCTGCGCGAGATCGTCACCGACTGCGGCGAAGAGCCGTCGGCGGTGTTGAAACAGGTCAAGCAGGGCACCGGCAGCTACGGCTACAACGCCGCCTCGATCGCCGGCCTGATGATCACCACCGAAGCGATGGTGGCTGAAGCCCCGAAGAAGGATGAACCCGCCGGCGGCGGCCACGGTGGTGGCGGCATGGGTGGCATGGGCGGCATGGATTTCTGAGTCAGCTTGCTCCCTCTCCCGCTTGCGGGAGAGGGTTGGGGTGAGGGTGATCCCGCCTCGAAATTCCAAAAGTCCCGCTTCGGCGGGTTTTTTGTTTTGTGTCTGCATCAACCCTGCACGGCTACTTCGTATTGCGATCGCTGCCTTGACTTGTTGGCAACGGATGCTTCGAGGCGCTCAGCGAGCCACACTTCGCCGAACAAAGGGGACGGAGGCAATTAATCGGGATGCGCTCGTGTAGAAAACTCCACGTAAAAACCTCCGCCCCCTTTTTGCCCAGCAAGCGGCTGCCGTCGAACGCAACCCAAGACACGCCGCCCGAACCTGCCGACCCGCGCACCCCCGACGAACGTCGCCGTTCGATGACCTGGGCGCAACGCCTCAAGCGCGTGTTCAACATCGACGTGACCACCTGCGTGAACTGCGGCGGCGCGGCGCGCATCGTGGCCAGCGTCGAAGACCCCACCGCCATCCGGGCCATCCTCGCTCACTTCGACAAACACGGCGTGCTCGAGCACG
>JAYUVY010000010.1:0-57930 GCA_043753835.1 Lysobacterales bacterium | reverse complement strand
AGTCGGCAGGCGAAGAGCAACAGGATCAGAAATCAAACCCAACCGCGGGTGCTGTCCTCAACTAATTCTTCGTCCGAAGAAAGCCGGCAGGTCAGTAGGGAACCTCGTCCATCAGCATCATTCGACGAATTGCATGCAGTACCACTTGGGTTGCTTGCCTTTCGTATCGATCGCTCTTGGCGGCAGCCATGGCCATTTCAATGGCTTCAATGGAACGCCGGCTTGATTGCGCGTGAAGGGCGGAACACATCGTCGACAAAAACACTTCGGCCGGCCAATTTTCGACGAAGGCATTGACGACCGCTTGGTAATCGACCGCTGCGCGTTTGTAGAGTGAACCAGCCAAGAATTGATGAGATTCGGAGAACCCGGCATGTGAGACCGCGGGCGAGTCGCTATCTTGCGTGGCCTGGCAGCACCGAAAGAGCCGAAGTTCCCGACTTTCTTCCGCAGCCACTGAAGAAGGAAACAACGCGACGAGTCGACCAAAGGCGGCGTCGACTAGATCGACGTTCTCGAGAGACGTCGCTGTTTGGAGTGCGCTTTCCAGTAGGAATCGATCAGCTACCAACGGGATGCTCTCGGCGAGCAGCTTCTCCGCAGTTCTCGCGTCGCCGCCTCGCTCCGCCACTCGGCCAAATCGTACTGCTGACGAGGGGGCTAGTTTTAGCCCCGATGCCAATTCATCACGAATTGTTTGTGCGGCGAGTTCGAACTTGTTGGCGCGGCACGCGACTTGAATCACCAGTTGTGTCTTGTAAGTTCGATCAATGTCGGTTGATTCAATTTCCGCTATCGCTTCGCGAAGCCGTCCTGTGAGCGCCATTGCTACCCACTGATCTGCTTTCTTCAGTACGAGATCAGCCGGGAACGAACTGTGTTCGATCAGGACGGGATAAAGCCCCTCTAAGTTCTTCAGCATGTCGATGCTCGACTCTCGCTGAGGTGGACTCTCTGGAGACTCTATGAGCAGGTAACAATCATGTTCCTTAGCAATCCCGATGCACCGCGAAGCCAGACTTGCCAAATGAAGTATCCACTCGTCTTCTGCGAGCACCGTTCCGCTACGGCCGATTCGCGTCGGCGCAGGAATGGCGGCGTCTTTGTACTTGGCCGCTTCGATGATGCAGATAAGCTGCTTTGGCCCGGCGGCTGAAGTCGCATTCACAACTTGCGCGACGTCAAGCTGATCGCAGCGCGTCACCTTCAGTCTCCGACGGAGAGACTCAGTTTCTGCTTTGTCAAAGCTCTGAGATCGGACGAATCCGATCCCACGGAGTATCGCTCCGAGAATCTCATCGTCTGACCGATCCCATGCGAGTCTGGGTGGAGCCACCACGGTGATTCCTTCGAACACGGAATATCCTTCCGCGGTTCGCACCCCCAAGAACAAGAATCCGGCGGCCCGTCCGAAGACTTCTTCCGTTTCGCCGCCGATGAATATGTCTCCTTCTCCCAGTCTAATTCCGGGGCCTACGTAGATCTTTCTGGGATCAAATTCTCGAAGTAGTTCAGTGCTGCTCACCGTTCACTCCTGGTAACGCTCGAGTTTCGCCAAGCAATTCAGATTGCCTAGACGGGCGGGCGGCGTTCGAGAAACCGACTTGGCCCCGCGTCGGCAACGGTATGGCAATGTTCTGCCTATCCGCATCAAGCCCAAGGAGACGAATTCAGTCGTCCTGCGTCACGTCGTTGATGACAACTTGTTGAGCATCCGAATCACGCTGCCGCCTCGGCTTGATCGCAATTGCCACGGCCTTTCCAGTCTCTAAGGTCTCTCGAATGACTTCTTGCAGCTGCTGTGACTGACTTGGAGTAGTGCCGACCCATGCCTTTGACACGATTGTGGCGAACTCGGTGTTGTCAAAATGGCGCTTGGCATTCTCATACGAAACGCGAAGGCCTCCCCGCGGCCCTCTTATGCCAGGATCGCCTTCAAGCAACTTCCAGTAGTCCAGCGGCAAGTACATGCCGGGTACAAGGCTTACATCGTCCGGGTTGAATACGATCCTAGAACACAGCTTGAGAAAGAACGGATTCTCTGTGAGCCGAAAACCATCGATAGCGGAATTCGGCTCGCACGCGTTGATCTGGCCGAGCAACTCGTCCATTCGCGCAATTTCTTCCCTCAATTGATCATCGGGGAGGCGGAAGACAGCTTGCCCTAGTCCGTCGCTCCGGTCTTCGCGCTCCATCGCCTTGTACTGAACCATGACGAAGCTTTGGAAAGTTTCGTTGAAATAGATGAGATCGGTACCAGTTTGTTGTTCCAGTGGGAGTCGATTGGCAAGGATGATTGTCAATCGCTCGCGCCCGTTCTCCGATTCAAAAACTGCTGCACCAGTCACTCTCACGCTGTCGCGAATCATCGTAAAGCCCGGAAGCTTCATCAGATCATTGACGACCATTTGGTCCTCTCGCAGCCGAGCATTCGGCAAGCCATCGAGAAAGGACTCCGGTCTCTCTTCTGACGGAGTCCATTCTTGGACGGAGTCGCGGCTGAGGCCTGCAATGTTGAGTGCGGTGAGGACCGCTTCTTTTTGTTGGGCCAAATTGCTTCTTGCTTCGTGGGATAGTGCCGAAATGCGCTGGTTTCGGAGATGGCTAAAGCGCTCCACGAGAGTGCTGGCCTGCGGTGCAAGACGCCTGATTGTCTCCACGAGAGCCGCGAAACCTTTTTCGGTAAGGAGTCCGCCGGAATCGAATCGCTTTCGCACCGAAGCAGCGATGCGCGTGGGTAGATTCGTTAGAATCCGCCGAACAGACAATGGTGGAGCGAGAGCTTCCACCCTATCGATGTTGAGCCTGCTGAGATCGGTTCCTGCACGCAGTCCGCGTCGACCCAAGCCGATGTACGCAATTGCACGGTCGTGAACGATGAAGCAAATGAGCGGCATGTTTCGGCTGTGCTGGAATTCGGCCACAGGCTCGGCAAACCGCAATCCTTCATCGACGCACTCAAGGAAGGTAGACATTCGTTCATTTGAGAGCATCAACACGAATCCGCTTGCCGTCGCCATTTGATTCGTCCAGAAATTTGGATTTGGTGCGAGTCAGTCCGGAGTAGCTGCGGAACGAACGTAGGCCTCGTACACATCAGCTAGACGGAAGATGTGACCGGGGGTGTCTTTGGCGCGATTGTCTGGAGGATACGAGACCCGTGCGTTGCTGATCCCTCTCACAAGGAAGGGAGCGAACGAGTCGTGCAAGCCCTGTGTCCGTTCGCCGAGGATCGCGTTAAGGTCAACTATGACAACCATGTCCAAGGACACCTGAAAAGGCGATCTTGCCATTGCTCCCAGAGTAGCCAATCTTACTGTCTCCGGCAGACAAGCAAGGATTCCGTCGACGAAATTCGGCGTTAGATCGAAGTTTGCAAGGTGATGCTTCCCCTCCACATCGAATGACGCACTGACTGTGTAAAGAGCGTCACTCACCCGACCTAAGTACTGCAGCGCCACCCCGGGCCAAGCGACTCTCGCTCCGCTCGGAATGCCAAGAGCACTCAAGGCCAGACCTAAGTCGGGCGAGAAATCACGAAGCTGCGGCATGAGGAGGTAGCGCGGAGAGAGGAAGCGCTCGAATTCTTCCCAGTCTTCGTCCGCGGTCTCGATGCGAAGTATTGCGAGAGACTCAACTGACTCAACGTCCCAAACATTCAAGAAGTGACCGTTGCAAATAGCAAACGTCTTGCACCGTACCTCGCGGTGGATCGCATAGCTGTACGCCTGTTCGATGTGCACGGGATTAGTGACGCTCTCGCCTGGTCGTTTGGCGTCGATTACCAAGATTGGGCAATCATCGAATAGCAACGTGTAGTCGGGAATAATTGAGACTGGATACTTCTTCGTGCCAATGCGAACGAAAGGGTGTTCGAGGTTCTTGCTGCGCACTACTCGAGCGCGCCCGATGGCGCTGTATCCAAGCCGACGCAGAATTGGAGCGACCAGTTCTTCGCGTACCGAATCTTCCTTGAAGCTCGGGTCGTTCAGTGCGCGAAAATCGAAGTTGCCGAACATCGGGTAGCCTTTGAATCCGAAGGGCTGGCGGGGCTGCGGAACTAGGTTTCCGAGTCTGGGCGCGGGAGGACCGATCGGTCAAGGCACACAGTTTTATCGAAGACGTGGAGTCCACTCTGCTTTGTCGCCGCCGAGCATATGCCACAGTTAGAGGCGGCGAAGATGAACCAGAGCTGCTTGTGGCCGATCACCTAGGAATCCATCGAAAGGTGGCGAGCTCCGCACAGCGAGGTGAGACAGATTGCGGCGCTTCGTCGCCAAGGAGCAAGAATGAAACCCCGCAACCTCGGCAACACCCCACTCGAAGTCTCCGCCATCGGCCTCGGTTGCATGGGGCTGAGTTCGGGTTATGGGCCTGCGGTGGACAAGGCGGCAGGCATCGCGTTGATTCGGGGTGCGTTCGAGCGCGGGGTGACGTTCTTCGATACCGCCGAGGCGTATGGCCAGGGCGCGAATGAAGCGTTGCTCGGTGAAGCGCTCGCGCCGGTGCGTGGGCAAGTGGTGATCGCGACCAAGTTCGGATTCAAGGACGGCGATGCGACGAAAGGGTTGGACAGCAGTCCGGCGCGCATCCGCGCGGTTGCGGACGCGGCTTTGCAGCGGCTGCGGAGCGAGCGCATCGATCTGTTCTATCAGCATCGCGTCGACCCCGACGTGCCGATCGAAGACGTCGCCGGCACCGTCAAGGACCTGATCGCCGAGGGCAAGGTCGCGCACTTTGGGTTGTCCGAGGCCGGTGTCGACACCATCCGGCGTGCGCATGCCGTGCAGCCGGTGACGGCGCTGCAGAGCGAATACTCGTTGTGGTGGCGCGAGCCGGAACAGCGGCTGCTGCCGACACTGGCAGAACTCGGCATCGGCTTCGTGCCGTTCAGTCCGCTCGGCCGCGGATTCCTGACCGGCACCATCGGCGCCGATGCGACCTTCGGTAGCGACGACTTCCGCAGCATCGTCCCGCGATTTTCGAGCGACGCCTTGCAAGCCAACCAGGGCCTGGTCGACAAGCTCGGCGAAATCGCGCGCGACAAACAGGTGACCGCGGCGCAGGTCGCGATTGCGTGGTTGCTCGCGCAGCGGCCATGGATCGTGCCGATTCCGGGAACGACGAAGTTGCATCGGCTCGAAGAAAATCTCGCCGCCGAAGCCGTCAGCCTGTCGGCGAGTGATCTCGCCAGGATTGATCAGGTGTTGGAACAGGTGAAGATTGCCGGTGAGCGGTATCCGCCGGAGTTGCAGGCGCGCGTGGGGCGATAAGCCATCAGGGTTTCACGCTGACAAACGTAATCTCGGATCCATCCATCGTGACCGACAGATCGATCGAAGCGGCGAGTCTGTCGAGGGTTTCTCGGACCGTGCACGCGGCGAAGTTGGCGGTCAGGTTGTGGCCGTCGAGGCGTTCGATGTTGACGAGCGTCCAGCCTTCGGGTTTGGTCAGGTCTTCGAGGATTCTGAGGGCGGGTTCGTTGCGCAGGCGGTGGCGAGTGCGAGGGAGAAGCGTTTCATCGGGGAACTCGTGGTCCGGAAGTGTGCGTCTTGGTGGCGTAGACCGGTGGCTGAGTGGGGCGCCCGGGTTGGGTGTGGGTTCGGGTATCGCGCGTTCCAGTCGCGATCCAAAGTGGTGGCGGGTTGCGCCTTAACCGAAATTTTCCGGTCGCCGTGCCGAAATGTGCGTGTGCGACTGTTCGCCGAGTCAAGGAGGTCATCTGCCATGGACGCCCGTGAAACGCTTTCATTGCTGCGCTGGATGGAAATTGCCGAGATCGAAGTCGCCGAGCATGCGCGCCAGCGCGATGTCTCGCGGCGGTCTGCCGAAATGGAAATTGTCGTCAATGCACAGCTGGTCGCGGCCAGGCGTCGGCTCGCGCTCGAACTTGTGCAGGACGAGGCCTGAGGACCAGCGCGGCCGGCTGAAGGCGACTAACATGGTCCACCGAAGGGACCAGCCCATGCCGCGCTACTACATCCGCATCGACGACCTCACGCTCGCGCGTGGCGACGACGCGCGTTTCGCGTGGCAAGGGCAGTCGGCGCAGGATCTTGCGAATGCGGTGACTGCGGCGTTGGGCCGGGCCGACTTCGCGCAGGGCTGGCGGACGGTGCAGGCGGAGCCCGAGGATGTGGCCGCCGATCTGCTCGAAGTCGACGCCGGTGCGCAGGCGAGCATCGAGCACAAGGCGCAGCGCGTCGAGATGATCGTCACCACGACGCTGCCGCATCGCGTGTTGTCGCATCGCATCAACTTGCTGCTCGGGCGGCATTGGACACTGCGCGACGTCGGCTGAATGGGCGGCGTAGCCGATGCTGCATCGCACGCGTTCCTGTTTCGCAGCTGCCATACAGGTCGATGCTGTTAGTTCTGGCGGTGCTCCAGCCCGGAGCCAGGGGAACTCGGCGATGCTGACGACACGATGGGGCGGATTCATCGCCACGCTGATGGTTCTCGTACTTGGCTTCGGCCACCGTGCTGTTCGCGCCGCGGACTGTCTCGATACCGATCATGTGCGCTGGACCTTGCCGGATACGGCCAGCGGCCCCGCGTGGACGGCGAGCACACTCGGTACCGACCTGCTCGGCAACAACAAGCCGTTCGCGTTCAGTGTCTGGCGCCGCCCGTGCGGGCCGGACAATCGCCATGCCCAGGCGCTGCTCAGTTTCGATCGCCAGTCCGGGGTGCCGAGTATCGGTCTGTATCGCGTGCGGCAGAACAATCTTGATCTCGGCCTCACCGACTTCGTGTCGAACAAGCCGAGTGTGATGAGCGACCGCCGCACCTTGCTCGCCGGTTTCTTTCTGATCGGCGACATCACCGGCGTGCTCGAACCCTGGGGCACGATCGGTCCGGGCTTTGATCCGCGACTTGCATTCCAGGTCGTGCACACGCCGGTCGTGCATGGCAGTGCGCGCCCGAGCATTGTCATCAATGTGCCCGCGTACAACGCCGCTGACTATGGTGGCCTGAACGAGCCCTACGTGATCGGCGCATCGACCACTGGCGCGTGGTGGAACGCGGCACAGTCCGGACACGGTTTTCTGATCGAAGTGCAGGACAACGGCCTGTTCTCCGTGGTCTGGTTCGTCTACGGCGATGACCGTCGGCAGGCGTGGATCTTCGGCGGCGCCACTGCAGTCGGCAACAGCGTCACCATCGACGCGATGCAACCGGTCGGCGCGCAATTTCCGCCGCACTTCAACAGCGCCGATGTGCGTGCCGAAGCCTGGGGCAAACTGCGTTTCACCTTCAGCGACTGTCGCAACGGCTATGTCGAACATCAGAAACTCGGCACGACAGTTTGGGAACGCATCGACCTCACGCGCCTGACACGACCGGCCGGCAGCAGTTGCCGCTAGTCGACAGCGCTGCGTCCAGGGCGTGAGCGAACGGACTTAGGTCGAACCATGTACTGGCCACTTGCCCGTGGCCGAAAATCCGACACACTGCGCGCAACCCTGATGCCCGGAGGTCGCGTGATCGGTCGACCTGTGAACGTTCGCGAGGCCTGAGGTGACCGAGCGTCCACCGCCGTTCGCCGTCATCCCGCCGATTCTGTACGGCACCGCCTGGAAGCAGGACGCCACGGCCACGTTCGTCGAGCAAGCGCTACGTCTGGGTTTCCGCGGCATCGACACGGCATGTCAACCCAAGCACTACGACGAGCCCGGCACCGGTGCGGGTATCGCCGCCTGGATTTCGGCACCTTCCGGTCCGCAGCTGACGCGCGCGCAGCTGTACCTGCAAACCAAGTTCACGCCGCTCGACGGACAGGATCCGGCGCGCATTCCTTACGACCCCAGTGCCAGTCTCGCCGATCAGGTGGCGCAGTCCTTCATGGCTTCTCTGCGCAACCTGCGCACCGATTATCTCGACGCGCTGCTGCTGCATTCGCCATTGCGCAATGCCGCGCAGCAATCCGAGGTGTGGCAGGCGATGGAAACGATCGTCGATCAAGGCGGCGCGCGGCGCATCGGCATCAGCAACTGCTACCAGCTCCGCTTGCTCGAAGGCCTGCATCGCAAAGCGCGCATCAAGCCGACCGTCGTGCAGAACCGCTTCCACGCCGAGACTGGCTACGACCGCGAAATCCGCGCCTTCTGCCGCGACCATGGCATCGTCTACCAGAGTTTCTGGACACTCACCGCGAACCCGCAAATCCTTGCGCATCGCAGCGTGCGCGCGATCGCAGCGAAGCATCAGCGTACCCCGGCGCAGATCCTGTTCCGCGCGCTCACCCAGGAAGGTATCGTGCCGCTTACCGGCACCCGCTCGGAAACCCATATGCGCGAAGACTTGGCCATCTTCGAGTTTGAATTGGTCGACGCAGAACGTGCGGATGTTGCGGCGTTGTTCGACCGCTAAGGCGAATCGCGACAATTCGGGGTCGTACTCTTGGGTAGCCGAAGGATGCGCTTCGAGTCTGCGCAGTGTTCAATGTCCTGACTGTCTGAGCGAAGACCGATGCATCCTTTCCTGCTGACCTTGATCCATCTGGCGATTGCTACTGGCGGATTGCTGTTGGGTTGTTTCGTGACGGCGGTCGTGGCGAGTCAGAGCAGCATGCGTGGTGCCGGGTACGCGTTGTGGGTGTTTGCGGCGGTCGGCGTGATCGGATTGATCGCGCTCGGCGTGTCCTTCTTGATCGGCCTGATCTCGGACACTGGTCATCTGCATCTGCGTGTGTCGCCGCACATACAGATGGGCCCGATGGGCAAATGATGAAGACAGGATCCGTGGCATGTATTTCGCGGACAGCGAACGACATCTTTCCACGGGTTCAACTCACGAGGAGCAGCATCATGAGCAACCACGTACGCAAGCAAAGTGACGAAGACATTCCGAACAAACCGGACCCGAATGGCGTATGCGCCGATGAAGAGGCGGGCAGCGATCTCTATGACGACGAAGACAGCACGCTAAAGCGCGACGATGCGCATGCCGAGCTCGAGACCGAGCGTCCAGGCAAGGATTCGAGCGGCAATCGCTGAGGCCCGTTGACGCATCGCGGTTGATAACCGCTCCCACTTTTCCTTCGACAAACTCTCATGGAGGAAGAGTGGGAGCGGCTCCCAGCCGCGATGCTTTACGTCAAACCATTTCGCGCCAGCCGAACGGGTCGGGTTCGGTGCCGCCGACCAATCCGAAATAGAGCTTCTGGATGCGTTCGGTGATCGGGCCGCGGACGCCGGCGCCGACCGGTTTGCCGTCGACCGATTTGATCGGGGTGATCTCGGCGGCGGTGCCGCACATGAACAGCTCGTCGCAGAGATACAGGTACTCGCGCGGCAGGTCGCGTTCGACGACGTTGATACCCACGCCTTTGGCGAGACTGATGATCGTGTTGCGGGTGATGCCGTTCAGCAGCGCGGCCGACACCGGGGTGGTGTGCAGTTCGCCGTTCAACACCAGAAAAAGATTCTCGCCCGCGCCTTCGGAGAGCAGGCCGGTACTCGCGAGCGCGATGCCTTCACCGAAACCGAGGCGACGCGCTTCGCGTGCGATCAACTGGCCGCTCAGGTAATTGCCGCCGGCCTTCGCGCCTGCGGGCAAGGTGTTCGGCGCGAAACGCTGCCAGCTCGAAACCATCGCGTCGATGCCGGTTTCGGTGACGGCATGGCCGAGGTATTCGCCCATCGGCCAGGCAGCAATCGCGACATCGGTCGGGCAGTCTGCGGACAGACCGAAACCGCCGAGACCGCGGAACGCGACCGGTCGGATGTAGCACTTGCCGAGGCCATTGGCCTTGATCACCGCGCGCGTGCCGGCGATGAGTTCGTCCAGCGTGTACGGGATCGGCAGGTCGTAGATTTTCGCCGACATGTACAGGCGCTTGAGGTGATCGGTCATGCGAAATACCGCCGGGCCTTCGGGCGTGTCATAGGCGCGCACGCCTTCGAACACCGACGAGCCGTAGTGGATGGCGTGGGACATCACATGCACCGTGGCGTCGCGCCAGTGCACGATCTTGCCGTTGAACCAGATCTGTTCCGGGTAGGTCATGGTCATTGTGATGCTCCTGAATTCGGGCGCGCATTCTAGCGGCACAGGTGGCTTTGCTCGCGGCAGTCGCATCAAAGCCGGCACCGGCACCGTTGCCGTCCTCGCGCATTTTGACGGCGTCGCCGGGGTCGAATTGCCGCTGCCGGTGTCGCCTGCGCTCACGCGGCTGACGCAAGCGACACGTCTTTGGCCCCGTTTTCCACTGGCTTGCGTGACTGTGGGTAACGATTGGCTGAGGAGGTGTTTATGCAAGGCAATATCGGGCGGACATTCTGGATCACGATGGCGATGCTTCTGTGCGCAATCACGGCCGGCACGGTGGCGGCGCAGCGCATCGACAATGCCATGAGCGTGTCGCCGCCACGCGCGGCTCCGGGAATCACGATCGTCGTCACCGCGTCCTATCTCGACACTTCGCGTTCACACGAGGTGCGACTGATCGGATCTCGCGTCAACGAATTGCTGCTGACGCGGACGCCATCCACTTCGACCTACGCCTTCAAGGCGACGTTGCCATCGGTGCCGGTCGGCGGCTACGAAGTTGTGTTGATCGAAAAGGTGCCGCTCGGCACCAATGACGAAATCGGCCGTGAGCCATTCACGCTGATCGCGCCGCTGGCAACGTCGGTGTTGACCACCAGTCCGCAGGCCGGAAAATCGCTGCGCATCGACGTATCGCGATTGTCTGCGGGCATGTTTCGGGTCGTCTACGGCGGCCGCGTGGTCTACGGACCGGTTCCGATGCGATCGACAACGCTGAGCACCAAGTTTGTGCTGCCCGCCGACTACCCGGCCGGATTGCCGGGCAATGTGACGATGAAGGTCGAAAACCTGATCGGCACCCAGGTGATCAACCGCAGCACGCACTCGCTTGCCGTTGCGGCCGCTTTTACCGGGCCGCGTTTGGCGATCAGCGGTCTGCAGACGTCGGTGCCGAATCCGCGGGCCGGAGAGCGCTTCACGGTATCCGGAAAACTCGACACGTTCGACGGATTGGCGCGCGCTGCGGTCGACACCAACTTCACCTGGATCGGCAATGACGGCTCGGTCGTGCCGTTGGCGACACGCGACTACCAGATCGACAGCAATGGCAACTTCAGTTTTGCCACACAGGCCGACGAGCGCGGCTACACGTCGGCGGGGCCGGTGCTTGGCACGGGTCGAATTTCGGCAGGCAGCAAGTACACGACCGAAAACGGTGTGCGCCAGTTGCAACTGCAGCAAAGTGGCATCTCCGATGTGTACGACACCGACAACGATGCCGATATCCGCATCGTGGTGCGCAAAATTCCAGCCGGCGGCGGCGCGCCGGTGCCGCTGGAAGGCGCCATCGTCGTCGCCAGTGCGTCGGAGTCGATTGATACGACGTTTCCTTCCTTCGATGATCCGGACAATCCGAGCGGCCTGGTCCAGACCAACCAGGCGCTGCAGTTCATCGGCGACAACCAGTTCCGGCGCGCCATGAACGTCGTCGCATTTGAAAATCAGACGCAGCAGATGTTCAGCGGTTGTCCGGCGAGCGGGTTGACCAAGTACACCGACGCGACTGGCCGGGTCGAGTATCAGCTGGTGCAGCCGACCGGCAACACGCCCGGTGGCCCGCAAGCCGACGATCCGGGCAGTGTGGCGGTGAGTGCGGGTGGCGGCATCTCGTCGTATCCGTGCAACTTCAACGAACAGGGCTTGCCACGCAGTACCTGCCATCGCGGCGGCGTCAACGACTACATCGACTTCTCGATCCAGGTGCGTGGCATGCACCTCGGGTACGGCCAGTTCGATCCGGCCACCGGTGCCGAGATCCCCGTCGAGTTGCGCATCAGCTACAACGAGGACAATGGTCGCATCAATGTGCACCGCTCGGGGTCGATGCAGACCTACACCACGTCGGCAACCATCTTCGTGGACTTGCCCGACGCCGCGGTCCACACCAACAAGATCCTGATCGGTGATCCATGGATGGATCGGGTGCCGCGCTATTTCGACAACCAGGGCGGTGGATTACGGATTCCGCATCTCGGCAAGTTCATCGACTACACCTATGCCACAGCCGAAGGCGTCAGCGTTGCGTTCTCGAATCCGAGCGCCCTGAACAACCGCAAGTTCTACTTCCACCATGAACCCGACGCAGATGGCGGGCTGACCCAGGCCGAGCTCTATTACTACCCCTCGCCCACCAGTACGGCCGTCAAGATCGGCAATTTCACCCGCATCAGCGACCTTCCGAATTGCAGCTTTGTGCCGGGCGCGGCCGAGCTCTATGAATTCCTGCCGCCGGACTGGTTCATGCGAGGACTCCGCTATCCCGGGCTGATCGCGGCAGCGGGCGTGCTGCATCCGCAGTTCCTGCACTTCGAGATCCGTGTTCGCAACATCGCCGGCCGTACCGGCAAGCGCCTGATCGCGGTCGACTTCCAGAAATCGCCGGATGCCTGGAACAATTATTCGGGTATTACCGTCGACGACAACGATCTGTTCAACGTCAAGGTCGTCGCTGACGGCGAATCTCTGGCGGCGCAGGGTACCTCGGCGCCGAATCCGGGTTATGGCGTCGGTACGCGCGACAACAACAAGTTCGTGTCCAGCGGGCTCTACCAGACGGTCAGTCCGCAGGGCGTGTCGGCCGGGCAGAATAGTCTCGTCGCCGATGCCGAGCAGTTTTCGCGGGTGCCATCAAGTCCGTTGCTCAACAACTTCGATGTCAATTCGAATGCGGTCATTCCGATCGGCAACGATGACGAACAGGAACTGCTGAATCAGAGTTTCCCGGTCTTCTACTACGCCTGGGGCCTGCCGGAGGTGCTGGCGATCGAACTGTCGGTCGAGCTGGGGCTGCGCGCGACCTACCGCTTTTTCGGCGAGCTGGATCTGCGCGGCAGCGGCCAGAAACTGACCTTGACGAGTGAGAACAACTTCTTCGTCCTCGTCAACCCGCAGGCTGAAATCGACGTGCTGTTCGGCTTGCTGTTCGACGCCGGCGCGTCGCTGCCGATGATTTTCCAGTCGCAGATGCCGCTGGTGATGGAGAACGGGTCCGTCGTCCAGAACGAACCTTGCTTCACCTTCAGCATGAAGTTCAGTGCGTTCTTCGACCCGTGCAATCTGTGCCCGTGGGACACCGAGATCGACTTCAGCGAAACACTGCTCAGCGGCAGCGATGGCGGCGGCTGTTCGCGGCTCGCGCAGATGAGTCCGCTGCTGCCGCAGACCAAGTCGACACAGCTCGCCGCGGCCGGCAAGGATCTGACCAAGGCCCTGCCGACCCCAGGCGAACTGCGCGCCCTGGTGCGCCACCCCGGCATCGCTTTCGACAAGACCGGCAACGGCCATCTGTTCGCATTGAATGCGAGCAAGGGACTCGCCGCGACCAAGCTGTCCGGCGGCGAACCGGCAAGCAGTGCCGTGCTCTCGACTGCGCCGAACATCCGTCATCCGGTGCTCGCTTACTACGCCGCGAATCGTGCCATTGCCGCCTGGGTCGAGAGTGCTGCGAGCACGGCGTCGTTGACCAGTCTCGATATCGCCGGCAAGACCAGCAACCAGCGCATCGCCTGGTCGCAATGGAACGGCAGAACCTGGTCGGCGAAGCAGTACTTGACCAATGCCGGACAAGGCCAGGCGCATCTCGCCATTGCCGCCTGCCCGGTGGGCGAGGCCGGTTGTCCGGTGGCCGGCGAAGCGACCCTGGTCTGGCAGACCAACAACAGCGGCAACATCCGCAGCCCAAGCATGCGGTTGCAGTACGCGACCTATACGCCGAACGCGACCACCGGAAATTTCGGCAGCGCGACTGCGATGCAGAGTGGCATCATCAATGTCCAGGACATCACGCCGAGCATCGACTATGCGCCCGGCACGTCGACGCCGATCGTGGTCTGGGTGCGCTATCTCGGCACCGACCTGACCGCGACCGACAGCCGCACGCTGGCGTGGCGCTTCCTCAATGAAGCCACGGTCGGCAATTTGTCCGGCAACCAGCGTCGCGTCGCGCAGCCCTCGGTCATGGCGACTTCAGCGCGCGGTTTCCGGGTCGCGTTCACGGTGTCTGATGTCGGCAAGACCTTTGCCGGCAACCATCAGGCGCTGTTTATCGGATCGGCCACGTGCACCTTCAATCCGTGTCTGTGGGGCATTCGTCGTCAGGCCGACGAGCATGGCCGCAGCATCTACGCCGAGCGCCCGAAGCTGATTACTGACGGCAATGGCGATGCCAGCGTGATCGCACGCATCCAGCGCTTCGGTGCTGACGGCATTGGGCCGGTACTGCGTGACGATGATCCGCCCGGTGTCGCGCTCGGCTCCGGCGACTTGATCCAGTTGCGTCAGGTCGATGGCTCGACGCGTTCGCGCGTGACCCAGATCACCGCCGACGGCCAGTTGCATCTGCAGTCGAACGCCGCGTTCAATCCGGGCACGAACGAAATCGCGACGGTCAGTGTGCGCGCGGCGAACCCGGCATTGAAGTCGCTTGGCGCCAAGTACGTCGAGCTGTATCCGGCTGCCGGCAAGGCGTACGGAAAGAACATCGCGGTCGATGACGGGTTGGGCCTGTCGAGCGTTCCCGCGACGCCGGATCCGGGCGTGCTGAAGCTTACGTCGGTGACCCGTAACCTGACCGGAGGCACGCCGGTTTCGGTGCAGATCGTCGTCGCCAATCGCGGCGGCGGCTATGACCCGGCGCGCGACGGCGCGATGAACCTGGAACTGCGCTTCGACGCACCGACCGGTACCGCTGCGCCGGCGCTGACCATCGCCTTGCCGGCGATCGATGGCGGCGGCGAATACACGACGACGCGCAGCGTGGCGGTGCCGGCCGCCTTCCGTCCGGACGAGCCACACACGCTGTTCGCGACCCTGATACCTCAGGCCGCGGATTGGCAGGAGCTTGATGCCGACAACAATGCTGCGACGCTCGCCTTCGGCGAGTTGCCGGTGCCACATACCCTGGTCAGCGAGGTCAAACCGGGACTGCCGTTCGCGGCGATCGCCTGGGAAGCCGACATCGATGCGCGTGTCGTTGGCTACCGCGTCTACGCGGAGGACGATCCGGGGCAGGGCTTTGCGCTCGGGTCCAGCGCCGTGAAAGGCTTCCTCGACCTGACCAGTCGGCTCGGCCAGACGCGCAGCTATCGCGTGGCCAGCTACTCGGCCCGCGGCATCGAATCGGCGATGAGCGAACCGATCAGCGTCACCCCGCGCGACCGCATCGGCACCGCGACCGATGCGGTCTTCGCCAATGGCTTCGAGACGCTGTGACGTGAATCTGCATCCGTCCCTCACCCTGCCATGGCAACATGCGCAGGGCCAAGGACGCGACGCATGGGTGACATCACAGAATGGTTGGGGCAGGCATTCGCCGGCGATCACGCCGCGGCGAACCGGGTGTTCGCACACGTCTACGCCGACCTGCGCGCCATTGCCGCGCGCCAGGG
Source organism: Lysobacterales bacterium (assembly GCA_043753835.1). Lineage (GTDB taxonomy): Bacteria > Pseudomonadota > Gammaproteobacteria > Xanthomonadales > Ahniellaceae > JADKHK01. Next base: position 42,490 of record JAYUVY010000010.1, on the reverse strand, counting down.
CGGCCACGCCGCAGCGGCGCGCAACACGTCGCTGGTGCATGAGGCCTGGCTGCGCCTCGCCGGTGCCGAGCAGCTGGACATGAATTCACGGGCGCATTTCTTTGCCATTGCCGCGCGGGCGATGCGCCAGATCACCATCGACCGCGTGCGTCGCGAGCAAGCCGAAAAACGTGGCGGCGGGCTCGACATCACCGCGCTCGATACCCTGCTGCATGACGTCGCCGGGCCGGGCGATGACGGTCAATTGTTCGAGCTTGACCGCGCGCTCGCGGCGCTTGAAGCGATTGATCCGGAAGCCGTGCGGTTGGTCGAACTGCGCTTCTTTGCCGGGCTGCCGCTGGACGAGATCGCGCCCTTGCTCGGCACTTCGGAGCGCACCCTGAAGCGGCGCTGGCGTACCGCACGCGCGTTTCTGCATCGGCAACTCGAGGTGTCACAGCATGAATCCGACTGAGGTCGCATTTGACCGTCGACGTGCGCTGGCCGAATACGAGCGATTGTCCGAGTTGACAACCGAAGCCTGTGCGCAGGGGCTCGCTGTGCTTGCGGCCGAATCGCCAGCGCTCGCTGATGAAGTGCGCGCCTTGCTCGCCGTCGATGCTGCAGAAGGTTTGCTGGATCGTCCTTCGCCATTGGCCTTGCTTGCCACCGAGAGCGCGCAGATCGATCGCAGCGGCGAATCAATCGGAAGCTACCGGTTGATCGAACGCGTCGGTCGTGGCGGCATGGGCGATGTCTATCGCGCCGAGCGCGAAAACGCCGGATTCCGCCAAACCGTCGCCGTCAAATTGCTGCGGCGCGGACTCGACAGCGAGGACTTGCTCGCGCGTTTCGCGCAGGAACGGCGCATCCTGGCGCGGTTGAATCATCCCAACATCGCGCGACTGATCGATGGCGGTGCGACCGCCGACGGCGCGCCCTACCTGGTCATGGAATTCGTTGCCGGCGAGACCCTGACCGACTATGCCGCGCGAATGCGCCTGCCGCTCGCCGCGCGCATCCGGCTCGTCATCGCCGTCTGCGAAGCGGTCGATTCGGCGCATCGGCAACTGGTCGTGCATCGCGACCTGAAGCCGGCGAATGTGCTGGTGATCGACGGTGGTGAGGTCAAGCTGCTCGACTTTGGCATCGCGAAAGTGCTCGGTGGCGACGACACCGAATTGCACACGCATGCCGGCGTGCGCGTATTGACGCCGGCCTATGCGGCGCCGGAGCAACATCGCGGCGAGGCAGTCGGCACCGCCGTCGACATCTATGCGCTCGGCGTGATCCTGCACGAACTGCTCACCGGAACGCTGCCGCATTTCGACGGTGGCGAAGACCCGCAATCGACCGACCGCGTCGCACGTGCGCCGAGTAACGTCATTGAACAAGGCTTGGCAGCGCCGCAGTTGCGTACGACCGCGCGCGAACTCAGTGGCGATCTGGACACCATCGTGCTCAAGGCACTGCATCCGGAGCCGCCGCGTCGCTATCTGTCCGCGCTCGCGCTCGCCGATGATCTGCTTCGCTTCCTCGATGGCCGCCCGATTGCTGCACGTCCGGATACGCTCGGCTATCGCGTCAGCAAGTTCGTCAACCGTCATCGTGGCGGGGTCGCGCTCGGGCTGTTGTCTTTGGGTGGCATCCTCGTCGCTGCTGCGGTCGCGGTGTGGCAGGCGCGCGAGGCGCGTACGCAGGCCGCGCATGCGCAGATGCAACTGCGCCGGGCCGAGGCGATCAAGGATTTCACGCTGTCACTGTTCCGCGAACAGGACCCGTTTGCGCGCGGCAAGCCGGTTGCCCGCAGCGGCGCCGAACTGATCGGCCTCGGCATCGAGCGCGCGCGCCGCGAATTCGCGAGCGACGCGCTATTGCGCGACGACATGTTGCTCGACCTCGGCGAAATCGACACCAGTCTCGGCGAATACGAGCGTGCGATTGCAGTGTTGCGTGATGTTGTTCTGGCGCGCGCGAATGGCGACGTGCTGGCACACGCCCAGGCCCAGGCTGCGCTCGCGGCCGCACTACTCGCGCACGGCGACTATGCCGAGGTCGAACCGCTACTCGACATCGCCGTGCCGGTTCTGGAAGCGCGCCTTGGCCGCGATGCCCCGCGCTCATTGCGTGCGTCATCGCTGCGGGTGCGGCTGCTGTCCGGTTTGAGCCGCAATGTCGAAGCGCTGCCTCTGGCGCAGGATCTCGCCGTGCGCAGCGAACGCGTGTTCGGTGCCGATGCGCCGGAAACGCTGGCGCGTGTCGCCGATGTCGCAACCGTCGAGGAACAGCTCGAACACCTCGACGCGGCGCTGATCGCGCACCGCGATGTGGTGGCGCGCATCGAACGCGCCTTCGGCACCGATCACCTGATGCTCGCGCGGCCGCTTGCGCGTATCGCCGACATCCTGCGTCTGCAGCGCAAGTACGACGGACTTGAGGCGATCTATGACCGTGCCGTCAACCTCGCGACTGCGCACGACGCGAAGGCGCTGCTAGGCCCGCTGTTGCTGCGTCGCGGTGATTTGCGCCGACGCTTGCTGAACAACGACGGCGCTGCGGCCGACTTCGATGCTGCAGCAGACGTATTACCGGCGGCCAGTCCCGAACTCGCCCAGGTCGAGATGTATCGCGGCGGCTTGTATCGCGCGCAGGGGCAGTTGGATGAAGCTGCGGCGGCATTCCTGCGTTCCTATCAGGGCTTCAAGGCCGCGCTCGGCCCGAAATCGTCGTTCGCCTGGAGTTCGGCGCTTGAGCACGTCAGCATGATGCGTCAGCTCGGCCGTGGCGCCGAAGTCGAGCCCATGCTGCTTGAAGCAGTCGCGGTGATGCGCGAGGTGAGTCCGGCGCCGAGTTTCGATGTGATGCTCGCGACCGCAACGCTCGCCGCCTGGCGTGGCGAGCAAGGGCGTGTCGATGAGGCCGTGGCGCTCTATCGCGAGGCGATTGTCTCGTCGCAGGGCGTTTATGGCGTCGACAACCCGAGCACGATCGACGTGCATCTTCAAGTCGTCGCACTGCTGCTCAATGCGGCGCGCAAAGCCGAAGCCGAGACCGAACTTGCGGCGACGGAAATTCTGCTCGCGACCGCGACCGACATTCCGGACGAGATGCGCGCACGCGCCGTGGCACTGCGTGCAAGGCTTTCGGCACGCTGACGGCGCGGTGGGCATTCGGGCTAGCATTCGTGCATGTCCGAGCATGAAATCAAACCGTATCTGAAGCCGGCCGGTGGCTGGGATTCGCTGAAGCGCTCGTATCAGGCGTTGCGCGAAGAGGGCATTGTCGGAGCCGGTGCGCGCGCGATGTTGCGCACCAATCAGGATCACGGTTTCGACTGCCCGGGCTGCGCCTGGCCCGACCGCAATCCGAATTCAACTTTCGAGTTCTGCGAGAACGGCGTCAAGGCGGTCGCTGCGGAAGCGACGAACAAACACGTGACGCGCGAATTTTTCGTGCAGCACAGCGTGACCGCGTTGGCGGCGCAGGACGACATCTGGCTGGAAGCGCAGGGTCGGCTGACCGAGCCGATGCGTTATGACGTCGCCAGTGATCACTACGTGCCGATCGCGTGGGACGATGCTTTTGCCCTGATCGCGAAGCACCTGCGCGCGCTCGACTCGCCCGATCGCGCTTTGTTCTACACTTCGGGGCGTACGTCGAACGAGGCTGCGTTCCTGTATCAGTTGTTCGTGCGCGAATTCGGCACGAACAATCTGCCGGACTGCTCGAACTTGTGTCACGAAGCCTCCGGTGTCGCCTTGATCGAACAGATCGGCAGCGGCAAGGGCTCGGTCACGCTCGAGGATTTCGAGCAGGCTTCGGCGATCTTCGTGTTCGGCCAGAATCCCGGCACCAATCATCCGCGCATGCTCGGCGAACTGCGTGCGGCGGCCAAGCGTGGCTGTCGCATCGTCGTGTTCAACCCGCTGCGCGAGCGTGGGCTGGAGCGCTTCGCGCATCCGCAAAGTCCGCGTGACATGCTGCTCGGCGGCAGCACCGAGATCGCCTCGCATTATTTCCAGCCGCAGATCGGCGGCGATCTCGCCGTGCTCACCGGCATCGCCAGGATCGTGCTCGAACGCGACGCCATCGATCACGATTTCATCAAAGCGCATTGCGCCGGATTCGATGCCTTGCGCGCATCGATCCTGGCTGCGACATGGCACGACATCGAAGTGCAAAGTGGACTGTCGCGCGTCGCTATCGAGACGGCGGCGAATGTCTACATTGACAGCGGCGCCACGATCTTCTGCTGGGGCATGGGCATCACCCAGCACCGGCGCAGCGTCGCCACCATCCAGATGCTGATGAATCTGTTGCTGCTACGCGGCAACATCGGCAAACCCGGCGCCGGCCCATGCCCGGTGCGCGGGCATTCGAACGTGCAGGGCGATCGCACCATGGGCATCTACGAGAAGCCGACGGAAGCGTTTCTCGAACGCCTCGGTGCCGAGTTTGCGTTCGCGCCGCCGCGCAAACACGGCTTCGATGTGGTGAGCGCGATCGAAGCGATGGCGATGAGCGAGGCGCAGGTGCTGGTCGCGATGGGCGGAAATTTCGCGGTGGCGACACCCGACACATATCGCACCACGGAAGCCCTGCGCCGCTGCGTGCTGGTCGTGCAAGTGTCGACCAAGCTCAACCGTTCGCATCTCGTCCACGGCCGCGAGGCGCTGATTTTGCCCTGTCTCGGGCGCAGCGAATTTGACGAACAGGCCGAAGGGCGTCAGGCGGTCACGGTCGAAGACTCGATGAGCATGGTGCATCTGTCGGCTGGCATCCGGCCGCCGCCGTCGGAACAGCTGTTGTCTGAACCTGCGATCGTCGCGCGTCTCGCACTCGCGACTTTGCCGGATTCGAAGACGCCATGGCGCGAACTGATCGCGAACTACGATCGCATCCGCGACCGCATCGCCCGCGTCATTCCGGGTTTCGACGATTTCAACGCGCGTGTGCGCCATCCTGGTGGCTTCCACTTGCCGCATCCCGGACGCGAGCGAAAGTTTCCGAACGACAGCGGGCGTGCGCAGTTGATCGCACATCCGCTCGATACCCTCATTCCAGATGCGCTGACGTCACCCTTTCAGCTGATGACCGTGCGTTCGCACGACCAGTACAACACCACGATCTACGGGCTCGATGACCGTTATCGCGGCGTGCGCGGGCTGCGCCGGGTGGTGTTCATGCACCGCGACGATCTGCGTGCGCAGGGCTTCGTTGCTGGTGATCTCGTCGATCTGCATTCGCAGTGGCTTGACGGCGAGCGCAGCGTGCACGGCTTCACCCTGATCGAGTACGACATTCCGCGCGGCAATCTGGCCAGCTATTTTCCGGAGACGAATGCGCTGGTGCCGCTTGGCAGCGTCGCCGTCGGTGCGGGTACGCCGACCTCGAAGTCGATCGCGGTGCGGCTTACGCTCAGTGCGCCGGGGACGCAGCCGTCGTGAATTTGGACCCAACGGTTTCCGGTTCAACCGTCGTTGGCTTGTTGCGCATCGATGGCGAATGCAAAGTCGAAGCCAACGCCATCGTGATCAACGAGACCGCAATTGCCATGGTCTACAACGGCGTCAGTCACGCCGTGATGATGGCAACAGCGACCGACCTCGAAGATTTCGCATTCGGGTTTTCACTGAGCGAAGGTATCGTCGCGGGCGCTGAAGAGTTGCGCGTGGTCGAGGTGCTGGCGCGAGCAGATGGCATCGTGCTGGAAATGACCATTCCGCAGTTGCGCAGCGATGCGTTGCAAACACGACAGCGACGTACGCTTGGCGTCAGCGGTTGCGGGCTGTGTGGCAGCGAAAGTCTGGAGGCGGCGATGCGGCCGTTGCCGAAAGTGACCGAGCGACCGCTAATGGCGATGACGCAGATCGTCGAAGCGCTGCATCGGCTCGAATCTTTGCAGACGATGAATCGCGCCAGCGGCGGCGCGCATGCCGCAGCCTGGTGTGACGCCAATGACATGCTGGTGCGCGAAGACGTCGGTCGTCATTGCGCCTTCGACAAACTCGTCGGCGCGCTCGCGCGTAGCGGGCAGACATCGCGTGACGGCTTCGCGCTGGTCAGCTCGCGTGCCTCCTATGAACTTGTGCACAAGGCGGCGACTGCGGACATCGGCATGCTCGTCGCCATCTCGGCACCGACCACCGCCGCAATCGATTTGGCCGAACGCTGCGGTCTCTGCCTGATCGCATTTGCGCGCGGTACGCAGATGAATGTCTATACGCATACCGATCGCGTCCAAAAATAAAGCGCGGCCACGGCCGCGCTTCAGGTATTCAAGCGAGCATTAGTATCCGCGGCAAGGCGGCAACGCTTGGGGAATTGCCGGGCCAACGCTTCGATGCGTGCCGCAACCGGCTGCATTGCAGCTACGCAAATGGTAGTAGGTCGTTGCTTCCATTCGGTTAGGAAAAACCGTGGTTGCAACCGAGTTCGCATCCAGTACCGACATTCCCGAACTGGCAGTGACCGTCGTTGGCCAAGACGCCGTAGGCACCAAAGTCCTGGAAAGCTGGAACCATCCGAGACTTCCGGTTCCCGCCGCAAATGCCAGATTGATCGTCGACCCGCATAGCGTATTTGCGGTGAATGAAGATGGCTGTCCCGGCGCTGCGCTGACCGGGTTGCGATGATTCGCGACACGCTTGACCATGCCTTCGATCAGGTCTCCCAAGCCGTCCAGCGTGAGGACCATATTGCTGGTTCCGGCATCGGCTTCAGGGACGATCGGAACCGTCACTCCGCCGACAGTAATTTGCTGGTCCGGCGAAGACCAACGATTACGTCGCGGGCACGCGCTGCCGCCAAACTGACATCCGACGTTGCCGTCAAAAGTGCCGTCGCCCATCAAGGTTCGAAAATTTGCACCGGGCACGGCCTTGTTCGTGTACCCGAATGCATAGGGAAACATCGCACCGGTCGCGGTCGTTCGACTTGAATCGTGCCGCCCACCAAGCAAATGTCCCAATTCGTGCGTAAACGTGTGGTCGGACGACGGGCAATTCACCGCGACAACGGCGTAGGCATTGCTGCTTGTTGACGATGTGCTGTAGGGCGGAGCACCGCCGCATTTTTGTCCGTTGGGCAACTGCGTAAACAAATGAACGACCAAGTCTGCGCCAACGAGCGTGCGGTCTGCTCTAACCGTATCAAAAGGGGGGAACCCACTGTTCAGCAAGCCGTGGAGGTTATCAATTTGCAGGCTGATATTTTCGCCGTTCGCGCGTGTGTCACGAACTCTGGCGTAGCGCACGACACGAACACGCGCAGCGACCAAGCTGTCGGCAAACGACTGGTTCATGTTGGCAACGAGGTTGTCCACACCGACCTTCCAAGTCGCGCCGAGATGAGCTTCAGCCTCATTGCTGAGCGTCACCATCAAGTCAATAGTCTGCGTGCTTTTCGGAACGGTTCCGCCGCCGCCAATCAGGGCCTGCTGGCTTATCGATTCCTCGATCTGTTCACACATTCCGCCACTTGACGGCAAGGTCTCGCGCACGACAACGCGTCCATTCACCGCGCCTTGAAACCGAAATTGCCGATCGCCGATGTCGGCCGAACCGACGATTTGCTGACCGTTTTTCGTGATCGAGACGAAACCTTCGTCGCCGACCGAACGTCCCAACCAGGTACTCGACCCCGCGTCACTCTGCTCAAGACGAGTGCCTTCAAATTCGAACTACTCGCCAGGCATCAGTTCGATCGACACGTCGCCGCCGAGACCAAAACCACGATTGTTGCCACGGACAATCTCGCGGGACTCGAGAATGGGGTCGAGATCGACCTCGATGATCGAGAACTGGCGTGCCTGATCACGTGCTGCCGCCGGAATCGGCATCTCGCGCAGCTCAGCGGGAGTTGTGGTGCGCGACGAAATGCTCAGTCGTGTGATCGGTTGCTGACCCGGAGCGGAGGCAGTATCAGCAAACGCTTGACTAACTAGAGAGAGAGAGAACAGTAGCCACTGTTACGGCAAGGAATCGTTTCATCATGCACCTGTACTTATCGAAAATCGGAATGGCCCAGCGAAAACGCTCGGACATGGACGCGTCGCCCCCCGGCACGCACGTGGCGCGCATCCTGAGTGGAAACACATTTTTTAACAAGCTGTGCAAGCGCATGCGCCACGTGCTAGCCGCGGCCTCTATGTTCGGAGCCGGCATCGCCCAGGCCGAAATGCCCGAGCGCGGTCTGTATTGGCAGCCGGCGCTGCCGCATCAGGGTTATTACATCGAGCACCAAAACAACACTGCCGTCCTCATCGTGTTCGCTTACGACGAGCAAGGACACGCCGAGTGGTTCTCGGCGAGTGGGCAATTGCAGGTGGGCACGACGCTCAACACCGAGATGTCGGATCAATCTCTCCATCACTACTTCACCGCGCCCTTGGCGCGACTCAAGAACGGCCCGGTACTTGGCTTCCCGGAATATTTGCCGAATTCAGTAGCAGTGCCGACTGCCGAAGTGATCGGCACGGCTACGGTCAATTTCAGTCCGACATCGAGCGTATTTCTTGATCTCGAATCGACCTTGCCCGGTGGCCCGTTGCGCCGAGTGGAGTCGGTTTTGCTCAGCAGATTCAATTTCGGATTTGGCGGATACGGTCAAAACCAATTTCCGTCGCATGACCGTTGCTGGCCAAATCTGGAAGGTGAATGGTTGTTCATGGACCGCTCCCAGCGCGCACGACCGGCATGGCGATTCAAGTTCACCAACGTGTCGGTGCGCGCATGGGATCCAGCGCGTCAACTGTGGCTCGACGGATCTGTGATGAGCTGCGGATTTACTTACCAGCCACACGAAATCATCTATCGAGACGAAGTGGCGAATGCCGACTTGCGCTGCGCCAGCACCGAAGGTGGACCGCCGCCGGATTTTCCGAGTCAAGCGCACGCTTGCGAAATCATCGATCGAAATTCAGGACAAACGTTGTTCTGGTTCTTGGCAGGCTCCAATACGGCACACAATAATCGGGCTCTCGGCCACTTCGGTACACCGCGTGACGCCGACCAGACGGGTATTCCGCCGCCCGAGTACGCTCCGATCATCGGCATTCGTGTCGAGTAGGGGCGCTGAGCAAGTGCCGATGCCGCTCGCATCGCGCCCGGTCATCGCGGTGGCGCGCACGTCACGATCTCGGCACCGACCACCGCAGCAATCGATCTGGCCGCACGCTGCGGCCTCTGCCTGATCGCATTTGCGCGCGGGGTAGGAGCGCCGCGTGCGGCGCGAAAGACATCGCGACATGGTCACGATCTTGCGGCATCCCGAATGCACCAAGCGTCGCAACAATTTCGCCGTGACGCAGGATTTTCGCGCCGCACGCGGCGCTCCTACACGGCGCGTCTGCGGATGTGTGGCGAGATTGGGAACATGGATTGCGAATTGTCGCAGGCGAATTTCGGAACCAGGCCGTGGATGTGGACGCGACATGCACGGATATTTGCGGCATGGCAATGATTTCGGGGATAGGACATCAGGCACTTCGGCGCGGTCGGGCTTCGCTTGCTGCGGGACGCTACTTGCTGACGACGGTCGCCGATCGGCGGACACCATGGTTCGCGGATCCGCGCATCGCGGAAGCGATCGTCGAATTGCACGCGAATGACGGATTATTCGGTGGTGCATCGTGTCTGTCCTTTGTGCTGATGCCCGATCATTGGCACGGTGTGATCGAACTCGACGAGCGCTGCACTCTGGCGATCGCGATGAACCGGTTCAAATCACGGACCGGATTTCTCGTGAATCAGATGCTGGAACGGCGCGGGGCGGTCTGGGCTCGGGCGTATCACGACCGCGCGATTCGCTGTGACGACGATTTCGCCGCTGCGCTGAACTACATCGCGTTGAATCCAGTGCGCGCGGGACTGTGCGCGCATCCGTCCGAATACCCGTATTCACATCCCCGCCCGTAGGAGCGCCGCGTGCGGCGCGAAAATGACCCGCGACATGCCGAATGGACGTGCCAGTGTCGCAATGTGTTTCGCGCCGCACGCGGCGCTCCTACGCGAGCTGAGCCCGGCGGCGCGCGATTGCACAATGACCAAGATTGAACGTATACATGGGTGGCTGGTTTGACTACCCCTCTTGGAGCGCGCGATGAAACGTCTTTTTCCACTGCTGATCGCGGGCGTGTTGTTCGCTGGTTGCGCGAAGCAGCCGATCCGCACTGAAGCGCCGGACACAGCAACGGCCGTCGACGCCGCCACGCAACTCGATGCCCTCTACGCCGAGTACTGGGAAGATTCGCTGAAGCGCAATCCGCTGCGCGCGACGGCCATCGGCGATGCGCGTTACCACGGTGCATTGACGAACACGCTGACGCCCCAATTCCGCGCCGAGAGCGAGCGGCTTGATCGTGCCTGGTTGGCGCGGGTGCGGGCGATTGATCCGGCGACGCTCGATCAGGGTGATCGGCTGAGCTACGACATGTTCATTGCGCAGCGCGAACGTAGTCTGGCGATGGCGCGTTATCCGGACTGGATGCTCGCCGTCAGCCCGCTCGGGCATGTCGCGGCCACGGTCGCGCAATTCGGCGCCGGCAGTCGGGGTCAGCCGTTCGTGACGGTGCAGGATTACGACCACTGGCTGAGCCGCGGCGACGCCTTTGTCGCGCTGTTCGACCAGTCGATCGTGAACCTGCGTGCAGGCATCAAGGCCGGCGTGGTGCAGCCGCGCGTGCTCGTCGAAAAGACATTGCCGCAGTTCGATGCCTTGATCAAGGACCGGCCCGAAGACACGGTGCTTTGGGGCGTGATCGCGCGCCTGCCGGAAGCCTTTTCGGAGCAAGACAAAGCACGACTGACGGCGGCCTATCGCGCCCAGATCGGCGAGCGCCTGATGCCGGCGTTCACGCGTCTGCGTGATTTCCTGCGCGACGAGTATCTGCCGGCGACGCGTGCTTCGGTCGGTCTGGCCGCGTTGCCCGACGGCGAGGCCTGGTACGCCGAACTCGCGAAGCGCTACACCACGACCAACCTGACGCCGGCGCAAATCCATCAGATCGGGCGCGATGAAGTCACGCGCATCCAGTCCGAGATGGAACGCGTCAAGACGCAGGTCGGATTCGACGGCGACCTGCAGGCCTTCTTCAAGTTCATGACCGAAGACAAGCAATTCGAATTCGCCAGCGAACAGGCCTTGCTCGATGCGTACAACGCCTTGCGTGCACGCATCGAGCCGCGCATTCCGGAACAGTTCTCGCTGCTGCCGCGGGCCGCGTTCGAGGTGAAACTGGTCGAAGCGTTTCGTGCCGCCAGTTCGCCCGCCGCTTCGTATCAGGGGCCGAGTCAGGACGGCACGCGCCCCGGTGTGTTCTACGCCAACGCCTTCAACCTGCCGTCGCGGCGTACCTGGGAGATCGAGAGCATCTTCGTGCACGAAGCGATCCCCGGGCACCATTTCCAGATCGCACTGCAGCAGGAGTTGCCGGAACTACCAGCGTTCCGCCGCTTCGGCGGTGAAACTGCATTCGCCGAAGGCTGGGGCCTGTATGCCGAATCACTCGGCCGCGACCTCGGCATGTACACCGATCCCTATCAGTATTTCGGCCGATTGCAGGCCGAGATCTGGCGCGCGAACCGCCTCGTCGTCGACACTGGCTTGCATGCCATGGGCTGGACGCGCGAACAGGCGATCGCGCAGATGCGCGACACTTCGGCGATCAGCGAAACCAATGCGGTGATCGAGATCGAGCGCTACATCGCCATGCCCGGACAGGCACTCGCCTACAAGATCGGCGAGCTCAAGCTGCAGGCCTTGCGCAAGCATGCCGAGACGACCTTGGGCGACAAGTTCGATATCCGCGCCTTCCATCGTGCCGTGCTCGAAGACGGATCGCTGCCGCTCGATGTGCTCGAAGCCAAGATAGAGCGTTGGTTGGCGGCCCAGACTTGAAAGCACGCCCCGCGCACCCATACTGGCGGCCCGGTTCCTGTGTTGTGATGGTCTGACCATGCCGATCTACGAATATGTCTGCGCCTCCTGCGGCACCAAAAGCGATCACCTGATGCGGCTGTCCGATCCGGACCCGACCGAGTGTCCGAATTGCACTGATCCGAAGTTGTCGAAAGCCCTCTCGGCGCCGTCGTTCCGGCTCGCGGGCTCTGGCTGGTACGAGACCGACTTCAAGAAAGACGGCGACAAGAAGCGCAATCTGGTCGGCGACGCTGGCGAGAGCAAGGCGGCGGACAGCAAGTCGAACGAAGGCAAGCCCGCCGAGAGCAAGACCGAAACGACGACCGCCCCATCGGCGCCGGCTGTAACCAGCACGTCGCCAGCTTCAACACCGCCCAGCAGCGCCGCGCCATAAACAGGGTTTGCGGGGCGCAATAGGCGCAGTGCATGCGCATTCGCGATTACTTTCCCGACTTTGTCGCCGGCAGAATTTTCACCAACTGCACGCGGCGACCATCTTCGCCGCTCAGGAATTCGGGCGAAGTGATCGGTTCGTTGATCGGATCGAGCAGCGCTGCACCAGCGAGCGGCATCACGCCATGCGCGCAGGCGCGGCCAGCATGCTTGCTGAGATAGGCGGCGGCATCGGCCAAGCCGATGACATGGTCGACGCTGAAGCGCGCACCATGCGGTGCCGGAAACGGCAGTGGCGCGAAGCCGATCGATGCGGTCACTGAGACTGACTTGCCATGTCCGAGCCGAATGCGTTTGCCGCCGATCACGTCGAGCAGGCGTGCGGCGAGCTTCGCCGCCGTTTCACTGCACACATCGCGCGCGACCAGCAGGAATTCCTCGCCGCCCCAGCGCAGCACGGCATCGCCGGTGCGGATGAATTGACGCAGGCGCCGTGCGATCTCGATCAGCACGCTGTCGCCAGCGTCATGGCCATAGACATCGTTGATGTGCTTGAAATGGTCGAGATCAAGCAGGAACAGGGTCATGCCGTCGCCGAGTGGATGGCGGCGCTCGATGCCGGGGCCGCGTGATGCCGTCGACTCGGCGGTCGGTCGCTCCAGAAATGTGCGCAGAAAGCGACGATTGTGCAGGCCGGTCAAGGCGTCGGTCACCACCGACTCGGCCAGTTCACGGTTCAACTGTTCCAACTGCTGCTTGCGCGTTTCGATTTCGCGGTTGCGTTCCTCGAGCACGCGCCGGCTCTCAAGCAGCGAGATGAATGCCGCTTCGCGATCGCGTTGCGCACGAAACGCGGTGACGTGATAGCGGATGCGTGCCGCCAGTTCGAGCGCGCTCGGCAGCTTGACGACGTAATCATTGCCGCCGCGCGCAAACACTTCGGCCTTGGTCACCGGTTCCTCGGCGGCGCTCAGCACCAGCACCGGCACGTTTGCGAGCACCGGATCGGCGCGATAGGCACTGAGCAAATCGAGGCCATCGATCTCGTCCAGTTGCAGATCCTGCAAGATCAGCTCCGGCTGCAGCGCGCGTGCGCACGCCAGTGCGTTCGCACCGTCATGCTCGCTGTGCAGTTCGATGTCGTCGCAGTCGGCGAGCAGGCGGCGCACCGCTGCGTGGATGATCGGTTGGTCGTCGACCAGCAGTACGCGGCAGCGGCGGATCACGGGGCACCTGCCAGAATGTGGCCGATGCGCTGCCCGATCGCTTGCGGATTGAGCACGTCCTCGGCCCCCTGCAGGGCGATCGCCGCGCCAGGCATGCCGTGCACGACGGCACTCGCCGCATCCTGCGCAAATGTGCGCCAGCGGTGTTCGCGCAAGAGGCGCAAGGCGCTGGCACCGTCCTCGCCCATGCCAGTCAGCAGCACGGCGATGCCAGGCGACGATTGCGTCGCCAGACTTCGAAACAGCGGATCGACCGCCGGCCGATGCGTATCCAGCGCGCTGCCGCGTTGCAGGGCGAGGCGGCCATGGTCGAGCATCACCAGATGATGGCCAGCGGGTGCGACATAAACATGTCCGGCTTGCGGTGATTCGTCGCCGTCGACCAGATGCGCCGGCAGGCCACAGACGCTCTGCAGCCAATCACTGAAGCCCTGCGTGTATTCGGCATCGATGTGTTGCACCACCAGCACCGCCGCCAACAGCGGTCGCGGCAGCGCATTCAGCAATTGCCGGATGGCTGCCGGTCCACCGGTGGAGGCGCCGATAGCGATCAACGGCGTGCGCGCGCCATTCGTCGCGACCGCCATCGGCTTGCTGCGCGTGACCGGTGCCAGACCACGATGCAGGCGTTCCAATTGCGCCAGGAAGTGCTGGGCGCCATGCAGTTCGCCGCTGTCGTCGATGGTCGGCGGGGCGAGCAACATGGCCTTGCTGTTGACCACCGCCTGATAGACCGCATCAAGTTCGCTGCGCTCAGCCAGCACCGCGACATGAATGCCGCGCCTTGGCAGTTCCGCTGCCGCCGCGGCCACCTTTTCGCAGGCGGCACTGAGCAGCGCGAGTCGCGGTGACGATCCGCTGATTGCGGCACGCAATGCGTCGAGATCAGCGGCATAGGCGTCGACCGTGAAAGCGCTGTGCAACAGGCTGCGTCGGATCGCTTCGCGTTGCAGGCGGCTTGGACTTGCGACCAGCAGATGCATCAGCCTTCTCCTGCCGCGCCGATCAGATCCTCGACCGCAGCGAGGAAGCGATCGTCGTCGAAGTCGCTCTTGGTCAGGTAGCGGTCGGCACGCACTTCCATGCCGCGCGCGAAGTCTTCGGGACGATCGCGATAGGACACGATGATCACCGGCAGATTGCGCAGACGCGATTCCTGACGCACCGAACGCGTCAGCGCAATGCCGTCCAGTCGCGGCATATCGACGTCGGTCACCATCAAATCGAATTCGCTGTGTTGCAACGTCAGCCATGCGTCCTCGCCATCGATCGCGACCTCGACCTCGTAGCCGGCCGCAGCCAGCAGTTGCCGTTCCAATTCACGCACGCTGATCGAGTCGTCGACCACCAGCACGCGCTTGCTGCGCCCACGCACTTCCTGGCCGTCGACCGCGCGTGCGACCGCACGCCGGCGCGGATCGAAGGCAGAACGCAGCAAGTCATCGACGTCGAGCACGACCACCGGCGCGCCGTCAGCGGTCAGCGCAACCGACGAAACATCGGCAATGCGCCCGAGGCGGCGATCGAGCGGACGCGTCGCCAGATCGACTTCGCCAACGATGGCGTCGACGACACAGCCGATCGGACGTCCGTATTGTTCGAATACGACAATACTGACAGTTTCGCGATAACGCGTGCGGCCGAAGTCGAGTTGTTCGGACAGCGCGATCAGGCCGATGTTGCGTCCTTCGAGTGGCAGGTAGCGCAGGCCGCCGTCCTGCACCAGGGCACGCGGCGACACTCGCACGACGCGGCTGACGCGGGTCAGTGCGAACGCACACAGTTCACCATCGACCTCAACCAGCAAGGCGCGCAGGATGGCGCGTGATATCGGTACCTGCAATTCGAAGCGGGTGCCGGTACCGAAGCGCGACTCGATGCGCACGGTGCCATCAAGTTCATGCACCATCTGCCGCACGGCATCGAGCCCGACACCGCGACCGCTGGTTTCGGTGACCTGTTCGCGCGTCGTGAAGCCCGACGCGAACAGTGATTCGTGCAAGTCTTCGGGATCGAGGCGTGCGGCCAGATCGGCATCGAGGTGGCCGCCTTCAACGAGGCGGCGGCGCACGCGTTCCGGGTCGACACCGGCACCGTCGTCCGCCACTTCGATCAGCAACAGTCCGCCGCGATAGCTGGCGTTGAGGGTGATCAATCCTTCTGTGGGCTTGCCGCTCGCCGCGCGTACGGCCGGTGCTTCGATGCCGTGGTCGAGTGCATTGCGCAACAGATGCGTGAGCGCCGCGTCGATCGCGAGCAGCACATCACGATCGACATTGAGTCGCTCGCCGTCGATGTGCAGCCGCGCCTGTTTGCCGAGTTGGCGGGCGAGGTCACGCACCAGCCGCGGATATCCGTTGGCCAGATCGGCAAATGGCCGCAAACGCGTTCCGGTCGCGGCATTCAGCAGACGTGAATTCAACTGGTGCGCGCCGCGCGTGAAGGCCGAAAACTCGTCGGTACTTTCAGTCAGTTCCTGACGCGCCTGATCAAGACGATTGCGCAGGCTGTTGAGTTCGCTGCCAACGCTTGTACGCCGCAACGAGATGGCATTGCGCTGCAGGATCTCGTCGAATTGGCGGCGCACCGCCGTGAGCTGACGGCGCAGTCTTTGCTGCCGCGCGGCGAAGCCATCGAGACGATGACTCTCGACGCTTGCGGTACTGGCGAGGCTGATCAGGTGGCTGATCTGGCTCGCGCGCACGCGCAGCACCGGGTCGTCTTCGCCGCTGCTGGCGCCGCCATCGCCCGCACCGAGCCGCGTCGTGGTCGCCGGTGCGAGCCCGGCGGCGACACTGCCAGTCTGCGCCAGCGCATCGCGCAGTTCGACGAGGGTGGCATCGGCCGCGGCATTCTCGCCGCGTGCACGCAGCCGGATTGCATCCAGACCGCGCAGTGCGAGATCGATGAAGTCGCTGGCCACCGCCGCTTGGCCTTTGGCCATCGTGGCGAGACGATCTTCAAGCGTATGCGTCAGTGCAACCACCATTTGCAGACCAACGGCCCGCGCCGCGCCCTTGATCGAATGCACCGCACGCAACAGTGGCCGGATTGGTTCGAGATGCTCGGGCGCGGCTTCAAGCGCGAGCAATTGCCGCGTGATCTCGACCGACTGGTGCTCGACCTCGGTGGCAAACAGGGCTTCAAGGCTGGCGTCAACCGCACCGCCGCGCGTGGAAGCGGTGATCGGCTTGGCGGTTGGCGTTGGCCGGTCGTCCTGCAGCATCGCCGACAATCTGGCCAATGCCGCGCGTTGCATCAGCGGGTCCGCACCGTCATCGGCCAGTGGTTGCAGCAGGGTATCGAGTCCGGGTTCGCCGAGCACGCGCACGGCGCTGCGCAACTTCGTCGTTTCCTGCTGCAGCGCGAGGCGCGCGCTGACGTTGTCCGCGCGGATCGCCAGCGCATCGAGCGCCGCGGTGATGCGCGGCACGCTGCGGGCGACTTCGTCGGCGAACAATGGCCAGAGCGCGTTCATGCGTTGATGGTCTCGCCGAGCGCACGCGACAGCTTGGCGTCGTCGAGCAGCAGGAAATGTTCTTCGCCGGCATGACCGACCGCGCTCGCCATGTCCGCGAGCAGCGGCGGCAAGGTTTCCGGTACCGGGCCGAGATCCGCACTCGCGAAGCCATGAACGCCAAGCACGCGCTCGACCCGGAACGCGACCGGGGCACCGGCGATTGCGTCCAGCAAAACGATGCGTGCTTGGGCGCCCGGCTCCGGCTCGTTGCCTTCGAGCGCGAGGATGCGCGTCAGCGCGAGCGCCAGGTGCAAATGGCCGCGCACGTTGATCAAGCCGGCGATGGCGCGGCCATTGCGATGCGGCACGCGCCGCAACGGCGCATCAGCGGCGATTTCGACGACGCGCTTGGCCGGCAGACCGATGCCGATGCCGCCGATCCGCACCAGCAATGCATTGCGCGCCGAAGCGACGACTTCGCTGCTGCCGGTGCTGATCGCTTCAACTTGTTCCACTTCGCGCAGCAGCACGCTGCGCGCCGCCGCCGCGAACACGTCGCAGTTGCGGCAATGCACCACTTCGCGCAGTCGCGGGCAACTGTGGTCGCCGGCGTAGACGCCGATCTTGCGCCAGCAGTGGGTGATCGATTGCACGATCATGCGTCGCGCTCCCCACCGCGGCGGCGCTTCAGTTGCGCCTGCAGACGATCGGCATGAACGTGATGACCGCCTCGACGTGCAAGCTCGGCGCGCAGGCGCAAGGTCGGTTGATGCGCCGGATCGAGATAGGCGGCCCGATCAAGCGCTGATTCGGCCGCTGCGAGATCGCCTTGGGCGCTGGCGAGCACCCCGCGCAAGTACCAGGCGGCGGCGCTCGGCCCGATCTGTCCGATCAATTGATCGAGTGCGGCGCATGCGCCGGGGAGATCGCCCTGGTTGGCGCGCTGCTCGATGCGCGCCAGGCGTGCCGGCAGCGGCAGTTCATCAACCACCGGCGCGGCAGCAACGGCGGCCGTTGCCGTCGTGGGCACCCGTCTCGGTGCGTGCGTCGCCGGTGCTAGCAGCTGCGGCTTCGCTGGACGCATGGCCGGTACGCCTGCTTCGCTGGCGGGTTTGGCGCTGACCTGCAAGTTCGGCTCGGCCGTCCCGGTGAAGATCAGTGCCTCCGGCGCGGCGACGCGGCGCAACAGCGCCAACAATTGCGCACGCGCATCGTCGTGGAGGTAAATAAACAAGTTGCGGCAGAAGATCACGTCGAAGCGTTCGCCTATCAGCACGTCGGCATCGAGCACGTTCAATTCGCGAAAGTCGATGCGGGCGAGCAGCGCGGGCAGCAGCGCATATTCGCCATCTTGCAGCGAAAACCAGCGTGGATCGGGACTGCGGCCGCGGAACGCGGACTGCGGAAAGCGGCCGCTGCGTGCTCGACGCAA
Source organism: Lysobacterales bacterium (assembly GCA_043753835.1). Lineage (GTDB taxonomy): Bacteria > Pseudomonadota > Gammaproteobacteria > Xanthomonadales > Ahniellaceae > JADKHK01. Next base: position 24,081 of record JAYUVY010000010.1, on the reverse strand, counting down.
TGCATCGGTGTCGATGTCGCCAGCGACGATATGGAATTCCGGGGCTTGCAGGCCGGCCTCGTGCAGCGTGACGGCGATCGATGCCGGTTCTTCGCCACTTGCGGCGGGCAGCGACAGCACGTTCAAGGGCAGCGGGCGTTGCCGCGCGAATTTCTGCAGCGCCTCGAATTGCTCGGGCGTGCGAAACAGCCAGCTCTCGTTGACGACGAAATGCGCGACCACGGCATCGAACACATTGCGGTCATGTTCCGCCGCCAGCGCCACGGCGGCGAGGCTGCGATCCGGAAAATGCCGCGCCAGATCAGCGAGGCAATCTTCGATCACGCGCACACCCAGGCTCTCCGGATCGAGTCCGATCCGCCGACGCAGCAAGTTCAGGATCGGATCAGCGTTCATCACCGGCATCCGCAATGTAGAGCGCGCGCAGTTCGTCGGGCAGCAGATCTTCGGCGCGGATCAACTGTGGCGTTTCGGCATCGTCGAGAATGTGGTCACCGAGCCAACGATGTTGCGGTTGCGGCACGCTGCCGACCTTGGCACCGATGTCGATCAAGTCGAGCACTTCTTCGGCACGCAATGCGAACACCAGCGTTGTCGGCTCGTCGATGCGTACCACGACGAGTCGTGTCGAACGTCGCATCGCTGCGGCGCCAGCCCCGAGCAGCAGGCCGAGATCGACCACCGGGATCAAGGCGCGGCCGTAGCGGATCAGCCCGGTGACGCACGGCGGTGCCAGCGGCAGTGGCCGCGTCACACAGTCCGGCAACACCTGCATGACCTGGCTGATCGGCAGCGCAAAGCGCATGGCGGCAGCGCGGAAGGCGATCGCTTGCATCGCATCACTTGCCGACGTTGAACTGCGTGATCTCCTGCTTCAGCGTCGTGACCGCGTCACGCAAGCTTTCGGTCGCAGAATTGAATTCGCGCAGCGAGGTCGATGTCTGGCGCGCGCCGTCGATCAGCTGCGTCATCGCTTCGCCGATCTGGCGCGTGCCGACATTCTGGCTGCGCATGCCGTCGTTGACCGCATCGAAACGGTCGGACAGCGTACGCACCTGGCTGATGATCTGGTTGAACTGGCCATTGATGCGACCGACGCTGACAATGCCGGACTTGACCTCTTCGGAGAAGCGGTCGATCTCCATCACGCCGGCGCTGACTGCGCCCTGCATCTGCTTGACCATCTGTTCGATATCGAGTGTGGCCACGGCAGTCTGATCGGCGAGACGGCGGATCTCGCGCGCGAGCACGAGGAAACCGAGGCCTTGTTCACCGGCTTTTTCGGCTTCGATCGCGGCATTGATCGAAAGCAGATTGGTCTGGTCGGCGACTTTGGAAATCGTCGTCACCACACTGGTGATCTGCGCCGCCTCGTCGCGGATCGCGGACAGCCGTGCCGCCACGGTGTGGCCGGCGCTGGACAGGCGCTCCATGCTCTGGTCGAGCTGGCTCAGGCCGGTCTGGCCACCGACCGCGAGGTCTGCGGTCTGCGCTGCGACGGCGTTGACGCCTTCCATGGTTGCGAGCAGGTCTTGATGGGTCGAGTTGATCTGCTTGACCGCGGCCGCGATCTGGTTGGTCGAGCTGCCGAAGCCCTGCACCGTCTGTTCCTGCTGGCGGCTGGTCGCTGCAAATTCCGTCGCGGTGCTCATCAGTTCAATCGAGGCCTGCTTGACGCGCGTCACCAGCGCGCGCAGGTTGCCGCTCATCGCCGAAATCGCGGTCAGCAATCCGCCGGTGATGTCGCGGGCATCGACGTGTGGCATTTCGGTGCTGAGATCGCCCGCTGCGACGCGATTGGCGATGTCACTGGCGAGGCGGATGCGATCGGACATGTTGCGCACGGCATGCGACGCGAGCCACGCCATCACGATCACCGAAAGCAGGATGAATACGGCAAGCACGACCAGATAACCGGTCTGCTTGGAGACGACTTCGATCGCGCTGGTTTCGCGTTCGGCATTCTGTATCGTGGTCAAGCGCACCACTTCATTGATGCCGAGACGGTGCGCCTCGTAATGATGCTGCATGCGTTGCAGAGACGCGGCGACGCGCGCGCTGTCACCACCCTGCAGGGCCGGGATGAACTCACGATCGCGCACTTCGAAGAAGTCGATTGCGGCGCGCGCCGAAGTCACGGTCATCACGTCATCGAGCGGCCCCGGCGGCAGTTCGCGTTTCCAGAATTCCTGGCGACTGTCGTATTCGACGCGCAGCGCATTGCCGCGTTCGATCAATGACTGGCGTCGTGCCGGATCGGCTTCGTCTTTCAACTGCAACGACAGCAGGTAGGGCTCGATGATGTATTGCGGCGGTGGCAGCACATCGGCGATCAGATCGTTGCCGAGGTCGATCTGCTGGTAGATCGGTCCCATCACGCGTACTTGCTGCAGCGTATAGCCGCTCAAGCCGACGAACAGCGCGAACAGCGTGATGAAACTGGCGACAAAGACAGTCAGCTGCTTCGAAAGCTGCGAGTCACGCATGCGTCATACCCCGGTGGATTGCGTCCGAGTATAGCCAGCGGACCCGCCCAATGCGTCTACTCGAAGTCGTTCTTGAACAGTTCCAGCGGCTGGATGGCGGCGATGCAGGCCGAGAGCTCCGAGGTGCCGTTCTGGTTGTGAACGGTGGCGCTGATGAAGCGTGGTTCGGGCGCAAACGGCAGGTTGATGGCGATGGCGAAGCTTTCGTCGGTCGTGCTGAAGTTTTTCAGCGCGCTCGCGAGCATCTGCTGCGCTTCGTTGTGCGCGCCGGCGACGCAGGTATCGCTCAAGTAGAAACTCAACCGCATGGCCTGAGTCGTCGCGTTGCCGACATCGAGCGTTCCGCTCACCGTGATCACGTCACCATTGACGGCGGCGGCGCTCAGTAGCGGGAAATTCTGCAAGCCGTTCGGCCCCGCGTCCTGGTCGTCGAAATCGTTCGCGGTCACGCCATCGGTGTCGCTGCCGTTGGCGCTGAGATCGATGGCAAGCCCGCTGTTGGCGCTGAACTCATTGCCAAACATGGCGTTGTTGATCGATCCGGGCGCGGAGGTGGTTTTGACGACGATGCCGCGCGTATTGAAGCGGAACACGTTCGTTTCGAAGCCGAACCCGCCGACATCCACGCCTTGCACGTCGGTGAGTTCCAGTGCCGTGCCGGTGTTGCCATGGTCGGAAACGCCGTCTGGCCCGACGCCGAACAGATTGTTGTTGATGGCACTGGCATTCGCGGAGAAGCCTTCCAAACGCACGGCATAACCGCTGCTGTTGCCGAACAGGTTGCGATCCGCCACTGCGCCTGAACCGATCACCACTTTCTGTGACCACGCGCTGATTGCGTTGCCGTTGCCGTCGGCGCTGCCATCGGGGCGGATGCCAAAGAAATTGCCGCGCAACACCAGTGGCGCGGCATTGGCGCAGTTGATCTGATCGGGATTGGCATCAATGGCGGCCGCCTGCGAACCGACCAGCGCCAACCCTCGAATTTCAACGCTGGCGTCGGCACAGGTGCGCAAGATGTTGGGCTGGCCATTGCCGTCGAGCACGATCTTGATGACGGCGTCGGAGCCGATGCTGGCGGTGTTCTCCACAGCATCCGGCTCGCTGTAGCCATTGATGGTGACGACATCGGTAATCTGTGGCAGAGGACTCGTCAGCGTGATGGTATGCGGACCGTCGCCGGCGATATTGAAAGAGATGATCTGCGGGCCTGCCGTCAGTTCTGCACGTGTGATCGCTTCGCGCAGGGTGCAGTGGCTGTTGCAGGTGCCATCGGTGGTATCGCTGATCTGGTTGACTTCAAACAATTCGATCGGGTCGGTCACGACCCGGCATGCGGAAAACTCGGAGGTGCCATCCGGCCCGGTGGCCAGTGCAGTGATGAACTCGCCCACGGCGACCGGTGCGTCGGTATCGATCGTGAAGTCGAACGACTCGCCCGTGGTCTGGGTGAAATTGTGCGTGACCACGCCGAGCAGGCGCTCACCGCCGCCATTGCCCAGCGGCTGACAGCTGGTGTTGGCGTAGAAGCTCAACTGGAACGGCACGTTCACAACGCTGGCGCGGACATCGAGCGTGCCCGCCACTTGCACGCCCGTCGGTGTTTCGAACGCTGCGTTCAATACCGGGAAATTCTGGCCGCGATTGGCACCATCATCGTTGTCGTCGGTATCGTTCGCCGACACGGCCACGGTGTTGCCGAGGTTGATGGCGAGCGTGTCGTGCTGGCGATAGAGGTTGTGCGTGAAAAATGCCGGGCCCGGATTGAAGTCGGCGCGCCCATTGATGCCGACACCGTTGAATCGGAAGCGATTCGGTGCCGTCGCCGATCCAATCTGCAGATTGAGCGGGGGCGCGTTCAGCCCACCGTCGAATAGCAGCGCCGTTGAGAGGCCGCGGTCCAGTTGACCGGACTTGTCGGTGCCAAACAGGTTGCCGAGTACGCTTGAATTTGCGGCACGTTCGCCAACTCTCAGGCCGAGCTGGGCATTCGCAAAGACGTTTCGATCAGCAGGATTCTCGCCGCCGACGACGCAGTCGGCACCATCGATGCCGGCGCCAAACGAATTGGCCACCGGCGTGCTGCCGTCGGCCTGCAAGCCGAAGAAATTGCCGAGCAAGCGGACGCGGTCGCGTTCACCGACGGTGCAGTGCGCGACGGTCCCCGAACCGGTCAGGGCCAAACCCTGGATCGTCACGTCTGACGCGCAAACTTTGAAAATTCCGGCACCGTGCACCCGCACCCGCACGATCGCATTGCTGAAATCAGGGTCGGTATTGGCGACACTGCCGGTCTGCGTGTAACCGTTGATCGACAGCGCATCGGTGATATCGGGCAGCGCACTGGTCAGGGTGATCAACAACTCGGAGGTGCCGGCGACCGGAATGTCGAAGCGGATGCTGTCCGGCCCGATGCGCGCATTCGCCGCAGTCAGCGCCTCGCGCAGGCTGCAATGGGTTGCGTCGCAGCCTTGCGCATCGATGGTGTCGCTTGTGCTGTTGACGGCGAATCCGGTCACTGCATCGATGTTGCGGCACTCGGAGAATTCGGAAGTGCCATCCGGGCCGGTCGCGGTCAGGGTGAGTGTGTAGCCAATCGGAATCGCGGTCGCGGAGACCAGGTCGAACGCAAAGGTTTCGTTGGCGTTGCCGCGGATCGCGACATCAACGCTGCCGATGAACAGCTCGCCGCCGCCGTTGCCGCTGGCATGGCAGCCGACGCTCGCATACACGCCGATCCGGTAAGGCACCGGATTGATCGTGACCGGTGCATCGATGCTGCCGGCGACGTGTACGCCACCAGCGATGCGGTCGACGCTCGCAATCACCGGGAAATTCTGCAGGCCGTTGGCGCCGGAATCGGCGTCGTTCGTGTCGTTGGGCGTGACCTGGTTGCCCGTGGACGAAAAGGTGATGGCCGGAAACTCGGTATCGAAAATGCGGTTTGCGTAGAAGGTGTTGTCGATCGTGCCGGAAAATGCGCGGATGCCATTGCGGCCGTGGCGGATATGGTTCGGCGCGGCGTTGGTACCGATGACGACATTGGACGCCGAAAGCGCGATCGAACGGTCGTTTCCCATCGCACTGGTGCCATTCTTGGAAACGCCGAACAGGTTGCCAAGGACGGTGGTCGCGGCGGTGCTGGCACTGATGTCGAGCGCCTGATCATTGTTGGCGAAGACATTGCGATCAGTCGCACCGGTCGAGCCGATCGCGATCAACGTATTGCGCACCTCTAGTCCGTTGCCATTTGCCGCGGCACCCAAGCCCGTACCCACAAGCCCGACAAAATTGCCGTGAAACCCCGCGCCGGTGATCGGACTGGCGCAGTTGCTGCCGGCGCTGCTTTTTCCAAACACGACGGCGCTGCCGGCCCAGTTCGTCAATGACAGGCCGCGCAAGGTGACATTGTTCGCACAAACGGCCAGCCCAATCGGTGGCGGCGTCGCACTGCCGCCGTCGATTCGGATGCGCAGCACCGCGTTGCTGAACGCGGCGCTGTCGTTTGCGTCCGTGCCCGACTGCGTGTAGCCGTTGATGGTCAACGGGCTGATGATGGTCGGCAACGGCGATAGCGGTTGAATGAGGAGGTCGCCACGAAACGGCGCGCCAATCGCGAAGCTGATGCTGTCGGCCACCAGCAAAGTACCATTGGCCGCGATCATCGCTTCACGCAAGCTGCAGTGACTGCTGTTGCAGGCGCCATCGTTGGTGTCGGCGGCGCTGTTCACGACCAGGGTGACGGCCTGGGATGAACCCATTGGCATCATCAGGACCAATGCCAAAACACCCGCGAAAATACGCCCCATACGCCCCATACGCATCATGTTGCTTCCCCATTGTTCTCGATTTTGGGTAAGGCTAATGGGCGTAAAGCGCTTGCGGCACTGTCTTTCGACAGGTGAACCGCGTCCACCCCGGCCCGTCTGGTTTGCAAGCACTGCCAAGCCTCCGTAGCATGCGCGCCCCTGTTGAACACTGTCGCGCCCGCTCGGGCCCGCTTCGGAGTAGTGCATGCGTAGTCATCTGTGTGGTCTGGTCGACGAGACCCTGATCGGTCAAACCGTCACCTTGTGCGGTTGGGCCGATACCCGTCGCGATCATGGCGGCGTCATCTTCATTGACTTGCGCGACCATGAAGGCATCGTGCAATGCGTGATCGAGCCCGACAACGCGCCGGCATTCGAATCCGCGTCACAGGTGCGCTACGAGTACTGCCTGAAGATCACCGGCGCCGTGCGTGCGCGCCCGCCCTCGCAGATCAACGATCGCCTGCGCACCGGCAAGATCGAAGTCGTCTGCGACAAGGTCGAAGTGCTGAACGCCTCGGCACCGCTGCCGTTCCAGCTCGATGACACGCCGGGCGAGGAAGCGCGCCTGAAGTACCGCTATCTCGATATCCGCCGTCCGCCGATGCAGCGCGCGATGCGCCTGCGCACGCGCCTGACCCAGGAAATCCGCCGCTATCTCGATGCGCGCGGTTTCCAGGACATCGAAACGCCGATCCTGACCAAGGCGACGCCGGAAGGCGCGCGCGATTATCTGGTGCCGAGCCGCGTGCATCCTGGCGAGTTCTACGCATTGCCGCAGTCGCCGCAGCTGTTCAAGCAACTGCTGATGGTGGCCGGCATGGACCGCTACTACCAGATCGCGCGTTGCTTCCGCGACGAGGACCTGCGCGCCGACCGCCAGCCGGAATTCACCCAGCTCGACATGGAGTTCGCGTTCGTTGAAGAGCGCGACGTGCAGGACATGGTCGAAGGGATGATCCGCCACATCTTCAAGACTGTGAACGACACCGAATTGCAGGAACCCTTTCCGCGCCTGACCTATGCCGAAGCGATGCGTCGCTACGGTTCGGACAAACCGGATCTGCGCATCGATCTGGAACTCGTCGATGTCGCGAATGCTGTCGCGCACGTCGAATTCAAGGTGTTCTCGGGCCCGGCCAAGGATCCGGGTGGTCGCGTCGCCTGCCTGCGCGTGCCGAACGGTTCCGACATGACGCGCAAGCAGCTCGATGACCTCGGTCTGTATGTCGCGAAATACGGCGCCAAGGGTCTCGCGTGGATCCGCATCGACGATCTCGCGAAGGGCCGCGAAGGTCTGACCTCGCCGATCGTCAAGTTCCTCGACGATGCCGCGATCGATGGCATCTTCAAGGCGGTTGGGGCGCAGCAGGGCGACGTATTGTTCTTCGGCGCCGGCCGGTACAAGACCGTGTCCGACTTCATGGGCGCGCTGCGCATCAAGGTCGCGAAAGAAATGGGTCTGGTTGCCAATCGCTGGGCGCCGCTGTGGGTCACCGACTTCCCGATGTTCGAATACGACGCCGACGACAAACGCTACGTCGCGCTGCATCACCCGTTCACCGCACCGAAGATCGACGATGTCGCTGATCTGAAGGCGAACGCGGTCTCGTCGGTTTCGCGCGGCTACGACTGCGTGCTCAACGGCAACGAAATCGGCGGCGGCTCGATCCGCATCCATCGCCCGGACATGCAGAGCGCGGTGTTTGATCTGCTCGGCATCAGCGCCGAAGAAGCGGAACTCAAATTCGGCTTCCTGCTCGACGCGCTCAAGTTCGGCGCGCCGCCGCACGGCGGCATCGCCTTCGGCATCGACCGCATCGCCGCGCTGATGGTCGGCACCGAATCGATCCGCGACGTCATCGCCTTCCCCAAAACCGCCAGCGCCAACTGCCTGCTCACCTCAGCGCCGTCCGTCGTCGCCGAGAACCAGCTCCAGGAACTGCATGTGCGCGTGGTGAAGCCGGAGAAGAAGGGGTAGTCGCCGACTGGCCAAATGCGGTAGCTTGGGATTGATTCGAGACCGCCTCCATGCTGAAGAAATTGGAACTAAAAAACATTGGCCCTGGTGCGAAGTTTGAATTGAACCTCGCGCCTCGCTTGAATTTGATTACCGGCGACAATGGCCTTGGGAAGAGCTTTTTTCTTGACTGCGCGTGGTGGGCACTGACGCGTACTTGGGCTCGGGAGCCTGTCGTGCCCCCTGTCGGGCGCAAGGGGCCCCATCAAATTGCATTCACGATTGATGCCAAGACGCGCGAAGTCTCATACGCATCGACCTTTAGTCGCGCCAATCAAACTTGGGTTGGAAAGCAGGGTAGACCGCCTGACCCCGGTTTGGTTCTCTACGCTCAAGTTGACGGAGGGTTTTCAGTCTGGGATCCCCAACGAAACTATTGGCGGACCGCGGTTGGGATCGACGCACAGGATCGCCCCGCCGCATTTCTCTTCAAACCAGATGAAGTCTGGAATGGGTTGACCCAAACCAATTCCAGATTGTGCAATGGACTGATTGACGACTGGGCTTCATGGCAAAGAGAGAAGTCACGACCGTTCCGCCTTCTAGAGGCCACGCTTAGACAGTTGTCTGAGGATCCGGATCGCCCGTTGTCAATGGGGGAGTTGGTCAGGATTGGTTTGAATGACAGTCGATGGATCCCGACGGTGCGACAGCCTGGTGCTGGAGATGTGCCGATCGTTCACGCGTCGGCTGGCGTCCGACGCATTGCCGCTCTCGCCTATCTCTTGGTTTGGGCGTTCACCGAACACGAAGTCGCCGCCAGACTACGAGGAAAGAAACCATCGCGTCAGATCATATTCCTCATCGATGAAATCGATACGCATCTTCATCCTCGCTGGCAACGACGTGTCTTGAATTCGCTTCTCTCAGTCGTAGGTGAATTGATGTCGGGCGGAGACGCCAGCGTCCAGTTATTGGCGACGACGCATTCGCCGATGGTGATGGCCTCGGTCGAACCAATCTTTGACGAAGACCTCGATGCGCATTGGCTATTGGATGTCGACGCCATGACAGGAGCAGTCGTTCTTGATAACCCGCGTTTTGCGCGACAAGGCGATGTTGGGTCATGGCTTGTTTCGCCAAGCTTCGGATTGCAACAAGCCAGATCCTCCGAAGCTGAGCGTGCCATCGAGGCGGCGGAAGCGCTGGAACGAGAGGATTTCAAGAGCTTGCCATCCGAGTTGAATACACGGGCGAAGATAGATATCGCGTTGACCCGACTACTTCCGGCGCTAGATCCATTCTTCATTAGGTGGAGGGTCGCAGGGTTGCCCTCGGCGAAGGGGAGTTCTGCGTCACAACAGTCCAGTCGGAAGACGGCTGCTCGGACAAAGAAGAAATGATTCCGGTGAAGAGAAGCCCTGAGCCTTCTCAGTTCGACATCAAGTGTCGGAAGCCCGGGAAGGCGTGGCTGAAATTGCAGGTTCGACCGCTTGCTCGTCGACCCAAGGATTATTGGTCTCGATTTCAACCCGATTTGAGCAGTGCTTTCCGGTCCATTTGTGCGTACGAAGCGCTATTCATCGGTGCTGGCGGTGGATACGTAGACCACTTCGAGCCCGTCTCCAACACGAAGTTGATTTATGAGTGGTCCAACTACCGATATGCAAATGCACGCGTGAACAGCCGCAAGGGAATTCGCGGTGGCGACAGCATTCTCGACCCGTTCGAAGTTCAGCCTGGATGGTTCGAGATTCTCTTGCCGAGTCTGCAGATGCGGATTACAGATAAAGTCCCGGCGTCCAAGCGCGCGCGCGCTGAAGCGACCCTGCGACTACTTGGTCTAGACCACCACGAACAAGTTGTTGCTTCTCGTGCGGAGTTCTACAGGCTTTATCGCAACGGCAAGCTTTCATTGGATGTGCTGCGCGAATGGGCACCTTTGATCGCGGAAGCGATCGAAAAAGAACAATCGACATCGTGAGATCGGATACCGCAAATGACCACCAAAACCCTCACCGAATTCCTCGCGGATACCGCAGACCAGAACCAGAGCGATGCGCCTTGGGAGTTGGAAATCGCGTGCGTTCGAAAGGTGAACTTGGCGGCAGGCCCGTGCTGCGGGCTGATGGATTGACGCGAACGCTGTTTTGTGACCCAATCGTGGGGCATAATTCTGGTGGATACCATGCAAACGTTTACGATCCGCGAACTACGCGAACGCTCCGGCGAGCTCAGCCGTGAGGCCGAGGAAGGCCGTTTGGCGCTCGTCACCCGCCATGGGCAGCCCTTGTTCGTGAGCGTGCCTTTCACCGAAGATCTGCTCGAAGCGGGTGTGCACGCAGCGCTGGCCGTCCACCTGTTCAAGAGCGGTGAGCTGACTTCGGCGCGTGCCGCCAAGCTGGCGCGAATGAACCTGCCACAGTTTCTGGCTCACCTCTCCGCGCAGGGCATTCCGGTGGTCGATCACGATCCGGCGCAACTGGAACAGGAACTCGCCGCCTTCGATGCGGCGCAATGAGTCGACCCATCGTCGTCGCCGATTCCGGGCCGCTGATCGCATTGGCCGGGTGCGGTCGACTGGAACTGCTCGTCGCCGTATTCGAGTCCGTCCATGTGCCGCAAGTGGTGCTGGATGAAACAACGGCGGATCGTTCGCGTCCGGGCGCGGTCGACATCGTGACCTTTGTGCAAACTCGTGCGCAGGTGCATCCGAGTCGGAACGATGCCGCCTATGTGGCAGCTGTCGCGCACCTGGATGAAGGTGAAGCACAGGCCTTGAGTCTTGCGCGGGCGCTCGGTTGCGGCGTGTTGATGGACGAGCGCCGCGGTCGTCAGACGGCGCTGCGCCATGGCTTGCCCTTGTTCGGTGTGCTGGGCGTACTGCTGCAAGCGAAGCGCATCGGCGCGCTCGAACGCATCGCACCCGAACTGGCGCGGATGCAGGACCATGGCTACCGCATTTCGCAGTCGCTGATGGATGCCGCTTTGAAGCTCGCAGGCGAAGCGGGCGAATGCATCAGCTAGCATCGCGCGCATCCTCCACGACGCGGCGACTGATCGGCCATGACCACCCCCAAAACCCTCACCGAATTCCTCGCGGAAACCGCGGACCAGAACCAGGGCGATGCGCCTTGGGAGTTGGAGAACGAGCGCATTCTCGAGGTGAAGCTCTCTCAGCAGAAAGTGTGGATGAAGGCCGGGGCGATGATTGCGTATCGCGGTGGCATCAAGTTCGAGCGTGAGGGTGCGTTCGAGCATGGGGCGTCGCGATTTTTCAAGGAAATGTTCACTGGCGAAGGCGCGAAGTTGACCAAGGCCGTCGGTAGCGGTCGACTGTTCCTGGCCGAAGGCGGCAAGCGCATCACCCTGCTCAAGCTGGAAGGTGACGGCGTCACCGTCAATGGCAACGACCTGCTCGCGTTTCAGGACGGCATCGAGTGGGACATTCGTATGACGCGCAAGCTCAGCGGCATCGTCGCTGGCGGCCTGTTCAACTTGCAGCTGAAAGGGCACGGCCTGATCGCGCTCACGACGCATGGTCGTCCACTAACCCTGCGCGTCGCGCGCAACATGCCGGTGTTCACCGACCCGAATGCGACCGTCGCGTGGTCGTCGACACTGGAACCCGAATTCAAGACCGACATCAGCTTGCGCACCCTGATCGGCCGCACCAGTGGCGAATCGGTGCAGATGGCGTTCAGCGGCGAAGGCTTTGTCGTGGTGCAGCCATTCGAGGAACAGCCCTTTCAGGCGCGACGCTGACGTTGAGCGGCGCTCATCTTGCACGTCGCCGCTTGCGCCGCCATGTAGGCTGTCACTCCGAAATCAGGAAGTGTGAGTCGATGGCTGAGCGTGTCTTGTTGTTGCACGGCATCTGGATGCGCGGCTTCATGATGGGGCGGCTGGCGAAGCATCTTGACGCGCTCGGCTATGTGACCGACACGATCGATTACCCATCGCTGAGCAAGGGCGCCGATCGCTGCGCCGATGACCTGCGCGCGCGGCTTGCCGAGCATCGCGATGAGACCGTGCATGTGATCGGACATTCGCTCGGCGGCCTCGTGGCCTTGCTGGCGACGCGCAACGAAGCGCCGCGCGGCCGCACCGTGTGTCTTGGATCACCTTTGACTGGCAGTGCCGCGGCGAAATCGCTGTCGAACTTCGCGCCGTGGATGATGGGCCAGAGCAAGGATCGGCTGCTCACCGGGCTCGATGCTTGGGACGGTGAACGCGAAGTTGGCGTCATCGCCGGACGCGTGCCGTTCGGGATGGCCATGTTGATCGGTGGACTGAGCGGCGAGAGTGATGGCACCGTCACCGTCGAAGAAACGCGACTGCCCGGCATCCACGACCATGCGGTGATTGCCGCGACCCATACCGGTCTGCCGTTCTCGGAACAGGCGATTGGGATGACAGCAAACTTCCTGCGTAGCGGACGGTTTGCCGAAAACGCCTGAGCGCCGTCGCAGGCGCAACCGATCGCGACGCGTTGCGACCCCCGTATTCGCGGGGTTGTCCGCTCAGGGTGATGGCGATGTACTGGCCGCATCAAATCGCGGGGCACGATCATGTTCAAACGCATCCTGACGCTGGCCTTGCTGTCGCTGTTCGCAACGGGTGCGATGGCGCAATCGGCCGACCAGGAAGTGGTCAGCGTCGTTGATTCCGCCGATCCGGTGGTTCCCGGGCAGAACGTCAGCTACACGATCGTGATGCGCAACAACGGTCCGGACGCTGCGACCAACGGCGGACTCAACGTCAATCTCGGCAGCGCGCTGACCTACGTGTCGCACAACATTCCGGTGGGATGGCAGTGCTACTTCTCCGGCAACAACATCTCGTGCATCACGCCGTCGTTCACCGCGGGCACCACCGCGATGATCACGCTGGTCACGCAAATGGCGCCGCACCTGATCAATTTTCCCGATGGCTCGACGTCGAGCAACTTCTTCACGTCGGGCCTGACCGCTGACCCGAACAACAGCAACAACGCACGCAGCGAGAGCACGAGCTGGAACAGTCCGCAGATGGATCTCGCTATTGCCGTGACCGATACGCCCGATCCGGTCGGGCCGGATCAGGACCTGACCTATACCGCGACCGTGACCAACAACGGTCCCGACCCGGCCACGCTGCTCAACTTCAACGTCTACAACCCGGGCTACGTGCCGTTCAAGTCGGTGCTGCCGCCCGCCGGTTGGACCTGCGCGCCGCCCGCAGTCGGTGCCGCCACCATCTTCACGTGCAACACGCCGACGTTTGCGGCGGGTGCGACCAGCGTGTTCAGCGTCGTCGTGCGTGTCGACGATGCGGTCCTCGGTTTGAACAACGGCACCATCAGCACGGTGATCGGTGTCAACGGGACCGGCGACGACACCAATGACAACAACAACAACGAGACCGAGAACACGGCCTATGTCACGCCGAAAGCGGACCTGTCGATCACGGTCGACGACTTGCCCGACCCGGTGATGCTCGGTGAGAACATCGCGTTTCTGGTGACGATGACGAACAACGGCCCGGCAGCCGCACCTAACGCCAGCATGAGCTTCTACAACAATGGCATCCTGCGCTTCCAGCATGTCGACGCGCCGGCGGGGTTCCAGTGCATGCCACCCGCCGTGGGCAGCGCGGCGATCTTCTCCTGCACGTCTGCGAGCATGGCGATGGGCGCGACCGCGGCATTCATCGTCACTGTGCGCACCGACCCCGAGCTGATCAATCCGCTGCTCGGCGGTACCGTGCAGTCGGTGGTGACGGCGGGCAGCGGTATCGCCGATCCGGTCAATGCGAACAATGTCGAGAATGAAAGCACGCTGGTGATTCCGGTGCTGCTGTTCAGCAACGGATTCGAAGGTTGAATCGATCAGCGACTCAGCCAGCGTTCGATCTGCGCCGTCACTTGCGGGCGATGCAACAGTTCGATGTGCCCCGTGCGGTAACTGATCCAATGGGCCTTTTGATGCAGGCCGAGGTCGCGGTCGGGATCGTCGTGTTGACCGAGCGCACTGCGCAACGGCACCAGACCATCGCCGATCAGTCGCTCGGCCAGCGTCCCGCGTTGTGCCGAAAGCGTCGCTGCGATGCTCAAACAGGCGATATCGTCGGGTAGTGGCAGATGCACACGCTGATCAGCGCCGGACTCGAAGCGATTCGATCCCTGTGCGTCCTCGTCGCGGACATGGCCATGCCGCAGGTCGGTGATGCCGGCACTGCGCATTTGCCCGAGTGCAGCGAAAGGCGCCGTGTAAGCAGTCCGCGCCAACAGGGCATCGATCCACTGCCCGGCGCGTTCCAGCGGGGCGCCATGATGCGGTGTGCCGAGGAAGACGATATTGCGCACGCGTTGCCGCCATTGCCGTGACTCGCGCTCGCTGTGATGACAGGCGCTGCGCGCGACCAGTCCGCCCATGCTGTGTCCGATGAAGCTGATTTCTTCGACCGGCACCGGCCAATGCGCGATGAGTTGCTCGATTCGCTGCGACAACTCGTGTCCATTTTGCGAGACATGCCGGCCGGTGTTGTAGCGCAGATACAGCGGCGTGTAACCGAGTGACTTTGCCAGGTCGTTGCCGTGATCGACGATGCCGCTGTCATGTTCGCCGCGCCATTGCAGATCGTTCATGCACAGGCCGTGGATCATCACCAGAATTTTTCCGCGGACGTCGGGAAGCGCGCGCGTCGAGGCCGCATCCAGCACCTGTTGCCGATATCGCAGGGTCATCGGTAGTGACAACGGATTGCCGCTGGCCACGAGATGATCGCCCATCACACCATTGAATGCCGACAACATGGCGATGCGCGCAGCGGATTCGGGGGCGCCGTCGGTGTCGACATCGATGCGCGCATGCAGCGCTGCGAGCGCGCCGTCGACACCACGCCCGACCAGATCGGTGATGCCGTGAATGCTGCGATAGACGAGGCCGGTAATGCCCCGCGTTTGTCCAGGTTGGGCACCGCCCGGCGCGCCCAGGGTCTGCCAGATCGATTGATGCACGCCCTCACTGACCGAGGTGATGCCGCGCGTCGCCTGCGTCGCCAGTTGCGCGATGCCGCGCAAGTCGGCGATGGCGATCGGTGGGCGATGTGGGCGCTTCGTCGGCGGTTTCATGATCGCGCCGATGTTGGGTTCGAAGTCATGCGCGAGTTCCTTGGGCGAAGGTGATCGTAGTCCAAGTCTCAGGTCGCCGCGCGCTGCTTTCAAGGCGCAGGATGGTCACCGGATTTTCAACCTTGCGGCACGCCCGCCATGTCCGGCAGTTGGTGCGCGATGCCCTTGTGACAGTCGATGCAGGTCTTGTCGCCGCTGAGCAGGTGCCGCTCGTGGATCGCACCGGCGCGCGGGCTCTGGCGGGTGATGTCCATCGCGTTGTAGTTGTGGCAATTGCGGCATTCAAGTGAATCGTTCGCCTTCAGTCTGGCCCATTCGTGTTCGGCCAGTTCGCGGCGCTTGCCGAGGAATTTTTCGCGAGAACTGATCGTGCCGAAGACCTTTCCCCAGACCTCCTTCGAGGCTTGCATCTTGCGCGCGATCTTTGCCGTCCACTGGTGCGGTACGTGGCAGTCCGGGCAGGTGGCGCGCACGCCCGAGCGGTTGCTGTAGTGGATTGTGCTCTTCAGCTCCGCGAACACGTTGACCTGCATTTCATGACATGAGGTGCAGAACTCTTCCGTGTTCGTCGCTTCCAGCGTGGTGTTGAATCCGCCCCAGAACACGATGCCGGCGATGAACCCGCCGAGCGTCAGGAACATCAGACTGAAGTGTTTGCTCGGTGCATTGAAGGTGCGCCAGATGCCGAGGATGCGCTCACGCCAGGTCATCGGGCTCACTCCTTCGCTGCAGCAGGCGTCACCGCGAGGATCTCGTCGGCGCCGGTGAAGGTGTTCGCAATCAGCAACGGCGCATCCGTCTGTACGACGTGGCACTGCACGCAGAAGTAACGTCGCGGCGAGATTTCCGCGAGCACCTGGCCGTCGCGGTCCATGTAGTGGGTGACACTGACCGGCGGTGCCTGGAACTGCGCCGAATTCGCCTGGCCATGACAGAGCATGCAGCGATTCGCGTGCTGGTCGACCTGATAGCCGTCGATCGCGTGCGGAATGGTCGGTGGTTGCATCGGATAATTGCGCGCGCGCTTGATGTCTGCGTTTTCAACGCGCGCCAGCGGCAGCGCCACCGGTTCGTCGGCGAGTGACGCACCACGGCGCATCGCATCGATCGACTTTGAGGTTTGCGTCTGCAACGGTGCCGCGACCGTGCCAGTCGGTGCTGAAGCCTGCGCGGCCGGCTTCGACGGCGCTTGGCTGCAACTGCGGCCGAGCAGTACACCAATCACCAGAGTGAACGCCAATAGCAGAATCTGAATCGGTTTCATGGCGCGCTCCTCAGACCCTGACCACTTTCACGGCACACTTCTTGAAGTCGGTCTGTTTCGAGATCGGGTCGGTCGCGTCGAGCGTGACCTTGTTGATCAGCACCGACGCATCGAACCAGGGTACGAAGATCAGTCCGCGCGGCGGCTTGTTGCGACCGCGCGTCTCGATGCGCGCACGGATTTCGCCGCGCCGCGAAATCACCTTCGCTTCCTGGCCGCGGCGCAATTCGCGCGCGGTGGCGTCGTCTGGGTGCATGTAGATCACCGCCTGCGGCACCGCCTTGTAAAGCTCGGGCACGCGCATCGTCATTGAGCCGGAATGCCAGTGTTCGAGCACGCGGCCGGTCGACAGCCACAGGTCGTACTCGGTGTCGGGTTCCTCGGCGGCGGGTTGATAGGGCAGGGCCCAAATCACCGCCTTACCATCTGGAAAGCCATAGAACTCGAAATCCTTGCCGGCCTTGACGTAGGGATCGCTGCCTTCCTTGTAACGCCAAAGCGTTTCACGGCCGTCCACGACCGGCCAGCGCAGGCCGCGTGTCTGGTGATACAGGTCGAAGGGTGCGAGGTCATGCGCGTGATGGCGGCCGAACTCGGCATATTCCTCGAACAGGCCCTTCTGCACATAAAACCCGAAAGCCTTGGATTCGTCGTTGTCGAAACCGGCCTCGATCTCGTCGGTCTTGAATTTGTCGACGACGCCGTTCGCGAACAGCACGTCGAACAGGGTCTTGCCCTTGTATTCGGGTTTGGCCGTGATCAGTTCCGGCGGCCAGCATTCCTCGACCATGAAGCGCTTCGAGAACTCCATCAGCTGCCACAGATCGGAGCGCGCCTCTCCCGGTGCATTCACCAGTTGATGCCAGAACTGGGTCCGGCGCTCGGCATTGCCGTAGGCGCCCTCTTTTTCCACCCACATCGCGGCCGGCAAGATCAAGTCCGCGGCCTGCGCGGTGACGGTCGGATACGCATCGGAAACGACAATGAAATTGTCCGGATTGCGGTAACCCGGAATGCCTTCCTGTTCGGTGTTCGCAGCTGCCTGGATGTTGTTGTTGACCTGCACCCAGTAGGCGTTGATCTTGCCGTCCTTCAGTGCACGGTTCTGCGCGACGGCATGGAAGCCGGGCTTGTCGACGATGGTGCCGGCCGGCAACTGCCAGATCTTTTCGGCCTTGGCGCGGTGCTCCGGATTGGTCACCACCATGTCGGCGGGCAGACGATGGCTGAACGTGCCGACTTCGCGCGCGGTGCCGCATGCGGACGGTTGTCCGGTCAGCGAAAACGGCGAATTACCCGGGGTCGCGATCTTTCCGGTCAACAGATGGATGTTGTAGACCATGTTGTTCGCCCAGACGCCACGTGTGTGCTGGTTGAAGCCCATGGTCCAGAACGACATCACCTTGATCTTCGGGTCTGCATACAACTCGGCCATCTGCTTCAGCCAGGTCGCATCGACGCCACTCATTTTCGCGGCATATTCGAGCGTGTACGGGCGCACGAACGCGGCGAACTGTTCGAAGTCGATGATCGAGCCCTGGTTCGGGTCGGCTGCATTCTTGGCGTTCACTTCCAGCGGATGATCCGGCCGCAGGCCGTAGCCGATGTCGGTGACGCCGAGCTTGAAGTTGATGTGTTTGCCGACGAAATCGTGATTGACCTTGCCACTCTGGATGATGTGATTGGCGATGTAGTTCAGGATCACCAGATCGGTCTGCGGCTTGAACACCATCGGAATGTCGGCAAGGTCAAAGCTGCGGTGTTCGAAGGTCGACAACACCGCGACCTTGACGCCGGGATTCGACAACTTGCGGTCGGTCACGCGCGTCCACAGGATCGGATGCATCTCGGCCATGTTCGAGCCCCACAACACAAACGCATCGGCGTGTTCGATGTCGTCGTAGCAGCCCATGGGTTCGTCCATGCCGAAACTGCGCATGAAGCCGGCGACCGCACTGGCCATGCAATGGCGCGCGTTCGGATCGATGTTGTTGGAGCGGAAGCCGGCCTTGAACAGCTTGTTCGCGGCATAGCCTTCCCAGATCGTCCACTGGCCCGAGCCGAACATGCCGACTGCAGTCGGGCCCTTTTCCTTGAGCACGCGCTTGAATTGCGCGGCCATCACGTCGAAGGCCTCGTCCCACGACACCGGCGTGAACTCGCCATTCTTGGCGTATTGGCCATCGGTCTTGCGCAACAGCGGCTGGGTCAGGCGGTCGGCGCCGTACATGATTTTCGACAGAAAGTAGCCCTTGACGCAGTTGAGCCCCCGATTCACTTCGGAGTGGATGTCGCCGTGCGTCGCGACGACGCGGCCGTCCTTCACCGCCACGTTGATGCCGCAGCCGGTGCCGCAGAAACGGCAGGGCGCCTTGCTCCACTTCAATTCGGTCGCGTCGCGGTCGGTGACGATGTTGCTGGCGTCCGCGTACAAGGGAATGCCCGCGACCGCAGCGGCGGTGACGGCGGCGGTGTTGCGGATGAAATCACGGCGCGTGTTGAGCATGGGCGACCTCGGATTCGTTATCGTCGATTTCGTGGTGGACCAGATCCGTGGTCATCACCCCCGGGATGGCGCGCATCGCATCGAAGCGTTGCGCCAGTTCAAACTCGTTCGCGGCTTCGGTGATCACGACAATGCGCGCGCCCTCGGCGCCTCGCACTTCGCTGTGCGGCAGGGCATTCAATGATTCGATCACAGCAGCACTGGCCTCGGTGCGGCAACGAACCACCAGGCTGGCGATATGCCAGGTCATCGCATGATCTCCAGGACATTGCGCATCATTGCGGTCCGGGTGGTCCGGCGAACATCTGGAAGATCCAGACGATGAACCCCCAGGATGCGACCAGCCCGACCGCGACAATCGGCGCGAGGAATACCGTCAGGAACAGGAACGCGCGCAACTCACCGCGACGTTCAGACTGCACTCGATCCATGGTCACGAACTCCCGCATCACCTGTCATGAGTATATGACTCGTGGAATAGCACGGATTGACGCCAATCAATTTCCCGCCAACGTCGTCGATGCACGCGGTTGCTAGTATCCACGCCCGCTCCGAACGCAAGAACCAGCATGGCCGAATCACTGCAAATGGGCGCACCATGACCCGCATCCTCGGTATTGACCCCGGTTCGCAGCGCACTGGCATTGGCATCATCGATGCGTTGCCGGACGGGCGTTGCGTGCATGTGTTCCATACGGCGCTGAAGTTGCTCGACAACGAGACGTTTCATCTGCGGTTGAAGCAGATTTATGACGAGATCGGCGGCATCCTTGAGGAATACAAACCGGTCGAGGTCGCGATCGAGCGTGTGTTCATGGCGCGTAATCCGGATTCGGCCCTCAAGCTCGGGCAGGCGCGCGGCGCGGCGATTGTCGCAGTGGTCGGCAAGGGGCTGGCGTTGGCCGAGTACTCGGCCAAGGAAGTGAAACAATCTGTGGTCGGCAGCGGTGCCGGCGACAAGACCCAGGTGCAGCATATGGTTGGCGTGTTGCTGTCGCTGCCCGGCAAGTTGCAGGCCGATGCCGCCGATGCGCTCGCCATCGCATTGACGCACGCGCATACCCGCGCCAGTCTCACGCGTCTCGGAATTCCGCGGGCTGCCTGGAGAAGACGATGATCGGACGCTTGCGTGGCGTGTTGGTGATGAAGGCGCCGCCGGCCTTGATGGTCGATGTCAACGGTGTCGGCTACGAGCTGGAAGCGCCGATGTCGACCTTTTACGAATTGCCGGAACTCGGCCGTGAAGTGACCTTGATCACGCACTACGCGCAGAAGGAAGACGCGGTCAGTCTGTATGGATTCCAGACCGAAGCCGAGCGGCGCCTGTTCCGCACCTTGCTCAAGGTCAGCGGCATCGGTGCCAAGACCGCGTTGTCGATCCTGTCGGGCGTCTCCACCAGCGATTTTTCGCGCATGGTCGCGCAAGCCGATCTCAGCGCCTTGACGCGAATCCCCGGCATCGGCAAGAAGACGGCCGAGCGTATCGTCGTCGAACTACGCGACAAGCTCGGTGCCGGGCTCGCGACAGCCAGTGTGGGCGGCGTGAAGATTGTGGCGAATGATCCAGTGGCCGAAGCATCTGCAGCGCTCGAGCAGTTCGGCTACAAGCCGGTGGAAGTAGCGAAGCTGCTGAAAGATGCCGCTGAACCTGGCGACAGCGCGGAAGCCATCATTCGCAAAGCATTGAAAGCCGCATTGCGCACCTGAAGTTCGTCTGTACACTACGCCGCCCTTGTCCGGGCTGTAGCGGGTTCGCTTCGGGTTTTATGGGTCGGTTCGATGAGTCGTTTTGATGAGTAACGCCAACGAGCAACACAAGGCGGGCGGTGCCGTTGGCCTCGCCGTCGCTGCGGTCGGCGTCGTCTTCGGCGATATCGGCACCAGCCCGCTCTACACCATGCGTGAAGCCTTCCATGGCCCGCATGCGATGGCGATCAACGAGACCAATGTCTTCGGCGTTCTGTCGCTCGTCTTCTGGTCGTTGATCCTGGTCGTCTCGATCAAGTACGTGACGTTCATCATGCGCGCCGACAACCGCGGTGAAGGCGGCATCATGGCGATGATGGCGCTGGCGATGCGCGCCGTCGGCGAGAACAAGCGAGCGCGCCGGTTCATCATCGTGCTCGCGCTTTTGGGCGCCGCCTTGTTCTATGGCGATGGCGTGATCACCCCGGCAATGACCATCCTTGGTGCAGTCGAGGGACTCAAGGTCGCTGCGCCGGCATTTGGACAATATGTTGTGCCGATCACCTTGGTCGTGGTGGTCGGTTTGTTCGCGTTCCAACGGAGTGGTACGGCCAAGGTTGGGGCCGTGTTCGGGCCGGTGATGCTGGTCTGGTTCGTGGTGCTGGGGGCGCTCGGTCTCGCCGAAATCCATGAGTACCCGACGATTTTGAAGTCGCTCAATCCATGGTACGGCGTGCTGTTTTTTGCCGCACATCCGCTTGCCTCTTTTCTCGCATTGGGCACCGTTGTGTTGGCGATCACTGGTGCCGAAGCGGTCTATGCGGATATGGGGCATTTCGGCGCTGGCCCGATTCGCATCGCGTGGTACTGGGTCGTATTTCCCGGCCTGGTCCTGAACTATCTCGGCCAGGGGGCGTTGATCCTTGCGCATCCGCTGACGGCCGCGAACCCGTTTTATCTGCTGGCACCGGAATGGGCTTTGTATCCGATGATCGCGCTCTCGACAGCGGCTGCGGTCATCGCGTCGCAGGCGGTGATCTCGGGCGCGTTTTCGGTTACCCGGCAGGCCGTGCAGCTCGGTTTCGCGCCGCGCATGCAGATCAAGCACACGTCGGACGAAACCCAAGGCCAGATCTTTGTGCCGTGGATCAACCGCTTCCTGCTGGTCGCGATCCTGCTTGTGGTGATCGGTTTTGAAACCTCAAGCAATCTCGCAGCCGCGTACGGCATTGCGGTCACCGGCACCATGCTGATCGACACGATTCTGGCGCTGATCGTTGCGCGCATGATGTGGAAGTGGCCGAAGTGGATCGTTATCGCTGTCGGCATCGTGTTCATCACCATCGACGGCGCGTTCTTTGCGGCAAATGCCGTGAAGATTCCCGACGGCGGCTGGTTTCCGCTGGTGCTCGGCGCCTTCCTGTTCCTGCTGATGTCGACCTGGCGCAAGGGCCGCACCCTGGTCGTGGCGCAGATGAAGAAGGAAGGATTGGCGCTGAAGCCGTTCATCACCTCGATCGCCGCGCATCCGCCGCTGCGCGTGCCGGGCACCGCGATTTTCATGGCCGCGAACCAGGACAGCGTGCCGCACGCGATGTTGCACAATCTGAAGCACAACAAGGTGCTGCATGACCGCAATGTGCTGCTCACGGTAGAAACCGTGGAGACGCCCTTGGCTGAACCGGGCCAACGTGTTTCGGTCGAGCCTTTGGGGCACGAGTTCTATGCGATGTATCTGCGCTTCGGTTTCGCGGAGGAACCGAATGTGCCGAAGACGCTCGAGTCCTGCGAAGCCTGCGGACTGCCCTTCGAAATGATGGACACGACTTTCTTCCTGTCGCGTGAAACCCTGATCGCCACGGAAGACCACGGCATGCCGATCTGGCGCGACAAGTTGTTCGCGTTCATGGCGCGCAACGCGCAGTCGGCGACCACGTTCTTCCAGATTCCCGGCAATCGCCTGATCGAGCTGGGTACGCAGGTCGAGATTTGAAAACTCGACATTTGTAAACGAATTGTTTACGGTGTCCGCGCTGGAAAATGGAGCATTCGCATCAACGCCAAGAACATGATGAAGAGTGGATTGCCCGCCATTCATCCCGGAGAGTTTCTGTCCGAAATTCTGGCGGAGATGGAAATTTCTCAGGCGCAGTTCGCGCGCGCCATTGGCGTGTCATCGATGCGCGTCTCGCATGTGATCAAAGGCACGCGCCCGGTCACGGCGGAGCTCGCGTTGATGTTCGGACAGGCGTTTGCGCAATCACCGCAGTATTGGCTGAATCTGCAAACTGCTTACGATTTGAAGACTGCGGAGGCGATTTTGGGCCGTCGTTTGAGCGAGATTCATTCGCTGGCGCATGTCTGACCCGCCGATGACCGACACCCGCCTCAGCTCCGCCGCTGCGACCCGCGAAGACGAAGCAAGCGAGGCCAGCATTCTCCCGAAACGTCCAATCAAGCTCGGTACGCAAGTTGAGATTTTAGGGCGCGGAGACGGCAGTTGCGGTTGAAAAAAACGGGGCCACAAGGGCCCCGTTGTTCACTCGGATTTCGCGGTTTTCAGTTGCGAGCGGCGTTACGTCGCCGCACGATGAACGCGACGGTGATCAGGCTCAGTGCCAGTAGGGCGAGCAGCGCCGGTGACAGGGCCGGAATCGGCACACTTGGGGGCAGGAATTGCGCGAAAACGGCGCTGACGGTGTTGTCGGTGCTGGTCGACGCGGCGTTCGGGTTGCCCGCGAGATCCGCGGCTACGCCTGCTGCAATGGACGCGGTGACGCTGCCGTTCTGGGTCAGTCCGCTGACTGCGACATTGAACACGGTTGGACCGCCAGTGACGGTGGCCGTGGTCGCGCCGGTCGTACCGCCCAAGGTGACATCACCGGTGGCAAAGCCAATTACCGGTTCACTGAAGGTGACGGTGAAATTGATCGGCTCAGCGGCGGCCGGGTCCGCCTGTCCGACGGCCTGTTCGACGGTCACGGTCGGTGCGACATTGTCGAAAGTCACGGTGTTGTCGGTGCTGGTCGAAGCGGCACTCGGATTCGCTGCAGCATCGCTGGCGACTCCGGCGAGCAGCGACGCGATGACCGTGCCCGGTCCGGTCATACCGGTCACGGCGACGTTGTAGGTCGTACCGCTGCCGGTGACGGTGCCGGTGGTGGCGCCCGCAGTACCGGCAAGGGTGACATCGCCCGTCGCGAAGTTCGCCACCGCTTCACTGAACACGACGGTGAAATTGATCGGCGATGCATTC
>JAYUVY010000009.1:0-7512 GCA_043753835.1 Lysobacterales bacterium | reverse complement strand
TGAAGATGGTGGGGGAATATCAGCCTTGTTATCGGGTGATGGCCTGAGGCGTCAACAGTTACCAGCAACTGGTAGGGGTCTTTGCCACGGTGCCGCAGTCGTTGCTGTAAACGAGTGGCGTGCAAGCCGTGTCTTTGAGTTGGTCACCCAGAGCAGTGGCGGTAATGATAAAGCTGTTGGCTGTTCCCTTGGCCGCGCCGCCCGGACATGTACCTGAGGAAGGGGCAGTTATCGCAATCGAGTAGTAGCCGCTGCCCCATGTCGTCGGCGCGGTCACTACGTTGAGAAGCGTGGTCAAAGCCGTCGTATAGGTCGCAGCGTTGCTGCGCAGCTTCTCTTCCCGAAGCGCGTAGTCGCTGACGATTTGCTTGGCTTCGGCGCGACGGCTTTTGCGCACCTGCTTCTGGTAGCCTGAAAAAGCGAGTCCGGCCAACACGGCGATTACCAGAACCACAATCATCAGTTCGATCAGGGTGAATCCGCGGCGCGTCTTCATGCTGGTCTCCCGAGGCTGACGGCCGGATGCTACCACCCGAAGGGTAGTTTACGTAAGCACCTTCGGCCCGTCTGCCTACAAGCGCCGCCTGTCGGCCGAGTCTTGCTTTGGGCGGGGGCCTGTCGTTCCATCGCTTAAAACGGAAACAGGGATTCGACATGGCGCCGGCGGCACGCTTCCTCCGAGGCTTCACATTGATCGAGCTTATGGTCACGCTGGCCGTATTGGTTGTCATTGCCATGCTTGCGATTCCGTCATTCCAGGCCGTTCGCCAGCGCGCAGCACTCCGAGGCGCTGCCGACCAAACCCTGAGCTTCTGGAATCAAGCCAGGTTGGAAGCGGCAAAGCGAAATTCAATGGTAAAGGTCGGGTTGAATTACGATTCGACCACCAAAGCCTATTGTCTGGGTGCCCGGGTAACGACCAATGCTGCTGATACGGTTCCTTGCGACTGCACTGTCGCGGCTCCGGCTGATCCGACCACCACGTGTGACGTGGCGCGCTTCCCAGACAGTCAGGAGGAATGGAGAGGCGCCACGCTGTCGGCAGTGACACTGGGCAACACCACTGTGTTGACCTCCCTCAAGCCGGCAGTGATAGAGCCAAAGCGTACGACACTGACTGACCCGGTGATGGATGGAAGGGTTGACCGTGTGGGCCCGGTCTTGGGCACTAAAGCTTACCAACTGAGGCTAGCCGTGGATCGCCTTGGCCGTGGCATGTTGTGCGAACCGACATCTGCGGTAGACAAACTCAGCGACTTTGGCAACCAGCGGTGTTCGCCATGAATCATAAGACTGCTCATCAGCGTTTTGGCTTCACACTGGTCGAGATGATGCTGGCTCTGGTGGCCGGATTGATCGTGTCCGCCGCTGCGCTTTCTTTTTTCCTTTCGAGCATGAAGAGCAACGGTGAATACGTGCAGTCGACCCGGTTGACCCAGGAGCTGCGCAATACCCTCGACCTGATGAGCCGAGACTTGCGCCGAGCCGGCTATGATGACGATGGCCTGAAGTACCTCGGCAACACCCATGTGTCGCCGTTCACGCCGATGTGCCTCAGCACCAGCGGTGCTCCGACCGTCTGCGTGGCTCCCGACAGCGTCGGCGACTGTATCAAGTATGCCTACGACCGCAGCTACCCCAACGGCGGGACTACCCTGGTCGGGGCAGAAGGCCAGCTCAACGTTGGCACTGGCGAGGTCCGGGCGATCCGACGGCGTGCCTACACGGTGGGTGACTTGAGCGGCATTGGCGTTATCGAATACGCCGAGAGCTTTTTCGACGGCGCAGCCAATGTCTCCCCTGCCTGTGGAGCCGCCGGCCCTGCCTATTCGGCGACAAACAGGTATCCCGGTTGCAATACCACGACTGGCTGGTGCCCGCTCAGTGACCCGACGCGACTGGATATCACCGCCCTGACCATCACCAATCTCAGCCGCCAGATCGGAGTAAACCCGACGGCACAGATCCAGCGCCAGTTCAGCATCGACATTGTCGGCCGACTGGCCGGCAGCACCGAGTACACCCGTAACGTGCAGACCAGCATCAAGATCCGCAGTGATTGCATGCGCGCGACGATTTCCAATTGCAACGCTTCCCCCTGATTCCTGACCTACAGGCAAGACTCATGAACGCTACCCGACGTCGAATTCCTTCCAGCCACCGCCTGCAGCGCGGCGTCGGAACCTTGCTGGTCACCATCGTCATGCTGGTGATCCTGACGGTCATCGTGCTCAGTTCGTCGAACGTGGCACTGTTCGAGCAGAAGACCGCCACCAACGAGAACCGGCAACGGCTGGCTGACCAAGCTGCTGAATATGCTCTAAACCTCGGCGTTGAATTCTTCAAGGCCAACGTGGTCAAGATTGCCTCGGAGCAAACTCTCGGTTGGTTGCCGGCGGGTACGGCGCCCCATTGGCAACCATGCTTAGGCATCATCTCGCCGGCCACCCACCCCTGCATGGCGGAACCTGTTGGGGACATTATTACGGGTACCACCGGCCGACGCGCGCAGCTTTATTACTATACCTTCGGCGGCTCGACCAATGTGGATTACAACGGCCTTGTCGTGGCAGGCGGTCAGCTTGGCAACGTCGGCGGCAACGTTTTTTCCACGACCGGAACGGTGGTCAACGCCCTGCTGTGCCGCCTGGATACGGCTTACTACATCAGCGGTGTTCTGCAACCAACACAGTGCCGGGCGACACCGAGCACTGATTCATCCAACCGCATCGCTGTCACCGTAGTCGCGAAATCCACGCTCCCCGGTGAAAATTCCGTCAGCGAAATGAAGGTGACCCTCGGCAACTTCGATACCTTCAGCATCGGCGCCGCGGTGCCGCTGGTGGCCTCGGGCAGCGTCGACGGTACTGGCAACGTGGAGATCGTGACGGCGTCCAACGGCGGTGGCACCGGGATTCCCGTCTCGATCTGGTCGTCGAGCGACGCCGATATCGACAAGACCGGTGGTGGCAGCGCTGCCAGCGTGAGCACCTGCCAAGTCGGCGAATTCCTAAAGGCGACGCCGGAAGCCCAGCTGCTGACCACCTGCGCGACGGTGAACAATGCCTGCGGTTGCCCGTCGATGAGCAATGGCGCTACCAAGGAAATCGTTTACGCCAAGAATCCGAACATGCTCTCCGGGCACGTGCCCGGGGCGGCGAACTGCTGCGAGAACATCGACATCCTCGATGTCGACAGCAACAAGGGCACCAGCCCGGACATCACCTTCTATCCTGCCAAGGGGATGGATAATGTCGTTGGTGGCGCCCCGGCAGGCGCCACCGCTGCGGAGATTGCGACCTTCGATGCGTCGGCAATTTCGGACGACTCTTTGTTCGAATGGGTGTTTGGGGTAAGCGGCGAGTCCGTATCCACCCTTGCTGGTGGAACTGGCAAGACTCTTCTCACGTGCGCCGTCACTGCCGACAACCCGACGGGCAATTGCGCCATTTATTACCTCACCACCGACAGCGAACTCAATGCCCAGGAGGTAACCTGCACGCAACTGAACGCGCTCGGCGCCTCGGCGACCGGCCTGTATTACGTGACTGACAGCAGCGCCGCCTCGGCATGCTCTCTGCCAAACCAGGTGGGCACACCGGACGCGCCGGCTTTGGTGGTGGTCAACGATGACGCGGCTATTAACAACACCCTGCTCTACGGCCTGCTGTTCGTACGCAGTACCGAAAAAGGCATCACCATCCCCGAAACAAACGGCGCCTGTGCCGCGACAGCAAGGGCCTGCTTGCGCGGAAATGGCCAAGCCCAGGTCTATGGCTCGATCGTGGTCGAAGGAAAGACCCGTATCACTGGCGGGCTGCGTGTGGTCTATTCGAACGTCAATATTTCCAAGCCGGGTGGAGACCTGCCGGAAACCACGCGCTTCGGCATGGTGCCCGGCAGTTGGCTGGACAACAGCCGAGCTGGATTCTGAGGAGACGACCATGCCCACCCAATTTTTCCATCGTTCGTCCCGCGGATTCAGCCTGCTCGAAGTGCTGATTGCCGTCGTGATCCTGTCTGTTGGCCTGCTGGCGCTGGCCTCCCTGCAGGTTGACTTGATCCGTTCCTCGGCAGGAACCAAGACCCAGAGTATTGCGATGGGCCTGGCCAAGCAGCGGCTGGAGCAGTTGACCGCCTTCCAGGACACGGGCGGGTCAGACACCACCTGTATCTCTCCCGTGAACGGCATCAGCAATACCTGCTATCGCGCCATTACCGACGTTCCCGATGATGCACCGTCGGTTGGCGGCGTGACGTTTGCCCGTACCGTGGCGGTCACCCGATATGTCTACGACAAGTCCGCTGGCAGCGCCGGGTTCAAATTGCAGGGGTCTGATACCGCCCTTGATTCCGCCCTGCTGACCAGCCCGGTCACGTTTCTTGCCGGCAAGGAGTTCAAACGACTGGTCGCAACGGTGGCCTGGACCGATGCTGCCGGTTCCCCTCGCAGCGTAGTTGTGGAAGACGCGATCGGCGCGATCAATCCGGCCGACAGCGCGGCTGTCTCCAAGACCACGAGGGGTGCCACCCCGCGCAAGGCCAGGTCCATCATCACCAACCCCGCCAGCGTGGCCGGCGTTATCCCGATCGCGATCGGCAATGGCAGCGACACCGCCGCCACCAATCCGCGCCCGATCATCGTCAGCCAGGGCCAGAACTCGACAACGGTAGAAACCCGCTTCGACGTCTATACCTATGCGGCCTTGAGCGGCACTTCGGCGCTGGCGCAGTCGCGCGTGGAGACGGCGGTCGTCGGCTGCACCTGTTCCAAGACCGCGGCGACGCATTCCGCCGCGCGACCGACTTACTGGAACGGCACTCAGTACACGATCCCGACGACGGCGGCCAATATCCCGGTCTCGGCGCAGAAGTCCGGCGCCACCCAGAGCGACCAGTGCACGGCCTGCTGCCGCGACCACTTCGATCCCTCGGGCGTCACCGGCGAGAAATACGACCCCCGGCGCACGCACAACCATTACCTGAACACCGACCTCACGACCGCCATCGCGGACAACGCTGCCGGCGACTACAGCGAGGCCTGCCGCCTGATCCGCGTCGACGGCATCTTCCACGTCGCCGCTGAACCCTACAACGATCATTACGGCCTGCTTGCCACCCCGAGCATCGCCAATTCCACTGCGGCGGCTTCGATCACCGACATGGTGCCGGCTACCGGCGTCGGATCGATCTCGGAGAAATACCAGACTTTCGTGCTCAAGTATCTTAAGACCCGTTTTGTCGACCCAGTCCCTGTCGACCCAAACGCCGCCGCGGCTGCATATAACACGGTGCTGAACCCGACCACAGTCACGCCTGAGATCACCTACCTCCAGGTCCCGGCCACGGCGACGATCGACACTGTCACCAGGCCCCAGTACCTGCATAGCCGCGGCCTGCTGATCGACTACCTGGGCACCGAGGCGATCGCGGCGATCACCGCGGCCAAGGCCGACTGCGCCGCGCAGAATGCGATATTGGCCAACAGCTGCCTGACCGCCACCTTGCAGACCAACGTGCTCAAGCTGCTGCCCTTCACCTCGATCAACGCCACCGAGCTGGCGAAGTGGACGTCTAGTAACACGGCCCAGATTGATGTTCATGAATTGACCGACCTGTCGGAATCGATCGACTACAGCTACCCAGCATCCGGTAAGGCATTTTATATCTCTGGCGTTACTGGTACAGCAGTCACAGGTACGACCACTATTCAGGGCACCAGTGCTGGCTTGGCCATCACTCCTATCGTCTTTCCTGCCACCGCTTACGCCGGCAGCCTATACTCGATGACTGACACCCAGCCCTTCGTGGTGGGCGCCAGCGCCGCCATCGTCGGCAACGGTACCTTCTACCTCAACTGGGTGGCGCCTTTGGTCGGCGGCATATTCCCGAGCGCCACCAACGGCAGCGGCGGCAACAAGATTCTCACCAGTATGTCGATCGGTGGCCCATCGGGCGAGCCGTGCGCCGACCACTCGGGCATCAATACCGGCAATTTCGATTGTTCACCCTCGGCTGCCATCACCTTGCCGGCCAGCGTTCCCATCCGCCTCTCGAACTACAACCGTAGCGCCACAAAGTCGGTGCAGAACGCCTGCACTTCGCCGATTACCACAGTGAATGCGTCCCTGCCGTACATATCGAATTACGATGTCCAGAGCTACACGGTCAATGGTGTCGCCGCTGTATCGCCAGTGTTCACCGTCATTAACCCCAATTCGGCCGGCGCCAGTTGCGCCAACAATGGCGGCGAATGCACGGATTTCACCGCGGCCGGGGTCTCCAACAACACGATCATCAACGTCACCTTGTCTAACGTCACCTACTTGTGTGCGTCGAATTGGTCGGCCTACTTGAATAGTAGCGGCACCGCCAAGTCTAGCGGTGTGGGTCAGTGCCAAAGCAGCCAGCCGAAAAATTGGTACACCAATTCTGGCGCTCAATTTATCGCCTGCCCGTCCGGGTTGACCTTCCCCTGATCTTCCAGGCACTGCTCGTGCAAGGCCCGCTTCGGCGGGCCTTGTCGCTTCTAATTCAGGTGATTTGCGCGCCGTCGACCCGCTCGTACGCGTCGGGTCGGTCTTCAATGCAATCGAGGAATTCCAGATGTCATCCGATTCACCAGAATGCATCGGCCCCGCCCGGATGGGGCGCCGGCGATTCGTGCAAGGCCTTGTCGCCGGCGGCGTAGTCGCCGGTTTCGGCGGCATTCCGCAGCGCGCATGGTCCGCGCCGGGCAACAGCAACGTGTTGTCGGGTACCGAGTTCGATTTGTCCATCGGCGAAACGCCGATGAATTTCACCGGCCGCGTGCGTCCGGCGATCACCGTGAACGGTTCGCTACCGGCACCGATCCTGCGCTGGCGCCAGGGCACGACCGTGAACCTGCGCGTGGCCAATCAGCTGCCTGTCGGTTCGATCCACGGCCACATGACCTCCATACACTGGCACGGCATCATCCTGCCCGCCAACATGGACGGCGTGCCCGGCATGAGCTTCAACGGCATCCATCGGGGCGAGGCGTATCAATATCGTTTCCAGGTCAACCAGGCCGGCACTTACTGGTATCACAGCCACTCCGCGCTGCAGGAACAGGCCGGACTCTACGGCGCCTTGATAGTCGACGCTGCGGAACCCGAGCCCTTCAGTTACGAACGCGAGTACGTGGTGCTGCTCAGCGACTGGACCGACCTCGCGCCGCAAGCGTTGTTCGAGCGACTGAAGAAAATGTCCGACCACGACAACCTGGGCAAGCGCACCGTGGGCGACTTCATGCGCGACGTGGAGCAGGGCGGATTCGCAGCGACGAAGGCCGACCGCGGCATGTGGGGGCGCATGCGCATGACGCCGACCGATTTGTCGGACGTGAATGCAAACACCTACACCTACCTGATGAATGGCACGACGGCGCTCGGCAACTGGACGGGGCTCTTCCGCAGCGGCGAAAAGATCCGCCTGCGCTTCATCAACGGCTCGGCGATGACCTATTTCGATGTGCGTATTCCCGGGTTG
>JAYUVY010000008.1:0-7675 GCA_043753835.1 Lysobacterales bacterium | reverse complement strand
CGGGGTCTTGAGCTGGTAGCGCACCCTTCCCTGCGGCGAGATCGACAGCCGCTTTTCGCTGATCGCCGGGCGCGTGATGTACCGGCACAGCTTTTCCAACTTGCCGAGGCACGTTGACCGCCGGCAACTCAACACCGCTGACCGACGGTGCGTCCTCGGTATTGCTGTCATCGGAACAATGGGCCAGGGACAACGGCCACACGCCGCTCGCCTATCTGGCCGATTCGCGCGTCGCCGCGGTCGATTTCGTCGGCGGTGAAGGCCTGTTGATGGCGCCCACGGTCGCCGTCGCAGAACTACTTAAGGCCAACAACCTCACGCTGCAGGATTTCGATTTCTACGAAATCCACGAAGCCTTCGCCGCGCAAGTCCTGTGCACCCTGCGTGCCTGGGAATCAGAAAAATACTGCAGCGAACGACTGGGCCTGAGCAAAGCGCTTGGCGCCATTGATCCAGCCAAGATGAACGTGGTCGGATCGAGCCTCGCCTTCGGTCATCCCTTCGCCGCCACCGGCGCGCGCATCGTCGCCACGCTCGCCAAGCTGCTGTCAGAAAAAGGCAGCGGCCGCGGCCTGATCTCGATCTGCACTGCGGGCGGCATGGGCGTTGCGGCAATCGTTGAGCGTTAGAGGTCGCGACGCGACCCGCTCCCACCAAAGCCCTATCGGTTTTGGGCAATGCGGTTCACTTCGCTCTGCGTTTAGGCGCCGAGTTGATCTATGTCAAGTCCTTATCGCCTTGCTTGTGGTGCACTTACCGTAGCTCAGTCAACTCGGGGTAAACCATGGGCCACGAGCCCTGCGCAATGGAATGGCGTTCGCTCTGAATCCGTGGAGGCTGTCCGCCGCACTGGGAACGCGCCGCACGCCTCGCTCGGGTAGTGCGCCCCAGCAGTAGAACAGCGGTTTGCGCACGGCACGCTATTTAGGCAATCGGTCTTGAGTCAAGCAGACAAAGCGACTGCACCGAGATCGACTCACGCACCTTATGACCCTGGTTGCAAGTGAACGTGTCCGCTTCTATGTCGGTTTCGCGAACTCAATAGCAAACCGAATCCAGAAAGGGGATCGCAGCGATGTGCACATTTCGTTCTGCTCTTGGAGTGGTCGCGTTCTCTGCCGCGATCGCCAGCTCCGGTGTGGCCGCGGTCACGCGGTCGTGGCCTGGAGTGGCCCCTTGCGCTGGCACCTTGCAGGCCTGCATCGACGCATCGGCGGCGGCCGATACGGTACAGATCGTGACCAACACGCCAATTGCGCAAAGTCTGTTCCTGCCGCGCAGCATCACCCTTGAGGGTGGCATCGGATTCTCGGCACAGATGGCGACCGGCCTGAATATCGAAGGAGGTTCCACCGACGACAACCCGTACATCGTCGCGGTGCGTCGGATCGCGCTGACCAATGGCCGCGTCATGCTGAGTCACAACCGAGCGGGCACCGCCAACATTGAGATTCGCCGCGTCAGTATCGTGTCGACCGGGGCCGCCAATGCCGCCGGCATACGCGTGCAGGCCGGCAGCGGCGGTCCAGCGACCGTGCGTGTTGCCGACAATCGCTTGCGAGTCGCAGCGCCGAGTCTGTTCGACGCTGCACTGGAGGTCTCATTCGCCGGCAACAATGGTTCCGCCCTGATCGATTTCAATCATCTTGAGGGCGTAGGCGATGGCAGCGGTTGGGGCATCCTGGCCGCCACCAACGGTGTCTCCGCGCCGAGCTTTACCATCATCAACAATGCAGTGCGCGGCCGCTATGGGCGCGCTGCGATCGGCGTGTCCGAAGGTCTGTTCTCATCGGCCGCCAGCACGGTCACGGCACGCGTGATCGGCAACGCCGTGATCGGCCGCAATCGCCAGGGCGACGGATTCCTTCATGTGATCAACAACGGCAGCATCAATACCCGCGTCGTCAACAACACTGCGGTGGATCTGGCTATCGGGATGAGCTTCTCGCGCTGGAGCGGCAGCGCGGGTAGCGGCAGCAGCAGCGGCCCGGTGTCGAACAATCTGATCGCGTACAACGACCGGGGCTTGTCGATCAACCCGGAGTTCCAGCCGCCGATGGTCGAAAACTACAACCTGATCTTCGGCAACAACAGCAATAGCTACACGCCCGGTGCCAACGACGTCACCGCCAACCCCTTGCTGCGATCGTCGACCGACGTGCGCCTCCTGGCCGGCTCGCCGGCTTTCAACGCCGCGAACTCGTTCACGGCCCTCGATGCCTACGCCGCCAGCGGCGTGGGGGCGGTCGATGCCGATGGTCTGCGTCGTTTCAAAGCTTCGCTCGCCGACATCGGTGCCTATGAGTTCGGCGATTTCAGCCTGCGCGCGCGCGCCGATGCGCCAATCGGCAACTCCTTCGTCGTCGACCAGGTGCTGATCAACGGCGACCCGAGCGCGCGCCTGTTCGCCACGGTCAATGCCGGGCCCAACGACGAGCCGCCGCTCATCACCGACGCGCAACCCGTCGGTGTGTGGTATCCGACTACGAACTGGCGCATCTTCAATCAGTCTCCTCCCGCTGCGGCGATGCCGCTGGGCGTCGAATTCAACGTCTTCGTGCCGCGCGATGGCGGCGGCGCCTTCGTCCACACCGCGACCGGCGCCAATACCTCTGGCCACGTCACCACGATCGATAACAGTTCTCTCAACAGCCTTCCCAGCCGTATCGTGCTGGCAACCTCCAACTGGAATCCGGGTGGCGCGGCTGGTGTCTACAACCCCCACACCACGTCGGTGGGCTATCTAGGCTCGTCGTGGTTTGTACTCAACAACGACTTCGGCGCCATGAGCGTCGGCGCTGCCTTCAACATCTATTCCCAGGATCCCAGTCCCAATGCCTATGTGCATACGGCCACCAGCGCCAATTCCTCGGGCCTGTCGACCACCCTCGATCACCCCCTGCTCAACGGCACGCGTTGCGCCCAGGTCCATGTGACGCCGCGCACCGGCACCCATGGCGACACTACTTTCGATGTGTTCTACGACGCCTCCCCGCAGCGCTGGAAAATCTTCAATCACAACTCGGTAGCGATGGCCGACGTGGCCGAGTTCAATGTCGTGATCGACGCTGCCCAGGTGGCGGCGTGCGCCGGCGTCCTGTTCGGCGACGGCTTCGAAGATTGAACGCGCTGCGCCGTCCTGGTCAGCGCTTGACCTCGCGGCCCGACCCGGTCGCGAGCGCTCATTCCCGTAAGGAGGGTCTTCCATGAATTTCGTGCGCGGCTGGGGCGGGTTGGTGGGATTGGTTGGGGCGACGGCGATTCAGGCGGCAGCGCTCGGCAGCCCAGGCGGGTCCTGGCTGGCCGATGCCCAGCGCGAGCTCGGGCAACGGGAGTATCAGACCAGCGTAAGCGACCGTGGTCTGCAGGCGCCCAATCGGGCGCAGGGATTCCGCACCTACTTCGATGGCAACGGCATCCGTCTGGTGGCGCGCAGCGCGGGCAGCGAACCATTGGCTGCGCTGACACTGGCGGCTTACGGCCGGTTCGGTGACATCCAAACGCCGGCCCTTGCCGAGGTGCGCGCTGACGCCGCGGAGGTGACGCTGTCCTGGCCCGGGATCAGCGCGCGTTATGAAAACTCTGCGGATGGGCTGCTGCAAGAGATCAATCTGGACCAGCGTCCGCCGGGGGCGGGGCGGCTGTCGGTGGCCCTGGTCATCACCGCTGCAACCGCGCAAGTCAGCGACGGCGTCGTGCTGCTGCACAGCGCGTCCAACACACTGCGGCTCGGCGCGATCCGGGCCCACGACGCCCGCGGCCGCGATCTGGCCGTGAAGCTCGCCGTCGAGGGCAGCCGCATCCTGCTCACGGTCGACGATCGACAAGCCGACTATCCGGTTACGGTCAAATCGGTGTTCACTGGCTTCGCCGATGCCCTGCTGGAGGCCAACCAGGCCAATGCGCGGCTTGGCGTCAGTGTCGCCGGGGCCGCTGATGTCAATGGCGATGGCTACGCCGATGTCATCGTCGGCGCCAACCTTTACGACAATGGCGAGGCCGACGAAGGCGCGGCCTTCCTCTATTTCGGAGGCGCTGGCGTTTTCAACACCAGCGCCGATGCGCAACTCGAATCGAACCAGATCAATGCACAGTTTGGCCGCAGCGTTGCCGGGGCCGGTGATGTCAACGGCGATGGCTATGCCGATGTCACTGTCGGCGCCAACTTGTACGATTTCGGCACGGTCGACGAAGGTGCGGCTTTTATCTACTTCGGTGGCGCTGGCGCTTTCAACACCACGGTCGATGCCATCGTTGATGCGGACCAGGCCAATGCGGGAATGGGTACCAGCGTGGCCGGCGCCGGTGATGTCAACGGCGATGGCTATGCCGACGTCATTGTCGGTTCCCCCGGCTACGACAACGGCCACACCGACGAAGGTGCCGCTTTTGTGTTCTTCGGCGGAGCCGGTGCGTTCAACACCAGTCTCGATGCGCAGATTGAATCGAACCAGGCGAACGCGCGGCTCGGTGGCAGCGTGTCCGGGGCCGGCGATATCAACGGTGATGGTTTTGCCGATGTGATCGTCGGCGCACTGCTGTACAGCAACGGCGAGGCCAACGAAGGCGCGGCTTTTATCTATTTCGGTGGCGCAGGGGTGTTCAACACAGTCGCCGATGCGCAACTAGAGTCGAATCAGGTGGGCGCCGTGTTTGGCGTCAGCGTGGCTGGCGCCGGTGATGTCAACGGCGATGGTTTTGCCGACGTGATCGTCGGTGCCTATCTCTACGATAACGGTCAGACCGACGAGGGTGCGGCCTTCGTCTATTTCGGCAGTGCCGGCAGCTTCAATACCACCGCCGATGCCCAGCTGGAAGTAAACGACACCAGCGCCAACCTGGGCTTCAGCGTCGCTGGTGGCGGTGATGTCAATGGCGATGGCTATGCCGATGTCATCGTCGGTGCGCCCTCTTTCGGCGCGCTCGACGAAGGCGCGGCCTTCGCGTATTTCGGTGGCGCCGGTGCCTTCGACGCCAACTTCGATGCGCAGCTGAATTCGTTTCAGGTAAGCCCTGGCATGGCCTTGAGTGTGGCCAGCGCCGGTGATGTCAATGGCGATGGTTTTGCCGACCTGATCGTCGGTGCAGCCCTTTACGACAACGGCCAGATGGATGAGGGCGCGGCCTTGGTTTATTTCGGTGGTGCCGGGGTCTTTAACACGGCCGCCGATGCACAACTCGAATCCAATCAGCTGTCGGCGGGACTGGGCTGGAGCGTGGCCAGCGCCGGTGATGTCAATGGCGATGGCTTTGCCGACGTGATCGTAGGTGCGCCGCTGTATGACAGTGGCGAGGTTGACGAAGGGGTGGCCTTTGTCTTTCTCGGCGGCGTTGGCGCTTTTGACACCAATGCGGATGCCCTGTTGCAGTCGAACCCGGCGTCGGGCCTCATGAGCTTTAGTGTCGCCGGGGCTGGCGATGTCAACGGCGATGGCTACGCCGACGTGATCGTCGCTGCGCCCGGCTACGACAATGGCGAGAACAACGAAGGCGCGGTTTTCCTCTACTTCGGTGGTGTGGGCGCTTTCGACAGCAACGTCGATGCGGTGCTGGAGTCAAACCAAGCGGACGCGCTGCTGGGTATCTCGCTAGCTGCGGCAGGTGATGTCAATGGCGATGGCTATGCCGACATTATCGTCGGCGCGCCGTTTCCCGCTACCTTGGACGGCGGCGCCCGAGCCTACATTTACCTCGGCGGCGCCGGGGCCTTTGACACCAGCGCCGATGCTGAGCTTCAGCCAAGCCTGGGCAGCACGCAATTGGGCGGCGTATCCGGCGCTGGCGATGTGAACGGCGATGGCTATGCCGACGTGATTGTCGGCATGGTCGATACTGGCGCCAACCCGGGCGCGGCTCTTATCTACTTTGGCGGCAGTGGCGCCTTTAATATCAGCGCCGATGCACAGCTGCAACCGGCCCCGGCGGGTGCGTCGCTCGGCAGCAGCGTGGCCGGCGCTGGCGATATCAATGGCGATGGCTTTGCCGATGTCATTGTTGGCGCGAATGGCTACGACGGCAGCCAACTCAACGAAGGAGCGTGCTTTGTCTACTTGGGTGGCGCCGGGGCCTTTAACACCGTCGTCGATGCGCAGTTCGAGTCGAATCAAGTCGATGCGGCGCTGGGCAGCAGCGTGGCCGGCGCTGGTGACGTCAATGGCGATGGCTACGCCGATGTCATCGTCGGTGCGCCTAGCTACGACATTGGCCAGACCGACGAAGGCGCAGCCTTTGTTTTCTATGGTGCTGCCGGTGGCCTGGAAACCGTCGCCGATGCGCAGCTTGAATCGAACCAGATCGGCGCGGCGTTGGGCACTAGCGTGGCGGGCGCCGGTGACGTCAATGGCGATGGCTTTGCCGATGTGATCGTCGGTGCGCGCGGTTACGACAGCGGTCAGGCCGACGAAGGTGCTGCCTTCGTTTATTACGGGACGGCCAAGGGTCGCCTGGTACTGGCCAGCCAGTTCCGTGGCGATGGCAGTACAGCGGTGGAGCCCTGGGGCTTATCGCAGCAGGCCGATGGCTTTGTGGTGTCGATCGAGGCGACCAGCGCGCGCGGTCGCGAGCGCGCGCGGCTGCAAGTGGAAGCCTGCCCGAACGCGGCGTCCTTTGGATCGCTGCTCTGCGATATCCGCACCGCCACGACCTGGACTGACCTGGGGACGAACCCGCTGGGTGCCACGCTGGTACTACCCGTCGCCGGCCTGAGCGTGGATCGGATCTATCACTGGCGCGCACGCGTGCAAACTACCCCGTTCACCGTGACCGCGCCGGGTATCGTTGCGCCGCCGCAGCCTGCCTTCGGTCCGTGGCGACGCTTGCAGGCGAATGCCGCAGTGGCGGACATCC
This sequence comes from Lysobacterales bacterium, assembly GCA_043753835.1. GTDB lineage: Bacteria > Pseudomonadota > Gammaproteobacteria > Xanthomonadales > Ahniellaceae > JADKHK01. The sequence continues at coordinate 829 of JAYUVY010000008.1, read as the reverse complement.
GCATCAGCTCGCCCCCGCCCCCGCCGGTAATGATCTTCTCGGACGGTTTCGAGTAGTTGCGCCGGGAGACCGGCAGCGTGGAAGGTATGCACACAGGATCAGCACGGGACCAGGGCACAGGACCAGGACATCCACAATACTAAAATCGCAACAATTCCTATCCTAAGCGCCACCCCCGGATCAAGGCCAGGGTGGGCGCTTCGAGCGAGCTTCGCTGTTCGCGTGCGCTCCCGGCGCGTGCAGAGCAGTCGCCCATAGGATCGCGTCACCATGGAATGTCGGTCGCGCCGCCGACTTGACGCAGGTCAAGAGCTAGCGCGGTGCTGCCGCGTAGCGGCCGTAGACCAGGGGCGCGCCGTTGGGTCCTGGCTGCAGCAACTGGCAGCAGGACAGGTACGCAACCGGTTTCGCGGTGGTCCGGTTGTGGCGCGCCAGGGCTTGTACAGTTTTGATCCAGTCTTCGTGGAAGTCGGGATGTTCGCCACGGTCGGGGCCGGTAGTGCGCTTCCTCCAGCGCGTCGTGCTTTTCGAAGTGGGCGAGGATGGCGCGGATGGCTGTGGGTTCTTCGGTGCTGGCCACGATCCGCACCGCACCGCCGCAGTGGACGCAGGTGCTCACGTCGATGCCGACACGCGCTTGAGGCGTTGCGCCCAGCTCATTGCGTGGCGGCGTTCGTCGGGGGTGCGTGCGTCACTGCTCGCCTTGGTCGATTCCGCGTCGGTGGCAGATTTTTTGCCGCGCCCCGATGGCGTCAACTGCGCACGGAGACTGGAATTTGGTGCGAATATGCCGTGGAAACGGGTCAGGTGGGCGCGTGGTGGCGGGACC
>JAYUVY010000007.1:0-23091 GCA_043753835.1 Lysobacterales bacterium | reverse complement strand
GTGCCGCGATTTACGACGGGTCGCGCGCTGAAGCGCGCTCCTACAGGTTCGACGCAAGAATCCTGCACCGCGCTTCGCGTATCGCCTGACCGATCGGTGTGCCAAGACGCAGCACCAATGCCTGATTCTGCGTCGAAATCACTGGTAGGCCTCCGGGTACACTCAGGCATGCTTCCAAATGCCATTTCGGCCTTTGTCGAACCCGTAAAGGTTCGCGACTACCTCTTGTCCACGAGCCATCCAATTGGCCGATTCAAGGCAGTCGTTTTCCATGCGCTTGGCTACAGCGCAGAGGCTTGGCCACTCCTCAGAGACGACTTGCTCGCGATAGCGAGGCATGGCGACGCAGTGCCGGGGCAGCCGAGCGAGTACGGTCAAAAGTTCAATGTGAATGGTATTCTGGTCGGGCCGAACGGGCGATCGGCCGCTGTAACAACGGTTTGGCTTGTTGCCCAAGGCGCCAACGTTCCTCGATTTATCACTGCGTTTCCGAGGTAGCCATGTATCAACTCTTGGACACCGTTGCCTTGACGCATGACGTGCCTGATGCCGGGCTGCGGACTGGTGATCTAGGGGCCATCGTGGAACTGCTGGATACGGATGCCATGGAAGTCGAGTTCGTTGCGGCCTCGGGCCGCACCCAGGCGGTGTTGACGCTCAGGAGTGCGGACATCCGAGCAGTCGGTGATCGTGACGTGCTGGCTGTGCGTCCGCTCGCGGCGTGACCGCATCGCTGAGTATCGAACAACTTGATGACCTGCTCGCCGAGGCTTGCAGCAACATCAATTACGTCGCGGGACACTCCGCTGTTGTAGGCAGCGAAAGCGACGCGCGCTTCAAGCGCATTCTGGCCGACGCACTAATTCGGGTTTGGGATGCTCGCGACATCATTCATGGGCTTCGTCCGGATCTGAAGCGACAGTTTTCTCGGGAGGCTGAGGAGGGTCCAGCACCTTGAAAAGCATTCAGCGGAACGATGTGTCTGGACGCCTCCCCCACGTCAACCTGATTGATCCTGATCTGCTTCATCACGCTTGGATCAGTGCAAGCGACTATCCGTCCTCGAAGCTCGTGTTGCGCGCGCCGAAAAGAATCGCGCGCAAGCGCGCTCCTACGACGGCGGGCCGGTGAGGATGCGGCAGCGTGCTTCGCGGATCGCTTGGCCGAATTCCGGGCCACGCAGGCCTTGCGCGAGAAGCGCTTGTGCGTCGATACGCAGGGTCGATTGCAAAGCCTTGGCGATCACCGCGCGTGACGGATAGTCGAAGGTGGCATCGGTTTCGCCGGCGCGACCGAGTTTGTCGGCGGCGCAGGCGAGGGTGATGGCGTTGACGCGTTCGGGAAGCCGATACGCGTCGAGGCGTTCCAGCAGATCGACCATTGAACCCGGGCGCAATTCGTTTGCGCGATGGATGTTCAGGTGTTCGCGACAGACCACACGGGCCAGCGCCGCCATGTCGCTCGGCACGCGCAGGCGTGCGCACAATGCGTCGAGCGGCTTGATGCCACGTGACTCGTGTTCGAGATGGCGCGGCAGCACATCGCTGGGCGTCAACGCCTTGCCGAGATCATGCGTCAACACCGCGAAGCCGACCTCGGCATCGCCGGGGGCCAGTCGCGCTGCGGCGTCGAGCGCGAGTTCGAGGTGTACGCCGGTGTCGTATTCGGGATGAAATTCGATGCGCTGCGGCACGCCATAGAGGGCATCGACTTCCGGGAAAATCACCTTCAGCGCGCCACAGGACCGCAATACGCGCACGAATACACTCGGGCGCGGCTCGGTCAACGCTGCGCGGGCTTCCTGGAACACGCGCTCCGGCACCAGATGCGCGACTTCACCATCGCGCACCATCTGCCGCATCAGCGCCAGGGTTTCCGGCGCCACGCGAAAACCGAGCGGCGCGTAGCGTGCGGCAAAACGTGCGACGCGCAGCACGCGCACCGGGTCTTCGACAAATGCTTCGGAGACATGGCGCAACACGCGCAGCTGCAGGTCGCGCACGCCACCATGTGGATCGACGAGTGCGCCCTCGGCATCCTCGGCGATGGCATTGATGGTCAGGTCGCGGCGGCGCAGATCGTCTTCGAGCGTCACCGTGGCATCGGCGACCATCTCGAAGCCGCGATAGCCCGGTCCCGACTTGCGCTCGGTGCGCGCCAGCGCGTGTTCGGCCTTCGTCTGCGGATGCAGAAACACCGGAAAATCGCGGCCGACCGGCATAAATCCTTGTGCCAGCAGCATCGCCGGGCTTGCACCGACAACCACATAGTCACGATCCTTGACGGCGCGACCGAGCAGCCGGTCGCGAACGGCACCGCCGACCAGATAGGTCTTCATGCGCGACGCCGCGCGTTGGTCAATGACAATAATTGTGCTTTACACGTGTATTTCACAGCGCCACCTTCATTCTTTTGAGCCTCAAACGACGCCAAGCCATGCCCCGACATTCTGCCCTGTACCTGTGGACTCTGCTCGCGCTGGCACCGAACATCGATGCGGCGGAAGAGGGCCGGCTCAAAGCCACCGGCGGTCTGGTCTCGATCGAAGGCAACGCCGGCGGTGGTCTGGTTCCGTGGGCGGTGCTGTCTGGATTGTCGACCGCCCCGGGCTTCGACATCGTGGCCGGTACCAGCACGACGCAGGTGCGCGATTTCAGTCTGGCCAGCATCGGCTTGACGGCTTCATGGAACAACCGCGTCGAAGTCTCGATTGCGCGCCAGCGCTTCAGCCTCGATGCCGATTGGGTGCCGAACGGACTCAACCGCCACATCGACCAGACCATTCTGGGCGGCAAATTGCGCGTGGGCGGTGACCTGATCTACGGACGCATGCCGCAGTTGGCTGTCGGCGTGCTGTACAAGCAGAACCATGACGACACCCTGGCGCGTGCGCTCGGCGCGGAACGCGATCACGATGTCGAAGCCTATTTCAGCATGACGCGACTGCTGCTTGACGGACTCTTTGATCGCAACTGGCTGCTCAACGGTACGCTGCGCGCGACACGCGCCAACGAGACCGGGTTGCTCGGTTTCGGTCGATCCGGCGACGATGACTACGGCATTGTCGGCGAAGTCTCGGCGGCCATGTTTTTCAATCCTGAATTCGCCATCGGTGCGGAATACCGTCAAAAGCCGGACGGCCTCGATGGCCTCGGTGAGTCGGATTGGCGCGACTTGTTCGTGGCCTGGTTTCCATCCAAGCATTGGCACTTGGCGATCGCCTATGTCGACCTCGGCACGATCGCCGGGCAGCGCGATCAGGACGGCATGTTTCTTTCGGTCAACGGGAATTGGTGATGATGAATCGTGGGCTGACCCTGCTGTGTGCGCTGCTGATCGCCGCCTGTGCGACCACGCGCGAAACGCGCCTGTACGACGCGCTCGGTGGCGCGGCGGGTGTCGAACGCCTGGTCGATGCGTTGACCGCCGAGTACCACAGCGACGCGAAGCTCGGCCCGCTGTTCGCGACCACCGACGACGACTACTTCAAGGCTCGACTGCGAGAGCAGTTGTGCATGATCAGCGATGGCGACTGCGAATACACCGGCCTGTCGATGGAGGAAGCGCACTCCGGCATGGATTTGTCGGAAGCGCACTTCAACGACTTCGTCGATGTCTCGCGTCGCGCCATGACCAAGGCCGGCTTTGCCGTCGGCGTGCAGAATCGACTGTTGGCGCGGCTCGCGCCGATGCGCGAGCAGGTCATCCACCAGTAAGTCCCGGCAAGTGCCGGCGTCAGGCGTCGCGCAAGACGTCGCGGACGAGCTGCACGGTGAGCCGGCGTTTGCGCACCAGCGCTTCGCGGTCGATGCGATCAAGCAAGCCGAGCAGACCCCCGAGGTCGCGCGGATAGCGACGAAACAGGAAATCGAGCACGTCGTCGCCGACATCGATGCCGCGGGCCCGGCCACGGGCATGGATGACCCGCCGGCGCGCCGTGTCATCCAGCGTCGCGAGGGCGAGTTGCGACAGGCTCGCAAGCCTTGACGCGAGATCCGGCAACGTGATCGCGAGCCGAATCACCGGCGCGGATGCCGTGATCAGCAGTGCACCGCCGGCATCGCGAGTGCGGTTGAACAAATCGAATAAAGCCACCTCGGCGGCGCGATGACCAGCGATGGCGTCGACGTCGTCAATGATGACGATGGCGCATGCCGCCGTCGCCGCCAGCGCCGGTTCGGCCTGATTGCCGAGATCAGCGAGTGGCAACAGTGCGAAGTCCGCAGCCAGGCTCGCGACCGCCATCGCCAGATGGGTTTTGCCGGTGCCGCTGGCGCCGCTGAGCAGGAAGCCGGGTGCCGTCGGCACGGTCGCGAAGGCGCGCAAGGCGGCCAACACGGTTTCATTGCCGTCGTCGACAAAACTGTCGAAACGCGCGCCTTCGGGAAAACGCAGCGCCAGCGGGATCTGTTTGCCTTTCACGTCGCTGATTCCGATGTCCTGGTGTCGCTGCCGCTGTCAGCGACCACCGCGATTGTCGTCGCCGCTGCTTCCTCGGATGAGGTCGCGACAGGCTCGGTGGCGTGTCTCGCGCGATAGAGATCACTGCCAACGTAGCGACTACGCGCGTGCCGCAAGACCACCAGAATCACCGCTGCGACCGGCAACGCCAGCAGCACGCCGAAGAAGCCGAACAACTGACCGCCGGCCAGCACGGCAAAGATCACGGCGACCGGATGCAGTCCGATGCGATCGCCGACCAGCCAGGGTGTGAGCAGGAAGCTTTCGATCACCTGGCCGATGCCGAAGACCAGCAGCACCAGGGACAGGTTGATCCAGATGTCGCCACCGGAAACGATCGCCGAGACGACGCCGCCACCGATACCGACGATCGGGCCAAGATAGGGCACAAAACTGACCAGGCCGGCGACGATGCCGATCAGCATGCCGAACTTCAGGCCGGCGAGGGACAACCCGGTCGCGTACAGTGCCGCAAGCGCAAATACCACGCTCATCTGACCGCGCAAAAAGGCGCCGAGCACGTCGTCCGATTCGCGCGCCAGTTGCACCACCGTCGGTTCCAATGGACGCGGCAACAGATCGCGCAGGCGGACAAGAATCACGTTCCAGTCGCGCATCAGATAAAACGTGATCATCGGGATCAGCAGCAGGTTGGCGACGAAGGCCATGACCACGGCGCCGGATGACGTGATGCCACCGAGCAACTTGGGCAATACACGGCCGATGTCGTCGAGATAGTTGCGTGCATTCGCGAGCATGCGACCGGGATCGAAACTGGCGAGGGTGAAGCCGAATTCCTGCTTCAGCCAAGGTGCTGCCGAGCGATCGAACCAGGCATGCAGGGTGTCGAGATAGCCGGGCACGCTGCGCACCTGTTCGATCAGCGCCGGAATGATGATGGCGAGCAGCAGCGCCAACAGCAGGAGCATCAGCAGGAACACCAGGGCGACCGCGCTCGACCGCGAGAAGCGCCGGCCTTCAAGCCGCGTCACCAGCGGACTGCCGAGATAGGCGAACAAGGCCGACAGCGCGAACGGCGTCAGCACCGGCGCCAGGAAATACAGCAAGCCGCCAGCGACCAAGGCGATCAGCAACCACGACCAAACACGGCGGTCGTCAATCATGGCGTCTCTCCATCACGGGACGGGTCTCCGTTGCGTGCGGGCGTGGGCAGCCCAGACCAGCACGTAGTCGATGCCGCTCGCGCAGGTGGCGGCGGCGGTGAGCAGGAACAGCGTGTCGAGGACTGCCATCGGGACTGCGACGCTGGTGCGCGCGATCAGCACCAGCAAGACGCTGAGGACTTGCAGCAAGGTGGTGAGGCGACCGAGCACACTCGGCCTCGGTGTCAACGCCCCGATCAGGTTGTGGTACGCGACGCTGCCACCGACCAGAACGAGATCGCGCACGATCACCAGACCCAGTAGCCACACGGGCATGGCACCGACATAGGCGAGCATGGCGAAGCAGGTGATCAGCAGCAATTTGTCGGCGGCGGGGTCGAGCCACGCGCCGAGCGCGCTTTGCCATTGGAAACGCTTGGCCAGAAAACCATCGAGCGCGTCGCTGCTTGCAGCCAGCACAACAAGCGCCAGTGCCTGTGTGTGCATGCCGTGGAAGATCGCGTACGCAATGGGCGCCGCGAGCAGGGCGCGCGTCAACGTGATCGCGTTCGGCGTGTGCCGAAGCATCAGCGGAGAAGACGCAGGCGCAGTGCGGTGTCGTTGGCAGTGTCGGCCGCAGTCACCAGCTCAATGCGCCGGTCGATCGCCAGCAACTGGCGCAGTCGCCGCTCACCGACCGCAAGGTCGAGCCGCAACAGCAGTCGGTCACCTTCTGCGCGCAGCGGTTGCGCGCTGCGCACGAATTCAAGTTGACCGAGATAGCCAAGCATGGCCGCGTAGTCGGCAGCGGAGCGCAGGTCGTCGACCCACCACTCGACGGCACCGATGGCCGCGCCTTCCGGCTCGGCGGCATAACGCCGCGCCAGACGATCACTGGCACCGTCGATGGCCGCAGCGAGCAGGGTGTTCGACTGGGCGTCACTCAGTTCCCACTGCTCGACGCTGCGTCCGTCGATCAAGGTGTAGCGCGCACGCCACGGCGTGCCACGCGTCAGGCGGATGACCAACATGGTGTTGACGCCATAACGCTGGCCGGCGGCGATCACCGTTTGCGGCGGCGCACCCCAGAGCGTGACCGGATTGATGCGGTTCTGGTCGACGCCGTCCATGCGCGGCAGCAACGTCGGAATGCCACGCAATTGCGCTGTGCCGGTGATCGCGCCGAGCGCCGCGATCTGGTTGTTGTTGGCGATCTGCTTCTGCACACCATCGTCGATCGCGAGCCAGATCAGCACGACCGGGCGGTCGCTGTGCCAGACCGGACGGCCAAGCGCAGCGAGCAGGTCGTGCACCGGTCCGGGATCAAAATTCGCGACCAGTCGCAGCGTGCCATCGGCAGCAGTCTTGGCGTTGATGGTCAGGGCGACGCGGCGGGCGTCGGCGAGCGCGTTGTCCAAAGTCGGGTCGCTGGCGACACTACGGTCGCCAGACACGCGTACCAGCACTTGCGCCAGGGCGCGGCGCAGCGCGCGTTCCGAGTTCTGCTCCTCGCCAGCATCGAGCGCGACTTCGCCCTCGTAGATCGGCATCTGCAGGGCCGAAACGCGCAGCGGCGCCATGCTCAAGCTCAGGGTCAAGATCAACAGCAACAGTACACGCATCGCGAATGGATTCCAGGAACAAGGTTTTGACATGAGGCCGATGATACTGGCGCGCCGTGTCGATACCACTGGCGAGTCTGCGCCTGAATTACACTGTGAACATGCCAATACGCCAATTGCTCGCCAGCGCCCTGATGATCATCGTCGCTGCCATCGCCGGCTTCGTGCTGGCGCGCGGCATGCGCGCCAGCCCCGCCGAGACAGCCACGATGACGGCGACGCTCAATATCGGCGATCCGGTGCCGGCGCTTCCACTGCGTGATTTGCGCGGGCAACCGGTCACGCTCAACGTTGGTGACGGGCGACCGTTGTTGTTGAACTTCTGGGCCAGCTGGTGTCCGCCCTGCATCGCCGAAATGCCACTACTGGACGCGTTTGCACGCGCGAATCCAGACATCCGCGTGCTGGGTGTCGCCGTCGAACCGGAGCAGGCGGCGCGCGATTACCTCAAGCAGCACCCAGTGTCCTATCCGGTCTGGGTGGGCAGCGAGATGTCGCCGGACGAGTCGCAGCAGTTCGGCAACAGCCGGGCTGTCTTGCCCTACACGGTGCTGATCGGCGCCGACGGGCGCATCCTCAAACGTCGTGCCGGCGCGTTTTCCGAAAGCGAACTCGAGGACTGGGTGCGCTAGCATTTCCCGCATCGAGGTAGCGATGGGAGGTGCCGATGGCGCGGCCGTCCGACAGCTTGAATCCACCTTGCGTGTTCGAACTCGCACGCGAGTTGCGCTCGGTCGGTCTGTTGACGGAATCCCTGGAGCCCTGGCTCGCGGCGCGCGATGTGCCGGAACCAGTGCGCCGCTCGGCGCAAATTTGTTGCGATGAAATCATGGCGAACGTGGTCCGCCATGCCGGCACCGTGCCCGGCGCGGTGCGCGTCGAGGTCAGTGTCGACGCCGGTTGTGTCGCCGTGGCATTCGTCTACCGCGCGCGCCGCTTTGATCCCGCCGCACGCATGCGTCCGGATACGCACACGCCGGTCTCGCAACGCGAAAGCGGCGGACTCGGCCTTCTCATCGTGCAGCAACTGAGCAGCCACTTCGAGTTCAGGGACGACCAAGGCGAACATCAATTGCGCTTTGAGCTGGCGTTGCCGTCCTAGCGAGGGCAAACGCGTGGGCAACAACGCGCACACACGCTGCTACACGCGCCCGATCGCCCGATGTGCGATATCGCGGCGGTAGTGGGCGCCGGCGAAGCGGATTTTCTCGACTTCGGCATAGGCTTTGGTGCGTGCGTCGATGATGTCGCTACCCAGCGCACAGACGGTGAGCACGCGGCCGCCGGCGGTGAGTACGCGACCGCCGTCAAGTCGGGTGCCCGCGTGGAAGACTTTCGCCGCAGCCGCCGGCGTCGCATCCAGGCCATGGATCTCGTCGTTGTTGCGCACCTGCGCCGGATAACCATGCGCGGCCATGACCACGCCAATCGCCGGACGCGGATCCCAGACCGCCGTGGTCTGGGCGAGGCGGCCGTCGAGCGCGGCTTCGAGCAGATCGACGAGATCGGATTGCAGACGCAGCATGATCGGCTGCGTTTCCGGATCGCCGAAACGGACGTTGAACTCCAGCACCTTGATCTCGTTGCGGGCATTGATCATCAGGCCGGCGTAGAGAAAGCCGATGAACGGATGACCGTCTTTCGCCATGCCCTTCAGGGTCGGCTTGATCACCGTATCCATGACGCGTTGATGGATCTCGGGCGTGACCACGGGCGCCGGCGAATAGGCGCCCATGCCGCCGGTGTTCGGTCCGAGATCACCGTCGAAGGCGCGTTTGTGGTCCTGGCTCGTGGCCATGGCCAGCGCATTCTGGCCGTCGCAGATGGCGATGAAACTGGCCTCCTCGCCATCGAGGAATTCCTCGACCACGACCCGGGCGCCGGCGGCTCCGAGGCTGTTGCCGCCGAGCATGTCGCGCAGTGCCTGCTCGGCATCGCTCAGCGTCAGTGCGACCACGACGCCTTTGCCGGCGGCGAGGCCATCGGCCTTGATCACGATCGGCGCGCCTTCGCGACGCACATAAGCGAGCGCCGCATCGAGTGTCGTGAACACCTGATACTTCGCGGTCGGGATGCGATGACGCGCCAGAAAATCCTTGGCGAAAGCCTTCGATCCCTCCAGCTGCGCGGCCGCCGCACGCGGCCCGAAAATGCGCAGGCCGGCATCACGGAAACGGTCGACGATGCCGGCGACCAGTGGAATCTCGGGGCCGACGACGGTCAGATCGATGCGTTCGCGCTGCGCGAGCGCGAGCAGGCCGTCGATATCGTCGATCGCAATCGGCGCGTTGTGGACGCCGGGTTCACGCGCGGTGCCGGCATTGCCGGGCGCGACGATCACGCCGGAAACGCGGATCGACTGTTTCAGTTTCCAGGCCAGCGCGTGTTCGCGGCCGCCGGATCCGATCACGAGAATTTTCATTCGTTACCCCCTCCCAGCCTCCCCCTGCTGCGCAAGGGGAGGAGAAAATATCAATGTCGGAAATGGCGGATGCCGGTGAAGACCATCGCCAGATCGTGTTCGTCGGCCGCGGCAATCACTTCGGCGTCGCGCATCGAACCACCGGGCTGGATCACCGCGCGGATGCCGGCTGCGGCGGCAGCGTCGATGCCGTCGCGGAACGGGAAGAACGCATCCGACGCCATCACCGAGCCAGGCACGATCAAGCCGGCGTCTTCTGCCTTCATGCCGGCGATACGCGCACTGATGACGCGGCTCATCTGGCCGGCGCCAACACCGACGGTACGACCGTCCTTCGCATAGACGATCGCGTTCGATTTGACATACTTGGCGACGCGCCATGCGAACAGCAGATCGTTCAGTTCGGCCTCCGACGGCGCGCGCTTGCTCACGGTCTTCAGATCAGTGCGCGTCACCTCGCGAATGTCGGCGGTCTGCATCAGCAGGCCGGAGCCAACGCGCTTGACGTCGATGTTGTTCTTGCCGGCGCCGTGCGCAATACGCAGCACCCGCACATTCGCTTTCTTGGCGCAGTAGGCGAGTGCTGCAGGATCAAAATCGGGCGCGATCAGCACTTCGACGAACTGGCGGTCGAGGATGGTCTTCGCAGTCGCGGCATCGAGACGGCCGTTGAAGGCGATGATGCCGCCGAAGCTGGATGTCGGATCAGTCGCGTAGGCGGCTTCGTAGGTATCGCCGCAGCCCGTGCCGACGGCGACGCCACACGGGTTCGCGTGCTTGACGATGACGCAGGCCGGCAATTCGAACTGGCGCACACATTCCCAGGCGGCGTCGGCGTCGGCGAGATTGTTGTAGCTGAGTTCCTTGCCCTGCAGTTGGGTGAAGGTCGCGAGCGTGCCCGGTACTGGCCACAGGTCGCGATAGAAGGCGCCGTGCTGGTGCGGATTTTCGCCGTAGCGCAGATCCATGACCTTGACGAAATTGCTGTTGCTCTGCGCCGGGAACAATTGCGGCCCGCGCTGCTCATCCAGCGACGACAGATAGTTGCTGATGAAGGCGTCGTATTGGGCGACGCTGTTGAATGCGGCCACCGCGAGATCGAAGCGCGTCTTCGCCGACAGCGCGCCTTGGTTGGCCTGCAGTTCGGCGATGATACCCGGGTACTGTGCCGGATCGGTCGCGACCGTCACCCGCGCAAAATTCTTCGCCGCCGAACGCAGCATCGCCGGGCCGCCGATGTCGATGTTCTCGATGATCTCGTCGAAGCTGCTGTCCGGGTTCGCCGACACGCTCGCGAACGGGTACAGGTTCAGCACCAACAGATCGACCGGGGTGATCGCATGCTCGCGCATGACCGCATCATCGATGCCGCTGCGACCGAGCAACGCACCGTGCACCTTCGGATGCAGGGTCTTGACGCGGCCGTCCATCATCTCCGGAAATCCGGTGATCGCTGCCACATCCTCGACACGCAGACCGGCATCGCGCAGTGCCTTGGCGGTGCCGCCGGTTGAGATCAATTCGACGCCCTGGTCGACGAGGGCGCGGGCCAGTTCGATCAGCCCGGTCTTGTCGGAAACAGAAAGCAGCGCGCGGTGCACGGCCACGGGTTCGGTCGCGGTCATCGGTCGTTCCGGAGTTCAAGGAGAGCGCGAGTATATCGAGCGCCCGCAGCCCACAGCCGTGGCTTATCCGAGGCGGTGCTCGGCCAACTTCTTGCGCAGCGTGGCGCGGGTGATGCCGAGAATTTCGGACGCGCGCGTCAGATTGCCGTCGGCATGGCGCAGCACTTCGCGCAGCATCGGCGCTTCCACTTCTGCAAGTACCAGCCGGTACAGGTCGGTCGCGAGCGCGCCGTCGGCGTGCTGCAGATAACGCCGCAACGCGCGCGTGACGCACTCGCTCAAGGCCGGCGCGGCATCAATGGCCGACGTCGTTTCGACGCGCAACGGCTGGAGGGCATTCATCGGTGCGAGCTGCTTCTTGTCGTTATGGTTGTCGAACCGACTCGCGCTGGCCTGCGAATGGGGACGCGATTCTAGCGATGCCATGCCCCCGCGCAAGCGACTTTTGCGATGTCCACTGAATCAACGCATAGCGACGCGCTCCTGCGCTGACCTTGAGGAACGACGGCTATACTTCTGCGCATGCTCGAAATTTCCACCGATCCTGCAACACCCTTCGTACTCGGCATCGTCTTCGCCTGGCTCGCCGGCGTGCGCGTTTACCTGACGATCTTCGGTGTCGGTCTGGCCGCGTACTTCGGCTGGATGGATCTGCCCGCGTCGTTGCAACTCGCGAAGTCGCCGATCGTGCTTGGCGTTTGCGGCGTGCTGGCCCTGGTCGAGTTCGTCACCGACAAGATGCCAGGTGTAGATTCGGTGTGGGATCTGGTGCATACGCTGGTACGCATTCCGGCCGGGGCGTTCCTCGGCGGTATCGCCGTGCCCACTGATGGCGGCGAAGCCAGCATGACCGGCATGGTGCTCGGCGGTGCGGTCGCGGCGCTCAGCCATGGTCTGAAAAGCGGCACCCGCGTGCTGATCAATCATTCACCGGAGCCGGCCAGCAACTGGACCGCGTCGCTGGCCGAAGATGGCCTGGTACTGGCCACGCTTGCGCTCGCACTGACGCATCCGTTGTGGGCATTGGCCCTGCTTGTGGTCGCGACACTGGTGTTCGCTGCAGCGATTGTCCTGATGTACCGGCTCGCGCGCCATGTCGCGCGCCGCCTGAACCCGGCGAGCACGTGATGCTCTGGCTCAAGGCGCTGCACATCATTTTCGTCGTCACCTGGTTCGCCGGCCTGTTCTATTTGCCACGGTTATTCGTCTACCACGTCGATGCCACCGATTCGGTGTCGCATGAACGCTTCGTGGTCATGGAACGACGGCTGCTCGCCATCACCCATCTCGGCGGTGCGCTGGCGCTGCTGTTTGGCCTCAGTCTGCTGATGTGGTGGCTGGGCCATGCTGCGGGCTACATGAAACAGCCATGGCTGCACGCCAAGCTTGGTCTGGTGCTGCTGCTGCTGCTCTACCACGCCAGCATGGCGCGCTTCGTCGGGATCTTCCGGGCGCAGCGCAACACCCGCAGCGCGCGCTGGTTCAGGATCTACAACGAAGTACCGGCGTTGTTGCTGGTCGCAATCGTCTTGCTGGTGGTCGTCAAGCCGGGTTGAGCACGCGCGGGGGCTGTCATCGCGGGGGCCCTGCTATATAGTCCAGTGACCTTCCGAGATTGTCAGTCCATGCTTAGTCCGGACGAGTCCCAACAAAGCGCTGAACTGCGCCAGGTGTTCGTCAAGACGCTGCCGAAGCGTCTCGACACCGTGCATCGGCGCGCGCGGCGTTTACTCATGCAAGGCTGGGACGTCAATGCGCTGACGGTTTTTTTCCAGGACGTGCAAGCGCTGGCGGGGGGCTGTGGCCGCTACGGCGTGCTCGATGCCGGTGAGATGCTGTACGGCATCGAAACCTTCCTGGCACCGTATCTCGAGCGACTGACGCTTCCGGATGAACCCCAACGCCAGCAATTCCAGCGCGTGATCGACGCGCTCGCGGCGCTGATTGCGAAGCACGTTCCTGGACGCGCCACCACCCTGTCGGGCACCGACGTGCACGCGCTGGTGAGCGATCGCGGCGGCATCCAGACCTTGGTGATTCCGCCGCGCGAATACTGGCGCCGCTGGGGTGTGAGTGACGTCGATTCGAGCATCGCTGCAGCGAATGCGGCACCGATACCGATCGCGCCGATGCCTGCAGAATTGACTGCGACGATCGCGGCGCCGGCGCCGGCACCCAGCGTCTTGCCGGCGCCAGCGGCTTTACGCATGCAACCGAAGCCTGCTCAGGCGTCGACCGACAAGCGTGTCTATCATTTGACCGATGGTGGCGCGCTCGCCATTGAGATCGACCAGAAACTGGAAGCCGGCCGCTATCCGCTCGATCTTTTGGAAGACGCCGAAACCCTGCGCGAGATGCTCGGCGCGTTTGCGCCGTCCATGGTGATCGTCGATGCCGCTTTTCTGCCGCAACTCGATGCCATCGGCGACACGCTGAAACTCGCGCGCGCACGCACCAGTCAACGTGTCGCGCTGGTGGTGCTCGCCGACAGCAATGACATCGGCACCCGTCTCAAGGCGATGCGCGCCGGTGCCGATGCCTTCATCAGCCTGCCGGCCACGGCACCGGAAGCGATTGCCCGCATCGAAGAATTGCTCGAAGGCGAGACCAGCGAGCCGTATCGCGTCCTGATCATCGAGGATGATCGCTCGCAGGCCTTGTTCGCCGAGTCGATTCTGCGCAAGGCCGGCATGGAAACGCGGGCAGTGATGGATCCGATCAGCGCGCTCGAAGAGCTCAACGCGTTTCGCCCGGAACTGATCCTGATGGACCTGTACATGCCCGACTGCGACGGCATGGAACTGACCACGCTGATCCGCGAGCGTGACGCCTACACGAATATTCCGATCGTTTTCCTGTCCGGCGAGCACGACGAGGAAAAGCGCTTCGATGCGCTGTCCGCCGGTGGTGACGACTATCTTGAAAAACCGATCCGGCCCAAGCACCTGATTTCGGCGGTGACCAATCGGGTGCGTCGCGCGCGCAGCACGCAGAAGCGCGTGCAGGCACAGAATCCGCGTGATCCGGTGACCGGGCTTTACGACCGTGCGCATGTGCTCGAACGACTGAGCGAAGCGCTGGCGGTCGAAGATGCGCCGCGACAGGTCGGCGGATTGCTGTTCCTGCTCATCGACGGTGCGCAGAACATCCGCGAACGCATCGGGCTCACTGCGTTCGACCAGTTGATGGGTCAGGCCGGTGCATTCCTCAGCGGACAGACGTTGCCGAATGATTTCTGCGCCCGTTTTGGCGACACCAGTTTCATCGCGCTGCTCGCCGAGCGCAGCGAAAGCGAATTGATGATCATTGCCAACAGCATCCAGCAGGCGTTCGACCAGCACGTGTTCGAAGTAGCCGATCGCAGCATCACGCTCGCGATCGCGATCGGTGTATCGACCTTTGCACAGAATCTCGGCGAAGCGGCGGCGATGGTGAATGCGGCCGAACGCGCTTGCGTACTCGCTCGCGCCAATCCGGAGCAACGCGTCGCGCTGTTCCAGACCCAGGTCACGGCAGCCGCCGAGGGCGACGACGTGATGCTCGCCAACTTGATCCGCGACGCCATCCGCAACGAGAGCCTGCAACTGCTGTTCCAGCCGATCGCTTCGCTGCGCGGTGGTCATGACGAGCAGTTCCAGTGCCTGTTGCGTCTGCGCGGCGACGGCGGTCGTACCTACACGGCCGCAGTCCTGGTGCCGGTGGCCGAGCGCGCCGGGTTGATCCACGGCGTCGACCGCTGGGTGCTGTCGAAGGCGTTGCTGGTGATTTCCGAGCGCGCGCGCGACGGTCACCCGGTGCGTCTGTTCGTCAGCCAGTCGATCGAGAGCCTGCAGGATCCGCAGCGCCTGACCTGGCTGAAGCAGGCGATCGAAACGCGACGCATCGCGCCGGACCATCTCGTCATCGAATTCCGCACCGCCGACGTGTTGGCGCGCATTCGCCAGATGAGTGCGTTCCAGGAGCATGCCAAGCGCCTCGGCATCCACCTCTGCCTGTCGAGTTTCGAAGCGACCATGGCCAACTTCCAACTGCTTCAGCACGTACATGTCGACTACGTGAAAGTATCGGCCAAATACACCGGCAGCGACGGGCAGACGCCGAAGATGCGCGCCGAATTGCGTCAGGCCATCACCCATCTGCGCGACCGTGGCATCCGCATCGTCGCGCCGCAGGTGGAAGACGCGCAGGTCGCCGCCAGCCTGTGGAGCACGGGTGTCGACTACATCCAGGGCAATTTTGTGCAGCAAGCGACGCAAGACCTTGAGTTCGATTTCAATGCCGCAGCGATTTGACGGCCGACAAACAGCAATGATGGAGCAGTGGCACATGTTGGAGAACGCATGATGGGCAAGGATCGCTTCGATGATCGTCCTGGCGCGGGTGCGATTCTGACCCTGCTCACGGTCGCGGTCGTGTCGACACTGCTGGTCGCGGCCGGTGGCGAAGCCATCAAGCCGCAGTGGCGACTGATCGCCGTCGTCGTCGCGGGCACTGCTGCAGTCATCGCAGCCGTGTTGGTGTGGCGTGCACAACGGCGTTTTGCGCGTTTGCTGGACGAAGCCCGTGCTGCACCTGCGGTGGTTGTCGCCGCCCCGGTGGTGCGCGCATCGGTTGCAGCGCCAGCGACGGCCAGCAACCAGCGCGAACTCGAGAGCGAAATCGAGCGACTGCGCAATGTCGAGCGCGAACTGACCGCATCAAAGATAGACGCTGAAGCAGCGATGATGGCCAAGGGTGAATTCCTCGCCACCATGAGCCATGAAATCCGCACACCGCTGAACGGCATCATCCCGCTGCTCGATCTCGTGCTCAGCACCAAGCTCGCGTCGGACCAGAAGGAATACCTGACGACGGCGTTCCAGAGTTCGAAACAGTTGCTCTCGATTGTCGACGACATCCTCGATTTCTCGAAGCTCGAAGCGAACAAGCTCGAACTCGAAACCACCGGCATCAATGTCAAGGAAATCGTCGACGGCGTCTCGCGCCTGATGTCGCGCAATGCCGAGAACAAGGGCCTGCAATATCAGATGATCATCGACCCGAACGTGCGTCTGGCCATGCGTGGCGACCCGACCCGTTTGCGCCAGGTGCTGACCAATCTGGTGAGCAACGCCATCAAGTTCACCGAGCGTGGCGCCATCGCGATCCAGGTCAACAAGCGTTCGGAAACCCGCACTCACACCGAACTGCTGTTCGCGATCCGCGATACCGGCGTCGGCATCTCGCCCGAAGGCCAGAAGAAGCTGTTCCAGGAATTCTCGCAAGCGGACAACTCGACCACGCGCAACTTCGGCGGTACCGGCCTCGGCTTGTCGATCTGCAAGCGCATCGTCGACCTGATGGGCGGACAGATCGGCGTCAAGTCGGAGGTCGGCAAGGGCTCGGTGTTCTGGTTCACGGTGCCCTTGCTCAAGGCACTCGGCGACGTCACCCCGGCGCGCAGCGAGATCGAAGGCTCTCGCGCAATGATCGTCACCGGCGATCAGGCGACGCTCAAGCGCATCGGCACCACGCTCACGGCTTGGAAAATGCCGTTCACGCAGAACAACGCGGCGGCGGAAGTGGCGGCGAAGTTGAAGGCAGCCGCCGGCGGCAGCCTCGCCACCGATTTCCTGATTCTCGACTTCGGCTCGATGCGTGCCACCGCGCTCGCGATTCTGCGCAGCGTCAGCCGCGAAACCGCCCTCGAGCAATTGCACATCATTGCGCTCGCTGGTGACGACCTGTTGCCCGAAGATGTGCGCAGCACCGCCCGTTGCACGGCACTTGAACGCGGATTCAGCGACGGCGACTTGCGCGCCACAATGAAAGCCATGCTGACTGGAACACCAACGGCGTCGAATGCCAATGTCCAGGTCGAGATGCTGGAAGCGCCCGAAGGCAGCGCGGCCATGGCACTGGCGGCGCAAGCGGCCGCATCTACACCCAGTTACGTCGCCGCCGAACCGCGTGCCGGCGCACTCGGTGGTCATGTCCTGCTGGTCGAGGACAACCCGGTCAATCGACAAGTCGCGCAGCGTCTGCTGACCTTGATCGGACTCAGTCACGAGCATGCCGAAAACGGCCGCATCGCAGTCGAAAAACTCGAAGCTGGCGGTCACTTCGACACGGTGCTGATGGATTGCCAGATGCCGATCATGGACGGCTACACCGCTACCCGCTACATCCGCAAGCTGCAGGCAGAAGGCGCGCTGCCAAAGATTCCGATCGTCGCAATGACCGCCAATGCCATGGTCGGCGATCGCGAGAAATGCCTGGCCTCGGGCATGGACGATTACATGAGCAAGCCGCTCAATCGATCGCTGCTCGAGCAGATGCTGCAGAAGTGGCTGCCGCCGGGCGCAGTGTCGCGCACCATGGCGCCGGCACCGGCACCGATCGCGCGTCCGCCAAGCGTCGTCGCGCCCGCCCCGACGCATGCCGATTCAACGCCGATCAATGCGCAGATCGTCAATGACCTGATCGACATGATGGGTGCCGAGTTCGCCGATCTGGTGCGCGTCTATCTCGAAGACTCACCGCGTGCGTTGTCGATCCTCGAGCGCTCCGCGGCCGCGAACGACCTGGACGGACTGATCGCGCCGGCGCATTCACTCAAGTCGACCAGTGCCAATCTGGGTGCGTTGATGCTTTCGGACATGGCCAAGCGCATCGAGCATGGTGCGCGTTCCGGCACCATCGGCGAGCCGGTGCTGCTGGTGGCGCAACTGATGCACGAATTCCAGCGCGTCTCGCTGCACCTGCGGCAGTTGCTGTCGCAGATGCAGCCGTAAGGATTCAGTCGCCGAGCTTGGTCTGCAGGTAACTGTTGTCGCCAAGCCGGTCCATCAGCGCGAGCTGCGTCTCGATCCAGTCGATGTGCTCTTCCTCGGACTTGAGGATGGCGGTAAACAAGTCGCGTGAAACGTAGTCGGCAATCTGCTCGCAGTGCGCGATCGCGGCCTTCAGATCGGGCAGGGCCTGCAGTTCGAGTTTCAGGTCGCACTGCAGTGCTTCACGCGGCGTTTCGCCGATCAGCAGCTTGTCCAGACGTTGCAGGTTCGGCAGGCCTTCGAGGAACAGGATGCGCTCGATCAGCCGGTCGGCATGCTTCATCTCGTCGATCGACTCGGCATGCTCATGCGCGGCGATCTCCTTGAAGCCCCAGTTCGCGAACATCTTCGCGTGCAGAAAATACTGGTTGATCGCAGTCAACTCGTTGGTCAGGGCCTTGTTCAGGAATTCGATGGTCTTCGCGTCACCACGCATGGTCGGCACTCCTCAATCTGGACAATGTTCAGCATACGTCGAGCCGCCGCAGATGGCGTTACGAAATCGCAAAATGAGCAGTTCTTGGACTAGGCGGCGAGCGCCATCGGACAGCGCTGCTGTTCGATGATGTCGAGCAACAGCGGTCGGCAGCTGCCACAACAGGCACCGGCACCGGTCTTTCCGGCGAGCGCGTCCAGGGAATGGGCACCCTCCTGGACGGCGCGTTCGACCTGACGGTCACTGACAGCACTGCAGATGCACACGAACATGGCGACCTCCGAGGACGCCATTCAATCGCAAATACGAGTGATTCGCAATAGCAAACACTTCGTCGTTCAGCGAACCGTCGCCATGACCGCATCCGGTGCCGGAGTCGTCCCTGGTTCGACGCCAAATCTGCGTGCCACGCCGGCCAGATGCGACAGCGCGCGCTGGTAGACCTCGCGCTTGAAAACCACGACATTGTTGATCGGGTACCAGTAGTCCACCCAGGTGAAAGAGTCGAATTCCGGCCGGTCGGAATGATCGAGACGGACGTCGGTCTCTTCGCCCAGCATGCGCAGCAGGAACCAGACCTGTTTCTGGCCGATGCAGGTCGGCCGCTCGCGCCGCCGCACGAAGCGCTTCGGAAGGCGATAACGCAGCCAGCCCGGCGTCGAACCGAGCACCTCGACGTGTTGCGGTTGAAGCCCGGTTTCCTCAAACAACTCCCGATACATCGCCTCGATCGGCGTCTCATCGGAATTCATCCCGCCCTGCGGGAATTGCCAGCCATCACGCCCGACGCGGCGCGCCCAGAACAGGCGGCCATCGCCGTGCATCAGCACGATCCCGACGTTGGGTCGGTAGCCGTCAGGGTCAATCACGGCCCGCTCCAGAAAATTCAATGCACCGATTCTTTCACAGCGCGACAAGCCGCGACAACAAAACTTAACGGCGTTGAAATGTGTTCCATAGAGCTTAGCGGGACGATCTTCTTGACAACCGACAGCCCGATGCCAACAATGCGCGCCCCCTGCATGGCGGTGGCTTGGCCGGATCGAACCCGATCTCCGCCCCTACACCAGCAGCGCAAGTTTTCAAGTTGGCTATGTAGCTCAGCCGGTTAGAGCGTGGCACTCATAATGCCAGGGTCAACGCAGTACAATTTGTCGAAATGGCTATGTAGCTCAGCCGGTTAGAGCGTGGCACTCATAATGCCGAGGTCGGTGGTTCGAGTCCACCTATAGCCACCAACAAATCAAATTAAAATCAATTAGTTACGACGACTAGGCCCGCCATCGAGGCGGGTTTTTTGTGCCCGGTTACCGGGCACGGAAGCGAACTTCGCGTCGCAAACTCCGGCGTGTGTGAGGGGCGGTGAATTGGCGCCAGAAACGGTCCGTGCCCGGTTCGTGCCCAATCTGTGCCCAAGATTTTTCGGCCACTTTCGATTTAGCGGCTCGAATGACCCTAGCACTTCGTGCCCAGAGAGCCGGCGAAAACCACCGGCATTGGGGCGCGTTCAAATCGGAGCAGAAGCGTCTGGTTCATGCTTTGGAATGCAAGGCGCGTGGTTCCAGCGGAACTGTCTCGAATCAGGGACCACATCAGTTTCGAAGGCAGACTATTGATCCGGCCAAGTGAAGTTTGAACTTTTCATGCGGCATACCTTACGCGCGGATCCTGGAAATAGCTGCGCACGCGCTCGGGTGATTTTTCGAGACGCTCCATGTGTTCGGTCGCGGCGGCTTTCAGCCTTGCCTTGGTGCGTGCCGGGACTTTCGAACCGATGTGGTGCTTGAGATCGGCATTGAGCCGTTCTTCGGGATTGAGTTCCGGGCTGTAGCTCGGCAGGTAGAACAGTTCGATCTGGTCTGCGCGCTCGGCGACCCACGCCTTGACCAGCTTGCTGTGATGCACGCGCAGGTTGTCGAGAATCAGAAACACCTTGCGCTGTGTGTCCCTGATCAGCGCGCCGAGAAACTCGATCAATCGATCCGCATTGAACGCATCGTCGATGATCATCCAGCGCGTCTTGCCCTGGTTGGTCACGGTCGCAATCATCGACAGCTTCTGGCGCGTGCCGCCCACCGCGTAAGCCACCGGCGTCTTGCCCGCTGGCGCATAACTGCGACCGCGCACATCGGTGTTGACCAACGCGGTCTCGTCACCCCAGTGAATCTCTGCGCCCTCGGCCTTCGCGCGCTGCTCGATCTCCGGAAATTGCTCATCGAGCCACGCCTGCACCGCTTCCGGGCGCTGTTCGTAGGCCTTCTTGATCGGCTTCTGCGGTGTGAAGCCCCAGCGCTGAAGATAGTTGCCGACGCCGCGCACCGACAGCGTGATGCCAAGTTCGCGCTCGATCAGCTGCATCACCGCGGATTCTGATGAATTCGGTACAGCAATCTGATTCAAGTCGGTACGGCGTTCTGGTTCAAGCCGGTACGGTTATCCACAGGCTGGTGGGGGTTGGATGATCGCAGGATTGCGATCGTGATTCCTGGCCGGGGTCAGGTGGCCTTTTTCCTCCGCATCGATTCGCCTTTGAGTGCGAGTTTGTAAGCGTTGTGCACGACGCGATCGAGGATCGCATCGGCGAGCGTGGGTTCGCCGAGCCAGCCGTGCCACTGCTCGACGGGCAGTTGGCTGGTGAGAATGGTGCTGGTCTTGTCGAAGCGGTCGTCGACGATTTCGAGTAGGTCACGCTGGTGCACATCGGCGATCGGTGCGAGGCCGAAGTCGTCGAGGATCAGCAAGCGGAACTTGGCGAGATGTTTGAACAACGCGCCTTTGCGCTTGAGCGCATCGGCGCAGATCAACTCCTCGACCAGTCGCGGCATGCGCAGATAGCGCACGCTGATGTCGTGGCGACACGCCTGCTGACCGATGGCGCAGGCGAGATAACTCTTGCCCACACCGGTCGGGCCGGTGATCAACAGATTGCGCTTGTCCTCGACGAAGGCCAGCGTGCTCAGTTGCGTGATGAGCGACCTGTCGAGTCCGCGCGGCGTGCGCTGGTCGAGATCTTCGAGACTCGCGGACTGCCCGAGCTTGGCCCAGCGCAGACGCTGCGCGTAGCGATAATTCGAGCGCTCGGACTGCTCCGCGTCGATGAGCAATGCCATGCGGTCATTGAACGGCAATCCGGCGATGTCGCTGCTTTGCAGTTGCGCAGAGAGCTGGCGCGCCATGCCGCGCAGCCCAAGCGTTTGCAGTGCTTGATACAAGGGTTCAGTGAGCATGCTGATCTCCGTAGTAGGCCGCGCCGCGCACGTTGGCGTGCTCGATCACGACCGGGGGCGGTGTCGGTGTGGGTATCGGGTGACGGAGCAGATCGTTGATTGCGCGATAGCTGATCGCGTTCAGATCGAGTGCGCGCCGACACGCGGCTTCCAGTGCTTCGGCGCCGTGATCCTTGGCCAGACGCAAAATGCCCTGGCTGGTGCGATAGGTCTGCTCCGCATGCGTCTTGCGCGTGACCTGCGCAGCAATCACCTGTGCTGTCGCTTCACCGATCGCGGCGGCTCGCCGCTGCAAGCTGCTCTGCGTCCGATCGAGATAGCCGCGATGCTTCTCCGGCAGATGCTCAGGCTTGGTACTGCAGTCACCCGGCTTGTAGCCGACCGGGTGCGCCGCAACGAGCTGACCCTTGTGATAAGCCTCGATCAGCGTCGCGCCCAGACGCACGTCGACCTGCTTGCGGACCAGTGCATGGGGCACCGAGTACAGGCGTTTGTTGACCTCGATGTGATAGTCGATGTTGACTCGGGATTTGCGCCAATGGCCGTACTGGAATTGCGTTGCGGGCAGCGGGCGCAGCGCCGCCCGTTCTTCCACCAGTGCGTTGTTGCGCGAGCCCTCGCGCTTGCTGAATGGTCGCGCACTGAGCGCAGTCACGCCGGCATGGATCGCCACATTCAGATCGGCGAGCGAAAAGAACAACCGATCACGCAGCGGCGCCAGCACCTCGCGTTCGACCACCAAAACCGCGTTCTCGCCCTTGGACTTGTCGTTCGGCTTGCGAACGCGCGCGGGCAGGATCGTGGTGCCGACATGCCCAGCCCATTCCTGGTAACTCGCATTGATCGTCGGCTCGTAGCGATCTGCCTTGGTGACTGCCGCTTTGAGATTGTCCGGCACCACCGCTTCCGGCACGCCGCCGAACGCGGTCATCGCGCGATCGTTCGAGCCGATCCAGTCAGCCGTGCCCTGGGTCCAGCTCGCATCTGCGTAGATCGCGTGGGAAAAGCCGAGCGCCGCCACGAAGATCTCCGCATGCCGCACCTCGCCTGTGCGGGGATCGGTCACCGCCATGCGCGCCCCTGCGTAGTCGACGAACATCCGCTCGCCCGGCCGATGCCGCTGTCGCATCACCGGATCGCTGCGCTCCTGATGCTCGGACAGGCGCACACAGAACTGTGCGTAGGCCAACGCCTGCTCATCGTGCTCGGCGACGTACTCCCGCCACAGCAGCTTGCGCGTCACACCTTTGCGCTTGAGCTCCGTCGCGATCTTCGCGAAGTCAGGCTCCGGCGAACGTGCTGCCGGCTGCGTCGGATAGAGCTTCGCGTACAACGCATCCTCGTCCAGATCAGGCGGCAACGGCCACGTCAGTCCAGCCTGCG
>JAYUVY010000006.1:0-23277 GCA_043753835.1 Lysobacterales bacterium | reverse complement strand
TTGGCCCACCAGGTCAGCGTGTCGAGCGTGGCGCGATCACTCGCAATCACCGCGCCGCCGACCACGTCGCTATGGCCGTTGATGTACTTGGTGGTGGAGTGCAGCACCAGGTCGGCGCCCAGGTCGATCGGGCGTTGCAGGGCCGGCGACAGGAAGGTGTTGTCGGCCAGCACCAGGGCGCCGGCACGGTGCGCGGCTTCGGCGACGAAGCGGATGTCGGTGATGCGCAACAGTGGATTGGACGGCGTTTCTATCCAGACCAGTTTCGGCGATTGCGCCAGCGCCGCGGACAAGGATCGCGGGTCGGTGAAATTGGCGGTGACAAGGTTGAAGTGATTCTTGCGCGCCAGTGCGTTGAACAAGCGCCAGCTGCCGCCGTAACAGTCATGCGGCACCACCAGGGTGTCGCCGGGCTCGAGCAGCGCTGCAAGCACCAACGTAATCGCGGCCATGCCGGTCGCGGTGACGACACCACCCACGCCTCCTTCAAGGTCGGACAATGCATCGGCGAGTTGGTCGCGGGTCGGGTTGCCGCTGCGCGTGTAGTCGTATTTGCGCTTCTGGTTGAAGCCTTCGAAACTGAAGTTGCTCGACAGCACGATCGGCGGCACGACCGCACCATGGGCGCTGTCGCTGTCGATACCGGCGCGAACCGCGGCTGTGGCTGGACAACGCGCGCTCATGCCACACCGCCGCGGGCCAAGGCTTCGGTCAACACATCATGGACACGTGCATCCTCCTTCAGAAACGCGTCGTGACCGAACAGAGAATCGAACTCGTGATAACGGTGAAGCTGCGGCAAGTCGGCCGCGAGCGCGCGTACGTCCTCGACCGGGACGATCTGGTCGTTGCGCACACCGACGACGGTGACTGGCACCGAAATCCCCGCTGGATCGATGCGATGCAGGTCGATCGACTCGGACAGGCGAAGGTATGCCGTCGCCGCGAAGCGTTGCGCGAAACGCTCGCCCTGCGCTTCGAGATAGGGCTCGGCGGCACTGCGCGCGATGCCGTCTTCGATCTGCACTGGTGCAGCGAAGCGCGCGGCAAATTCCTGCGGTGTGCGATAGCTGAGCACGGCCAGCGCACGCGCCAAGGCGACGGCTTCGACGCTGGCGTCGTGCGCGGCACCAAGGCGCACGATGCGGCGCTGGATCGAACGCCAGGCCGACGCGAACGGGTGCGGCTGATGCGCGGCGTTCAACACCACCAGATGTCCGAGTCGTGCACCCAGGCGTTTCGCGAGATGCAGGCCAACCATCGCGCCATACGACGCACCGACGCAGGCCTGCACGCGGCTGATTTGCAGATGTTCGAGCAGCGCGGCAATCGCCTGCGCCTGATCGTCCGGATCGATCGCCTGATCGAGCGTGCCGTCGGCGCCGATCCAGTCGATGCTGAGCAGACGACGTTGCCAGGGATCGAGCGCGCCGCCGCGTTTCACCTGCTGCGGCCACCAGCCTTCGGACGGGTCGATGGCATTCGCGGCCAGTTGCCGGTTCGCGGAAATACCACCGAGGACGATGCACACTGCGCGCTCTTCGGCACCCAGAATCTGCCAGCGCAGCACCACATCGACACTGCCGCCGTGACGCAGATTCAGCTGCAGCGGAAATGAGCCGCGCTGCACCGGCACCGGCGCATCGATACGCGGCGTGAAGCTCGTCGTGCTGCTGCGGCGATCGACTGCAGAGCGATCTGATGCAGAGATATCTGCGACCGGGACATCGTGCGAAACGGCGAGCGACATGGCGAACTCCTCAAGGATTCGCCCATCAATCGCCATGCGTTACGGTCAATCAGTCGAATCGCTGCCGGT
This sequence comes from Lysobacterales bacterium, assembly GCA_043753835.1. Taxonomy (GTDB): domain Bacteria; phylum Pseudomonadota; class Gammaproteobacteria; order Xanthomonadales; family Ahniellaceae; genus JADKHK01. The sequence goes on along the minus strand of JAYUVY010000006.1, from coordinate 21,458 downwards.
ACGGACAGAAATTCGACCCATCTTCCGGTGGACTCTCGTCACCGCAGGACTTGGCACCTGACGCAGCACTTTGCAGCGCTGCGCTGGTTGCCCCGGCATCCAAGGGCCTATCCCTCCGCCGGTCTTGATGGGTTGTGGCACCGATCTTGCCCGCCAACACCCATCAAGTCAATCGCTATATCGCGATGAAGAGATATAACTTGTTTTCATAACGGGCTGCGTAGCGACCGCGCGCGAGCAATTTGAGAAGCCAGCGGTTCGGCGATGGTTGGCCGGCTAGCTGGCGGAATCAGCGATACATTACTTTCGTGAGCTCGCCATGGAGTGTTGAATGACGCATTGTTATTTTGATGAAATACACGGATTCGCTTCTCCAAGTGAATTCAGTAGGTTCGTCGACTTCATTGAAGCGCAGGTTCTGATCGGTGCCGTGGAGGAATTTCCCGCAGACTTGGAGTATTGCGCCGGGAAAATTCATGGGGGGCGATGGTTCAAGGACCGTTCTTATGGGCAGATTTGGCGCTTGGTCGCACCAGACTTTCCCTTCAGAGGCTTGTGGGAGTCAGTGAGCACTGGACCCGTCCACTTCGGCACGAATCATCAGACGAATACTGATTCGCCGCCGAATCATCGCGCAGCGACCACGATGAGGAATCGTCCTTTTCAACCGTCGAAGGGCTATCCGGTCGGCCAAAACTTCTTCTATCGCTGTCGCCTCTGCCACGACGTAGTTGCCTCGCAGCCGGAAGAGAGCGTTGGATGCAGGTGCAGAAATATCTTCATTGATGCCGACTGCGCGAGAATCTCGGCAAAAGACGACAGTCAGATTGATCTGCTCGAGTCCACCCCGCGATAAATGCGCCGCCTCCGGGCAGGGCCCCTCAGTCCCTCCTCGCAGGAAGGGAGGAGGGACTGCGAAAACGTAGCTTACGCGGCTATTCGGAGCGCGAATCGAACTATCCGCGACTCAGCGCGACACCGCGTCGAAGCTGAGCAGGTCGAAGCTCAGGGTGTCTTTGGGGTTCTGGCTGAGTGAGGCTTCGCGGGCGATGAAGACGTAGGACTGACCTTCAACGAGCTTGCCGGTCATCATCTTCTCGACGTGGGCATCGGCGTAGATCAGCAGATTGCGGCCGTCGGCGGTTTGCACGTGCATCGGCGCGCCGACAATTTCGGCGTGGGTATCGTTGATCCATTTCACTTGTGCGCCGCCGGCGACATTGCGCGTGACCAGCTTGCCTTCGACGCGTGTGATCTTGCGCCAGGTCGGGTCCTGTTCGGGCTCGATCTCGGCGCCGTCCATGCGCGCCTTCTCGGTTTCCTCGAACTTCGCCATCAGCGCGCCGAGGTTCTGGTAGCGGATGTTGAAGTCCCAGCTCGCAACATCGTGCGCGACATGTTCGGCGGCTGCGAACACCATCTCGCTCTGATCGGCATTGCAGCCGGCCTTGCAGTACGGCAGACCGATCTCGGCGAAACTTTTCAGACGATCCTTTTCCAGATCGATGTAGTTGCGCATCTCAAGCATGATGCTGGCGCCCATCGCGACACCCGCCTGCTTCTCGTTCGGCGCAATCACGAACACGGCGCCATTGCCGACATCGAGCTTGCCGACGCGCAGTTGGCGCAGCATCGCGTAGGCGTAATCGTCGGCACTCAAGCCATGCAGGCTCTTGGCGACAATGGTCACGAGCTCGACCTGATGATTGGCGGCCAGATCGAACATCTGCTGCTCGAAGTTGGCGCGCGTCGTGGCATCGAGCACACCGAGTTCGTCGATCACGAACTTGCCGAACTTCGACGGAATGGCATTCGCGTCCGGTGCCGGCAACACATCGGCGCCGACGTTTGCGGCGATCGGCTTGCTCATCGGCGTCAGTTCCTGTTTCGCGACGACAGCGACACCTCCACTGCAATCGCCCGCCTGCTGCGAACAGGCCTGTTCCCAACCATCGGCGATCGCGCGCACGCGCTTGCCGCGGCCCGGATGCGTCGGGCCATCGGCTTCCGGCACCAAGGTGTTCATCGCCTTTTGCGCGTCGGCGAGCACCGCGCCCATCTTGTACAACACGAAGCCGCTGAACTTGTCCGCTTCGAGTTCGGTCGGCGGCTGGCTGCCTCCGGGCTGGATGGTGTGGCCGGAAAGGTGATGCCCGATCTCGTGCGCCATGATGCTGATCGGCGCCCAGTCGTTGTTCGCGGTCGCGTTGCGGACATTGGCCATGAACTGTTCGTTGTAGGCGATGACGCGATGCGGCAGTTTGTCCTCGCCGATCAGGATCACCGCGGCCGCATTCGGCACATCGGGATGCGGCATCACATCGAAGTTCTGCGGCAGGCCGGTGTACTTCATGATGTTGGCCACGACCTGTGCTCCGGCGCCGGACTGGCCACTGGCCATGCCGCGCGCATTCACCGTCACCGGCGAGCCGTCGTAAGAGCACGCCTGCAATCGACTGGCAAGTTCGTCGATCATCTCGTCTTCGCTCATGGCCGCTTTCGGCGTGTCGTTCGCTGCCAGCGTGCGGGCTGGTGCCGTGGCATCGGAGCCACCGCCGCAGCCGGCAAGGGCCAGCGCGAGGGCCGAGCTGAGCAAGGTGTGTGGCATCGTGATGCGGGTTTTCATGGGGAATCCTCGGGACGGTTCAATGGTGGGCATGGAGTAATGGAGTAGTCATTGCATCGTGTGCAGCACGTACTTGACGACCGCGATCGAAAACAGGCGCAAGGTCGCCCATTTCAACGCGACGTAGACGACCGCTGCGAGCAGCAGGCGCCAGCCGTCGCGGCGCCATGCGAGCTGGAAGAACTGGCGGAATGCGAACATCAGGATCAGCGCCTCGACGCCATCCATCGGCCACACCGACCATTGCTTGTGCGCGGCGATGAAGGCCGGGGTTGCAATGAACAAGCGCGGCAGGAAATTGAGAATCGTCGCAGCCACGATCAGGAAGTGCACATAGACGCCGAGCACCAGGTGTTCGGTAAGGTTGAACGGTTGCCGCCAGCGCATGACCAGCAATGAGGCACCCACGATGGCGATGATGCCGAGCGAAATCGACCAGTTGCCCAAGGTCTGCACACGCGCCATGACCTGATTGAACTGGGCATCGTCGCTTGCCAGGAAGCTGATCTGCGACAGGATCAGCAGCAACAAGCCGATCGCGATCAGCAACAGCTTGAGCGGATGCACGTGTTTGGCGCGAGCGCCGAGCACGAATTCGCGTGCAATCAGGCCCGGCGAATGCGCCAGTCGCCACGCCGCCTTGACGATGCCGAACTCGAACACGCGATAGCTCTGCCAGGCCTCGCTGCGCACGGCACCGAGATTGAGGCGCGGCGCCCGCTTCTGACCGCACTGACCGCAAAACGGCGTCGTCAATGCGACGCCGCAGTTGTGGCAGACCGGCGCCGCGAAATGCGCGGCGTCCGGCACGGCGATGGGTTTGCAGTCGCTCATGCGCAGGCATCATCGATTTGCCGATGGATTAGGAACCGCCCAGCTCGAAGTTGTCAAACACTGCACTGGTGCCGGCAGTCTTCTCACCGATGACGATCAGGCCACTCGCACCCTTGGAAAGGTCGGCATCGCTGACACTGGCCACTTCCTCGCCATCGAGCGACAGCGTCAAGCTTTCACCTTCGCAACGCGCGCTGACTTGCACGTCGGCGACATTCGGCATCGCGCCTTCGAAGCGGCCCGTTGCCAATTGCTCGGCGTTGCCATCCTTGACCTTGAGGATGGCGTAGCCATGACCGCCTGAGACCATGAACGCATAGAAATTGCTGTTGTCCTGATGACGACAGACGACGCCTGCAGTCCCCTGCCCGACACCGGTGTAGAGGAACACGTTGGCAGCGACGCGCACATCGGTGCCATCGACCTGCTTCGGTGCGCGCACGATGCCGTAGGTGGCATCGTCGAGCGGCGTCATCTGGTAGCCGCCGCTACTGTCGTACAACGCAATGCCATTGGCCTTGTGGTCGACGACCTGCGTATTCACCCAGCCACTGGCCGGATCGGAAAAATCATCACTGAAGCTGCCGGCAGCGACAGCGGTTGCCGGCATGACGACGTTTGCCAGAACCACACCGAGGGCAAGGCTGTTGCGGAAAAACTGATTCACTGCGGGGCTCCTTCATTGCGGCACCATGCCGCGTCATCCAGCAGTACGCAGTCGCGTCGCAGATTCTCCGCCTGCCGCAAAATAAATTTTCCGCGGAGAATTCGCCGCCATCCTGCGTATGGTTGGCATCCCCGGGCGACATCGCATCATGCAACCCATCCTGTGCCGACGAACGCATCCAAACGACGCGCCGCGTCCACGTCACCCGCCCCGTTCGCATCGCCGCCGGGAGGCTGCGCATGGGCTGCGCCGGTCGTATGCTTCGCGCATGGGGAACGACTTCGACAACATCACCGGATGGTTGAACGACTGGCAACAGGGCGACGCGATCGCCCGCGACCGGGTGTTCACAAGACTTTATGCCGAGATGAAACGCATGGCTGCAGCGGTGCTGCGCTCCGAATCCGGCCACGACACCTTGCAACCGACGGCGTTGCTGAACGACGCGCTGATGAAGCTGCTCCAGGCGCGCGCGCCAGATGTCGAAGATCGCGGCCATTTCATCCGCGTCGTCGCCCGCGCCATGCGCCAGATCCTGATCGATCGCGCACGCAGAAAGCTGGCCGAAAAACGTGGCGGCGGTGTGGTGCCGGAATCGATCGACGATGTCGATGTCGCCGGCCTCGGGTCACCCGACGAACTGGTCGCTCTCGACAACGCACTGAGTGTGCTCGCCGAGCTCGATCCGCGCGCCGCCACTGTTGTCGAAATGCGCGTGTTCGCCGGATTGACGATCGAGGAGACCGCGAAGGCACTCGAAATCCATCCCTCCGCAGTCAATCGCGAATGGGCGCATGCCAGCGCCTGGCTACGAGAGCAGTTGGGCTATGGCCGCGGCGCACGATCCTGAGGCCTACGCGCGCCTGAAGTCCGCGTACTTCGAACTCGAAGCGTTGGGTGACGCGGAACGCGGAGCGCGCTTGGCCGAATTGCACGCGCGCGATCCGGCTTTCGCCGCGGCACTGGCACGACGCCTGAATCCTGGCGCCGGAACCGCAGACCTGCTGACGCGTGCCGTCGAACCGGAAGCGGTACCGCAAATCGCCGGTTACCGCGTGGTGCGAGAACTCGGCCGCGGCGGCATGGGCCGCGTCTGGCTCGCCGAACGCGCACTCGACGGTGCCACGCAAGCGGTCGCGCTCAAGCATATTCTGCACGGCCGCTGGGACGAGGACGACCTGCGTCGTTTTCAGCGCGAACGCCGCATTCTCGCCGCGCTCGATCATCCAAACATCGCCGCCTTGATCGATGGCGGCCGCGACCAATCCGGCGCGCCGTATCTGACGACGACCTATGTCGATGGCGTCCGCCTGGACCGCCATTGCCGAGATCACAGCAGCAGCTTGCGCGAGTGCGTGCGGCTGCTGCGCGACATCGCCAGCGCGGTCGCGCATGCCCATCGCAACCTCGTCGTGCATCGCGATCTGAAGCCGGCGAACATTCTGGTGACGCGCGACGGTGTGCCGAAACTGCTCGACTTCGGCATCGCGCGACTGCTCGACGAGGCCGCGATCACCACCACCGGCCCGAGCCAAATGACGCTGCGCTATGCCGCGCCCGAACAAGTGCAACAGGGCATTGCCGCAGCCGGCACCAGCGTCGATGTCTACGCCCTCGGCGTGATGCTGTACGAGTTGATTGCGGAAGTCTCGCCCTATGGCGACTACGGCAATACCGCCGGGCTGCTGCGCGCGATTCTTGAAAAGCAGCCGCCGCCGCCGTCACGACTGCGCGCGCATCAGTTCGACCGCGACCTCGATGCCATTTGCCTGCGCGCGCTGCGCAAGCGCCCCGAAGATCGTTACGCCAGCGCCGATGCCCTCGTCGCCGACCTGGATCGCTGGCTCAACGGTGAGCCGGTGGAAGCCCGCCGCGAAGAACGCGGATACCGGTTGCGCGCCGTGTTGCGCCGCTACTGGATCGTCATCACCACATTGATCGCCGTGCTCGCCGCGATCGCGGGCTTCGTCGCGTTCCATGTCGCCGCACTCGACCGCCAACTCGCTGAAACCAAACGCGAGCGCGACAAGGCCAAGGTGGTATCCGCATATCTCGAGGAGTTGTTCGCATCAGCGAATCCGTCAGCGACACGTGCCGGCGACCTGACCGCGAAGGAACTGCTGTCGCTCAGCGTCGCCCGCCTGGAAGAGGGTGATCTCACCGGCATGGACAATGATGCGCGCGCGTCGATGTTCCACGCCGCCGGACGCATCATGCGGGGGCAGGGATTGACCGACGAGGCGGCGCGCATGTTCGATCGCGCGCTGACGCTGTGGCTGGCGCTGCCCAGCGTGCCGGAAAACGAAGTCGCCGACGCTTACAACGAACGCGCGCTGGTGCACTTCAGCCGCGGCGAGTATGAACAGACATTGGCAGTGCTGAAAGTGGCGCTGGATCGTCGCGATGCGATGGCCGACCACGGTAGCGTGCAACGCGGTGTCCTGCTGCAGCTGCGCTCGGTCTGCCTGCGCACGATGGGCCGCAATGCCGAAGCGATCGCGGCATTGTCCGAATCCGTCGCAGTGTTGGCCGGGCAACTGCCGGAAAGCCGAGCGAACTATGCGACTTCGCTCGGCAACCTCGGCACTTTTCTGGTCACCGAAGGCAAGCTAGAAGACGGACACGCCAAGCTCAAGGAATCGCTGGCGCAGCTCGCGCTGCTCAAGCCTGAGCGGACGCCGTTGCTGCTGTCGTTGCGCCGCAACTACGCGATGAGTCTGCGTGAACTCGGACGCTTCGACGAAGCCGACCGCGAGTACGCCGATCTGCTGACGCGCATGCGCGATTTCTTTGGCAACGAACACGTCGAAATCGCCCGCACCCAGCACTCGTTGGCGCAGACGCTGATGGTGCAGGATCGTCTCGACGAAGCCGAACGCGCGCTCGATGAAGCGGAACGCGTCGAACGCGCGCTCGGCAACCTTGCAGACCCGCGTCTGCTCGCGTATCAGGCCGACCGTGCCCGCATCCGCATCGCCCGTGGTGACTACACCGGCGCGATCGAATTGCTGACGCCGGTGATGGCCCAGCGCGAAGCCGGCGTGATCAGCGAACGCAGCAATATCGACGCCGAACGCGCGGCATTGGCGCACGCGCAATGCCAGTTGGCGCCGCGTATCGAACTCGTTCAGGCCATGCGCGACGCCGCCGAGCGCATGCACAAGACGCCGCCACTGCCACGCGCATTGATCGGCCTGGCCGAGGACTGGGCCGCAAAATGTGCAACCGCGGTGTCACCCGCCGGGATCGGCGCCCAGCATTAGCGGCGAAGGTCATGACGGCCAACCGGTGCCGCAGGCTGCTACCGACTTCACCGAACTTTTCTCCGGCAACGCTAGACTTGCGCGGTGACTCTCGCCATCCACCAAGCTCAGAAGTTTGTGCTGCTCGTTGCCCTGTTCATCGCGGGTGCATGGCTGGCGACCTGGTTCGTTGCGGGACCGGATCAGGTGACCCTGATCTGGCCGCCGGCCGGCATCGCGATGGGTGCGCTGATCGTGTATGGCTGGCGCTGGTGGCCGTTCATCCCGGTTGCGGTGCTGCTGTTTCACCTGACCCTCAACCCGGTGCCTGCGGCCTTCATTCCGTTCTCGATGGCGGCGAACTTGTCCGCGGCGTTGATTGCCTATGCCTGGGTGGCAAAGCGTGCGCCGAACGCGGTCGAACAGCTGTCGATGCGATCCGGGTTCATTTTCCTGCAGGCGGCTTGCGTCTCATTGGTCATCGGTGGCGCGGTCGGTGCCGCTGGCCTGGTCGCGGCCGGCATGGTGCCGCGCAGCGCGTTTTTCAGCGCCTGGCTGCAGTGGTCACTTGGCGATCTGTTCGGCGTCGTCGCGGTTCTGTCGAGTGTGCTGATCGGGGCGCGCTGGTTCAGCTGGCGCGAGCGCGACGCACAGCCCCTGCATCTGGCGCGCCCGCGCGAAAAAGCCATCTGGCTGGTCGTCTTTCTGGTCTCGCTGGTGCTGGTCGCGCTCGCGGCTCGTCGCAGCGGCGCCTATGCGCTCGGCTTCACCAGCCTGCCCTTCGTCTTCGTGATCTGGAGCGCAGTACGTTTTTCGCCACCCTGGACCTCATTCGGCAGCGCCGTCGCGGGGCTGTATCTGGCCACCTTGATCGGTCTCGGCTACGCCGGTTTGAGCCCGCCCAAGGATCTCGGCAGCGTTGTCATTCTGGTCGCCTTCCTGTGCATGATCACCGCCGCACCGCAAATCGTCGCCGCGGCCGCGCATGAAAACCGTGTCGCCAGCTGGCGCGCCATCCGCCGTGCCATGACCGACAGCTTGACCGGCCTCGCCAATCGCCCGGCATTCGAGGACCGCACACGCCGCGCGATCCGTGCCAACCCCCATGAGCATATGGCCTTGGCCTATGTCGATCTGGACCAGTTCAAGCTCGTCAACGACACCGTCAGCCATGCCGTCGGTGACGAATTGCTGCGCTCGCTCGCGGCGGTGATTCGCAGCGAGTTGCGTGCTGAGGACGTGCTGGCGCGTCTGGGCGGCGACGAATTCGCCGTGCTGTTTCGTGCCGTCGGCAGTGAAGAAGCAGATCGACTGGGGCGACAGATGCGCACCGCGATCGCGAATTTCCGCTTTGCGCACGAAGGCCGCTTGATCGCCCCGACCGCGAGCATCGGCGTCGTACCGTTTCTCGCCGCCGATGCCGAATTCGCGACGCTGTTCGCGCATGCCGACGCCGCCTGTTATATCGCCAAGGAACTCGGCGGCAATCGCGTGCAGCTGGCGGAAGTCGACGAGAAGCTGCTGCTCAACCGCCGCAATGCGATGGACTGGGCGGTGCGTCTCGGTGACGCCATCGACAAGGGTCGGTTGCAACTCTACGCACAGAGCATCGAGAGTCTGAAGTCCGGCCCGAAACGCGGGCGACATCTGGAGATCTTGTTGCGCGTGCATGATCCGGACAGCGGTGAACTGCTCGAACCCGGTCCTTATGTCGCCGCCGCCGAGCGCTTCAAGTTCGGGCCGCGGCTCGATCGCGCCGTGGTCAACCAGACCCTGGAATGGCTGGAAGCGAATCCCGACATCGCCAAGACCATCGAACTGGTCAGCATCAATCTCTCCGGCGCCTCGGTCTCCGACGACGAGTTCGCGCAATTCCTGGAACGACGCATTTCCGGCAGCAGCGTGCAGGCGCACCAACTGTGCTTCGAGATCACCGAAACCAGCGCAGTGCGCGATCTTGCCCAGGCGCAGCGTTTCATCCAGCGCGTGCGAGCGCTCGGCTGCCGGTTCGCGCTCGACGATTTCGGTGCCGGTTTCTGTTCGTTCGCCTATCTGAAGTCACTCGACGTCGACTTCTTCAAGATCGACGGCGGTTTTGTGCGCGAAATCCACACTTCGCCGCTGGCCATCGCCATTGTCCGATCCATCGCCGAAATCGCGCGCGTGATGCGCAAGCAGACGATCGCCGAGTACACCGAATCGGAAGCCATCCGCGCCCAGTTGATCACGCTCGGCGTCGACTATGCGCAAGGATTCGCGATCGACCGACCGATGCCGCTGACGCAGTACTTCGCGTCGCCGGAACCCGATGTGGCGCTACGGAGAGCATCATGACGCGACCCTGGCCATTGGCCCTGCTGATGTTGAGCGGACTGCTCGCCAGCACGATGGTGGAAGCCAAACGCCTCTATCAATATCGCGACGCGAACGGCGTCTTGCACGTCACCGACAAGCCGCCTGCAGACGCGAGCAAAGTCACCGACATCAAGAAGACCCTGATTCACGCCGAAGAGCAGGACATCGTCGAGATGTTCACCAACGACGCTGGTCAGGAACACACCATGACCTTCCTCAACAAGATCGCCGGGCCAGTCGGCATCGAACTCGTATTCGTCGACTCGATCAATGTCGCCTCCGAACCGCCATTGCCGTTGCACACCGTGCTCGGCGGATTCGAACAGCGGCTCGTCGCCAAGGCCTTTCCGGCTGACCGTTTTCAGGATTCACGCTTCGGGCTGCGTTACCGCGCCGCACCGGGCGACCCGAGCGCTCAACACGACGACAGCGTGCGCTATTCGGTGCCGTTCGCATCCGGTGTGCAGTTTGTGATGGCACAGGGGTTCAATGGCCCATTCACGCACACCGGGCCGCAGTCACGTTATGCCGTGGACCTCGGCGTCGACGAAGGCACGCCGGTACTTGCAGCACGCGAGGGCATGGTGATGATGGTTGAAGAAGACTTCTTCGGCGCCGGCACCGACAAGGAGAAGTTCGCGACCCGCGCCAACCACATCCGCATTTTGCACAGCGATGGCTCGATGGGCGTCTATGCGCATCTGATGCTGGAATCAGCGGCCGTTTCGCCCGGACAAAAAGTGCGTCGCGGCCAGAAGCTGGGGCTGTCCGGCAATACCGGCTTCTCCACAGGCCCACATCTGCACTTTGCCGTGCAAGTCAATCGAGAACTGGAACTGGTGGCGGTACCGTTCCGATTCGAGGGCAATGCGATCGTGCTCGAGTAGAAGGTCGAAAGATCACGCACGTACCAACCGGTTCCTGCCTGCGCCTTTGGCCTTGTACAACGCCTTGTCAGCCGCGGTCATCACCTCTTTGGCAAGCTTGCGTTTCTCGGCGCGTTCAGAAACGCCGAGACTCACCGTCACCCGCACATCCTTGGGTTTTCCAGGCTTGCCATCACGCGTCGCCGGGCGAATGCGGATTGCGCGCTTCTCGATGGCGACGCGCGCGGCCTCCAGGGTGTCGTCGGCGTTTTCGATCGCGCCATCGACAAACAGCACGCAGAATTCCTCGCCGCCATAACGGTAGGTCGAGCCCCCGGAATGGCGCCGCAGTTCGACCGCCACTTCTCGCAGCACGACATCGCCGGCAGCATGTCCGTGCGTGTCGTTGAAGGATTTGAAGTGATCGATGTCGACCATCGCGATCGCGAAGTGGCCGCTGAGCCTTTCCATCGCTTCGTCCAGCGCGCGTCGATTGCGCAGCCCCGAAAGCGCATCGACGAAAGCCATACGATAGGCGCCGCCGAGCATGCCGAGCACAAAGCCGAGACCGGACAGGCACAGCGCGATTCCGCTGCGCTCGACATCCATCCAGTTTGCGAAAGCGACCGCGAGCGCGAGCAATCCGGCAACGGCTGTGATCTCGCTGATCTGGCCGCGCAGCACCCAGCGCACCAGACAGACGAGCGCGGCGACGAACACGATCCACATGGCCCCACGACCAGCGTCGCTGCCCGGCCACAAACTGATCAGAAAATGGTTCAAGCCCGCGCTGACATGCGCCGGCGCGTGCAGGGTGATCAACAGTGCGAACGCGAACATCAACAACCATGCGGCGTTGCGCTTTGTGCGCCAGCGCGCTTCGGGCATGGTGGCGGCGGTCAGCAACAGGATCGGCGCCAGCGCGAGCACCGATTCCAGTACGCGATTGCCGCCTTCCAATCGTGCGAACGACGACACCAGCAACACGCTCGCGAGCAAGACGAGGCGATGCCGCGAGAACCCGATCGCGAGCACGAAAGAAAGCGCGGCCAGCGCGATGGCAGACCCGGAGATCATCGTCATGGATGGGTGGAAAATTAGCATGCACTCGACCCGCGGCAACAGTCGACGGCGTCACGCCGGCAAGCGGCTGGATTGAAGCTATAGCCGTGGCTCTCCCTGCGGACGCGAAAAGTCTTCGGCGCAACTTCCCGTCAGGCTCTCGACCAATCGATCGAGTTCCGCAAGTTTCGGCGTGATTTCGATCGAAGCGTCCTCGATTTGCTTGCGGACGAGCAAGCTGTAGCGTCGACGCGCATCCGCGCTGTTCATCAATTCGATGTCTGTGAAACCCCGATCGTCGGACGAGTTCTCACCGGCAAGGCCAGGAATACGCAGCCGGCTCGACATCAGCACATAACACCCGCCCCCGCTCGACAATCCTTGGAATACGTAGTCGAACGCGTCGACTCGTGCGATGAAGTCGTCGACCGTGAAGATGGTCAACACGCGCATGCCGTGTCCCTGTGAAAATCCAAGCCGCTTCACGCCTGCCGTGACACCCGTCGCCAAATCAAGAAACGGCAGCATCGGCCAACGAACCAACTCGCGACCGGAAGCAATCCACTGCGCGAGGCTTATGAATTCATCAGCCAAGTCGCGCTCGGTACGCCCAGGCACATCGAGAATTCGCTCAAATGCATCTCGCGGCATGATGCGCAGGGCCGTCCAGTAGCTTTCACCGCCGAAACACCGCGACAGGTCGAAATAGATGTGCTCAGGAAAGTTCGTGTAGTCGGGCTTGAGCAGCATCAACGGATTTCGTGACAACTCGGCCGTCGCCTGCGCATCGTAGACCGGGTTTGCCGGGACTTTTCTCGCAACGACTGAACGAGCACAATGATGAGGGACATCGATCTTCCAACCTTGTCCGCTCACCAAATCGGCGCGAGCAGCCATTGGCATCAAGATCAGACCCAAAACAATAGCGATCCGGGCAACACCATTCATGGACAAACTCTCTTCGACCGTTAAAGCCGTGGCCGCGATCAAACCGGCACAGCACCGTCCGGCAGATTGAACTCACCTCGCGATGGGTCGGCATCGACTGCGGGGCGCATGTGTTCCAGGGCTTCGTCGGCGGCGCTGGCGTTGGCTTCGGGGACCCATACCGAGACATAGCCGGGCAGCAGGCCGAAGCCGCCGCTGAGGGCTTCGCCGTGGATTTCTGCGGGGATGCCGCCTTCCATCAGTTGATCGCGCACCAAGTGTGCGTCGATCACGTTTTCCGCGACGTAGACGCAGCGCATGCGGCTACTGTTCGAGCAATTCGACGCCGTCCAGACCCTGCGACAGCGTATGCGCGTCGCCGCCCTGGGCGAGCTTGATGCGCAGGCGCACTTCGTTCGCGGAGTCGGCGTGGCGCAGTGCGTCTTCGTACGAGATTTCACCAGCTTGATACAGCTCGAACAGGCTCTGGTCGAAGGTGCGCATGCCGAGATTCGTAGATTCCTTCATTACTTCCTTGATCTTGTGGATCTCGCCATCGCGGATGTAGTCCTGGATCAGCGGCGTACCGAGCAAGATTTCCATCGCCGCACGGCGCGACTTGCCATCGGGCGTCGGCACAAGTTGCTGCGCGACCACGCCTTTCAGGTTCAGCGACAAGTCCATCAGCAGCTGCGGGCGGCGATCGTCCGGGAAGAAGTGCAGGACGCGATCGAGCGCCTGGTTGGCGTTGTTCGCATGCAGGGTGCACAGGCAGAGATGGCCGGTTTCGGCGAACGCGATCGCGTGTTCCATGGTTTCGCGGGTACGCACTTCGCCGATCAGGATGACGTCCGGCGCTTGGCGCAGCGTGTTCTTCAGCGCGTTTTCCCAGGAATCGGTATCGATGCCGACTTCGCGCTGGGTGATGATGCAACCCTCGTGCTTGTGCACGAATTCGATCGGGTCTTCAATCGTGATGATGTGGCCGGTCGAGTTCTGGTTGCGATAACCGATCATCGCCGCAAGCGAGGTCGATTTACCGGTACCGGTCGCGCCGACGAACATGATCAGGCCACGTTTGGTCATCGCCAAAGTCTTCACGACCGGCGGCAGGCTCAATTCCTCGACCGTCGGAATGCGCGTCTCGATGCGACGCAGCACCATGCCGACCTGGTTGCGCTGGTAGAAGCAGCTGACGCGGAAACGGCCGACACCCTGCAATGAAATCGCGAACTGGCATTCGTGCGTCTTTTCAAACTCTTCGCGCTGCGACGGTGTCATCACGTTCAGCACCATGTCGCGGCACGCCTGCGGCGTCAGCGGTGCCTGGGTGATCGGCGCGATACGCCCGTTCACCTTCATCGACGGCGGAATGCCGGCGGTGATGAAGAGATCCGAGCCCTTCTTGTGGACCATCAATTTCAGAAATGAGGTGAAGTCCACGCTACTCATGATTTCTCTCCGGAGGGATGCGCATCAAATCGTCGCGACCCACTCACTCGAACAGCTTCTTGTCCTTGGCATACGTCGATGCCTGGGTACGGGTAATCAAACCGCGCTTGACCACGTCCTGCAAGCACTGGTCGAGCGTCTGCATGCCATGCGCGGCACCGGTCTGGATGGACGAATACATCTGCGCCACCTTGTCTTCGCGAATCAGGTTACGGATCGCCGGGATGCCGACCATGATCTCGTGCACGGCGACACGACCGCCGCCGACCTTTTTCAGCAGCGACTGCGAAATCACCGCGCGCAGCGATTCCGACAGCATCGAACGCACCATCGGCTTTTCGCCAGCCGGGAACACGTCGATGATGCGGTCGACCGTTTTCGCGGCCGACGAGGTATGCAGGGTGCCGAACACCAGATGGCCGGTTTCCGCCGCGGTCAGCGCCAGACGAATGGTTTCCATGTCGCGCATTTCGCCGACCAGGATGTAGTCCGGGTCTTCGCGCAGGGCCGAGCGCAGGGCTTCGTTGAATCCGTGTGTGTCGCGATGCACTTCGCGCTGGTTGACCAGGCACTTCTGCGAGGTGTGCACGAATTCGATCGGATCCTCGATGGTCAGGATGTGGCCGTATTCGCTCCTGTTGATGTGATCGACCATTGCCGCAAGCGTGGTTGATTTGCCCGAACCGGTCGGCCCGGTACACAGGATCAGCCCTTGAGGCTGATCGATCAGTTCCTTGAAAATCTTGGGCGCGTTGAGGTCTTCAAGCGTCAGGATCTGGCTGGGAATGGTTCGGAATACCGCACCGGCGCCGCGATTCTGATTGAAGGCGTTGACGCGAAAGCGCGCGAGGCCGGGAATCTCGAAGCTGAAATCGCACTCGAGAAATTCTTCGAAATCGCGACGCTGCTTGTCGGACATGATGTCGTAGACCAGTGCATGCACGGCTTTGTGGTCGAGCGCCGGAATATTGATGCGGCGTACATCACCATCAACTCGGATCATCGGTGGCAGACCGGCCGACAGGTGCAGGTCGGATGCCTTGTTCTTGACCGAAAATGCGAGTAGCTCTGCGATATCCATACGGCGCTCCGGGGAAGACGTAAACTCGACCCGACTATAGCCCTTTTTGCGGGCGCGCAAAACGCGGCGCGACGTGACGATGGCGGGACTGGATCGACAACGGGATTGACCGATGACTGCACTGGAAGACCGATATGCGCGCATCCGCGCCGAGTTGGCGCTGGCAGCAGGTAGCCGAGCGGTGCGCCTGCTGGCGGTCAGCAAGCAGCAGCCCGCCGCGGCCATTCGCGCCCTGGCTGCCTGCGGCCAGCAGGCATACGGTGAGAATTACGTGCAGGAAGCCTTGGCCAAGCAGGGCGAACTCGCCGACCTCGCGCTCGAGTGGCATCTGATCGGCCCACTGCAGTCGAACAAGTGCCGCGAAGCTGCAGAACACTTCGACTGGGTGCAAAGCGTCGACCGTGAAAAATTGATCCCGCTGCTCGCCAAGTTTCGCCCGGCAGAACGCGAGCCCCTGAATGTGCTGATCCAGGTGAATATCGACGACGAGGCCAGCAAGTCCGGCTGCTTGCCGGATCGCATCACCGCGCTCGCCGCGATGATCGCCGGCGAACCCCGGTTGCGACTGCGTGGCCTGATGGCGATTCCGGCGCCGGTCACCGACAGCGGCCTGCGTCGCATCGCATTCGCCCGCATGCAAACCGAATACCTGAAGCTGAAGGCCGAACATGCGCCCATCGACACCTTGTCGATGGGCATGTCCGACGACTATCCGGATGCGATCGCCGAAGGCGCGAATCTGGTTCGGATAGGATCAGCAATCTTTGGGCTTCGCGGAACTCCAGCATGACGACAATGGCATTCATCGGCGGCGGCAACATGGCGCGCGCCTTGATCGGCGGCTTGATCGCGCGCGACACCGACGCCCGCAGCATCCGCGTCGCCGAACCGGCCGAAGGCGCGCGTTATGGGCTTGCGGCGGAATTCGGCGTCAGCGTATTCGCCGACAACCGTGCCGCGGTCGCCGGGGCCGATGTGATCGTGCTCGCGGTGAAACCGCAGGTGATGGGCGACGTCTGCAACGGCATCGCCGATCTTGTCGCTAGCCAGAATCCGCTGCTGATTTCCATTGCCGCCGGTATCCGCCTCGAGAATTTCCGCCGCTGGCTCGGCCCGGCCACGCGTCTGGTGCGCTGTATGCCGAACACCCCGGCGCTGATCGGTGCCGGCGTCACCGGCCTGTATGCCGATGCCAGTGTCGACAACAACGGGCGTTCGCGGGCTGAATCGATCCTCGCCGCGACTGGCGCCACGGTCTGGATCGAGGACGAGGCGCTGATGGACGCGGTGACCGCCGTGTCCGGCAGCGGCCCGGCGTATTTCTTCCTGCTGATGGAAAGCATGATCGCCGCCGCGGAACGCCAGGGTTTGTCGCCGACGGCGGCACGCACCCTGGTGCTGAACACCGCGCTCGGCGCCGCGCGCATGGCCTGCGAAGGCGGCGAAGACCCGGCCCTGTTGCGCGCGCGCGTCACCTCGCCTGGCGGCACCACGCAGGCGGCACTGGAACGCCTCGCCATGGGTGGCTTCGCCGATCTCGTCGTCGCTGCCATCGACCACGCCACCGAGCGTGGTCGCGAACTGTCGAACCAGTTCGGGGGCTGAGATGAATCACCTCGCCAATGCCGGCGCATTGATCGTGCAGGCGATCTTCGGCTTGATCATCGGCCTGTTCTTCTTTCGCCTGCTGATGCAGGGCCTGCGTGTGGATTTCCGCAACCCGATTTCTCAGTTCGTGTATCGCGCGACCAATCCGGTACTGATCCCGATCCAGAAAGCGCTGCCGGTGATCCGCGGCTGGAACCTTGCCGCCCTGCTCATCACATTCCTGCTGATGCTGCTGCAGACCTGGCTGCTCTACTGGCTGGCGGGTCTCAGTTTGAACGCGCTTGCGCTGCTGGTGATCAGTTTCGCGCTGCTGATCGAATTCGCGGCAATGGCATTGTTCTGGATCATCATCATCCGTGCCATCTTGAGCTTTGTTTCGCCGGATCCGTCAAACCCGGCCGTGCAGATCCTGTACCGGCTGACCGACCCGATCATGAAGCCGGTACAGCGCCTGATCCCGACGATCGGCGGCTTCGACATCTCGCCGATTTTCGTGCTGCTGGCCTTGCAACTGGTGCGTGTACTGATCGCCAATCCACTGATCGAAATCGGCGCCGGTCTGGCCGGCGCGGGAGGATGAAATGACCGAGATTCTTGCCATCCGCCATGCGCAGGCATCGTTCGATGCCGACGACTACGACCAGTTGTCGGCGCATGGGGAAACCCAGGCCTTGCGCCTCGGACGCTGGCTTGCCGCCGACCACGACTACACCTTCGATGCTGTCGTGGTCGGTGCCATGCGCCGTCATCAGCAGACGCTGAACGGCATCGAGCAGGCCTATGCCGAAATCGACCGACCGCTGCCCGAACCCGAGATCGATGCAGGATTCAACGAGTTCGACCACGGCGCCGTACTCGCGGCATTTCTCGCCGAACACCCGGAGCATCGTTCGGCTTCTATCGGCGCAATGCCGGGCCCGAAAGACCGCATGGCGGTCGCGCGCTATCTGCTCGCGGCCCTGCGGCATTGGGCCAGTGGCGCGATGGACGCGCAGCTCGACGAGGGCTGGTTCGCGTTCCGCGCGCGCGTCGCGGCGGCAATGACGCGCCTGACCGAACGCCATCGCGGCCGCGAACGCGTGTTGCTGGTCACCTCCGGTGGCGTCATCGCGCAACTGGCGCAGCGCGCGCTGGAAGTGCCGGACGCGCGTTCGGTCGATCTCAATATCGCCATCCGCAATTCGGCGCTGAGCGAATTCGTGATGTTCGACGGCGGCGTGCGCCTGCTCAGTTTCAACCAACTGCCGCATCTCGCCGCGCCTGGCGAACGCCAACTCTGGACGCATTTCTGAGGTCACCGATGTCGCTGTCGCCGCTGTTCCCATTTTCCGATCGCGTGCGTGCCCTGCATGGCGAACTCTCCGATTTCGTGCGCACGCGCGTGCTGCCGGCCGAAGCCGAATTCGAGGCGCATCTCGAACAACCGGGGCAGCGCTGGACGATTCCGCCAGTGATGGAAACCCTGAAGGCCGAAGCGAAGCAGCGCGGGTTGTGGAACCTGTTCCTGCCCGACGAACAGCATGGTGCCGGCCTGTCGAATCTCGACTACGCGCCGCTCGCCGAGATCACCGGCCAATCGCTGATCGCGCCGGAAACCATCAACTGCAATGCGCCGGACACCGGCAATATGGAAGTGCTGCATCACTTCGGTTCACCGCTGCAGCAGGAGCGCTGGCTGCTGCCGCTGCTCGCCGGCAAGACGCGTTCGGCCTTCGCGATGACCGAACCGGAAGTGGCTTCAAGCGATGCCACCAATATCGCGACGCGGATCGAGCGCGACGGTGATCAGTACATCGTCACCGGGCGCAAATGGTGGATCACCGGCGCGATGGATCCGCGTCTGGATTTCTTCATCGTCATGGGCGTGACCAACCCGGACGCCGAACCGCATCGTCGGCACAGCCAGATCATCGTGCCCAAGGCGACGCCGGGCGTCCAGGTCGTGCGTCCGTTGCACCTGTTCGGTTTCGACGACGCCCCGAACGGCCATGCCGAAGTGCGCTTCGATGGCGCGCGCGTGCCGCTCGACCATCTGATCAGCGGCGAAGGACGCGGCTTCGAAATCGCGCAGGGGCGCCTCGGGCCAGGCCGCATCCACCACTGCATGCGCCTGATCGGTCTGGCGCAACGTGCGCTCGACGCGATGGTGCTGCGCGCACGTACCCGTGTCGCGTTCCACCGTCCGCTCGCCGAACAAGGCATGGTGCGCGAAGCGATCGCGCTCAGCCGTTGCGAGATCGAACAGGCGCGACTGCTGACACTCGCCGCCGCGATGAAACTCGATGCCGGCGGCGTGCGCGCGGCCAAAGACGAAATCGGCATGATCAAGATCGTCGCCCCGCGCATGGCCCAACGCGTACTCGACCGCGCCATCCAGATCCACGGCGCGCTCGGCGTCTCCGAAGACAGCTTCCTGTCCAAAGCCTACGCCGGCGCCCGCGCCTTAAGCCTCGCCGACGGCCCGGACGAAGTGCACATCACCGCGCTGGCGAAATCGATGACGGCGGTGCGGTGAGTGCC
The DNA here is from genome assembly GCA_043753835.1 of Lysobacterales bacterium. GTDB lineage: Bacteria > Pseudomonadota > Gammaproteobacteria > Xanthomonadales > Ahniellaceae > JADKHK01. The sequence continues at coordinate 2,218 of JAYUVY010000006.1, read as the reverse complement.
ATTTCCGACCCGACGACTCACTCAAGAACGAATAGCGAATTTTCCACGTCGTCGATCCAGGCAAACTCAATGTCGCCGACGCCACCTTCGCCTTCAAATCTACTGCGAGCATGAAAGTGACTTCGAGTGCTGCGCAACTCGGTGAGGCAATCAATCAAGGTCGTTATGTCGCTGTCCGTCAATCCAATTTCCAAGCCGAACCAACCAGTATTGAAGTCTTCAATCGTCACGTTCATTGGTTCGATCTCGTTTATTGTCGTCGACAGTCGCAACAAGCCTAGCTGGCGGAAGTTTCATTTTGCTAACTCACCCTCTCCCCTGCCTCTCGCCCGTCGAGGGGGAGGGAAAGCACCACGGGACATTGACGATGACTGATCTACCGATTGAAGCGTTGACCCGTTGGTGCGAAGCGCATGTCGCGGGCTTTGTCGGGCCGCTTACGGCGACGAAGTTCAAGGGCGGACAATCGAATCCGACTTATCGACTCGACGCGACTTCAGGCACGTATGTACTGCGACGCAAGCCTTTCGGGCAGTTGTTGCCGGGCGCGCATGCGGTGGACCGCGAGTTCCGGGTGATCTCGGCCCTGCATGGACACGGCGTGCCGGTGGCGCAGCCGCTGGCCCTGTGTACCGACGAGAACGTCATCGGCGCGATGTTCTATGTGATGGCGCATGTCGACGGACGCATCTTCTGGGATCCATCGCTGCCTGACATCGACACTGCGGATCGCGCCGCCTATTTTGAGGAGATCATGCACGTGATGGCGGCGTTGCATGCGGCCGATGTCGTCGCCGTCGGACTCGGCGATTTCGGCAAGAGCGGCCACTATTTCGAGCGCCAGATTTCCACCTGGAGCAAGCAGTACCGCGCCGCGGAAATCACCCGCATCGACGCCATGGAAGCGCTGATCGCGGCGCTGCCCGCGCGCTGCCCGGCCGACGACGGACGCGTGTCGCTGGTGCATGGCGACTTCCGCATCGACAATTTGATCTGGCATCCAACAGAAGTGCGCATCCTCGCGATCGTTGACTGGGAGCTGGCGACGCTCGGGCATCCGCTCGCCGATCTCGGCTACTTCAGCATGGCGCTGCGCTTGCCGCGCAATCCGGCCCTGCCCGGGCTTGCGGGCATGGATCGCGGCGCACTCGGCATTCCCAATGAGCTAACGCTGATCGCGCGCTATCGCGAACTGAGCGGTTCAGGCGCGATCAGCGACTGGCCGTTTGTGCTCGCGTTCTCGTTCTTCCGCCTCGCCGCGATCGCGCAGGGTGTGGCCAAGCGGGCGAGCCAAGGCAATGCCTCGAACGAACGCGCGAGTGAGGCCGGCGCGATGACGTCAATGCTCGCGCAACTCGGTGCGCAGCAACTGCAATCCGGTGACTGCTGATGGCCGCCGACTCGACTCGCTGGATCGACACGCTGCAACTGCTCTCTGTCGCACCGACACCGGCATTGATCGCGCTCGGCGAAGACCTGCTGGCGCGCTACCGTGAACCGCATCGGCACTACCACACACTGGTGCATCTCGATGATTGCCTGACGCAAGCGCAGCAGATCCGGGCGCAGTGCCAGCATGCCGGTGAAGTCGAATTCGCGTTGTGGTTCCACGATGCGATCTACGACACGCGCAAGTTTGACAATGAACAGCGCTGCGCAGACTGGGCGCGACAGTCGGCACTCGCGGCGGGCGTCAACGCAGCAGCAGCCGATCGCATTCACGCACTGATCCTGTGCACGCGTCATGCCGCGTTGCCAAGCCATCCCGACGCCGCGCTGCTGATCGATATCGACCTGTCCATCCTCGGCGCCGACCCGGCCCGCTTCGACGCCTACGAAACCGAAGTCCGCAGTGAATATCACTGGGTGCCGATGTTTCTGTTCAACGTCAAACGCAAGCAAATTCTGCGCGAGTTTCTGGCGCGACCACACATCTACTCAAGCCCCGAATACCAACGCCAACTCGAAGCGCGTGCACGCGCGAATCTCACGCGTTCGATTGGGCGATAGGCGCATCAAATTGCGTTGAACGTGTTGGGGTATTCTCGCCGCCTTGAATGGAGAATCGCCATGCAGAAATCATTTACTGCTGTCGTAAAGCATGAAGCTGATGGTTGGATTGACCTGCCGGCTTTCTTCGGACGAAGAATTAGTTGAGGACAGCACCCGCGGTTGGGTTTGATTTCTGATCCTGTTGCTCTTCGCCTGCCGACTTCTT
>JAYUVY010000005.1:0-61173 GCA_043753835.1 Lysobacterales bacterium | reverse complement strand
GTTCCGGACGCTTCGCCGCTGATCACGCTTGCGTACGCGGATCGCCTCGACTTGCTGACCGCACTTGGCCCGGAAGTGGTGCTGATCGACATGGTGATGCACGAACTAGCGCGCCACCCGACGCCGACCAGCCAGCAGATCCTCGAATTCGTGAACCAAAAACAACTGCGCATTGCAGAAACCGATATCGGTCGTGAAGCCCAGGCACAGGGCTCCGCATTTGCGCGCCGGCACGCTGGCGAGCAGGCGATTCAGCAGTACCTCTATGACTTTGCCGACTCGCTCGACCAGCGTGAAGCCTTTGCCCTGTTGTTGTTCGAAGAACACAAGATCGGACGGAGCGTGTTTGTATTTCCGGACAACGTCTACCTGCTGTCGACCAGTGCTTTATTGGCGACACTCGAACGACGCGGTGTGATCGCGTCCGCCGCCGAAATCGAACTGAAGGTGGCGAGCGCGGTACGTCCCATTCGACGCGCTCGTGAGCGTGCATGATTCTCTTTCTCGACTTCGACGGCGTGCTGCACCCTCACCCCAACGAGGGCGGCTTGTTTTCATGCGCGCCCCACATTTGGGAGATCTTGCGCCGCCACCCAGAGATCAGCATCGTTTTCAGCACGGGGTGGCGATTCGAGCGCGACTTGATGGAGCTGCGTGGGCTTGTGTGTGCGAATGGCGGCGAGGATTTGGCCGGGCGCTTCATCGATGCGACGCCGCTGCTTCGGCACGAGGCCGAGACCGGAAGCCGCGAAAGGGATTGCCGTGCATGGTTGCTGGCGCATGAACACGCAGGGCCGTGGCTTGCACTGGATGACATGCCGAGCTTGTTTGCGCCTGAGTCGGGCAACCTCTACAGGGTCAATCCCAAGCTCGGGTTGATGCACTATGACGTGGAGCGGATCAGTTCGGTGGTTAGAGGCATCCGCCGGTGATCCTGATCGCAATTGCTGCGGCGCGCACGACTACCTAGGGGTCATTGGCTCGGAATTTGATCGTTCTTCTGATGCCGGTTCGCATCAGCAGTATGCTGTCCACACCGAGGTTGCGAGACATAGCCGACATGATGTTGTTCATGGATGCCCGTGCGGATTTACGCACCGTCGAGTTTCAGGAAATTGCGATCCTCAACGACGATGAGTCGCTTTTCTTTCATGTTGTAGGTCCCGTCGCCGATATGAAGTCGTTGGGTCAGGATCTACGCGATTTCATGGATCGGGCACATGCCGTCGCCGTCGCTGCCGGTGAAAAGCTGATCATCGGGATCGAGGGTTGCAACACCGATCGACCGTGGCCGATGCATGTGTTCGAGGTGATTTACGGGCCAACGGCGAGTATCTGTGCACCGTGGCGCTGGTCGGACTTGAGCGACATTCCCGGCATCCAATACACCAAGCAGGATGGTGCGCTGGAGATTGCGCGCTTGCTTCGTGATGACCGCCGCCGACGTGTGCTGGTCAAATTCTCGTTGGGTCGTACGGACTATCGCCAAGTCATGCGTGAACTTCGGATCGACGGTGACGAAGCTCTCTTGGCGGTGATGGCCGGCGCGGGCTTGCCGATGCCGAAGTTGGCGAAAGAGGAACCATGAAAATGGTCGAAGACCGCGAACGGGTGTTGCAGCGCGTTTCGCCGACGCGACCGTTTTCAGGATGAGGAAGGCCAATGAGCGCGAACAAACCCGTATCGGCCAGTACTTTGAAATCTGATCTGGCCCGCGTGGACGCCCACCGCCTGCGGCCGGCTGACTATCGCGTTCTGCCAGCACTGACTGATGTGATGCTGGCACGCAGGGTGGTCAGCAAGGGCGGTCGCCAGGTTTCTGTAAATCAGCGCAAGCTGGTGTTGCCGAACTACGTGCCCAATGCCAATCCGCGGCCGTTGTTTTGAGGGGATGGGTGCAATTCGCGCAGGAGAATCCTTCGGCCTGCTTCGGAGTTAATATCACTGCACCACATCGGAGCCGTTCATGCCTTCCTCTGAGAAATTCGAAAAGGTCGAGAACCTGATCCTGGAGCACTTGAAAAAGATTCAGGCCGAGCAGAGCGATTCGCGTGATCGCGACGGGCAGATCATGGCGCGGCTGGACACGGTGCTCGACGATGGCTACCGGGCGATGGCGTCAGACCAAGTACGCGAAGCCGATGCGATGCAATGGAGTAACGCCCTCGCAACTGACATGGCCGATGAAGCGCGATGATGTCTGGTGGGTAGAGTTTGACCCGTCGGTCGGCAGCGAGATCCGCAAGACCCGCCCGCCGTCATCGTCAGCAACGACGCGGCCAATCGAAATTTGGCGCGGGTGGTCGTGGTGCCACTGATCAGCACCATCGGGCGCCAGTACCCAAAGCGAGGCAATGGTCAAGATCAACGGAAGCCAGAGCAAGGCGATGGCCGATCAGATCATGGCAGCGGACAAGAGTCGCTTGAAAACCCTGTAGGGCGCGCTGTCCAAGGCGGACATGCAGGCCGTGGACGATGCGATTCGCGTGCACTTGAGACTGGCCAGGTAGGTCCTTGGCCAGCTCGATCAATTTGCGAGGAAATGTATGGTCTCTGTCGTCACGCTTGATCCAGCCATCGAACGCGTCGCCCGGTCTTTTCTGGCTGTTGTTTCGCGCCAGTACGATGTTGCCGGGGCGTACGTGTTTGGCAGTCAGGCGCGAGGCAACGCCACGCCTGAAAGTGATATCGACATCGCAATCCTGCTGCGCGGCCTGATCGGCAAACGGATGAACGAAGCGATGATCATGGCCGATATTGCCTATGACCTCATGCTGGAAACAGGCATTCGCGTCGAGGCACTGCCGTTGTGGGAAAGCGAGTGGGAACACCCCGAGACCTTCAACAATCCAGCGCTCATCGAGAACATCCGCAGAGAAGGAGTGCGCCTGTGACCTCGGCCATGTCCAAAGTTAGCATCGGACGTGACACTGAAATCGCTGTCCGGCGCTTTGTCGCGCGGATTGCTGACCGCTATCCGGTCGTAGGCACAATCGTCTACGGCAGTCGGGCTCGGGGCACGCATCGCCCGGACAGCGATGCCGATGTCGCTGTCATCTTGAGCGGCGAGCATCAACGATTTTTGACGACCAAACTTGCGATGGCCGACGTGGCGTTCGACGTGTTGCTGGAAACGGGCATCATCATCTCGCCGTTGCCGGTTTGGTTGGACGAGTGGGAGCACCCCGAGAATTACTCGAATCCGTCTCTGCTTCGCAACATCGCCAAAGAGGGGATTCGGTTGTGAGCGAGTGTTTTCAATGAGTCTGGCGAGGACTAGCGGATGCACTACAACCCGGATTACGTCCGCCACCGTCCACTGCTAAGCGAGGCGGAGCGAGTCGAACTGCATGCAATGGCGGCGAGATTTCCTCTGTCGCAGTTGCGTGCTGATGCGCGCAATTCCGAGGAACTCGCCATCGATTTTGTCTACACGTCGGCGAAGATCGAAGGCAATACGTACGATCGAATCGACACCGATACCCTCTTGCGTCGTGGCATCACTGCGGGACAAAAGCGCTACTCGGATGCGGTGATAATCCTCAATCTGCAGGGTGCGTTTGCGCGCGTGATGACGGCGAGCGCGGGCGACGTCATCGATTTCGAGTACGTGAGCGACCTCCACAAGATGCTGATGAAGGACCTGCTGCCGGCCAACGAACAAGGTGCTTTTCGTCAGTCCGCACTATGTATTGGCGCCACGGACTATCGACCGCTGTCAGATCCGATGCAGTTGCGCACCGATGGCAAGTTCATCGTCGCGGAGGCCAGCAAATACGACGATGCCTTCGAGCGGGCCATCCACCTGCACTGCAATCTTGCTTATTTGCAGTATTTCCGGGACGGCAACAAACGGACAGCGCGACTCACTCAAACTGCAGCCATGGTGCGATCAGAACTCTTGCCGCTGTTCTTCGCCGACACCTTGATCGACGCCTATACGCGCGCAACGGTCGACTATTGCGAGCGTGGTGACTACGCGCCGTATGTTGCGTTTTTCCGTCAAAACTACGCGCTGGTCATTGCCGACCTGGTGGGTCATCCGCCACCTGTCCATGCACGCCTGAACCGGCCGCGAGTAGCCGGCTCGTGACTAGAAAACGGGATAGTGCGTTGAAGATTGCGCGGTTGCTTCGTGATGACCGCCACTGCCGTGCGGTCAAATTTTCATTGGGGCATATCGAGGGGAAACGACCGTGATTCCTGAAAAACTCAAGGCCCGATTGAAGAAAGGCCGGGTGATGACCACGGTGACGCTGCGCGTACCGTTGAATGTGGTTGATTCGCTCAAGACGATCGCGCCGCACAAGGGCAAGCGCGGCTACAAGGCGTTGCTCAAGGCGTACATCGGCGAAGGTCTGCGCTGCGACGAAGCCGTGCATTTGTTCGGCCCAGCCGCGCCGACAAATTTGCCGATTGCCGATGCCCTAGTTCAGTATGCGTACGGCGATCTCACCAAGGAGCAAGCGATCGAGCAACTGGGTTTGCGGGATTACGCGCAATTGCTGGTTCGGCTCGGAGAAGCCAACTTGGCACTACCCACGCTTCCTGCTCACGAACTGGAAAAGCAGGCGAAACTGTTCGTCGAGCTGTGGGGCGCACTTGAAGACGCAGCACAAGGCGGGTTCGCCGCGGCAGAGTCGCGTTCAATATGAGGAAGGCAGGAGACAGTTCTATTGCGCCTTGACCCTTGACCAAAAAGGGTCCCGGGCAGTCTCTCCGAGGGATACCCCCATTGCTGGGGAACACGCCACATCGGCCAATACCCGGGGCAACGATTATCGACATAGGCAAAGCCAGCTACAAGCTGATTGAGTGAGGATCACCATGGATACCGAAAACACCATCACCCCAAGCTGTGGCAACGTGTTCGCCGACCTCGGTTTTGATCCCGCCGAAGCGCAAGTATTGGCCATGCGCGCGGATTTGATCATCACGATTGAGAAGGCCATCAAAGCCCAAGGCCTCACGCAAAGCGCGACTGCCCGTATTCTCGGCGTGAGTCTGGCGCGGGTGTCCGACCTAGTGCGCCACAAGACCGACAAATTCAGCTTGGATATGCTGGTGACGTTCGCGGTCCGGCTCGGGCATCCGGCGCGCCTGATGCTGCGCGTGGCTAATGACCGGTGATTGCCGTTCGAGATGAAGGCGCCGAATGTCAGCAGCCGCAAGGCCATTGCCGAACTGGAGGCGGGCAAGGGCAAGTGCTTTACCAGCGTCGAAGCGCTGATGGCGGACTTGAATGCGGGCCATTGAGCGTTCATCGGCTGCCGCGAAGAGCGTTCGTAGCTAAGGTGTCAAAGTGGGTTGTACGCATCGCAAATGATTCGACGACGTTCCCTGCTGCCCGAGCTCGATTGCTGCCATGCCTCTCTTCCCAGCGTTTGTTGGCCGGGTAATACATTTCCTAGCCAAGAATCAGAATTCGCCGGATGTCTCGGACGTATCGTCGCATCAACATTCATCTGCCGCTGATGTCTGACGCGAGGACGCGCAGGCCGCCAAGGATGGCCAGAAAAGCGGTGGTGCCGATGCACCTGAAAGGCCCCTTGTCGGGGCCTTTCTCCTTTCTGGGGCATGGCTGAGACAGAGCATCGCTATGATGAGCCGATATCTGTTGCGCTCTAGCCCGAATATTTCATGACAGTTAAGCAGTGACGGCGTGCAACCGTTTAGGATTCAGGTGTCGAAGCCAAATCCGCGGAGCACGCCGTCATGACAGAGTGTACCGAGCAACTTGAGCTGTTTGGGCGGGTCGGTCGGGCGCAGGTCTCGGCGGAATTTTCGGGTGGCGAGATCAGTTCGGATGGTGGCGGTGCGTTGCTGCTTCGGCAGACGGAGCGACGCTTCGGATTGCTGGCGGCGGCGGCGAAGTGTTTGCCGGATGCTCGGACTGCGGGCCGGGTGCAGCACACGCGCTTGGCACAGTTGACACAGCGCGTATTCGCGATTGCGCTCGGCTACGAAGACTTGAACGACCACGATCATTTGCGCCACGACCTGGCGTTGAAGACCGCCATGTCGCAACGACATGCGGCGAGTTCGTCGCCGACCTTGTGCCGTTTCGAGAACGCGATGGATCGCGCGGTCGCCGTCGGCCTGCACGAAGTGCTGATCGACCAGTTCATCGCTCGACAGGCGTCGGCGCCGAGCGAGTTGATTCTGGATCTCGATGCGACCGACGATCGCGTGCATGGTCGTCAGGAAGGTCGCTTCTTTCACGGCTACTACGACAACTACTGCTTCCTGCCGCTGTACGTGTTCTGCGGCGAGGAATTGTTGGTGAGCTATCTGCGCCCGGCCAATATCGATGGCGCACATCATGCGGCGGCGGTCGTGAAGCTGTTGGTGAAGAAGCTGCGCGCGGCTTGGCCAGAAGTGCGCATTACGGTCCGCGCCGACTCAGGGTTTTGTCGGCGCCGCTTGCTGTTGTGGTGCGAGCGCCATGGCGTCGATTACGTGATCGGGCTGGCGCGCAATACCCGTTTGGCTGCTCTGGCACAGCCTGCGATCGACACGGCTGAAGCGCGCTTCGAGAAGGACAAGTTCAAGCATCGCGACTTCGCCGAGATTCACTACGCCGCGAAGACCTGGTCGCGCAAACGCCGCGTCATCGTGCGCACCGAACACGGCGAGCAAGGGTCAAACCCACGCTATGTCGTGACCAATCGACAAGACGCACCGGCGACGATCTACGACGCGATCTACTGCCAGCGCGGCGAGATGGAAAACCGGATCAAGGAACAGCAACTCGGTCTGTTCGCAGACCGCACCAGCTGCAGTGCGTGGTGGCCGAACCAGTTCCGACTGTTGCTCGCATCACTCGCGTACACGCTGATGCAGAACATCCGTAGCCACGCGCTCGCCGGCACCGAACTGGCCAAAGCCCAGTGCACCACGATTCGGCTCAAGCTGTTCAAGATTGGCGCGGTGATCATTCACAGCGTGCGCCGTATCCGTTTCCTGCTGCCGAGCGCGTGTCCCTACCGCGAACTCTTCACGCTCGCGGCCATGCGTCTCGCGCCGAGCGGATAACCCCAAACCAGTGCTGACCCCGGCACGCCATAAACAACGGGGGTTGGGGGAATCACGTCCGAAAACCCGAAAAACACAAGATGTAGGAGGAAATTTCAGAAATTTCCGCACTCACGACCGTTCAACTTCAAAATTCCGCCGGTCGCAGCGCGTCATGAAATATTCGGGCTAGGGGGTTCTTTCGTGTTCAATCTCTCCTTCCGACACTGCCTCGCAGGTGTCGTGCTTGCGTGCGCGTCATCGTTTGCCAGCGCCGTCAGTCCGGATCACCACGAATTCGAGGCGATGCTCTATGCGCCTTTCCAAGGCGAGTCATTGGGCCAGCGCGAGTTCAAGCTGTCCTTCAGCTACATGGATGCCGTGGATCCGACGACCGTGGCGTGGCGCCTAGAGCTTCGCTCGGCCGATGGCCAGAATGTGATCCGCGAGTGGATGGGGGAGGAGCGACTGTTTCGCGCGCCCATCGAAATCGCGGTGCCGTGGGATGGCCGTGGCCATGCAAAGCAGGCGCTCACTGCCGGCTTCTATCAAGTCCGGTTGACCGCTGCCGCGGGTGAGCCGACGTTGGTTCGGAGCTCGGGTCCGACGCTTGAGAAGCGCGTCTCGGAAACCCTCCAGCGATCACCCGATGCCATCGTCCAGGAATGGGAGGTTGTCATCGGCGCGCCGCCAAAGGTTCGGATGCCTGTCTTCAAAGCGCTGCCCGTGGGCGCGCATTCCGGCAAGGCGACACCCGTCATCGGCGGACTGCCTTACACCGTGTACTTCGGCAACCTGCATACGCAAAGCAACGACTCGGATGGCGGCGGCAACATCGCGACGTGTACTGGCTCGCAGGGGGCACAGACGGGCGAGTTCGGTCCGGCGGACGGGTTCACCTACGCTCGCAATCGCGGCCTCGATTTCAGCATGGCGTCCGAACACAACCACTACTTCGACGGGTCGTCGAGCACCAATGGCGGTGCCGTTCCCGCTGTCGCGATTGCCCGCTACGACGCCGGTCTCGCCGCAGCGGCCGCGATGAACAATGCGCACCCGGACTTCCTCGCCTTGTATGGCATGGAATGGGGCGTGATCAACAATGGCGGGCACATGAACATCCTCGGGTCGAACGACCTGTTCGCCTGGGAATACAACAGCAACCTCGAACTCATCGGCGACGTGTTCACGCCCAAGAGCGACTACCCGGGCATCTACGCCACCATGCTCGCAAGAAACCTGATCGGTCAGTTCAATCACCCCTCGTCGTCTGGACAGTTCCTGGTCAATGGCACGGCCCTCGGCTACAGCGCCGACGGTGACGCCGTGATGGTCATCGCCGAAATCCAGAACTCGTCGGCTTTCTCGACCAACACCATCGAAACCGAAACCGGCCGCAGCTCATATGAGAGCGCCTTCAAGCTGATGCTGGAACGCGGCTTTCACGTGGCACCGGTGACCAACCAGGACAATCACTGCGCCAACTGGGGTGCAAGCTGGACCAATCGTACGGCGGTGTTGATTCCCAACGGCGATGTCTTCACGACGGCGACGTTCATGGATGCGCTGCGTGCGCGACGTGTGTTCGCGACCAGCGACAAGCAGTCGCAGTTGGTCTTCACGGGCAATGGCCATCTGATGGGCGAGCGCTTCGCGAACAGTGGCCCGCTGACGTTGACCGCCAACTTCGCGAACACAGCGGGACGCACCATTTCGCTGGCACAAATCTATGAGGGCGTGCCGGGTCGCAATGGCACGGTCACCGTGTTGGTTGCAGCCGCGACGCATACCTTCACGCCGACTGATGGAGAGCACTTTTATTACGCGAGACTGACTCAGGACGATGGCAAGTTGCTTTGGTCTGCACCGATCTGGGTGACGCAGGGGCCGGCGACCGTCGACACGACCGCACCGACGGTATCCGGCAGTGTGGTCGGGAATAGCGGCATGATCGACCTCCAAGCCGATGCATTGGACAACGTCGGCGTGGCGCTCGTGACTTTCGTGATCGATGGCACTGATCGAGGAACCGACGCCACTTCGCCGTATTCGATTCCGTTTGATTCGACGCAATTGATTGATGGCACCCATTCACTGGTGGTTCGGGCGACCGACGCCGTGATAAACACGGGTGAGTCGTTGCCGGTCAACTTCGATGTCACGAATGCAGTGCTACCGATCGATTTGTTTCTGGATGGATTCGAAGAGTAGCTGCGCCACCCAAGTCCATAGACATCCGATCGCCGTGACGGCGCGCCACCCAATCAGCGGCGCGATGCTTCATGTGACACTGCAGTCGTTCGCGGCGCTGCTCTACCGCCGCCCGCAGCCAGGCGGCGGTCTTGAGTGCTTCGGAATCGTCGGTCATGGCTTCGCACGCCGCGATGAACATCTGTACTTCCTCGATCCATCGCATCGACTCACATACCTGCTCGCTGGTCATCATGGCCTTCCTCGTCATTCGATGAGGACAAGGCTACGTGTCATCCGAGGGAGGCGAATCCGCGTTGTGCTGGTTTTGCCCTAAGAAAATTCGCAATCAGTGCCTTGGGGGTCACCGGTGCAAACGTGGCTTGATGAACATCCATCTCGTTAGGATGCACAGTTCTAGGATGCGTTCCGCGCCTGCCACGTCGTGATTATTTGCAGGGCGCCCATTGGGAGCTTTGGTGCGGCGATTGCGAGCAAGCGGAACACCTCTTGCTTGTCCTCATCGTGCGGCATGTAATCGTCCAACTCGACGAAATCCGGCGACTCCCCACGCAACACCGCCGATAGCACCAGATCAGCCACGGCACGCGCATGCGTGGCGGCGTAAACGCGGGTGCCCAGATGCGGTATGCGCAAGCTGTCGACCGCTTGTGTGCAGTCCACAATGCCGATGCTGCCGAGCATGGCCGTGGTGTCGGTCGCACAACCCGCGCCCGAAATGAACGAACGCGATAGCTTGCGGCGCGGCCGAAAAAACGTCTGCTCCTGATGCCAGTCACCTGTACCGGTGCCTGTGGGCAAGTTCAGCGCCGCCATCCCGCCTAAGTATCGGTCGAGAGACGTTTCCGGGATGGCGATGGACGCGATCATGGTGTGGGTCAATCGTCTTGAGTCTGTGCTTGGAGGTTACAACGCTTGGCTCGTTTGGCATCCTCCGAGGCCTGCGAAATGTCGCCCTCCAGCGTTGCCAAACCATTCAATACGGCGGATGCTCCGCACTGCCGACATCAGATGTTTGGTATTCCAAAGATGGCCTCCCGCGCATTCCAGGCAAATTCCGTTGGCGCCGCCATTCGCGAAGTACTCGTTCGCGATTGGGATCCTATTGGCGTGATGGACGATCCCGACTGGCCTCGCGACGAGTACGACTCATACATCGGCGAGCTGCATGGCTTCCTTGCCAGGGGCGAGAGTGCCGAGTTCATCGCGCGCCACCTCTGCTTCATTGAGGAAAAATTTATGGGCTACGGTGCTACGCGGGTTTCGGCCCGCATGTCAGTTGCCGAGAAGCTGAAGGCCATCATCGTCTAAGTCGATGTCAGTACGCGGCGAACCCGTGGTGAGTGCGCCGAGTTGGCCGTACTCGCATTTGCCGGCGACCAAAGTGACGACATTTGCCTCGCGCTGTATCCTCCCGCCACCCGGATTACTATCAGGCAATTGGAGCCTTTTAAGTGCCGGGTTTTCTTTTGTTCTGGGCTGTCCCGACTCGGAACGCTTCAGGGCAGGTGTGACCGGAGTCGGGACACTTCAATGCTCCCGGCTCGTTTTGTCCCGACGTCGGACAAGATTCAATGAAAAACGAGCCTGCCGAGTGTTCGCGGGCGAACATCGGGCCGAAAAGCCGTCATCGATCCGAACGTCGAAAGCCTGCAGAGGGACATCGGCACACTGATTGGCACTGAGGTCGAGATCACGCCGGCCATTCCGAAATCGGGCCGCAAGAAGGCGGAGCCGGGCCAACTGATTATTGAGTTCTACGACAACGACCAGTTGGAGGGCATCTTGGAAGGCTTGCGGAAAGGTTGGGGAGCGGAGTGATTGTGCTGGCCAAGACAGGTGTTCCGGGTCGGAACACCTTCAAGGCAAGTGCTCTGGGTGTACCGGGTCGGACCTGCAAGGCGAGTGGGGTGTTCCGAGTCGGGACAGGACCCCGGATATCAGCCGGGCAAGGTGGTCGATGTGCCTCGACGGAGCCGATGGTGGCGCTCGGGATCTCGACGCTTCGACAAAGCGCAGACTTTGTTGGGCCGTGTCGGATGCCAGGTTGCGAAATATCTCACCCCCACACTGCCGAACCGCTTATCAACACCTTGCTCACCCGCATTCATGAGAGCAAGATCGAGGCCACTTTTTCTACAACTTCGTTAGGCCTCATGGACAGCTTTTCGCTCTGGCTGGAGTTCGAAAGCTACGAGGGCGGCTACCCTGGGCCCGAGGATGACCCCGAGTGCGACTTCTGCAACGTGCAGGTACGCATCGGATCACTTCTGTACGCCGCCAACGTGTGGACGTTCCAGTACGTTGCGCGTGCCCGCATGGAAGATTCGGTGGGTCGACCCTTGAGCCAGCCGTCGCAATGGCTGCTTCCACCAGACCTTTTGGTGTCGCGTCTTGATCGCGCAACTATTTCGACAGCCATGAGCGAGCTCATTGAGTCAGGTGCAATGCCGGAGAGTTGGCTGGTAGCCGGCGGTGAGTAGCGTAGGCTTGGGGCCCAACAATTCGTCGAAGCCGACGCCGCTTCGCGGCGCGGCTTAACCCGGTTTGCGAGATCGTTGTTTCGGACGCCTTGCCACTGATCACGCTTGCGTGCGCAGATCGACTCGACTGGACGTTTCATTCAGTGCCATTCAAGAGATCGAGCATCTCGCAGCGTCAACGGTCACGCTGCCTGGCGTGATGCCAGACTGCAGCCGTGGACATTGGCTGCATTCCGTTTCTTCCGGTGAACAGGAAAGCACCGTTGGAGTTCGAACACCATCGACTCCATGCATTGGACAGAGGCGGCGTGATTGCAACTCTGTCCTCCTCGACATTCGGCCAGAGCGTGACTTGGTCTCCGGAAACATGGACGTCGTGCTTGGTGACTTCAAGCACTTTTGACAATGAGACTCGATGAACTTTCGAGATCGCCATTGCCAGGAAAGCGCGTCCCTTGCGTGGGTCATCGGTGCCAGACAGTTCCGTTATCAGTCTGGATACTGACGCGACCAGCTTTTTGTCTCTGACCCGCAGAGAGGTAATCGACGGTTTCTTCTTCACGCGCAAAGCAAGATCGAAGTCTTCGTGCAGAAAACGGAGGAACGGCGCCGCATTTGCTCGGTGGCCAGGGTGTCGTGCGAGCAACTGATCCATCGTTTCATCTGTGAGATCGAGAAATGAGCGAACCTCTGTATTCATCAGTAACGTGGCGACGGCACTTGAATACAAGCGAGCGGTTCTCAGCCCTAGACCTGATTTCGTCGATTCCATCAAGTGGGCAACGTATTGCTTGTAGTCGCGCGACCATGGTTGCTCAATGATCGACGCGACCATGTCGTTGATACGTCGTACTTCGATCAGATCCTTTAGCTCTCGCCAAGACCAACTGAATCCCAGACGTTCCGATAGAAACGCCGCCGCGTAGAACGCACGTCTGAGCCCGTCGGCACCGAAGACTTCGAATAGCCTGACGCATTCAATGCCCGTTGGCGAACAAAACCGGCGGTCGATTTCGGAAAACCAAACGGCGTATTTGTCGATTCGAGAGGTCATGTTGCCGGCCTCACGCGGCAATCCACTCCACCCGCAGAACTCTAGGAACAACGCCCTCACCCAATCTTGCTCAATCAATTCCTGGTTTAGTGCGATCCGACGCGCGACGCGTGATCGAAGGCTGCAAGCAGGACAAATCGGCCGCGCCTGAGGACTATGGGTGCCGCACTCCGCGCAGCAGGCTTCAACCGCTTCTCCTGACGAGCACTGTTTACAGAGCGCTCTCCCAGTTGGGTCGAGGAGGGCGATTTTCCGATGTCGGCCGCACTGGTGGCATGTGGCGTGATTCGCGCGCCTGCATTTGGGGCATGCGGGATCAACGAATCCCTGAGTCAGATCGCGGCTCAGGTGGCGCGAAGTCTGGCCGCAGTAGTTGCAGGAACGTTCATCGCGAAAAAGCGCTGCACAGGAATTGCATACTGGCTTTCCGCCGACCAGGGCCCCGGCCTTTGCCACTGGTAGCTCGCATCGTGCGCAGGAACGTCCGCTGGTTCGGCATCGCCAACACAGGGGCTCCGCCACCCCTTGTCTGGCACGAGCGGTACCCCCGCAGCGCCCGCACATCTGGCGCGTAAATGTTCGGGCGTAACAACTGGCACAGTATCGCTTGCCCGCATCAATGCGGTGAATGCGATGGGTAGATTCTTGGCATTCGTCGCAAACGGAGGCAGACGTGTTCACTTGGTTGCCCTCGCTACAACAAGCGAGAGCAGTACTTCCGCCCGACGCGTACGATACGCCGATAGATCTCTTCTCCGCAGCCTGCGAAGCGCGCGGGTATGTATCAGCGGCTCCATGCTGTGGATTCGTGTGCGCCCAGGAGGCAGCCTTGAGATCTCCTCCGCAAGCGCACCGACTGCTCGACAGCGAGCGAATGAACGCAACGTCAATCCTGCAGCTGATGCTCCGACTCGGAAGCTTTCCGGCCAGTTGCGAATCCAGGCTTCGAGCGATTCAAGAACTACAAATCGCTCTCGCCACCGCATGTGTTCAAACGTCCGCCTCGAACTCGAAGCAGCCACTACCGGCGGCAAGCCAATGGCCCGGCGTACATCTTGGACAATGGGGGCTGCAGTCATCACGGCGATAAGCGAACGGAGTGCATGCAACTCGATGGCGGAGGCAGGAGGTTCAGCCTTGCGAGCGCCCGTGTCGAGAGCCAGCAGATCCAAAAGTTGAGACTGTAATTCGAGTAGCCGTTTCGGAATGCGGAAGCAGCTCGCTACAGAATTCAGCGCCGCGCTGCAACGCCAGCAGGTTGAGAAATCAGTTGTAGGGGAGCGATGCGGGATATATGGCGCATCGCAGGTAGGACATGCGTCGAACAAGGGGGTTTCGTGGACAGGACACGCCAGAACGAACCCGAACCGCCACACTTGGCGGATCCATGGCCGAGCCTCACGAAGACACTCGCTGCAATATTGAGTTCCATGGCGCTTCCGGGTGCGATGGAACACCCCGAGCGAAAGCAGCAGCGGAACGTTCCCATTGCAGCGAGGTTCACCGCCGCAAAGGACGCGCTCAGTGTTCGTAAGGCATCCGTCCCGGAGTGTAGAAATTGGCGTGCCCGATGCCGACTCGATCGATTGGAGTAGCGAGTCTGTCGCAGACCGGTCGATGTCTCTGTTCCAAATGGGCACGCCCGGGAAGAACAGGTTGCAGAAGCCGTAGGGACGAGATCCATGCGCGAATGCACTTCTCGCGAGAAATGAAGACAACGTCTCACCCGGATGCATCGCTAGCTTGAATGGCCAGCCGCCCCTCATCACAGCAACTCGGCTTGCTTTCCGTAATCCGTAAGACGAACCCAATCAATTGCGTCTAGCGTGCTCGCATCAATTCGCTCTCGGCCCGAGCGAATAGCATGCACCGTCGACCGCTGCAGGACCTTCGCCATCCCACCGATGGTTCCCCCGGACATGTTGTGCAGTTTGATCGCCAAATCACGGTTGCTATCGAGGCCGGACGGTTCAGCAAGCGGAAGCAGTCGCTCGAAACTCGCCAGCAGTCGGCGATAGTCCAGATTCAGGGTCCACTTGGGCAAGCCAAAGGCTTCAAAGCGGCTCGACAGTTGAGTGTCCGTGTGGAGCGTTCTGATTGCCTCCCTCGTCCCAATCGCGACGATAGGAAGCCGGAGGTCATTGCTGAGGTTCTTCAATACGCCAAGAAAGTGACGTTGATTGCGAGCGTGACCGAACAGCACATTGTGAATCTCATCGATGACCAGCATCCGACATCCGACATAGGTCAGCATCGAAATAGCCTGGTTCTTCTTGCGCTGCACAGGATCGGTATCCCGGTGGGCGATCTTCAGGGCCAGGAGGAGTTCCGTCCAGAATCTGGACTCGCTTGGCTCGGAAGGCATTTCCATCACGACGACGGGAACGCTTGGATCCCCACCGGAATGAATGCGCATCGGATGCTGACGACGGAACTCGCCGATGATCGTGCTCTTGCCGTTCCCGCTCTCGCCCACCAAGAGAAGATTCGGCATCCGAAGAGATTTGGGGTGCATCAGCAGGTCCGAAAGGGTCTGGAGCGCCTGTTGCGCTCTGCTGTAACCGATCCACCGGAACTCCTGTGCGGCCATCACCCGCTCGGGTGTCGGCAGCATTACGCACGGATGCAGTTCGGGTGCGAGGTGCGCGAAATCCTTCATGGCTAGGCCCTCAGATCATCGAACGGCGTGACCGGCTGATCGAAGATGTCGCCTGAAGTCTCGCCGGCAGTTGCAGGGGTTGATGGCTTGCGCAGTACTGCAGGTGCAGCTGTCGGCGAGAGTGTTGGCGCCGGCGAGGCGAGCGTGTTCTTAGCGCGTGCAATCTTGTTCGTCGACGCGACTCTGTGGTGATGTCGACGCGCCGCCTTAGTCTTCCCAATGGCCTCTTTGACGCGAGAGCGCCTTCGCTCAACCGCGGCAAAGATGGTTTGCTCGTCTTGACTGGCAATGCCCTCTTCCTTCAATCGACGTTGAGCTGCTTGAAGCTCCCAGACGCTGATCGCGGGGTGTGAGGTGTCTCGATAGGGAATCGCGAAATACTGCTGCAGCTTCGGGTCGTAGAAATAGACTTGGCTGATATCTCGAAAATCCGTCCTCACGATGAAGAGACGCTTGTGACGCGGATCTTCTTCATCGACCGCATTGATCCATGAATTCAGAACTTCGTGGTAGTAGTAGACGTGGTTGATGACGATGCCGTAGGGCTGAACCGTTCGCTCCATGAACGGCAGGAAATCGAGCCTCATTCGTGCCGGATCCGCCGGGAGTTCGGGGAGCCCAACGCCTGGCTGTGTGCTTCCTCCGAAAATCCCGGCTTGCCATCGTCGAACTGGCGGCATTTTCAAGCCGCCATGGACACGCTGGTGGTAGACATTGACGATGAAGTCCACGAGATTTTGTTCGAACTCATAGAGCGTCAGAGCGGACTCCTTGTCCGAGTCGTATCCCGCGCGCTCCTTTGGCGACGAAAAGGTTGTGCCGGGAAGTTTCCGAATTTCGTTCGACCCTGTTCCCATCAATCGTTCGATGTGACCGCCGTAGTGGGGAAGCTTTACTGGCCTGAGTTGCAGATCGATCGTGTAATTCTTGCAAGCTGTTTGGAGCATCGCACCGCGAAACTCCTTGGCGTTGTCGGCGTGCACAGCACGAATCTTTCCCCACACGGGCCATTCACCTGGGATTTCCAACTCAGCCAAATACTCCCCCTTCGGGAGCATCGCGCGAGCCAAGCACATTCCTGTCGCGACACCATTCGGTCGGTCCATGCTCACGTAGCAGCCAACCACCATTCGACTGTAGACATCGATGGCCAACGTCACCCATGGCCGTCCCATGGGAAGGCGAGTGTGTTCTTCAACAACGATGATGTCCGCTTCCGAATGGTCAATTTGCACGACCGCCAAAGGGAAGTCGGCACCGGGGAAATTGCCTAGTACAGGCTCGAACTGATTCCGTGCCTTGTCGCGCATGCCGCGTCGACGAAAGGCCGTTGCAGTTGGAATGGCGCGAATTCGATTCCGGATCGTGTTGGAGTGGGGTGGAGTGATACCCGCAGTACGACAGCGCCGAGACACTTCATCGACAACGTCTTGAACGCGATGACGCTGTCTGGAGAGGTACAGGTCGTTGATGGCGGCATCGACGATCGCTTCCAGTGCAGGGTCGAGCCGATTCGCTCCAAGTCGACGACCTCGCTTCTGCGGTATCAGGCAAGCCAAGTGTCTCGATTCGGTGAATGCACGTAGCCACTGGTAGAGCGTGGTCACGTGGATTTTCGCGCCACGGGCGATTTCTTCTGCGCGTCGGCGAGTTCGGAATGGATCCTCGAGTAGCGGTCTGATCAAGTCGTACCGCTGCTGAGCTACCTGCCACTCCTCCGTGGGGATGTCCTGAATGTCTCTCGTCGCGGCCGGCGCATTCTCAGTCTCCGGAAGTGCCGGGCCAATCGTCGAAATAGGTAGCTGCTCGACTACTTTGGTCTCGATGTCTTGTGCAAGAACAGCATCAAGGCCAAGCACGTGACTGATCTTGAAGCGTCGTCCGCGTGCGACAACCAATGTCCCCGGCACGACGCTCAAAAATGCAGGTCCGGTCATGGGTGACTATCCTCGATTGAGCCAGAGGGGAGTGTTCATCGTCAGGCGACGCCCCAAGTCGGCGTGAACCCTGTCGCGGGCCATGAGCCGCCAAATTGAAGCGACGGCTCTCATCCGGTTGTCGATCGACTGAAAACTTGCAACCAAGAGTGTTTCTGGCGTGCTTTCTCCGAGCACCGCGAGCGTGCGCTGGAGTTGCTCTTCCAGCGCTGATTGTTCGGCGAAGTCTCGGTAGGGCCGCAGGAACTTCGAGTTGGCCAGAAGCGCCGATCCTCGAATCTCTACCTCAGTTACGACTGAAAACGACCAGCCTTGTTGGCGCGCATGCTTGCGCGCAGCTTTGATGCCGGGGCGCAGATTTTTCCAATTCGCCCATAGGTCATCCCTGTACTTGACCTCGTGGACGCTGGAAGTCCCGTCGACGTGATCAACGCGAAAGTCGGGCGTGTAGCGCCGGGATCGGCCGTCGGCGTCGAGGAAGGAATGTTGCATCGGCTGCCCGATGACACGGGCAACCTGGACGTCGAAGTCCAGCAGAACGAGAAAGTCGCGCTCCAGTGCCGACTCGAACGCCACTGACTTCCCGTGCACGGCAACCCATCCTGTGAGGCTCCGGCGGTTCGGCTTGATGATCCGTGCTGGGGATTCGTCAGTCAGTCGGCTATTTAGGTGTTGAATGCTCATCCAGTCGCCTATTTACGTGGTTACCAGTCGCCCATTTCTCTGTGGGAAACGCTGTAACTCGTTGACTGAAGGTAGCAGTAATCCTTGTATTTGGTGGAATTCACAGCGGCTCGATTCCGCGACCCGGTGAAGCCAGCCTCGCCCATAACGGCGTGCTCTTTTTGGACGAATTGCCGGAGTTCGATCGCCGCGTGCTTGAGTCGATGCGCGAGCCGATCGAGTCCGGGCGCATCCTGATTTCGCGTGCGACCAGGCAAGCGGAATTTCCGGCGCGCTTTCAACTCGTCGCCGCGATGAACCCTTGTCCTTGCGGCTATTCCGGCGATGCGTCGGGCCGTTGCCGCTGCAGCGTGGACGCGATCGCACGTTATCGCGGTCGGGTCTCCGGCCCACTGCTGGATCGTATCGACCTGCATGTCGAAGTGCCGCGTCTGCCGATCAGCGACTGGCGCGACGCCGGGCCGCGCGAGAACTCGGCGACGGTGCGTGCACGTGTGCTGCAGGCGCGCGCACGCGCGATCGAGCGCAGCGGCGTGTGCAACGCGTTGCTCGGGGCCAATGACCTGCGGCTGTCTGCCGCCCTGCTCGAATCCGAGCGCGCCCTGCTGGAACGCGCGGTTGACCGGCTCGGTCTTTCGGCGCGCGCGCATCAACGCATCCTGCGCGTGGCGCGCACCATTGCTGATCTCGAAGGCGTCGAACGCGTCACCGGTACGCATTTGATGGAAGCGATCGGCTATCGCCGACTGGATCGTCAGCCGGTGATTGCGGCTGCGTGACCGCGTTCGGGTGATTGCCCCGGCTTGGGCCGCGCACGCAAACTCATCCCAGCCAGCGCACCGGTGACCCCGTACCGTCAACTGCGCGCGAACTCAACCCGCCACAATGCCCGCATGACGTCTGAATCGCCGCCGCTTTCTCCCTGGCAACGCCTGCGCACCCACCCGATGCTGTGGGTGACGGCGTTCTGGTTCTTCCTGTCGATGCTGTACGTGCCGCAGCAGTTGATCATCGCCGCCTTGCGCGGATCGCGCGATCCATCACTGGTCATTGTGCTGTCGAACTTCGGCATCTTCATGATCTGGGCGCTGTTCACGCCGCTGGTCTGGCGTATTACCCGGCGCTGGCCGATTCCCGGATCCGCGTTTTCCAAACGCCTTGGCATCCATCTCCTGTCGGCGCTGCTGCTGGCCGGATTGCATCTGCTGATGATGGTGCTGTGGCTGAAACTGATCGGGCGCAGCGAAGACTGGCTCAGACTCGTGCAGTTGCAACTGAGCGGCGTAACCGCGACCAACATCATGCTCTATTCGCTGGCCGCCATCGCCTGCCACGGCTACGACTGGTGGCTGCGCTATCGCGAGGTCGAGCGCTTTCGTGTCGAAGCGCAACTGACCGCCTTGCGCTCGCAGCTCGACCCGCATTTCCTGTTCAACACCCTGAACGCGCTCGCCGAACTCGCGCATCAGGACGCGGCCCTGACCGAACGCCTGATCCTGCGTCTGTCCGAATTGTTGCGGCGCTCACTCGGCGACAGTGCCGAACATTGGAGCACGCTCGCCGAGGAGCTCGACTTCCTCGCTGCCTATCTGGAAATCCACCACGCGCTGATGGGTGATCGGCTGCGCGTGCAGATCGAGGTCGAACCGACGCTGCGCAACGAACGGGTGCCCCGGCTGATGCTGCAGCCGCTGGTCGAAAATGCCATTCGCCATGGGCTGGCGCCGAAACGCGATGGCGGCACCGTACGCGTGAGCGCACGTCGCGACGGCACGATGCTGCGTATCAGTGTGTCCGACAATGGTGTCGGCGGTCGCGCGCCGCCGCGAGAAGGCATCGGCCTCGGCAATCTGCGCCGTCGACTGGAAGTGCTTTACCGCGGTGCCGCGTTGATGCAGGTCGAAGGACTGACCAATGGCGGCTTTGAAGTCCGCATCGCGCTGCCGCCCCCGCCACCGGAGTTCGCATGAGCACCCCATTGCGTTGCCTGATCGTTGACGACGTGCAATTGGCGCGTGATCGCCTGCGCCGTCTGCTTGGTGCCATCGATGACATCGAGATCGTCGGTGAGGCGGCGAATGTGACCGATGCGCTGGAACTGATCCACGAGCACGCGCCTGATCTGGTCTTCCTCGACATCGAGATGCCCGAACGCGATGGCTTTGCCCTGACTGCGAGCCTGCCGGAACTGCTGCGACCGGCCGTCGTGTTTGTCACCGCGTACGACCAGCATGCCGTGCACGCTTTCGAGGACGGCGCGATCGACTATCTGTTGAAGCCCGTGGAGGGCGAACGGCTCAAGCTGGCGGTCGAACGTGTGCGCACGCGCCGCGGCAGCTGGACACCGGAACTGATGGCGCAGTTGCAGACGCTCGGCGGCGAAACCCATTATCCGGACCGGCTGTCGCTGCCGGTCGATCACGGCATTCGCCTTCTGGGTCTGGATGACATCGACTGGATCGAGTCGGCCGGCAATTACTTGTGCATCCGCACCGGCAACGAGACCCTGATCCTGCGCGAGACGCTGACCAAGATGGAAACGCGGCTCGATCCGAAGCGCTTTGCGCGCATCCATCGCTCGCGCATCGTGCATCTCGGCCGCGTCTCGAAATTGCTGCCGCTGTACAACGGCGACCACACCGTGGTGTTGAAAGACGGCACCGAGCTCGGCCTGTCGCGTACCTATCGCGACGCCTTGTATCGCGCCCTCGGCATCGAACACTGATCGCCTGTTGCCGCTGATTGCGACGCCGCAGCGTCAGTGATGTTGCAAGATGGTGACGTTGTCACCGGACTGCATTGCGCCTGCAATGCACGCGCCACGTGCGCCACCGAAGATGCCAGCCGATGACCGCAAATCTGCGGCACGCTGCTTTTTACTTCGGAGTCGACCATGCGCTTTTCCAACCTTTCGCGTTCACTCGCGTTTGCGATCTCTTCCGCTTTCGTTGCCACGAGCGCGCATTCGGCGTTGATCGTCAACGAACAGTTCGAAGGCACCTACTTCAACAGCACGCAGTCCGGCCGTGGCGTCAATCTGGACTGGTTCCAGACCGCATCGACGAGCGGCATCATGGGCGTGGTCTTCTATACCTACGACAGCAACGGCCAGCCCCTGTGGCTGCTCGCCAATGTGCCGCTGAGCGACCGCGAGTCGCGCAAAACCGGCATCACCGTCAGCCGCTTCCAGGGCGGTAGCTTCGGCAACACGTTTACGGCTCCGACCGGCGCAACCGTCGGCACCATGAACATCGAATTCCTGAGCTGCAACCACGTCACCATCGACTTCACCGCAGCCGGTGGCAGCAACCTGCAGAACGTGAACCTGAACCTCGAACGCTTCTTCGGTGCGTCCGCGTCCTGTGCCTATCAGAGCGAATTCACCGCCTGCCCGGCCGGCACCACGCGCATTGAAGCGCTGCCGCGCACCTGCCAGTTGCCGGCAACGATCACCGGCAACATGCACCTGCCGAACAACGCGACTTACCTGCTCTCGGGCAAGACTTCGATCGGCGGTGGACGCAACACCAATCCGGGCACCTTGACGCTGGAACCGGGCACCGTCGTGCAGGGCCTCGGTCAGCAGATCGACTATCTGGTCGTGCAACCGGGTTCGAAACTGTACGCCGAAGGCACACCGACGGCGCCGATCATTTTCACCGGACCGAGCGACGTGCCGGGTTCCTGGGCGGGTCTGGTCATCGCCGGCAATGCGGTCGACAACACCTGCACCGGCGCCACGGCGTGCGCGTTCGAAGCCGACAGCGCGGTCACCTACGGCGGCAACAATGACAATGATTCGAGCGGCGTGCTGCGCTATGTGCAGGTGCGTTATGCCGGTCAGGTGATCCGCCAGAACGAGGAGTTGAACGCAGTCACCCTGCTCGGCGTCGGTCGCGGCACAGTGATCGACCATGTGCATGTGCACGCGGGCAAGGACGACGGCTTCGAGATGTTCGGCGGCAGCGTCAATGCCAAGTACCTGATCGGCACGGCTGTGGAAGACGATTGCCTCGACTTCGCCAACGGCTACAGCGGCAAGATCCAGTACGCCTATTGCAAGCAGACGGCAACCGCGTCGAGCGATTCGAACGGTGTCGAATCGGACAACAACAATCCTGGATTCGACTTGTTGCCGCGCACGCAGCCGAAGCTCGCCAATGTCACCTTGATTGGCGCAACTTCCGGCAACGAGGGTCTGCGCATCCGTCGCGGATCGGGCGGCAATTATTTCAACATCGTCTCCACCGCTGCTGGCCAGGAATGCCTCAACTTCAATGACGCCGCCACCTTCAACGCCAGCGGCACGGCAGCCACGCCAACGTCCACCGGCGTGCTGACGATGTCCGGTTCGGCGCTCGGTTGCACCACCAACTTCGAGGATTCGGCGAGCGAGCCGTATCTGGTCAGCGCCTGGTATCGCGGCCAGTCGGGCAACAGCGACGGCACCGCGGCGGCGCTCGGCTTGAGCGGTCGCTTCCCGGCGAGTGGATCGATCCTGCTCGGTAGCGGCGTCGCCGTGCCCAACGACAGTTTCTTCGACACAGTCAACTACAAGGGCGCTTTCGGCGGCGCCAGCACCGACTGGGCGAGCGGCTGGAGCATGGACCTCACGCTCGACTGATCACGCCTGATTGAGGCCGGGCAGTCACAAGGAAGTACGACGCAGGGCCGGGCAACCGGCCCTGTTTTTTTCCGTGTTTAACGCGAGGCCGCTATCCTGCAGCGCTTGATGGCTTGCTGGTAGAAAAGATGCTTGAGCTTGTTGGATTTTTGGCCCTCGGCCTGTTGCTGGTCACGCTCGGTGCCGACTCGTTCCTGAAAGGTGCGTCGGGTTTCGCGCAGGGCCGCGGAGTGGGTGGATTTGCAGCTGGCTACTCGCTGGTCGCAGTGGGTGCTGCGGTGCCGGAGCTGGCGATTGCGACGGCCGCCGTAGCCTCCGGTCATGGTGCACTCGCGATCGGTACGGTCATTGGCAGCTGCATCGCGAATCTTGGACTGATCATCGGCGTATCGGCCCTGGTCAAGCCGCTCTCCACCAGCTTCCGCTTGATTGGTATCGCGTTGCCGGTGCTGATCGGCAGCGCGCTGGCGTTGATGGCGATGAGCCACAACGGCACCCTTGGCTATTTCGACGGTGCCGCATTGCTGCTGGCCGTGGCCGGTTTCGGCTGGTGGATCCAGCGCGACTCGGTGCAGGAAACGGAATCGGTGCGCAAGGAGCTAGCGTATGCAGCGAACACGCAAACCGAAATCCTGCGCAACACCGTGCGCATCCTGATCGGCCTGGCCATGCTCTGCTACGGCGCTTGGCGTGCCGTGGCGGCCACCGTCGAATTGGCGCCCCTGCTCGGTATGAGCGAACTGTGGATGGGGCTGACCGTACTCGCGGTCGGTGCGTCGCTGCCGGCACTCGCAACGGCCGTGGTGGCCGCCGCGCGCGGACATGGCAATGTGGTGGTCGGCTCGGCGATTGCATCGAGCGTCGTCAATCTGTTGCTGGTGATCGGTCTGCTCGCGCTGTGGCGGCCGATCGCGATGCCGGCCTCGCTGCTGCAAGCCGAAATTCCGGCCCTGCTCGCATTCTCGATTGCGTTCTATCCAATGCTCCGCGGCGATGCGATCGTGTCGCGCCGTGAAGGCCTGTTTCTGGTGCTCGCGTTCGTCGGCTGGATGGTGTGGTTGATCCTGCCGCGGTTCTGAGTTGCGCCGTGAAGTCCGTCGCAAGGCATGACGGTGGGCTCGTCGGTTACAGCACCTCGGCACAGAACACGTTTGGCGTCAGGATGCGGGTACGGCCAACATGGCCGAGTTGCAGCAGCCCGGCGCGATGGTCGCCGGTCACCAGATAGTCGGCTTCGCCGGCCACCGCCATACCCAGAAGGAAGGCATCGAACGGATCATCCGCCTCGGTATTTGACGGCAACTGGTCGAGCACCAAGGCGCGCTGCAGGTTGTTCAGCATCGTGCCGACCCGATGTGGCTGAAGGATCGCCTTGAGCTTCGGGTAACGGCTGGCCCGCCTCAGTTCGTCAAGTTGGACCATCGAGGTGACCACCTCAAAACGCGCCGCGCGCCAACCGCGGTAGATCGCATCGGGTGAGCCATGCGGTGAAATGAGCGCGCTCAGCAGGACGTTGGAGTCCAGCACGACGCGCATCAGTGCTCACGAGTCCGCGCCCATGCCAACGCCTCGGCAACGACTGAGGTCAGCTCCGCCTCGCTCACATCGACATTGGCGGCTTTGGCTTGTTCGGCTGAAAGCTCCAGAATGTGCGCACGCACCGCCTCCTCAATGAAGCGCGACAGGTCGCCCTTGCGGCCCCCACCTTGACCGGCCAGATACATGCGCAACGACTGGTCGGTGTCTTGCGACACCGCAATGTTCCAGCGAACTGAATTCACGGCGAACCTCAGCGTAGGTGTTTAGGTGTTTAGGTGTTTATAGGTCCAGTGCGGCATTTGTGCAAACTTGGCGTCATTGCGACAGTTCAACGCCAGAAAAAGGCAATGCACACGCTGGACAACACCGCGACCCCGATCAAATCGAGTACGGCGCCCTCACGCATCATGCGCCGCAGCGGCACGTGGCCAGTGCCATAGGCGACGAGATTCGGTGCCGTCGCCACCGGCAACATGAAGCCGCAACTGGCCGCGAGTACCGCCGGCACCATCAGCAGGGCGGGGTCGAGTCCGGTGGCACTCGCGGTCGCCGCAAGAATCGGCATCAACAGCACCGCGGTCGCGGTGTTGCTGGCGATCTCGGACAGAGCCGTGACGCCGAGACAGACACCGATGATCAGCAACCACGGCGGAAGATCGCGCAGTGCGCCGAGTGCGCCCGCGAGTCGGTCGCCAAGCCCACTGGTCGAGAACGCGGTGGCCAGTGCAATACCGCCGGCGAACAGCACCAGCGCCGCCCAAGGCACGCGTTCGGCGGTTTGCCAGTCGAGCAGGGCACCATCTTTGCCATCGGGGATGATCGCCATCAACAGCACACCGACAAGGGCAATACTGGCGTCGTTGACCGCGGTCAGGCCGGTCAATTGGGTCCAGCCACCGAACGGTTCGCTGCGGAAGACCCAGGCGCAGACGATCAACGCGAACACCATCAGTACGCGACGCTCCGCCGGCTGCCACGGGCCGAGTTGCGGCACGCTGGCGGCGGGTGATCCTTTCAATCCACGACCCAGCCACAAGGCCAGCACGGGCAGCATGATCAACACGATCGGCACACCAAATTTCATCCACTCCAGGAAGCCCATGCGCTGGCCGGTGGTTTGTTCGTAGACCTGCATGAACACCAGATTCGGCGGTGTGCCGATCGGCGTACCCCAACCGCCGACGCTGGCGGCATAGGCGATGCCAAGCACCAGCGGCACGCGCAGACGCTCATCGCGATAGTCCGTCAGTACGGCCATCGCCACCGGCAGCATCATCAAGGTGGCCGCGGTATTGCTGATCCACATGCTGATGAAGCCGGTCGCGAACACGAAGCCCCAGAGCAGGTGCCGACCACTGTGGCCACCGAAGGCGCGAACCATGCCAAGGGCGAGGCGACGATGCGCCTGATTGCGTTCCAGCGCCGCGGCCATCATGAAGCCGCCCATCAGCAGCAGGATCAATTCGTTGCCAAACGCCTCGGCCACCTGCTTCGGCGTGATCACGCCGGCCATCGGCAGCAAACTCAGCGGGATCAGCGCCGTGAAGGCCGCCGGCACCGGCTCGAACAACCACCACAGCGCGATCCAGACCAGGCAGCCGAGCGTGATCGCAAGCGCCGGGGTTTCACCCGCCGAGTGCACGGCGAGCGCGACCAATGTCGCCAGCAGCGGCGCGCCGACCAGCAACAGGCTGCGCGTCCGTGGTGGCAAAACGGGGCTCTCTTCGTTCATGGAAAGGCCAACTCGGTCATGGTTTCAAATGGGCATCCGGGCGCTTACTGGCGACCTTGGACGCGATCGCTATACTGACTCAGGCCGCCCGTCGGCGGCGAGGACTAGACGCATCATGCTGACGGCAATACTCGCAGGCACCACGATTCTGGCCCTCGCAGCGGCCGCGTACTTCTATTTCGGTGCGCAAAAATCGCGCGGCGACCTGAGCAAGAACGAGGAAGATTCGAAAAAACGCGAGGCTTCGCAGGCGCAGGTCATCCACACCACCAAGCTCGCTTCGCTCGGGCAGATGGTTGCCGGCGTCGCGCATGAAATCAACACGCCACTCGGCTTCGTCAAGAGCAATGTCGAAGTGGTGAGCGATCTGCTCAGCGAGTACGAAGCGGCCGTCACCAAGGTGATGACCGGCGTCGACCTGATGCTGACGCTCGATGCGTCGATGGTCGATCGCGCCAAGAGCGCGATCCAGAAGGCGCGTATCGAACTGGCCCGCGCGACCTCCTTGCATGAAGCGCGCGAATTGCTCACCGACTCTTCCGAAGGCTTGAAGCAGATGAGCTCGCTGGTGCTGAATCTGAAAGGATTCGCCCGTGTCGACCGCGACGGCATGGACACCATCGACCTGAACGACAGCGTGCGTAGTGCGTTGACCATTGCTGGCCACCAACTGCGCGACCGCATCAATGTCGTGCAGGAACTGGGCGATGTGCCCAAGGTGAAGTGCATGCCTTCGCAGATCAACCAGGTGTTCCTGAACATGATCACCAATGCCTCGCAGGCGATGGGCGACGAGGGCACGCTGACGATCCGCTCGGTGGCCAAGCCGAACTTCGTCGAAGTCAGCTTCGAGGACACCGGCAGCGGCATCCCCGATGATGTGCTGCCGAAGATCTTCGATCCGTTTTTCACCACCAAACCGGTGGGCGAAGGCACCGGGCTCGGGCTGTCGATCGTGCACAAGATCATCCAGGGCCATGGTGGCGCGATCCGCGTCAAATCCCAGGTCGGCAAGGGCACGACTTTCTCCGTCGAACTTCCGCTCGCGCCCAAAGCGACGGCGAAGGCCGCATAGGAGCTGCCAACATGGACGATATTTTCGTGGCCACACCCCTGCGTCTGCTGTGCATCGACGACGAGCCGCGCATCACGCGTGCGCTCAAGGCATTGTTCCGTGATTGCGACGTGCAACTGTGCAACGACCCGCGGCAGGCGATGGCGATGGCCACGAAGTTCGATCCGGACGTGGTGATCTGCGACCAGCGCATGCCGCAGATGCAGGGTGTCGACGTGTTGCGTGAACTCAAGACCGGCGCGCCGCGCACCATGCGCATCCTGCTCACCGGTTACGCCGACCTCAAGGCGGTGCTCGGCTCGGTGAACGAAGGCGAGGTGTTCCGCTACGTCAACAAACCCTGGGACAACGCCGACCTGCGCATCCTGGTGTTCGAGGCCGCGCGAATTGCCCGCGAGGCGCCGGTCATCACTGCCGATCCGATCAGCGAGCAGGACGCCGCCGAGGCGCGCAGCCAGGTCGGCGTGCTCGTGCTTGAAGATGATCCGGTCACCCAGCAGCGTCTGCGCGAAATCCTGCAGTCGCATTACCAGGTGCGTTTCGCCAACACCGCCGAGCGCGCGCTGCAGATCCTCGAACAGCATGAAACCGGTGTCGTCATTTCCGAGACCGAGACCAGCGCCGGTGATCTCACTGGACTGCTCAAGGCCTTGAAGGTGCATCACCCGCACATCGCGACCGTGGTCATCACCGAGCGTGCGAACGCGCAACTGGCGATGGAATTGATCAACGAAGGCCAGGTCTATCGCATGCTGATCAAGCCGGTACGCATGGGCTCGTGCCGCTTGAGCGTGGATTCTGCGATCAGTCGCTACTGGAAACTGAAGCGCAATCCGCGTGCGATCCAGCGCTTTGCGCTCGCATCAGCAGCCGCCGTGCCGCAGACCGGGCCGATGGTGCAGGACTCGCTGATGGCGCGTATCCGCAATTTACCTTCACGCATCGTGCAACTCGTCCGCTTCAATGCCTGAAAGCGCGATGTTGCCGCTGGTGCTCGGCGCCAGCGGACAAGTCGGCTATTTCCTCCTGCAGCAGCTTGGTACAGCGCTCATTCCTGTGTCGCGGCGCGTGCCGGAATGGGCCGGGCCCGCGGCGACGCGCTGGCAGCCGCTCGATCTCTGGGTCGACACTTGGCCAAGCCCGAGCGCAACGCTGATCAGTGCCGGGCCGCTCGATGGTTGCGTCGCCTGGTTGAGCCGCAGCGGGCCAGGTGCGCTCCAGCGCATCGTGGCACTGGGCTCGATGAGTGCCGTGCACAAGCTGGCATCACCGGCGCCGGGCGAGCGTGCGGTCGCGCTTGCGTTGGGGGAGAGTGAACAGCAACTCGTCGCGTTTTCGCACCGCCACGCAATCGCCCTGACCCTGCTGCGACCGACCCTGATCTGGGGCGCCGGACTCGATCACAGCCTGACGCCTTACGCGCAGCGCGCAGCGCGACGCGGTCATGCCTGGATTCCGACGGGTGCACGCGGCTTGCGCCAGCCCGTGCACGCGCGAGATCTGGCGCAGCTGGCGATCGCGCTGGCACAGTCGGATCCGCGGCCCGATGCCTGTTTCGAAGTCGGCGGTCGCGAGCGATTGTCCGTGGCGGACATGCTGCGACGCGTGGTGCACTCGCAGTCGGCGACTGCGATCACCTTGCCGCTGCCCACACCTCTGTTGCGTGCGGTTGCACGTGCGGCGCTGCATTGCGGCATCGAACGTGCTGGCGCTTGGCGCCGCGCTGTCGACGATCAGTGCGCGGACAGCGACGCCCTGTGGCGCAGCGTCGGCATCACGCCGCGCGGATTTGATCCGGACGCTTCGAGCTGGATTCCGCCCGCTGCAAGTTGAGCGACTGCGACACCAGATACAGCGGCCGATGCTTGCTCTCGTTGTAGATGCGCCCGAGGTATTCACCGATCACCCCAAGCGCGACCAACTGCACGCCGCCGAGAAACAACATCACCGTCATCAGGCTCGGATAGCCGCGTACGGCTTCGCCATACAACAGGGTCTTGGTGATGATCAGCGAACCATAACCGAAGGCGACAAGCGCAGTGACCAGCCCCAGATAGGTCGCGATGCGCAGTGGCACCGTCGAAAACGACGTGATGCCCTCCAGCGCGAAATTCCACAACTTCCAGAAGCCGAATTTGCTGCGCCCGGCCACGCGCGGCGCGCGGTGATAACGCACCGCGACCTGCTGGAAGCCGACCCAACCGAACAGGCCCTTCATGAAGCGATGGCGCTCGCGCAGTTGCCGCAGCGCCTCAACCGCCCGCCGCGACAACAGTCGGAAATCGCCGGTATCGCGCGGAATCGGCGTCTCGCTCATGCGATCGATGAGGCGATAGAACGTCGCTGCCGTCAGCCGCTTCAACCACGACTCGCCGGCACGCGACGCGCGCACGCCATAGACCATGTCCGCGCCACGTTCGAAGTGCGTCCAGAACTCGGCGATGACCTCGGGCGGGTCCTGCAGATCGGCATCGATGATCACCACGGCGTCGGCGTCGGCATGATCGAGCCCCGCGGTCATCGCCGCTTCCTTGCCGAAGTTGCGCGCGAGGCGCAACACGCTGATGCGCGCATCATTGTTTGCGATCCGCGCCAGCTCGACTGCGGTGCCATCGGTGCTGCCATCGTCGACGAAGAGCATGCGGATATCGGCGGGAATTTGCGCAAGTGCCGCGTCGAGTCGGCCGACCAGATGCGTGATGGCCAATGCTTCGTTGAACATCGGCACGACGATGCAAAGCGTCGCGCGTGCGGTGGCATTCGGAGGCTGTTGCGTCATGGCATGCGTTCCATACGTGCTGCGTCGCAGCAGAGAATGAATGTGAGAATTGCGTTGCAATCGGTTGAACGCAATGCCTATGATACCAACGCGCGTTTGAAGCGCTCCCGATTTCATCAGACGAAGGAAGCAAGCATGCAGGCCCGACTCCTTTTGGCGACTGCCCTGTCGTCCGTTCTGCTCGCAGCGTGCAGCAGCAGCAGCAACAGCCCGCGCGCGGTGGACGCACCCGTATCGCGTAATGACGATGGTTCACTGGTCACCGGCGTAATCGCCGCAGTATTCAACCCGGCCATCGGCGCCGTGCCGTTCCCGACCGATCTCGCGTTCTCCGGAACCCGTGATCTGACGTTGAACGCATCGCTGCCCTTGCCCGCCGATCCGACCAATGCGGCCAATGGCCCGGTGGTCGCGATCAACCAGCTCGACGGTTGGTCGACGGTTGCGCCCTGGCGCTTCAACCTGTCGGTGCCGCCACGTGCAAACACGCTGGTTGCCGGTCAATCGATCCGCCTGTTCAAGGTGACGATCAATCCGGCGACACGCGCAGTATTGAGCGTGCAGCGCGAACTGGCCGCTGGTACCGAATTCGTCGTCGCGCAGGCGCCGTCGGATGCGACCGGACGCACCGTCGCACTCGTTCCGACCAAGCCGCTCGAGCAACTCAGCTCGTACATGGCCGTGGTTACCGATGACGTCAAAGACGCCGCCGGCAACGACGCCACGCCGGACACGACTTACTTCCTGACGCAGCGCACCAGTCCGCTGATCACGCCCGTCAGTCTCACCGGCAGTCCAAATTGCCCGAGCCAAGCGCAGTCGACCGATCCCCTGCTGCCCGCCGCCAGTGCCTGTGCGCTGGAGCCCTTGCGCCGGATCACCAACTCGCATGAAGCGGCGGCCGCCACTCAGGGCATCGCGCGCAGCGAAATCGTGCTGACCTGGACGGCGACGACGCAGAGCATCACGCCGGTGTTGTCGGCAACGCGCTCGATTACCACCGCGAGCGCCGCCACCTTGGTTCGGTCTGGTCTGACGATCGCGGCTGCAGGTTTGCCGCCGATCGCGGACATCATCGTGGGCGTCATGCCGGTGAAGTACTACTTGAATGCACCGACTTCGACGACTTCGGTTCTGCCGCTGATCGGTGGCTGGGCGGCGGGGGCCGGTGCTTACACGGCACCGTTCAATGCGCTCGGTCTGGACCCGACCTCGACCAACCTGACCTACGCCAACCCGATCCCGGTGGCCAAGTCGACTCAGGTCATACCGGTATTGGCGACAGTGCCGAATGCCGCGTCGGGACGTGCCAAACCCGCCGCCGGCTGGCCGATCGTGATCTTTCAGCATGGCATTACCCGCAATCGTTCGGATGCACTGGCCATTTCGGCAACAATGGCTTCGCAGGGCTTCGCGGTAATTTCGATCGATCAGCCGCTGCACGGTATCTTCCCAACTGACCCCGGTATTGGCGCGTTCTATATCGAGAACACGCCGTTCGGCGCTGTTGCGAGTGAACGTCATTTCGATCTCGATGCGGTCAACAATGCCACTGGACGTCCGCCGAGTGACGGCGTTGTCGAAACTTCGGGTTACCACACGATCAATCTCGGCAGCCTGATCACCTCGCGCGACAACTTGCGCCAGGCCGTAGCCGACCTGTTCACGCTGGCCAAGACCATTCCGACGATGTCGTTTGATGGCGATGCAACGTCAGACTTCGACGGATCACGCATCTTCTTCGTCGGCCAGTCGCTCGGCGCGATGGTTGGTATGAATTTCGTGACCTTAGAGCCTACGGTATCGACAGCTGTGCTCTCGGTGCCCGGTGGTGGCATCGCGCAGTTGCTCAACGGCTCGGCGACCTTTGGACCGCGCATTCGCGCCGGTCTGGCGGCTTCCGGCATAACCGCCGGCACGCCCACTTTCGACTCGTTCCTGGGTGCGGCACAACAATCAATGGACTCGGCTGATCCGATCAACTTCGCGGCCTTCTCGGCACCTTCGGGCGACAAGATCCTGCTGCACGAAGTTGTCGGTGGCGGTGCCAATCTGCCCGATCAGGTGATTCCGAACAGTGTTGCCGGTGCACCACTTTCGGGCACCGAGCCGCTGATCCGCGCGCTTGGCCTGACCACCATCACAGCGACGACGCAAGCGGCCGCCATTCGCGGTGCCGTGCGCTTCATCGCCGGTGATCACGGCTCGTTGCTGAGCCCGGCATCTTCGCTCGCGACCACCCAGGAAATGCAAGGCCAGATGGCCAGCATGATCGTCAGCAACGGCCAGGCCGTTGTCGTGACGAACACTGCCGTGATCCGAACCCAGT
The DNA here is from genome assembly GCA_043753835.1 of Lysobacterales bacterium. Lineage (GTDB taxonomy): Bacteria > Pseudomonadota > Gammaproteobacteria > Xanthomonadales > Ahniellaceae > JADKHK01. Next base: position 29,053 of record JAYUVY010000005.1, on the reverse strand, counting down.
AAGTCGACGCAGAAGCGGAGAGACATTCCATGAACAAACTCAATGCCAAGCACGACGCCAGCGCAACGCGCCTGAGCGTTCGTCGTCGCACGCTGGGAACGGCGATTTCGCTGGCACTCGCCAGCTTCGTCGCGGCTCCGGTGCAAGCCATCGAATTCTCCAGCGGTGACTGGAGCGGTACCGTGGACACCACGCTTTCTTACGGCGCGTCTGTGCGCCTGCAGGAGCGCGATCCCGAACTGATTGGCCTCGCCAACATCAATCCGTTGGTCGGAACCACGCCACTTGCCGATCAGGTGAACGCACCCGGCCGGTTCTCGGTGAACTCGGATGATGGCAACCTGAATTACGACGACGGTGACCTGTTCTCGAACGCGTTCAAGATCAACACCGAGCTGAGCGTCAATTACAAGGAAAACTGGGGTGGCTTTGCCCGCGTCAGCTATTTTTATGACTGGGAAAATGCCGACCGCGCCTCGCTCAGCGAAGAAGCGCGCGACAAGGTCGGCACGCGCCTGACCCTGCTCGATGCGTTCATCTTCCACAACTTCAGCGTTGGCGAAGCGGAGGGCTCGATCCGCCTCGGCCGCCAGGCCGTGAGTTGGGGCGAAAGCACCTTCATCCAGAACGGTATCAACATCATCAATCCGGTCGACGTGTCGAAGCTGCGCGTCGCTGGTGCCGAACTGAAAGACGCATTCCTGCCGGTGGACATGCTTCAGGGCTCGTTCGCGATCAACGAAAACCTGTCGGTCGAAGCGCTTTACCTGTTCGAGTTTGAACAGACCGAGCCGGATCCGGCTGGTACCTACTTCAGTACCAACGACTTCGGCACGCTGGGCGGTGACTTCGTGATGCTCGGTTTTGGCCGCGCCAACGAGCCGTCGAACTTCGCCAACTGTCCGGACGTGCTCGCGTTCTCGACCAATCCGCTGGAGCGTGCTTCTTGCTCGGCCGCGGTCGCGCGCTTGCCAGACCAATATGCCGACGATCAGGGTCAATACGGTCTGGCGCTTCGGTACTTCTCACCGGAGCTGAACGACAGCGAATTCGGTCTGTATTTCATGAATTATCACAGCCGTCTGCCGATGCTCTCCGGCTACGCAGTGACGACCCAAGCAGCAGCTTCCGGCCGTTATCTGGTGGAATATCCGGAAGACATCCGCATGTACGGCGCGAGCTTCAATACGCTGCTCCCCTGGGGCGTCGCGTTGCAGGGCGAGTTGTCGTATCGCGACAACATGCCGCTGCAGTTTGACGATGTGGAATTGCTGTTCGCTGCGTTGAGCCCACTGAATGCGTTCATCGCCGCGCCAGGCAGTCGCTTCATCAACCAGTTGGGCAACTACGAAGCCGGTGATTACATCCGCGGCTGGGAACGCCATGAAGTCGGCCAGTTCCAGTTCACGTTGACCAAGGCCTTCGGTCCTGGTAACTGGCTGGGTGCGCAGCAGATTGCCACCGTCGCCGAGTTTGGCGCAACCAACGTATTCGACTTGCCGGCACCGGAAGTCCTGCGCTATCAGGGCGACGGTACCGATACCGGCTGCGGTGGCGATCTTTTGCACGGTGGCCGATTGCAGAATCCGGTGTCGCAGTGCGACGGATTCCCGACCCGCTTCTCTTGGGGTTATCGCCTTGCGGCACGCGCTGACTACAACAATGTCTTCGGGTCGGCGTTCAACATGTCACCGCGCGTCGCCTTCAATCATGACGTCAACGGCATCACCCCTGGTCCGGGCGGCAACTTCCTTGAGGGCCGAAAGTCGGTCACCGTGGGCGTTGAAGCGAACTATCTGAGCCAATGGGTCGCAGACGTGAGCTACACCGAATTCCGCGGCGCAGGCGGGCTCAACCAGATCCATGACCGCGACTTCGCGTCGTTCACCATCAAATACTCGTTCTGACGGAGGGATCACCCATGCCTAAGATTCGAAATGGTTTGTTGGCTGCCGCAACAGCCTTGGCGTTTGCCGGGGCACTGCAGGCGGGTGTTACCGCAGAACAGGCAGCACGGCTCGGTACTGACCTGACCCCGGTCGGTGCCGAAGTAGCGGCAAACAGGGACGGGACGATTCCCGCTTGGACGGGCGGGATTACCCGTCCGCCGACCGGATATCGCGCGGGAACATTTCATCTGGATCCGTTTGCAGCCGACAAGCCGCTGTTTGCGATCACGCCTCAGAATTACAAGGACTACTCAAGCAAGCTGACCCCAGGCCAGGCGGCGATGTTCGAGAAGTACAAAACGTTCAAGATGAACATCTATCCGACGCGGCGCTCAGCCTCTTTCCCGGCGGATGTCTATGCTGCAACCAAGGCCAATGCCACAGCCGCGAAATTGGTTGCCAATGGTGAGGGTGTGCAGGGTGCGAGCTTCGGCTTTCCATTCCCGATTCCGCAGAATGGCTTCGAGCCGATATGGAACCACAAGCTGAAGTACAAGAGCATCGGTGGCGCGCGTTGGGCGAATCAGGTGGCACCGACTGCGACTGGCGCCTACACGCCGATCCGCATCAAGGAGGAGTTCCTCGGCTTGTACTACCGCAAGGGCGCAACCACGGAAAACATCAACAACATCCTGTTGTACTTCTTCCAGGAAGTGGTGTCACCGGCGCGACTGGCGGGCAATGTCCTGCTCGTCCATGAAACCTTGAACGCCAGTGCGCAGCCGCGCCAAGCGTGGATCTACAACCCGGGACAGCGTCGTGTCCGTCGCGCGCCCAACGTGGCGTATGACAACCCCGGCACCGCGACCGATGGCCTGCGCACCAATGACATGACCGACATGTTCAACGGCGCGCTCGACCGTTTCGACTGGAAGCTTGTTGGCAAGAAAGACATGCTGGTGCCGTACAACTCGTACAAGGTGCACAGCAACACCGCCAAGTTGAAGGATCTGGTGCGGCCTGGCCATTTGAATCCGGACTACCTGCGCTACGAACTGCACCGCGTTTGGGTCGTCGATGCCACTTTGAAGAAAGGCATGCGCCACATCAACAGTCGCCGCACCTTCTATCTGGATGAAGACAGCTACCAGATTCTGGCGACGGATCACTACGACGGTCGTGGTCGTCTGTGGCGTTACTCGGAAGCGCCGTCGATCAACTACTACGAAGTCCCTACCTTCTGGGCGACTGTCGAAACCCACCACGACCTGCAGTCCGGCCGTTACATCTCGGGTCTGCTCGACAACGAAGAGCAGACGCCAGTTGATTTCGGGTTCCGTAGTGCGCCGGAAAACTTCTCGCCGCAATCACTGCGTCAGCGCGGCATCCGCTGACGGGGGCGCTCGGCGCTCGGCTGGGGCCGACCGTTCCGGAATCGGGGCGGTCGGCCTTTCGTTTTTCAGGACTTCAACAGTCAGGGTTCATCGATGAAACAGACCTCGTTTCGCGTCAGTGCCTGTATCGCAGGCTTGATTGCCATCGCCACGGTGTTCCAGGTTCACGCGCAAGCGGCATCGACTGCGCCCGCGCCGGGCGTCCCGGCGGCCGACGATCCCTCGGTACTGGTTGCCGAGGTCAAGCCGCGAGCGGTGAACTCTCTGATGCTTGACGTCGTCGACGCCGGTGATCGCGCCGTTGCCGTGGGCGAGCGCGGCCATATTCTCGTCAGCGAAACGCGCCGCGATGGTTGGCGACAAATCGAAAACGTACCGACACGCTCCAATCTGACCGCTGTCACGGCAATCGATGGACGCGTTTTCGCAGTCGGCCACGACAGCGTCGTGCTGCGTTCCGACGACGGCGGTTTGACCTGGGCGCGCAAACGCGTGGTCCTGTTCAGTCGTGACATCCCTGATCCGCGCAACGGCGGACCGCTGCTCGACGTCATGTTCATCGACAAGGACAATGGCTTTGCGGTCGGCGCGTACGCGACCTTGTTGCGTACAACCGACGGTGGCGAGACCTGGAACTATGTCGACGTACTGAGTCGCGGCGACACGTCGCCGGCACCGGAAGTGATTGACGAAACTGCGACGCCGACCGAAAGCGACGACAGCTGGAATTTCGATTCCGCTGCACTCGATCTCGACGAGGAAACCGACCCCCATCTGAACGCTATCACCCGCACCGGCAACGGCAATCTGTTCATCGTTGCCGAACGTGGCGCCGCGTTCCGGTCAATCGACGGAGGTGCCCAGTGGGAGCGCATCCAGCTGCCGTACGAAGGGTCGATGTTCGGCGTCATCGGTGGCCCTGGCGACCGTGTTGTCTGTTTCGGATTGCGCGGCAATGTTTACGAGTCCGGCGATCTCGGCACCACCTGGGAAAAGCGTGACACCGGTACCGACCTCAGCCTGATGGGCGGTGCCATGGGCAGCGACGGCGCGACTGTATTGGTCGGTGGCAATGGCCTCGTCCTGTCGCGCAGCAGTGACAGCGCGGCCTTCCTGATGCACACCCACCCGGATGGCACCGTGCTGTCGTCGGTGCTGGTGTTGGGCGTGGGCGAATACACCGTGGTCGGCGAGTCCGGCGTCAGCTTCTATCAACCCTGAGCCGCAACGGAGACAGTCAATGATCGGTAGCAGCAATCAAGGCGCTTTCGGCCGGGCACTCGAATCCTTCGTCTTCGGCAACCGCATGCTGGTGCTCGCGTTTTTCGCGATCGTCACCGCCGTGATGTTGTTCTTCGCCGCGCAGTTGCGCGTCGACGCCGGATTCAAGAAACAGATTCCACTCGACCACGAGTTCATGAAGACGTTTATCGACTACGAAGTCGAGTTCGGTGGCGCCAACCGCGTGCTGGTCGCGGTGCTGGACAAGAACGGCAACATGTTCAACAAGTCGTTCATGCAGACCATGGAAAACGTCACCAACGACGTGATTGCACTGGACGAGGTCGACGATGCGCGCGTGCGCTCGATCTTTACCCCGAACGTCCGCTTCGTCGAGGTCGTCGAAGACGGTTTCGCCGGAGGCAATGTCATTCCGTCCTCGTTCACGCCGAATTCCGAAGGCTTCGAGCCGCTGCCCGAGGACTTCGATCGCATTCGCTCGAACATCGTCAAGGCGGGTGTCGTCGGTCGTCTGGTAGCGAAGGACTTCTCGGGTGCGATGGTCTGGGCCGACCTGATTCCCGAGGGCGGCGCCGCAGGGACCAAGCTCGACTATCAGCGCATCGCCGCACAATTCGAACAGATTCGCGGCAAGTACGAGAACCAGAACACGACCGTGCACATCATCGGCTTCGCCAAGATGGTCGGCGACATCGCCGACGGCGCGCGCTCGGTGATCAACTTCTTCCTGGTTACCATCGCCTTTACCTGGCTGCTGCTGTTCCTCTACTCGATGTCGGGAAAACTCGCGACCTTGACCGTGGTCGCGGCCCTGATCTCCGTGGTGTGGATGCTCGGTGCCCTGAGGTTGCTCGGCTACGGCATCGACCCGATGAACATGCTGACGCCTTTCCTGATCTTCGCGATCGCGGTATCACATGGCGAGCAGATGATCAACCGCTTCCGCGGTGAAATTTTCTACGGCGGGCTCGAGGACGGCACCATCGAAGAATTGCGTCAGCGCGAATCGCAAGCGGTACCGGCGCTGGAAGCTGCACGACGCTCGTTCCGCATGCTGCTGGTGCCGGGTGCGGTCGCTTTGCTGGCGGGGTGCATCGGTTTCGCAACGATCATGCTGATCGACATCCGCATGGTGCGCGAACTTGCCATCACGGCGACCATCGGCGTCGCCTTGACCATCCTCACCGACCTGATCCTGCTGCCGGTGCTGCTCAGCTACACCAAGCTCAAAAATCTGGAAAAGAAGCGCGAATACCGCCTGCGCCAGCTGACCAAATTCGACGCCATGTGGCGCGTTCTGGCGCGACTCAGCAAGCCGATTCCGGCACTGATCGTCATCGCCATCGGCACCACAATCTGGTATTTCGCGGAAAAGGAAGGCGACAAGGTGATGGTCGGCGACGCCCAGGAAGGCGTGGCCGAATTGCGTCCGGAAGCGCGATACAACGTCGATGCAAAAACCATCACGCAGAAGTTCGCGCTCGGTGTCGACATCATCAACGTGATTGCCGAAGGCGGCCCGTTTGCCTGTACCGAAAGCCCGAAGGCGATGGCGCTGATCGACCGCTTCGCGTGGCACATGAGCAATGTCGAGGGCGTGCAGCAGGTCATCACCCTGCCGCAGATCGCCAAGGTCATCTACGCCGGATACAACGAAGGCAATGTGCGTTGGCGCGTGATTCCGCGTGACTCGAATCTGCTGCGTCAAAGCCTGCAGGCGATCGAGACCGATTCCGGCCTGATCGACAGCCCGGAGTGCAAGGCGATGCCGGTGCAGATCTTTACCGTCGACCATCGCGCCACGACGATCGATCGCGTGGTCAAGGCGGTTGAAGAGTTCCGCACCACGAACAAGAGCTACGACATCAACTTCCGCGTCAATCGCGACAAGGCCGTGGCGGACGCAGCCGCGAAGGGCGAGGAATACCGCACCGATCAGGCGAACCTGCGTCTTGCCACCGGCAATGTCGGCGTCATGGCGGCGATCAATGACAAGGTGCGCGAAGTCGAGCACATGATGTTGTATCTGCTTTACGCGGCCGTGTTCGTCATGTGCCTGCTCAGCTTCCAGTCACCGCTCGCGGCCTTGTGCATCACCCTGCCGCTGGTGCTGGTCACCGAACTCGGACACACGTTGATGGTGGAGCTCGGCATCGGCATGAAGGTGAACACCTTGACCGTGGTCGCCCTCGGCGTCGGTATCGGTGTCGACTACGCCATCTACATCTACGCCCGCATGGCCGAATCAATGCAGTCCGGACGCACGCTCACGGAGGCCTATTTCTCGGCGTTGAAGACCACTGGCATCGCGATCTTCTACACGGCGTTGACGCTGGCTGCCGGCGTCGCCACCTGGATCTGGTCCGACCTCAAGTTCCAGGCCGACATGGGCGTGATGCTGACCTTCATGTTCGTCGTCAACATGATCGCCGCCATCATCTTCCTCCCGGCCCTGTGCCGCTGGCTGCTGCGACCACGCGAAGCGAACTGATCATGCCAGCGGCCCCGGCGATGCTTGGGGCGGGTCGCCGTCTTCTCGATTTGCGCTGCATGTCGAGGGCGGCGTTTCTTGCCTTGATGCTCTTGACGTCTGGGGTGGCGGCAGAAGAAAACAGCGCCAGTCTTCTTGAGGCAGCCCGAGCCTGCGACTCGGCTGTGGCAAAGAAGGAGTTCGACGATGCAGTCCACATCTGTGGACGTTTAAGGGCACATACGGCGAAACTACTGAAGGGAACCGAAGCCGAACTGCATGCGACGCTGAATCTTGGAATTGCTCTGCGCCGCCTTGAGAGGCAGACCGAGGCCATCCCACAATTGGCACGGGCTGTGGAAATCGCGAAGGCGATCCATGGCCCAGATTCGAAGCTGATCACACCCATCCGCTTCGAGTTATGTGCCGCACATCTGGTAGGACAGACGCCGGCCAAGTGCGAACAAGACATCCTTGCGGCGGCGCGAAATATTGGTGAGGTTTCCAAGGAAGACACAAAGTTCGCATTGGCGATTTTGCTTACCTACGCAAAGCACTTCGAAGAAAACGGCGACAAGGACGCGTTCGAGACGATGATGGGGGCGATTGAGAAACTTCCGAGATCGGTTCTTGAAGAGATGATGAAAAACGGATTCAAGTGGGAATAGCGGTACCGAATTAAGGCCGCGATTCCCAGAGTCCGCCGTTGCGACGATCGAGCGCGATGCGTCAATTGCAGGCCCGAAACGCAGTTGGTCGGGGCACAAGCCGGATTCGCTACGCGGCGCAGGAATTTCGGCGGCGAGGGCATCCGCGCGAGTTGCGGCGCTGCCAAACCACGAAGGCGGACGCGGTCAAACTCGACAGCAAATCGGAGCGATCACCAGAGGCTCCCTCCAAGGCTGCGACATGGACGACATGCTCGGCGCCAATGATGCAGCGACCGTGAGGCCGCCGGGGATTTATCGTGCAGTGCTGCGCAAGGCCGACCAAGTCCACAGCGCCGCCAGCGCGTCGACGACACCGAACACCATCAGCAACGGCGAGGCCAGACCGGCGGCGATGAAGGCACCGATCACCACCGGCACCGCAAGCCGCGCTTGTACCGACCAGACGAATAACGGACGCAAGTTCTCCGCGGCGGCCCGCAGGTAGTAATAGCCGATGATGGCCGCGACCATGCCGGTCATGCGTACCCACACGTCCAGTGCCGCGGGCGCGCCCAAGGTCTCAAGCACGAGATTCGGCGCCAGCATCAGGCCGGCGGCCGCGCCGATCAGGTAGATGCCGAACACTCGCAGTGTTGTTGCCGGTGTGGCCATGGCGACCTCGTTGATGACGGAATTCGCAGACGAGTGTCGAGGGCGCATCCGAATGCGTCAACCCGCATAAAGGCAGGTGCAGTTGGGTGATCAAATCTCGCTGACATCCGTTACCGCGATGCGGAATCGGGCGAGGCTGCGCAGCGCGATGGCGAGTACGCCGCCGAGCACCATGGCGCCGCCGATCCAGAGGCGTGGACCTGGACGGTCGCCCCAGAACAGGATGCCGAGCGTGATCGCCACCACTGGCGACAGCAGCAGATAGGGCGCGATCTGCGCGACCGGATGTTTCTGCACCAGCTTGAAGAACAGGCCGTGGCCGAGCAGGGATGCGACCAGGCCGGCATAGATCGCACCGCCCCAACCGACGGAACTGGCATTCGCGAGCGCCGACCACGCGCCGGGTTCGACCAGGCTGCTCCACACCAGCAGCGGGCCGATGCCGATCCAGGCCGACCAGCCTTGTTGCGAAAACATGTCGATACCGGAAAGACCGCGCATCAACACCGTGCCGGCCGCGAGGAACATCGCCGATACCAGCATCATGATCAGCGACTCGGGGCGATCGAGCACGATCGGATCGAAGCCGAGCACAAGAATGCCGGCGAAGCTGACCAGAACCGCGAATGCCGTACGCCAGTCAATACGCTCACCACGAAACAGCCACGCGAGCACCACCGCCATCGGCACATAGCTCTGCATCACGATCGCGGGCGAGGCGAGATCACCAGCAAGGGTGATCGACCAGAAACTCAGCCCGAAATGCAGCACGACATTGCACAGCGCGATCAGCGCCAGCAAGCGCCACTGACTGCGCGGCGGCAGTTTCATCAAGGGCAGCAGCGCAACGCCGAGTACCGCGAGACGAAGCGCCGTGAACATCAGTGGCGGAAGTTCACGCAGCGCCAGCGCCGAGGTCAGGAAGTTGCCACCCCAGGCCAGACAGATCAGCGCGATCAGTCCGATTTCGCGCGCACCGAACGGCGCCGCCTGCGTCAAAGCGTCATGCCGGTCAAACGCTTCAACGCTTCTGCGTAGCGCTCACGCGTGCCTGCGATCACGCGCTTGGGCAGGATCGGACCCGGTGCCTTCTTGTTCCAGTGCAGCGTTTCCAGATAATCGCGCACGAACTGCTTGTCGAAACTGGGCGGACTGATGCCGGGGCGATATTCCGACGCGGACCAGAAGCGCGACGAATCCGGCGTCAGGATCTCATCCATCACCCGCAGCGTGCCCTGGTCGTCAACGCCGAACTCGAACTTGGTGTCGGCAATGATGATGCCCCGCTGGCGCGCGAAGTCGGCCGCGTGGGCATAAAGCTTCAAGGTCATCGCGCGCACCTGCTCGGCGATAGCGCCGCCGACCTTCGCGACCAGATCGTCGAAACCGATGTTTTCATCGTGATCACCCGCCGCGGCCTTGGTCGAAGGCGTGAAAATCGGTTCGGCCAGTTGTTCCGCGAGTTGCAAGCCGGTCGGCAAGGTGATGCCGCCCACTTGCCCGGTCGCCTGATAGTCCTTCCATCCGGAACCGATCAGGAATCCGCGCGCGATCGCTTCGACCGGCACCGGCCGCAATCGCTTCGCAACGACGCTGCGTCGTTCGTATTCGACCACCGGCGTGCCGCGTGGCAGCACGTCGTGCAAGGCGCGCGCCGACAGATGGTTCGGCATCCAGTCGCCGGTTTGCCGAAACCAGAAATTCGACAACTGGGTCAGGATTTCGCCCTTGCCGGGAATCGCGTCGGGCAAGATCACGTCGAACGCTGACAAGCGGTCGCTGGCGACAATCAGCAATTCATTGCCGGGCAGGGCGTAAACGTCACGCACTTTTCCGCGATGGAGCAGGGTCAAACCGGGAATCTGGGTCAAGGACATCGAGCGATAGGACACAGCGATCAGCTCCAGCGGCAGGCGCCGATTCTAATCTGGCCCGATCTACCCCGGGGCGATTGCTATCATGTGCGCATGAACTGCATTGTCATGGCGTCGCCATCCTGCGGGACGGCGTGTGCGCGCCGTATTCGCCCATGAAGTGGAAGCCGGCCCTGATCGGCGCCATCGTCGGCCTGATTTTGACGCGTGCGCGAACACCTTGGGGCCCGATCATCGGCGGCTTGCTCGGTGCGCTGTTGCTGGAGCGACTGTTCCCGCAATTGCGCGAAGCCCCGGTGGCGAAGTTCACCGAGCCGCTGTTTGAACTCGCCGGCGGCATCGCCAAAGCCGATGGCAACGTATCCGAACGCGAAGTCGCAGCGGCCAGCGACTGGATGCGTCGATTGCAACTCGACAGCAAGCGCACAACGGCTGCGGTCGCCGCATTCGAGCGCGGGCGCGCCGAAGGCTGGCTCTGCCCCGCAGCTTGCGACAGCCTGCGGACATTCACCCACGAAGACCCCGACTTGCGCCTCGTGCTGCTGAAAATGCTTGGCGAAATTGCTGCCATCGATGCGCATCCGGCGTCGCAGGCATTACTCGATGCGATCGCCGAGCGCCTGAACGTCGCCAAGCCGACCTGGGAAAGTTTCCGTGCCGGCAGCGCGAATGCCAAGCAGGCCGCGGACTACGCCGAGCTCGAAGTCACCGCTGACGCCAGCGACGCCGAGATCAAGGCCAGCTACCGGACCTTGATCGCGCGTCACCATCCCGATCGAATGCCGCCGGGCGCGAGCGCATCGGCGCGCCGCGCCGCTGGCGAGAAAACCAGCAAACTGAATGCCGCCTACGAACGCATCCAGCGCGCCCGCGGCATGAATTGAAGCACCGAATCAACCATCGAGACCGCCCATGCGCCAACCCGCCGTCATCGCCCCATCGATCCTGTCCGCGAACTTCGCTTGCCTCGGTGCCGAGGTCGACGCGGTGCTCGCCGCGGGTGCCGACTGGGTGCACTTCGACGTGATGGACAACCACTACGTGCCGAACCTGACCATCGGTCCGCTGGTTTGCGAAGCGCTGCGCAAACACGGCGTGACCGCACCGATCGACGTGCATCTGATGGTGAAGCCGGTCGATCGCATCGTGCCCGACTTCGCGCAAGCCGGCGCCAGCCTGATCAGCTTCCATCCCGAGGCGAGCGAGCACGTCGACCGCACCATCCAGCTGATCAAGTCCCATGGTTGCAAGGCCGGGCTGGTGTTCAACCCGGCGACACCCTTGCACTATCTCGATCACACTCTGGAGCAACTCGATCTGGTGCTGATCATGTCGGTCAATCCCGGATTCGGTGGACAGAGTTTCATTCCTGGTGCACTGGACAAGTTGCGTGCCGTGCGCGAGCGCATCGATGCCAGCGGCCGCACTATTCGCCTCGAAGTTGACGGCGGCGTCAAGGCCGACAACATCGGCGCGATCGCCAAGGCCGGCGCCGACACCTTCGTCGCCGGCTCGGCCATCTTCAATGCCCCCGATTACGCGCAAACCATCGCGGCGATGCGCGCTGCGATTGGGTAAGTCGCTGTCCTGACGCTGGCAATTCCGGGGCAGGGAGGTTGCGCCCGTTACGGGGCGGGCTTTGCCGCGTAAGCTCGGCGCTCTGACACAGGAAGCAACCATGGCACGCCAGATCGCGATTGTTGAAGACGAACCCGCCATTCGCGCCAATTACGCCGATGCGCTGCGCCGGCTTGGATTCGAAGTGCAGACTTATGCTTCGCGCCCGGACGCGAGCAGCGGCTTCGAGATCCGCCTGCCGGATCTGGTGCTGATCGATATCGGCTTGGGTGACGAACCCGAAGGCGGCTTCGATCTCTGCCGCGAGCTGCGCCAGAAATCCGCGACGCTGCCGATCATCTTCCTGACTGCGCGCGATTCCGATTTCGACGTGATCTCGGGTCTGCGACTTGGCGCCGACGACTATCTGACCAAGGACGTGTCGCTGCCGCATCTGACCGCGCGCATCAACACCTTGTTCCGTCGTGTCGACGCCTTGCGCCGTCCGCAGGGTGCCGAAGCGGTGTTGAAGAACGGCGCACTCACGCTGCATCCGGAACGCATGCGCGTGACCTGGAACGAAGTCGAAGTGCCGCTGACCGTGACCGAGTTCTGGATGGTGCACACCATGGTGCGCCACCCCGGCCACGTGAAATCACGCGATGCACTGATGCGCGACGCCCAGGTCGTCGTCGACGACGCGACCATCACGTCGCATATCAAGCGCATCCGCAAGAAATTCATCGCCATCGACGCCAACTTCGACGAAATCGAAACCATGCACGGCGCCGGTTATCGCTGGCGTGCCTGAACGTGGCAGCGGCGTCCCGCCGCGATCTTTTCCCGGCTCCTAAACTGCGCCGACCATGACCCTGCGCCTGAAATTGTTCCTCGTTGCCCTGGTCGCTCTCGTGTTGCCGTGGGCCGGCTTCCAGTTCATCAAGCAGATGGAGTTGTTGCTGCGCGAAGGCCAGGAGCGTGCACAGTTGTCGTCGGCGCGTGCGCTGGCGCAGGCGTTCGTCGTCACCGCGCCGGAACTGCCGGCGACCGGACAGGTCGCGGTGTTGCCGCAGGCGCCGCCGGTGTTGCTGCTCGACGGCAGTGCCGATGACTGGCAGAGCGCTGCACTGAATCCCTGGCCCAGTCGCGCGCCGCTCGGTCGCGTGCATCTCGCCGCACGCAACGGCAGCGTGTATGGCTTGATCGAAGTGCATGACCGCAGTCCGATGCGCGCCGATCCCGATCCGCTGGTCACGCGTGCTTACGACCACATCGAGTTGCGCCTCGGTAGCGGCGAGCGCAGTTATCGCTACCTTATCGGCAATGCCGCACCGGGGCCGATCCAGGCGCAGACCGATGCCGTCGACGCCCCTGTGCTGCAAGGCGAGTGGGTGGAAACCGGCGACGGCTATCGCATCGAATTCTCGCTGTACCTGCCGCGCGACGGACTCGCTTTCGCCGCCGATGTGATCGATGTCGCGGCGAACGGTTCGATCGCGACGCATGCCGTGTTCGACCCGGCCGGGCGCGGCGAAGACACGCTGGTGCTGTGGTTGTCGGACGCCGGTTTCACGCGCGCACTGGAACCGCTGGTACCCCCCGGTGCACGCCTGCGCGTGCTCGCCGCCGACGGTGGTGTGCTTGGCAAGGCCGGTTCGCTCGATGTTGGCGACATCGCCTCACGCACGCCGTGGCCGAATTCGTGGATCTACCGCTTGTTGCTGGCACCGCCGCTGGTCGACGCCAGCCAATACGCCTGGGACTTGCCCAAGCTCAATACCGACGCCGTCTGGCAGGCGCAGTCGGGCATCGAATCCAGCGTCTGGCGACCGTCGAACAATGAGCGCACGGTGATCGTCGCGGCTGCGGTGCCGCTGCGCTGGCAGGGCGCCACGCGCGGTGCGCTGGTGATGGAACAGTCGAGTGATGCCTTGCTGGTGATCGCGAATCAAGCGGTCGCGAAACTGATGGCGACGAGCCTGATCGCGGTGCTGGTCGCGAGCTTCGTGCTGTTCGGCTTCGCCAGTGTGTTGTCGTTCCGCATCCGGCGTCTGCGCAATGCCACCGAACGCGCACTGCGTGCCGACGGCCGACTCGATCCGAAACTGCCGCATCTGCATGCCGTCGACGAGATCGGCGATCTGTCGCGCAGCTTCGCGCGCCTGCTCGACGAGGTCGGTGGCTACAACGACTATCTGCGCACACTCGCCAGCAAGCTGTCGCATGAATTGAACACGCCGCTCGCGATCGTGCGTTCCTCGCTCGACAATCTCGATCACGAGCCGTTGCCGCCCGAAGCTCGTGTCTATGCCGATCGCGCGCGCGCCGGTGCCGACCGGCTGTGGGGCATCCTGCGCACGATGTCGGAAGCGAGCCGCATGGAGAAGGCGATCAAGGCCGCAGACGCCGAAGACTTCGATCTGACTGGCGTGGTGCGCGGTTGCGCCGAGTCGTATCGCGGCATCGCCGGCAATCGCCAGTTGCATCTGATGTTGCCGGAGTCGCCGATCCGCTTTCATGGTGCGCCGGAACTGATTGCGCAGGCGCTCGACAAGCTGTTCGACAACGCCAAGGGCTTCACGCCCGAAGGCGGCTGGATCCGCATCAAGCTGATGCTTGATGCCGAAGGCGTCGAGATCGCGGTCGCGAATTCCGGTCCGCCGCTGCCGGCGAAGATGCAGGAGCGCTTGTTCGACTCGCTCGTGTCGATGCGCGACGCCGGTTCGCTGCGCGCCGCCGGCGAAGTGCCGCATCTCGGCCTCGGTCTGTACATCGTGCGCCTGATCGCCGAAGCGCACGACGGCAGCGCGCTCGCCTACAACCTCGCCGGCGAGGCTGGTGTCGAATTCCGGCTGCGCATCAAGGGCATGCCGCGCTGACGTCCGCGCGACCGCGTGGCGACGCTCATCGATAGACCGAGCGGCGATTTCCAACGCGGATGACGAGGATGCGCAAAGCGCCGTCCTCAATCCTGCAGATGATGCGGTAGTCGCCTACGCGATACTTCCAGAATTCGCCCAACTTGGAACCCTTCAAGGCTTCGCCAATGCTGCGCGGGTCAACCAGCAGCGCAACCCGGCCATGCAGGAACGCGAGGATGCGCCGCGCCGCCTGCGGGTCGAGTTTGTCCAGTTCCCGCTCTGCGCTGCGCTCAAGCTCAACCTTCCAGGCCATAGCGTTTCATCACTTCTTCCAGCGGTACCGCCTGCGTATTCCCGGCGCGATGTTCGATCAACCGCTGTTCGGCAAGGTACAGATCCTCAAGGTCGTCCAGGTACTCAAGAATCGCCTCGCGCGCATAGTAGGTCTTGGTTCGGCCAGTCGCTTTCGCCAAGGCATCAAGGCGAGCTTCTATTTCAGCGGGGAGTCTGATCGCGAGCATGGTTGCTTCCTTTGCTTGAGCGCTATACGAGTATAGCCTCGAATTCCGACACTGCGCGTCAGGGCGTGACTGTCATCACCCCGAGTTGCCCGGCATGGAAGTGGCGATTGCGGCGAGGGCTGGCAGCAGGCGATCTGCGGACGCCGGTGCCGAGGACAAGTTGCTCTGATGAGTGATTCCGAATTCCAAAGCAACTGGGAAACCGCCAGCCGGTTCAATCACTAATGTCCGGTAAGCGGCGTTGCGGCGAATGCTTCGGGTTGTCCGCGACAAACGTGGCCTTCCGGTTTCCGAAACTTTGCTGAGACAAAGCGTCGCTATGATGCGCGCTATCAAGTTGCATCTCAGGGGCTTTTCTCGTGCTCAATCGTTCACTCCAGTGCTGCCTCGCGTCGGCAGTGCTCGCATTCGCGTCGCCGTTCACTTGGGCCGTCAGTCCGGACCATCACGAGTTTGAAGCCTCGGTGTACGCACCGTTTCAGGGCGAGCGATCCGAACAGCGCGAGTTCCGTCTGTACTTCAGTTACATGGATGCGATCGATCCGACAACGGTCGCGTGGCGCCTGGAGATTCGATCCGCCGACGGTCTACAAGCTCGCCGCGAATGGGTGGGAGAGGAACGGCTATTTCGCGATCCCATCGAGATCGTCGTGCCCTGGGACGGACTCAGCCTGGCGAAACAAGCGTTGCCACCCGGGTTCTATCAGGTCCGACTGACCGCGACGGCGGGCGAGCCTACGATCGTTCAGAGTCTCGGAAACACCTTGGAGAAGCGCGTCGCCGAATCGCTGCGCCGCGATCCCCAAGCGATCGTCCAGGAATGGGAGATCGTCGTCGGCGCGCCGCCCAAAATCCGCATGCCGGAGTTCACCCCGCTGCCCGTCGGCGCACAGTCGAAATCAGCACCGGTAATCGGCGGGCTGCCCTACACCGTGTACTTCGGCAACCTGCACACCCAGAGCAACGACTCCGATGGTGGCGGCAACGTCGCGACGTGCAGTGGGTCGCAGGGAGCGCAGACCGGCGAATTTGGCCCTGGAGATGGATTTACCTACGCTCGCAACCATGGTCTCGATTTCTCCATGGCGTCGGAACACAACCACTACTTTGATGGCTCCTCCCAAACCAACAGTTCAGCCATTCCGGCGGTCGCGATCGCGCGCTACCAAAGCGGCCTCTCGGCGGCGGCGACCAGCAATAGCACGTACCCGAATTTTCTGGCGCTGTACGGCATGGAATGGGGCGTCATCAGTAACGGCGGCCACATGAACATTCTCGGGTCATCCGAGCTGTTCGCCTGGGAGTACAACGGCAGCAACCAGCTCATCGGGGACGTGTTCACGCCGAAGAGCGACTACCCGAGCATCTACGCGACGATGTTGTCCAAGAACCTGATCGGCCAATTCAATCACCCATCGTCGTCGGCGCAGTTTTTGGTGAATGGCACAGCGCTTGGGTACAGCCCCGACGGTGATGAGGTGATGGTTCTCGCGGAGATTCAGAATACGTCCGCGTTCTCGAACAACACGACCGAGACCGAGACCAGCCGCAGCTCCTATGAGAGCGCGTACAAGCTCATGCTGGAACGCGGTTTTCATGTCGCGCCGACAACCAACCAGGACAACCATTGCGCAAATTGGGGCGCGAGCTGGACCAACCGCACCGGCGTGTTGATCCCAAACGGCGAGGCGCTGTCGACTGCGAGCTTCATGACTGCATTGCGCGCTCGCCGCATCTTTGCGACCAGCGACAAGCAGTCGCAACTGGTCTTCGTCGCCAACAATCATCTGATGGGCGAGCGTTTCGATAACAGCGGTCCCCTGACGCTCACCGCCAACTTCGCGAACACCGCGGGACGCACGGTATCGCAGGCCCAGATCCATGAAGGCGTTCCGGGTCGCAACGGAACCGTGACGCTGCTGATCGCCGCGGCGACACACACCTTCACGCCGAGTGTCGGACTGCACTTTTATTACGCAAAGCTCACTCAGGACGATGGCAAGCTGCTGTGGTCCGCACCCATCTGGGTGAACCAGCTGCCGGTGACCGACACGACGGCACCCACGGTTTCGGGCAGTGTGACTGGTGCCAGCGGCACGATCGTGCTGATTGCCAACGCGCTGGACGACGTTGGCGTGACTTCCGTGACGTTTGCGATCGATGGCATTGACCGGGGGTCTGACACCACGCCACCGTATTCGATCCCGTTTGATTCGACGTTGCTGCAAGACGGAACGCATGCTCTGGTCGCGCGGGCGACTGACGCGGCAACCAATAGCAGCGAGTCGCTGAGTGTTGCCTTCGAGATCACGAATTCCGTGGCAGTGGACGCGCTGTTTCTGGATGGGTTCGACTAAAGGCGCGCCGCCGAATCGCTTGGCTGTGGGTCACTTCATTAAACGCATCGTCCACTCCTGACCAAACCGGCGTGCGGGGCACGCGCGGGTTATTGCAGTACGTCATGCACCAACAGCAACCACCAACCGTTGGTCATTGCCACCCAGAGCACGATGGCGCCGATGATGATCGCCTTCCACGCGCCACTCGACACGTCCTTGCTGTCGACGCGCAATCCCTGCGCCTTGTCCCACGGCGCGTCGCCGTCGGCACTGAGGGTCTGCACCGCGGCGACGATCATCGCGAACGGCGCGAGGAACGGAATGCCGAGTGCACAGCCGCGCGCAAAGACGGTGACGGCCCGCTGCATCGATTCGCCGAATTCGAGCTTCGAACCATCGCGCTTGCTCACGCTGAGCCCGAGCAGAGCCTTGCCCGGTGTGGTGCCAAACGTCGCGAGCAACACCGAATCAAGTACGACCATCGCTGCAAACGCGATCCACAGCAGCAGGCTGATGTCGGGCACGCTGTCCGCCGCCGCTTCGACGCCAGCATTCGAGCGCGCGCGCAGGGTGACCACCAGCACCGCGACGAACATGCCGATCGACATCACATCGAAGTAGCGCGCCATCAGGCGCTTGCCGGCGACACCGAGCTTGCGCCCGGACTCCTCGGCGGCGGCTTTCGTGGCGACGGCCGGATCCGGCAATTTCGGCGGCAGTTTCACGCGCGCCGGTTCAGCGACCCGGCGTTTGCGATCGGCGGCGGCCTGGTCGGTCTTGCTGTCGGTGCGTTGCGATACCGGCAGATCACGCTGCTTCTGGCGTTCGTCGCGCACCTGCGCCTTGGTCAGTTGCGCGGTGCTGGGCGCGTTCGGCGTCGACGAGCGCCCGAAGCGCAACAGGATGCGCGAGAGCGGCTGCCATTCGCCGACATCGACGTGCCAGGCCACGGCTTCGCTCGAGAACGCGTGACGCGTGGCCGCGTTGACCACGGCATCGCGGGTCATCGGCCCGATCGTGCTGCCATCGGGTTCGGCGACGTACCAGTTGTCGTTCATCCTGCCTCCGGCGTATGCCCGAATTCTGTCACGACCGCCGCGCGACTTGGCGTGCCGGCTACGCCGCCGCAATAATCCCCTGTTGCCAAGGACCCGCTCATGCTCACGCAAACCGAATTCGATGCGCTCGTCGCAGAGGGCTACACACGCATCCCGATCGTGCGCGAGGTGTTTTCAGATCTGGATACGCCGCTGTCGGTGTACCTGAAGCTCGCCGACGGGCCGTACACCTATTTGTTCGAATCGGTCGAGGGCGGCGAGAACTGGGGTCGGCACTCGATCATCGGCCTGCCGGCACAGACGCTGTACACGCTGCGCGGCCATCGCCTGACGATTTCGCAGTACGGCGAAGTGATCGAGGAACGCGAACTCGCCGACCCGCTGGTCGCGCTCGACGCGATCCGCGAAAGCTTCAAGGTACCGAAGTTGCCGGACCTGCCGGTGTTCACCGGTGGCCTCGTCGGCTACTGGGGTTTCGACACGATCGCTTATGTCGAACCAAAACTCGCGCGCACTGAGAAGCCCGATCCGCTCGGCGCGCCCGACGTGCTGTTGATGCTGAGCGAAGAAGTCGCGGTGTTCGACAATCTGAAGGGCCGTCTGTACCTGATCGTGCATGCCGATCCGGCACAGCCGCGCGCGTTTGCACGCGCACACCGGCGCCTCGACGAACTCGCTTTCCGCCTGCGCCGTTCCGGCCCCAGCTATCCGGAAGTGCTCGATCCGGCGAGCCTGACCGAAGCCGATTTCGTCTCCGGGTTCACCCACGAAGGCTTCATCGCGGCGGTCGAACAGTCGAAGGAATACATCCGCGCCGGCGATATCTTTCAAGTCGTGTTGTCGCAGCGCCTGAGCGTGCCGTTTCGCGCGCGTCCGGTCGATGTCTATCGCGCACTGCGGGCGTTGAATCCGTCGCCGTACATGTACTTCCTCGATCTCGGTGAGCGCCAGATCGTCGGTTCCTCGCCGGAAATTCTGGTGCGATTGTCAGCGGGCCAGGTCACCGTGCGCCCGATCGCCGGCACGCGTCCGCGCGGGAAAACGCCGGAGCAGGATCATGCGCTCGAAGTCGAACTGCTGTCCGATCCAAAGGAATGCGCCGAACACCTGATGCTGATCGATCTCGGCCGCAACGACGTCGGTCGCGTCGCCGAACCCGGCACCGTGAAAGTGCCGGAGCGCTTCATCATCGAACGTTATTCGCATGTCATGCATATCGTCTCGGAAGTGCAAGGTCGATTGAGCCCGGGCCTGAGCTTCGCCGACGTGCTCAAGGCCACGTTCCCGGCCGGCACCGTCAGCGGCGCCCCGAAAATCCGCGCGCTGGAAATCATCCAGGACCTGGAACCGATCAAGCGCGGCATTTATTCCGGCGCGGTCGGCTACGTCGGCTGGTGGGGCGACGCCGATACCGCGATCGCGATTCGCACCGCCGTCATCCAGAACGGCCAACTCCACGTGCAAGCCGGCGCCGGCATCGTCTACGACTCCGACCCCGAAAAAGAATGGGAAGAAACCCTCAACAAGGGTCGCGCACTGTTCAGAGCGGTGGCGCAGGCGGCGAGTGGGTTGTGACGAATCGCACGCAGGCAGACCATAGAAATGATGGTGCATTGCCGGATCAAGCCACGATATTTCGATGTGCCCGCTATTGCGTTCACGTTTCGCTTCGGCGACGCTCGTGCAAGTGAATCCAGCGAACAAGGGTGCCCGCACGATGTTGCATGATGACCTTTATCCGCGGCTTTTTCGCCCTTTCGCGATGGCGTTGCTCTCTTTTTCTACAGCACTTTTCGGCAACGCTTTGGCCGAAGTCGCGCCAAATGCGTCCGCTGCGGCCTACCAAGCGTATGGCAATTGGCTCGAATGCCGCGAGACCACCGAGCGGCAATGCCCGGTGCCTGACTGCAAGGTGATCGAACGCCAGTTGGACTGGGTGGGGGCGCTCTGTCTTGCAGATCAGTGGCAGCTAGAAGGTAAGAAGCGCAAGTTCGAAAATGAGATCGAGAAGGCGTTTGCCCTATTCAGTCAAGCGAACGACGATCAGCGAGGAGGGGAGTACAGCAGCGCTGCCGCTAGCCGGAAGCCGGATCGAGCAGATGCGCTGATGACATATCTGCAAATGGAGGCAATCCTCGAAGCGCATGAGATCGCGTTTTCCCAGAATCAGGATTCCCAGCTTCTGGCACTGCAACAGCGCGCCGAGGCCGGCGACGCAGTCGCTCAATTCGATTACGCATTCAAGCTCTACAACGACAAAAGCAATCCTGTCGCCCGTGCCGATGCGATCCAGTGGTATCGCAGAGCCGCCGATCAAGGAATCGCTGAAGCGCAATTCAACCTAGGGTTCATCTATGCCAAAGGCCAAGGCGTGCCGAACGACGATGCGCAGGCGGTTGCTTGGTTTCGCAAGGCCGCCGAGCAGGGGTTTGCCCTTGCTCAAAACCAACTCGGGGAAGCGTATTTTCAAGGACGCGGCGTAGCGAAAGACCGCGTGCAAGCGGCTGCCTGGTTTCGCAAGGCAGCTGATCAAGGGCATGCGATCGCACAGGCAAGCCTCGGGTTCATGTACGGAAAAGGTCACGGCGTAGCGAAAGATGATGCACAGGCAATCTCTTGGAACCGTAAGGCCGCCGATCAAGGGCTGGCTATAGCGCAGTTCAACCTCGGGATCATCTATGCCAAAGGCCAAGGCGTACCGAAGGACGATGCGCAGGCAGTTGCTTGGCACCGAAAGGCCGCCGATCAGGGGCTTGCCCTTGCACAAACCCAACTCGCATTGAAGTACTTCGACGGGCACGGCGTGGCAAAGGACGATCTGCAGGCAGTCGCTTGGTACCGCAAGGCGGCCGATCAGAGCGATGCCGTTGCGCAAATGGAGCTAGGGCTGATGTACGTTCACGGCCTCGGCGTGGTGAAGAATGATGCGCAAGCGGTCGCATGGTTCCGCAAGGCCGCCGATCAAGGGCTTGCCAATGCGCAAATTGAACTCGGGCGCATGTACGTTCGCGGCCTCGGTGTGGCGAAAGACTACGAGCAGGCGGTTGCCTGGTTCCGCAAGGCCGTCGATCAGGGACTTGCCGATGCGCAATTTGAACTCGGGAGGATGTACGCCAACGGGCGCGGCGTGGCGAAAGATGATGTGCAAGCGGTCGCCTGGTTCCGCAAAGCCGCTGATCAGGGGGATGCCCGCGCCCAAAACACGATGGGTACATACTTTGAGGATGGAAGAGGAGGCTTGCTCCAAGACGCCAGCGGAGCTGCGGGTTGGTATCGCAAGGCAGCAATGCAAGGTGAAAAGTATGCTCAGCGAAATCTGGCGCAGCTTTATTGGAACGGACTGGGTGTTTCCGAAACGCTGATTACGGCATACGCTTGGATGAACCTCGCCGCCGCTGGTGGGCATGAAAATGCGCCGGCTGAACGCGATCAAATTGCCGCCCGGCTTAGCGGCACGGAATTGCAGAAAGCGCAAAAATTGTCGCGCGAATGGAAGCTCGGGCAAGTGCTACCGGAAATGCGCGCGACGGAAAAACCATCTGCGGCGACTAGCATCCCCAGTCAGGCTGTCCAGCCCGCGACCAACCACAGCCGCTATCCGTCCCGCCCAGCCAAAGTGTCCGGAAGGGTGAGTTGCAATACCCGATGTTCCAACGCCGATTGCTACCGCACTTACGACGATGGCAAGCAAACTCATTTCCAAGCCGAACGTCGCTTAAATGCATCTGGTGAATGGGAATGGGATTCGGGCAGCTGTTAGTGCGGAACCGGATTTTCGTCTGAATTAAGGAGTGTCATGCCAGCCATCAAATTTTTGAGCCTTGCCATCGCAATCACGGCGCTTTGTGCGTGTTCGGGTCGGGCCCCCATAGGCAAAGCATGTTTCGGAGACGACGAGGACTCGCTCGTCGAGAGTCTCGGAGAGCGATGCCGTTCGGGTGACACGATCGCGACGAAGCACCCAGGATACTTTTGCAACTTCAACTACGCCGTTGCTTACAACGATTTCAACTCAGCCTTTTGCGTCTATAACGGTGAAAAGCGCGACATCCGCGGCAAGTAGCCCGCAAGAAAACATTTGACCTCGATAGGCGTAACTACACAGTCGACGACGCCATACGTAAGATCCGCGCACAGGGTGATGGGCATGGCCCGAAATCACCGAGGAGCGAAGCGATGACCAGTTTTACCGTTTCACTGCCAGACGATGTGGCCGCGCGCGCAAAGCGCATCGGGCTGCTGTCGGACGACGGCATCCGCGCGCTGATCGAAGATGCGCTGCGCCGCGAGGCCGGACGGCGATTGTTGGCCATTTCGGCGCAGTTTCAGGCGGCGAACATTGCGCCGATGAGTGACGATGACATCGTTGCGGAAGTCAAAGCAGTCCGCGCCGAACGTCGCGTACGCCCACAAAGCGGTTGAGCAGTGCGCGTCGTATTGGACACGAATGTCATCGTGTCGGCCTTGATATGGGGTGGCGCGCCGCGAAGACTCCTGGAAGCGGCCGCCGACGGCGAAATCACGATCTTCACGTCGCCGGCCTTGTTGACGGAATTGAGCGATGTGCTCGCGCGCGAACACTTGGCGTCGCGCTTGACGCAACAGCAGAAATCGGTCGTGCAGGCGATTCGGGCATACGCGGAACTCGCCGTTGTCGTGCTGCCGGAAGCCACGCCACGCGTCGTACCGACCGACCCCGACGATGATCACGTCATCGCCTGCGCCGTCGCGGCAGGTGCGAACCTCATCGTGTCGGGTGACGGCGACTTGTTGGCGTTGAAGCGCCACGAAGGAATCTCGATCGTCACGGTCAATCTGGCGACCGTGATGCTGCAGCCATGACGACATCGGATCCGCATCGTGACGCGAGCGCAGGTGCATAAACAACGCGCAGCTCTTCGCGCTTCATCTGTCGCACCGATTCCAGAAGTTCGGCGCCGATGTCGCGCTGGGCATCGCGGGATTGCAGAGTCTCGTCGTCCGGCTTGGGCATGTAGGTCACCGAACTCGACGCGAAGAATGCCATCGATACGCGAGTAGCCCCACAATCGCCCCCAACATCGCCATCGCCGAGTCCTTCTGCGCATCCCAGATATCGCCCTGGGTGCCGAGGTAGGCCTGGCCGAGTTCGCCGCCGAATAGCTCGGCGGCTTGCCATTCGATCATTTCGTACAGCTCGGAGTTCGACATGATGAACATGATCGGCACGATGTGGCGCCACCAGCCGCGCAGCGGGCCGCGTGCTTCGATCAGTTCGGCGACGGCGGGCACGATCAGCAGTCCGTAGCTGAAGTGCACGACGCGGTCGAAATGGTTGCGTTCGATGTTGAAGGCGGCCATCGCGTCCCAGCCGCTCAGTGATTTCAGTGCCGCGTTCCACGGCACTTCCGAGTAGGTGTAGTAAGCGCCGACTGCGTGCAGACAGAAAAACACGAACAACGCGGTGTAGGCGTAGTCGGAAAAACGCAGGCGCCGATAGCTCCAGATCAGCAAGGGCACAGCGACGACCACAAGCAGGTTCTCGAGCAGCCAGTCCTGTCGGTAGTGCGGCGAGATCGCGAGCGTGGTCCACCAGACCAGAAACATCGCAAGCAGGATCAGCGGATAGCGGCTTGCCCGGTGATCGCGCGCGACGATCTCATGCGTTTCGGCCATAAGACGGCTCCGTGACGTGAATTCGAGTGTACGTCGCGACGGCACAGCGCAGTGGCGATAAGCTAGCGAACTGTGCCTTTGCCGCGTTGACGGGCTGTTTCACATGCTGCTGATGATCGACAACTACGACTCCTTTACCTACAACCTCGTGCAGTACTTCGCCGAACTCGGCGAAGAGGTGAGGGTGATCCGCAATGACGAACTCGATGTCGCGGGCATCGCTGCGCTGCACCCGGATCGCATTGTGATTTCGCCGGGGCCGTGTACGCCGAACGAGGCGGGCGTGTCGCTCGCGGTGCTGACTGAATTTGCCGGCAAGCTGCCGATGCTTGGCGTCTGTCTCGGCCATCAGAGTCTCGGACAGGCGTTCGGCGGAAAGGTTATCCGTGCCGGCCGCATCATGCATGGCAAGACTTCGGCGATCCGTCATGCCGGGCAAGGCGTGTTTGCCGGCATTCCCGACGGCTTCGAGGCGACGCGTTATCACTCGTTGGTCGTTGAGCGCGACTCGTTGCCTGCCTGCCTTGAGATGACCGCATGGACCGAGAACGCCGATGGCTCGATCGAGGAGATCATGGGCCTGCGCCATCGCGAATACGCGATCCAGGGCGTGCAGTTCCATCCCGAATCGATCCTGACCCAGCATGGCCACGCCATGCTGAAGAATTTTCTTGCGACGTGAATCGCGACCATTGAATCGCGCCACAAGTGGCGCTCCTACAACAGACCGGATCTGCAATGTCGATCACCCCGCAACAGGCGCTCGCGCGCACCATTGAACACCGCGAAATCTTCCATGACGAAATGGTCGATCTGATGCGCCAGATCATGCGCGGCGAAGTCTCGCCAGTGATGACCGCGGCGATTTTGACTGGGCTCCGCGTCAAGAAGGAGACCATCGGCGAAATCGCCGGCGCGGCCCAGGTGATGCGTGAGCTGTCGGCCAAGGTCGAGATCGGTGACGCGCCGCATTTCGTCGACATCGTCGGCACCGGTGGCGATGGCGCGCACACCTTCAATATCTCCACGGCGGCGATGTTTGTCGCCGCGGCCGCAGGCGCCAAGGTCGCGAAGCATGGCAATCGCAGCGTGTCGAGCAAGTCCGGTGCCGCCGATGTGCTGGAAGTGCTGGGTGCGCGCATCGACCTCGATCCGGCGCAGGTCGGCGAGTGCATCCGCCGCACCGGCATCGGTTTCATGTTCGCGCCGATGCATCACCCGGCGATGAAGAATGTCGCGGCGGTGCGCAAGGAAATGGGCGTGCGCACGATCTTCAATATCCTCGGGCCGCTGACCAATCCGGCGAACGCACCGAACATCCTGATGGGCGTGTTCCATGCGGACCTCGTCGGCATTCAGGTGCGTGTGCTGCAGCGCCTCGGCGCGCGCAATGCGCTGGTGGTCTACGGTCGCGATCAGATGGACGAGATCACCCTTGGTGCCGCGACCCTGGTCGGTGAACTGCGTGACGGCGTGGTGCGCGAATACGAGATCCACCCGGAAGACTTCGGTCTGCGCATGGCATCGAGCCGCAATCTGCGCGTGGAAGATGCGGCGCAATCACGCACGCGCGTGCTCGAGGCGATCGATGGTGTCGACGGTTTGCCGCGCGAGATCGTCGCGCTCAATGCCGGCGCCGCCTTGTATGCGGCAGGCGTCGCCAGCGATATCGGTGATGGCTTGCAGCGTGCACGACAGGCGATGGCGAGTGGGGCCGCGCGCGCCAAGCTCGATGAATTCGTCGCGATGACGCAAACGATCGCGGCCGGGCACTGACATGGCCGATATCCTCACCCGTATCCTCGAGCGCAAGGCCGAGGAAGTCGCCGACCGGCGCATGAAGCGTTCGCTCGCCGACGTGAAAGCGCGAGCCGCCGACGCCTTGCCGACGCGTAGCTTCACGCGCGCCCTGCGCGAACGCCTGGCGCGCAACGAAGCCGCCGTGATCGCCGAAATCAAGAAGGCGTCGCCGAGCAAGGGCGTGATTCGCCCCGACTTCAAACCTGCCGAGATCGCTGCGAGCTACGCGCAAGGCGGCGCGGCCTGCCTGTCGGTGCTGACCGACATCGATTTCTTCCAGGGCAACGACGAATATCTGCAACAGGCGCGGATGGCGTGTGCGCTGCCGGTATTGCGCAAGGACTTCACCGTCGACGTGTACCAGATCCACGAATCGCGGGTGCTCGGTGCCGACTGCATCCTGCTGATCGTCGGCGCACTCGGCATTGACCAGTTGCAGCACTACGCCGGACTCGCTGTCGAGATCGGCCTCGATGTGCTGATCGAATCGCATGATGGCGACGAGTTGACGCGTGCGCTGGGCACCGCGTCGCCGTTGATTGGCATCAACAACCGCGATCTGCGCGATTTTTCGGTATCGCTCGACACGACCCTGAACCTGCGTGACCGGATTGGCGCGGAACGTATCCTGATCACGGAAAGCGGTATTCACGCACCAGCGGATGTCGAGAAAATGCGCGTCGGCGGCGTGCATGCGTTTCTGGTCGGCGAGGCCTTCATGCGCGCTGAAGATCCCGGTGCGGAACTGCGCAGGCTGTTCGCATGACGCTGCGCATCGTCGCGTTCGAACCGGCGCTGCGCAGCCACTTCGAGCGACTGAATCGTGAGTGGCTGGAGCGTCTGTTCAAGGTCGAACCGATCGACGCCGCCGTTCTGGCCGATCCCGAAACCTCGATTCTTGCCGGTGGCGGTCGCATCCTGTTCGCAATGCTGGGCGATGAAGTCGTCGGTGCCGTGGCGCTGAAACAGGAATCGCCGGGTGTTTACGAATTGACGAAGATGGCGATCACCGAGCGCCATCAGGGCGGTGGTCATGGGCGGCAGTTGCTCGACGCCGCAGTCGCCGAATTTCAGCGCATCGACGGCGCGACGACCTTGTTCCTGGAAACGAATTCGGTGCTGAAGCCGGCGATTTCACTGTACGAGCGCGCTGGCTTCGAACATCACGGACGCAAGCCGGATTCGCACTACGAACGATCTGATGTGTACATGGTCTGGCGTGCGCCGACCGACGCAGTCTGATCAGGAAGGGTCGATCAGGAATTGCCGAGTCGTTTGACGAAACGCAGCGACGCTTGTTCGAAGCCGCAGTGGCGATAGAACTCGTGCGCTTCGGTGCGCGATTCTGCGGTCGTCAGTTCGATGCGCGCCGAACCTTCGCGTCGCGCGGCGCATTCGGCATGGCGCAACATCGCTCGACCGACGCCATGCTTGCGAAAGCGGTCGTCAACGACGAGTGCGGTAATGCGGCAGGACTCCTGGCCGAGCGGCAGGTAGAACATGAAGTCGAGGCTGAGCAGGCCGCAGACGGTGTTGTTCATCTCGGCCACCATCAACGCCTGACGCGGACTCGCGTTGACACGACGAATACGTCGCTCGGCTTCGGTGAGATCGCAGGGATAGCCGAGCGCTTCGATGAGTCGCGACACCGCTGCGGCATCGTGCAGCTTCACGTCGCGGATGCGCAGTGCCGCATCCGGTTCGGTGCTGGACGGCGCGACTGACGTCCCCATTCAGCGCGTGCCGAAGACGACGATGGTCTTGCCGTTGACGCCGATCTTGCCCTGTTCTTCCAGTTGCTTGAGTACGCGCCCGGCCATTTCGCGCGAGCAACCGACGATGCGGGAAAGCTCCTGGCGCGACACGCGGATCTGCATGCCTTGCGGATGGGTCAGCGCGTCGGGTTCGGTGCACAGATCGAGCAGCGTGCGCGAGATGCGTCCGGTCACGTCCATGAATGCGAGGCGGCTGACCTTGCGGCTGGTATGCAGCAGACGCCGCGTCAACTGCGATCCGATCGCGAACATCAGCTTCGGACATTCATCGCGCAGTGAGGTCTCGAACATCGCCAGCAGCCGCTCGTAGCTGATCTCGGCCAACTCGCAGGCGGCGCGGGTGCGCACCAGCACTTCGCGCTTGCTGGTCTCGACGAACAGACCCAATTCGCCAATGAACTCACCCTTGTTCAGATAGGCGAGGATCAATTCGCGACCGTCATCGTCTTCGGCGACGACGCTGAGCGAGCCGTCAACGACGTAATACAGCACGTCGGCGCGATCGCCCGGCATGAAGATGGCGGTGCGGTTCGGGTAACGCCGCCGATGACACGCGCCGAGAAAGCGATCCAGTGCCGCGCCCTCGAGCGCCAGCGACGGCGGCGTCACGGTTTTGGGCATGGCATCGGTCAATCCGGCCAGATGATTCGGATTCGGCGTGGGCATGGCGACCTCGGTTTCGCTAAGTATCCGCTTGTTTATAGGACGCCACGATGCCGAATTCAAACGCTTCCGCAGACTGGCCGGAGATGCGGTTACCCCTGTCGCCGGATTTGCCCCATAATCCGCGCCCCTTTTGCCCATGCCGACTGAGGAAATTGAAATGGTCAAGCCGCTTCCGCGACTGCAGTTGCAGGGTTTCAACAATCTGACGAAGGCGCTGTCCTTCAACATCTACGACATTTGCTACGCGGTGACGCCGGAGCAGCGTGATCGTTACATCGAATACATCGACGAGCAGTACGACGCCGACCGGCTGACGCAGATCCTGACCGAGGTCGCCGAGATCATCGGCGCGAACATCCTCAACGTCGCGCGCCAGGACTACGACCCGCAGGGCGCGTCCGTCACCATCCTGATTTCCGAGGAACCGGTGATCGACAAGAAGGATGCCGGCCGCGGATTGATCTCCGACGCAGTGGTCGCGCACCTCGACAAGTCGCACATCACCGTGCACACCTATCCAGAAACGCATCCGCACAACGGCATTGCGACTTTCCGCGCCGACATCGACGTGGCGACCTGTGGCGTGATCTCGCCGCTGAAGGCCCTCAACTACCTGATCGAGAGCTTCGA
>JAYUVY010000004.1:0-61568 GCA_043753835.1 Lysobacterales bacterium | reverse complement strand
GTGATGAACAACCCCGAGCCGATCGGGCTCGTCGACGACATCCTGCGCCCCGAGGGCGACAACCCGCTGCTCGAGCGCGGCTTCGTCACCACCAACGTCGACACGCTGGTCAACTGGGCGCGCACCGGCTCGATGTGGCCGATGACCTTCGGCCTGGCCTGCTGCGCGGTGGAAATGATGCACGCCGGCGCTTCGCGCCTGGACCTGGACCGTTACGGCGTGATCTTCCGCCCGTCGCCGCGCCAGTCCGACGTGATGATCGTGGCCGGCACCCTGGTCAACAAGATGGCCCCGGCCCTGCGCAAGGTGTACGACCAGATGCCCGAGCCCAAGTGGGTGATCTCGATGGGCAGCTGCGCCAACGGCGGCGGCTACTACCACTACTCGTATTCGGTGGTGCGCGGCTGCGACCGCGTGGTTCCGGTGGACATCTACGTCCCCGGCTGCCCGCCGACGGCCGAGGCGCTGATCCACGGCATCCTGCAGCTGCAGAAGAAAATCCGCCGCACCAACACCATCGCCCGCTAAGGACCCAGCCGACGCCATGGTCGAAACCCCCACGAGTTTCATCGAGCGCCTGAAGGCGCGCCTGGCCGAGCGCGTGGTGTCGGTGCGCAGCGCGCTGGGTGAAACCACCCTTGAGGTCACGCCCGAGTCCTGGCTGGAGTCGGCGCGCATCCTGCGCGACGAGCCCGAGTTTGACTTCGAACTGCTGATCGACCTGTGCGGCGTCGACTTCCTGGGCTATGGCGACGACGAGTGGGAAACCCATGACGTCTCGAACGAAGGCTTCTCGCGCGGCGTCGATGGCGCCGGCCCGGGCCGCTTCACCTGGGAAAACCGTCCGCGCGGCAACGGCCCGGACCGCCGGTTCTCAGTGGTGGTGCACCTGCTGTCGGTGCGCAACAACCGCAGGCTGCGTCTGCGGTGCTTTGCGGCTGACAACAGCCTGCCTACCGTCTCGTCGCTTGTGGACGTATTTGCCGTGGCAAATTGGTTCGAACGCGAGTGCTTCGACCTGTTCGGCATCCTGTTCGAGGGTCATCCGGACCTGCGCCGCATCCTCACCGACTACGGTTTCGTCGGCCATCCGTTCCGCAAGGATTTCCCGCTGATCGGCAATGTCGAAGTGCGCTACGACGCGGAAAAGCAGCGCGTGATCTACGAGCCGGTCTCGATCGAACCGCGTGTCGGCGTACCGCGCGTGGTGCGCGAAGACGCACGCTACGCGACCGCGCGCGCTGAGTCGGCGCAGTCGGCGGCAGGGAAGTGAGCATGCAAGAGATCCGCAACTACACGATCAACTTCGGCCCGCAACATCCGGCCGCGCACGGTGTCTTGCGCCTGGTGCTGGAGCTCGACGGCGAAGTGGTGATGCGCGCCGATCCGCATATCGGGCTGTTGCATCGTGGCACCGAAAAGCTCGCCGAATCGAAGCCCTACAACCAGTCGATCGGTTACATGGATCGCCTCGATTACGTGTCGATGATGTGCAACGAACACGCTTATGTGCGCGCCATCGAGCAGTTGCTTGGCGTCGAAGCGCCGGAACGTGCGCAAGTGATCCGCACCATGTTTGACGAGATCACGCGCATCCTCAATCACCTGATGTGGATCGGCTCGAACGCGCTCGATCTCGGTGCGATGACGGTGTTCCTGTATGCCTTCCGCGAGCGCGAAGAGTTGATGGATTGCTATGAGGCCGTGTCGGGCGCGCGCATGCATGCGACCTATTACCGCCCGGGTGGCGTTTATCGCGATCTGCCGGCGCAGATGCCGCAGTACCGCGAGTCGCCGTGGAGCAAGGGCAAGGATCTCAAGCGTATCAATGCCTGGCGCGAAGGCTCGATGCTCGATTTCCTTGATGCCTTCACCGACGATTTCCTGAAGCGCGTCGACGAATACGAAACCCTGCTGACCGGCAACCGCATCTGGAAACAGCGCACCGTCGGCATTGGCGTGGTCTCGCCGGAACAGGCGCTGGCCTGGGGCATGAGCGGCCCGATGTTGCGTGGTTCCGGCATCGAGTGGGATCTGCGCCGCAAGCAACCGTATGCCGCCTACGACAAGTTCAAGTTCCAGATTCCGATCGGCAAGAACGGCGACTGTTACGACCGCTATCTCGTGCGCGTCGAGGAAATGCGCCAGTCCAACCACATCATCAAGCAGTGTGTGGCCTGGCTGCGCGGCAATCCCGGCCCGGTGATGCTGAGCAATTTCAAGGTGTCGCCGCCATCGCGCGAGGCGATGAAGGACGACATGGAAGCCCTGATCCATCACTTCAAACTGTTCACTGAAGGCTATTCGGTACCTGTCGGCGAAGTGTATTCGGCGGTGGAAGCACCCAAAGGCGAATTCGGCATCTATCTGGTTTCAGACGGCGCGAACAAGCCCTTCCGCCTGAAAGCGCGTGCACCGGGTTTTGCACATTTATCGGCCATCGATGAAATCGGCCGCGGTCACATGCTGCCCGACGTCGTTGCACTGATCGGCACTTTTGACGTCGTGTTCGGCGAGATCGATCGCTGATCGACGCGAACAGGAAACTGCAGAGAAATTCATGAAAGCGACTGGCAATTTCAACTTGGTCAAGGACGTCGATCCGCGCAGCGTGTTGAGCGCGCATACCATCGAGCACATTGATCATTGGGTTGCGAAATTCCCCGAGGATCGCAAACGTTCGGCCTTGCTGCAGGCGCTGTGGGCGGCGCAGGAACAGAACGACGGCCACCTCACCGATGTGCTGATCACCGCGGTCGCGAAGTATCTGGAACTGCCACTGATCTGGGCCTATGAAGTCGCGAACTTCTACTCGATGTACGAGACCAGGCCGGTCGGTCGCAACAATGTCGCGATCTGCACCAACATCTCGTGCTGGTTGAACGGCGCCGAGGATCTGGTGCGACATTGCGAAAACAAGCTCGGCATCAAACTCGGCGAATCCACAGCCGATGGTCGCCTGTACCTGAAGTGCGAAGAGGAATGCCTCGCCGCCTGTGCCGGCGCACCGATGATGGTCGTCAATGGCCACTACCATGAGAAGCTCACACCGCAGGCGGTGGACGAGATTCTGGATGGATTGAAGTGA
Source organism: Lysobacterales bacterium (assembly GCA_043753835.1). GTDB lineage: Bacteria > Pseudomonadota > Gammaproteobacteria > Xanthomonadales > Ahniellaceae > JADKHK01. The sequence continues at coordinate 58,480 of JAYUVY010000004.1, read as the reverse complement.
GAGCGCCCATGGCCGTCGGACCCGTCCCGCAAGAACACAATGTCGTTTTCACCACGCTGCATTTCGACACGCCGTGGAGTTACGACAGCTACCTGAAATCGGGCGGCTACCAGGCGCTGCGCAAGATCCTCGCCGAGCAGATGCCGCGTGAGCAGGTGATCGAGCAGGTCAAGCAGAGCGCGTTGCGGGGTCGCGGTGGCGCGGGTTTTCCGACCGGACTGAAATGGAGCTTCATGCCGCGCAATGCGCCTGGCCAGAAGTACATCCTGTGCAACTCTGACGAATCCGAACCCGGCACCTGCAAGGACCGCGACATCCTGCGCTACAACCCGCATGCGGTGATCGAAGGCATGGCCATCGCGTGTTACGCGACGAATTCCACGGTCGGTTATAACTATCTGCGCGGCGAATTCCACCACGAGCCGTTCGAGCATTTCGAGCTTGCGTTGAAAGACGCGTATGCGAATGGCTGGCTCGGCAAGAACATCCTCGGTTCGGGGGTCGATATCGACATCCATGCCGCGCTCGGCGCCGGCGCCTATATCTGCGGCGAAGAGACGGCGATGATGGAATCGCTTGAGGGCAAGAAGGGCCAGCCGCGCTTCAAGCCGCCGTTTCCGGCCAACTACGGTCTGTTCGGCAAGCCGACGACGATCAACAACACCGAGACCTATGCCTCGGTGCCGGCGATCATCCGCAACGGTCCGGAATGGTTCCTCGCACTCGGCAAGCCGAACAATGGCGGTCCCAAGGTGTTCTCGGTTTCCGGTCATGTGAACAAGCCCGGCAACTTCGAGATCCGCCTCGGCACACCGTTCAAGGATTTGCTGGAAATGGCCGGTGGCGTACGCCATGGCCGCAAACTGAAAGCAGTCATTCCCGGCGGCTCGTCGATGCCGGTGTTGCCTGGCGACACCATGCTCGCCATCACCATGGACTACGACGCGATCCAGAAGGCCGGTTCCGGTCTCGGTTCGGGCGCGGTGATCGTCATGGACGACAGCACCTGCATGGTTCGCGCCTGCCAGCGCATCGCGCGCTTCTATTACGCCGAATCCTGTGGCCAGTGCACGCCCTGTCGCGAAGGCACCGGCTGGATGTACCGCATGCTTACGCGCATCGTCGAAGGCAAAGCCGAACTCGATGACCTGCACATGCTGAAGCAGGCGGCAGGACAAATCGAAGGCCATACCATCTGCGCGTTTGGTGAAGCGGCGGCGTGGCCGGTGCAGGGCTTCCTGCGCCACTACTGGCACGAATTCGAATACTTCATCACGCACAAGCGCTCGATGGTGAATGGGCAACTTGGAGTAGCCGCATGAGCGCGCAACCGACTGCCAATACGCCGCCCGACATGGTGAACATCGAAGTCGACGGCGTCGCGATGCAGGTCAAGAAGGGCGCGATGATCATCCACGCGACCGACCAGGCGAAAGTGTCGGTGCCGCGCTTCTGCTACCACGACAAGCTGCCGATCGCTGCAAACTGCCGCATGTGCCTGGTCGACGTCGAGAAGGCGCCGAAGCCGGTGCCCGCCTGCGCCACGCCGGTGATGGAAGGCATGAAGATCCGCACTCGTTCCGAGCGCGCGCTTGGTGCGCAGCGCAATGTGATGGAATTCCTGCTGATCAACCATCCGCTCGACTGCCCGATCTGCGATCAGGGCGGCGAATGTGAATTGCAGGACGTTGCGATGGGCTACGGTCGGTCGGTGTCGCGTTTCGTCGAGCGCAAGCGCGTCGTCGCCGACGAGGACATCGGCCCGTTGATCGCGACCGACATGACGCGTTGCATTCATTGCACGCGCTGCGTCCGATTCATGAGCGAGATCGCCGGTACCAGCGAACTCGGCGGCATCGGTCGCGGTGAAATGACCGAGATCGGTACTTACATCGGCAAGTCGATCGAGTCGGAACTCGGCGGCAACATCATCGATGTTTGCCCGGTCGGCGCGCTCACCAACAAGCCGTTCCGCTTCAAGGCACGCGCCTGGGAACTGATTGCACGCGAATCGATCGGCTATCACGATGCGATCGGGTCGAACCTGTTCCTGCATACGCGCCGTGGCGAAGTTCTGCGCGTGGTGCCGAAGGACAACGAATCGATCAACGAGAACTGGTTGTCGGATCGCGATCGCTACAGCCACCAAGGTCTGTATGCGGATGATCGCGCAACCCAACCGCTGCTGCGCGGCACCGACGGTGAACTGAAAGCGGTGTCGTGGGAGCAGGCGATTCGCGCCGTTGCCGAAGGCTTGCAGCGCGAGGTCGGCAGCAACCAGATCGGTGCACTGATCGCGCCGATGGCGTCCAGCGAAGAAGGCTTTCTGCTCGCGGAAATCATGCGTGGCCTCGGCAGTGCCAATCTCGATCATCGCCTGCGTTTGGTCGATGCTTCGGATCGCAACGCCGGTGCGACTTTCGAGATGCCGCTCGCGGCGATCGAACAGGCGACATCGATCCTCCTCGTCGGCAGCAATCCGCGCCTCGACCAGCCGCTGCTCGGACATCGCGTGCGCAAGGCGTGGATGCGCGGCGGCAAGATCGATGCGATCAATCCGATCGACCATGATTTCCATTTCGAAACCACGAGCGCGCGCATCGTTGCGCCCTGGCAGATGCTCGCCGAATTGGCCGCAGTCGCAAAAGCGGCAAGTGCCTTGTCCGGCCAGCCAGTCGATGCTGCAGTCTCCGCGTTGGTCGCAACGGCATCGGAAAACGAGGTGCATCATGCGATTGCCAAGCGCCTGTTCGAGGCGAGCAGCGGCGTCCTGATTTTCGGCGACTACGCTGTGCAGCATCCGGCTTCCGCCACGCTGCGTATGTTGGCGCGATCGCTCGCCCAGCACTGCAAGATTGCGTTCAATGAAGTCGCGTCGGGCGCGAACGCGGTCGGTTTGTCCCGCGTTGGTGTGTTGCCTGGCAATCAGGGTGCATCCGCACCGGCGATGCTGGCGACACCGCCAAAAGCCTTGATCGTGATGCACGCGGGTTCGCAGGACACCGCGCATCCGGCGGCTTACGATCGTGCCCGCACCAATGCCGCGTTCCATGTCTACATCGGTGCCTTTGCGTGTGCCGGTGTGCGGCGTACCGCACATGTCGTGCTGCCGATCGGCCTTCCGCCGGAAATCGATGGCACCTATGTCAATGTCGATGGGCAAGTGCAGGTGATCCGTGCCGGTTCGAAGTTGCCGGGTGAAGCTCGTCCTGGTTGGCGCGTATTGCGTGCGCTGGGTGCGGCCCTCGGTCTGCCCGCTTTCGAATTCACCGAGCTTGATGAAGTGCGTGCGCAGATGTCGTCGCGACTGAGTCAGGTGGTTGCACCGGTCGTAGCCGTTTCGTCCGCTGCAACCCCTCCGCTCTCGGGATTGACGCGTATCGCGACGGTGCCGATCTATCGCAGCGATGCGGTCGTGCGGCGTGCCCCGGCGCTCGCTGCAACGCCACTCGCGACCTCAGCGCGCATCGCCTTGAATCCGTCCGATCTCGCATCGCGCAACTTGGTTGCGGGTAGCGAAGTGACGGTGAGCGACGGCCTTGCCTCGGCGCGCCTGATCGCGGTCGAAGACGCTTCGGTTCCATCCGGCGGTGCATGGATCGAGCTCGGCCATTCCGAAACCGCTGCGCTGGCGCCGAACGGTGCCCAGCTGACCGTGACGGGAGGCTGAGATGGAACAGATCCTCGGCTTGTTCAATACCTATACGGCGGAATTTCCGACGCTGTGGATGTTCATCAAGATCGCCTTGCTGCCGATCATTCCGCTGATCCTTGCGGTGGCGTTCTACTCGGTGATCGAGCGTTGGGTGATTGGCTGGATGCAGGTGCGTCGCGGCCCGGTCTATATCGGCAAGGGTTTTCTGCAGCCGTTCGCCGACGTGTTCAAGCTGCTGTTCAAGGAGCTGGTCATTCCGGCGAAGTCGAACGCCTTCCTGTTCCGTCTGGCACCGCTGCTGACTCTGATTCCCGCCTTCGCCGCCTGGGCGGTTATCCCGGCAGGCGAGGGCATGGTGCATGCGGACGTGAATGCCGGCCTGTTGTACCTGCTCGCGATGACCTCGATGGGCGTGTACGGCATCATCCTCGCGGGTTGGGCCTCGAACTCGAAATATGCCTTCCTCGGTGCGATGCGCGCCGCCGCCCAGGTCGTGTCCTATGAAATCGCGATGGGCTTCGCACTCGTCGGCGTGCTGGTTGCGGCGGGCAGTTTGAATCTCTCGGACATCGTGCGCGCACAGGCGGGTAACGGCGGCATGTTCGAATGGTTCATGTGGCCGCTGTTTCCGCTGTTCGTGATCTATTTCCTGTCGGGTGTCGCTGAAACCAATCGCGCACCCTTCGACGTGGCCGAAGGCGAATCGGAAATCGTCGCCGGGTTCCATGTCGAATATTCGGGTTCGGCGTTCGCGCTGTTCTTCCTCGCCGAATACGCGAACATGATCCTGGTGTCGTTCCTCGTCGCGCTGTTCTTCTGCGGCGGCTGGTTGTCGCCGTTCCCGGAAGCCTGGGGTTTGATCGGCAAGGGCGGCCCGCACTGGCTCGCTGCCAAGGTCGCGGTGTTCGGCTTCCTGTTCCTCTGGTTCCGCGCCACGTTTCCGCGTTACCGCTACGACCAGATCATGCGCCTCGGCTGGAAGGTGTTCATTCCGATCACGATCGCCTGGGTGCTGGTGGCGGGCGTGCTGGTTTACAACGGCTGGCTGGTCGCGGGAGCTTGAGGACAACCTCATGATGATGAATCGATGAATACCGTGATCCGCTACCTCAAGAGCCTGCTGCTGATCGAACTGCTGAAAGGCATGGTCGTGACCGGCAAGTATCTCGTCGCACCCAAGTACACGGTGCGTTATCCGGAAGAAAGCATTCCGAAGTCGAATCGTTTTCGCGGCCTGCATGCCCTGCGCCGCTATCCGAATGGCGAAGAACGCTGCATCGCCTGCAAGCTCTGCGAAGCGGTATGCCCGGCGCTTGCGATCACCATCGATTCCGAACAGCGTGCCGACGGTTCGCGGCGCACGACGCGCTACGACATCGATCTGTTCAAGTGCATCTTCTGCGGCTTCTGCGAAGAGAGTTGCCCGGTCGACTCGATCGTCGAGACCGGCATTCACGAGTATCACTTTGAGAACCGCGGCGAGAACATCGTCAACAAGGCGCAGTTGCTGGCGATCGGCGACCGCTACGAATCTGAAATTGCGGCTGCCCGCACCCAAGACGCAGCGTATCGCTGAGGAGCGCACATGAACTTCGAAGCCATCCTCTTCTACTGTCTCGCGAGCGTACTCGTTGCCGCCAGTCTCGCCGTGGTGACGCTGCGCAATCCGGTGCATTGCGCACTGTCGCTGGTGCTGACGTTTTTCACCTGCGCCTGCCTGTGGCTGCTGCTACGCGCCGAGTTTCTGGCCATCGCACTGGTGCTGGTCTATGTCGGCGCGGTGATGGTGCTGTTCCTGTTCGTGGTGATGATGCTCGACATCAAGACACTGCCGGAACGCGAAGGCTTCACCACGTATCTGCCGGCCGGTCTGGTTGTCGCCTGCGTGATGCTCGCCGAGCTGGTCGGTTTGATGGGCGCGCGCAAGTTGATGCAGGGTGGGGCGGTGCAAGACGCTGCTGCGGCACAAGGGCTGTCGAATACCGAGTGGATCGGTCGCGCCCTGTTCTCCGACTACATTCTGCCGTTCGAAGTCGCGGCAGTGATACTGACTGTGGCCATCGTTGCCGCTGTGGCACTGACTCTGCGCCGCCGCGAGAACGTGCGCACGCAGGATCCGGCCAAGCAGGCCGCGGTGCAGCCGGGCGATCGCTTGCGGCTCGTCGACATCAAGTCGGAAGGGAGCAAGCAGGCATGATCACCCTTGGCCACTATCTGATCCTCGGCGCGATCCTGTTCTGCATCAGCATCGCCGGCATTTTCATCAACCGCAAGAACGTGATCATCCTGTTGATGGCGATCGAGCTGATGCTGCTCGCCGTGAACATGAATTTTGTCGCGTTCTCGGCCTTTCTCGGTGATGTGTCCGGACAGATTTTCGTGTTCTTCATTCTCACCGTGGCAGCGGCGGAATCGGCGATCGGGCTCGCGATCCTGGTGCTGCTGTTCCGCAATCGCGCCACGATCAATGTCGAAGACCTCGACACCATGAAGGGTTGATCCGATGCAGGCCACACCCTTCAGCACCACATCCTTCAGCATGATCCTTCTGACCATCGCCCTGGCGCCGTTGTTCGGCGCGATCGTGGCCGGCTTTTTCCGCAACCAGGTCGGTCGTCGCGGCGCACACATCGTCACCATCGCCGGCGTCGCGCTCTCGTGTCTGCTCTCGCTCATCGTGTTCAAGCGCATCGCCTTCGACGGCATGCCGACATACAACGAGAACCTGTACACCTGGTTCCAGATCGGTGGCTATTCGGCGCACATCGGTTTTCTGGTCGACAGCCTGACGGCGATGATGATGGTCGTCGTCACCTTCGTGTCGCTGATGGTGCACATCTACACCATCGGCTACATGAGCGAAGACCCGGGCTATCAACGCTTCTTCAGCTACATCGCGTTGTTCACGTTCTCGATGCTGATGCTCGTGATGAGCAACAACTTCCTTCAGTTGTTCTTCGGATGGGAGGCGGTCGGTCTGGTGTCCTATCTGCTGATCGGATTCTGGTTCAAGAAACCGACCGCGATCTTTGCGAACATGAAGGCATTCCTGGTCAACCGCGTCGGCGACTTCGGCTTCCTGCTCGGCATTGCCGCGGTGCTGATGTATTTCGGGTCATTCGACTACGCGACGGTGTTCGCGAACCGCACCGTGATCGAAGGACAGACCGTCGAACTCATCGACGGTTACGTCTGGGCGGTGCCGACCATGATCTGCATCCTGTTGTTCATCGGTGCGATGGGCAAGTCGGCGCAGGTGCCCTTGCATGTCTGGTTGCCGGACTCGATGGAAGGTCCGACGCCGATCTCGGCCTTGATCCATGCCGCAACCATGGTGACCGCAGGCATCTTCATGGTGGCGCGCATGTCGCCCCTGTTCGAGTTGTCCGACACCGCGCTCGCTTTTGTCGCCGTGATCGGCGCAACGACCGCGTTGTTCACCGGACTGATCGGTCTGGTGCAGAACGACATCAAGCGCGTCGTCGCTTATTCGACGCTGTCGCAGCTCGGTTACATGACAGTGGCACTCGGCGTCTCCGCCTATTCGGCGGCGGTGTTCCATCTGATGACGCATGCCTTCTTCAAGGCCTTGCTGTTCCTGGGCGCCGGCTCGGTGATCATCGCCATGCAGCATGAGCAGGACATGCGCCATATGGGCGGCCTGCGCAAGTACATGCCGATCACCTACTGGACGGCGGTGCTGGGCACCTTGGCCCTGGTCGGCACGCCGTTCTTCTCCGGCTTCTACTCCAAGGACGCGATCATCGTTGCTGCGCAGACCGCCGCGCACCACGGCGGTGCCGCGTTCAGCTACGCCTATTACGCGGTTCTGATCGGTGTATTCGTCACTGCGCTGTATTCGTTCCGCCTGCTGTACATGACCTTCCACGGCAAGGAACGCTTTGTTGTTGATGCCCACGACGCGCATGGCCACGGCGACGATCACGACGACGCGCATGACGATCATGGACACCATGAGCCGGGCCATCTGGCGCACGTGCCGCACGAATCGCCCTGGGTCGTGACCTTGCCTCTGATCCTGTTGGCGATTCCCTCGGTCTGCATCGCCTGGTTCTTCGTCGAACCGATGCTGGTTGGCAAGTTCTTCGAAGGCGCGATCTTTGTCGATCCGCGCCACGAGCCGCTCGCGCATTTCGCCGAGGAGTTCCACGGCGTGGTGTCGTTTGCGCTGCATGGCTTGACGACGCTGCCGTTCTGGTTGGCGTTCTCCGGCTTCGCGCTCGCCACATATCTGTACCTGTTCAATCCGGCGCTACCGGGACGTATCTACAGCAGGCTGCGACCGCTCGCGCGCATCCTCGAGAACAAGTACGGCTTCGACGATTTCTATCAGGCGGTGTTCGCGCGCGGCAGCCTGCTGCTCGGACGCGGTCTGTGGAAGGGCGGCGACGTCGCGGTTATCGATGGCGCCATCGTCAACGGCACGGCCGCCGTGATCGATCGTGCCGCGAACATCATGCGCTGGATGCAAACCGGTTATCTGTATCACTACGCCTTCGCGATGATCCTCGGGCTCATCGCGCTGCTTGGCGCGTTTGTCTGGATGAAGTGAGGAACTTCGGATGATGTCGACTCACTTGCTCAGCTGGTTGATTGCGACGCCGATACTTGGCGGCGTTGCCACCTTGTTCGCCGGCAATGCCCACCCGAACCGCGCGCGCTGGGTTGCGCTGCTGTTTTCGATCGCGACGCTCGCGCTGTGCCTGCCCTTGCTCAGCGGCTTCGATGCTGGCGTGTCGGCAATGCAGTTCGAATTCACGACGCCGTGGTTCCAGTCGTTGAACGTGAATTATCACGTCGGTGTCGACGGTGTGGCCGTCGCCCTGATCGCATTGACCGCGTTCACGACGGTGCTGGTGCTGATCGGTGCCTGGGACGCGATCGACAAGAAGGTGCACCAGTACTACGCGTCCTTGCTGGTGCTCGAGGGTTTGATGATCGGCGTGTTCTGTGCGCTCGACGCGCTTCTGTTCTACGTGTTCTTCGAGGCCATGCTGATCCCGATGTTCATCATCATCGGTGTCTGGGGCGGTCCGAGGCGCGTCTACGCCACGATCAAGTTCTTTCTATACACCTTCTTCGGTTCGATCTTCATGCTGATCGGGCTGATCTTTCTGTACCTGAAGTCGGGCAGTTTCGATCTTGCGACGTTGGCGCAGTTTCCGCTCTCGCGCACCGAGCAGATGTGGCTGTTCTTCTCCTTCCTGCTGGCGTTTGCAGTCAAGGTGCCGATGTTCCCGGTGCATACCTGGTTGCCGGACGCGCACGTGGAAGCGCCGACCGGTGGCTCGGTGATCCTCGCGGCGATCATGCTGAAGATCGGCGGCTTCGGCTTCCTGCGCTTTGCGCTGCCGATTACTCCGGATGCATCGCACGAATTTGCTTGGCTGGTGATTGCCCTGTCGTTGATCGCGGTCGTCTACATCGGCTTCGTCGCGCTGGTGCAGCAGGACATGAAGAAGCTGATCGCCTATTCGTCGATCTCGCACATGGGTTTTGTCACGCTCGGCGCGTTCATCACGCTGACCCTGGCGCGCGACCAGGGCAATATCGATGCCGCGAAACTCGCGCTGCAAGGCGCGATGGTGCAGATGATTTCGCACGGCTTCATTGCCGCCGCCTTGTTCTCCTGCGTCGGCGTGCTCTACGACCGCGTGCACAGCCGCATGATCGGCGATTACGGCGGCGTTGCGAACACCATGCCGTGGTTCGCGTTCTTCGTGGTGTTCTTCGCGATGGCGAACAGCGGCCTGCCGGGCACATCGGGTTTCGTCGGCGAATTCATGGTGATCGTGGCCAGCTTCCAGGTCAGTCCGTGGATCGCCGCGACCGCTGCGCTGACCCTGATCATCGGTGCCGCGTACACCTTGTGGATGGTCAAACGCGTGATGTTCGGCGAAGCCGTACATGCGCACGTGAAGACGCTTCAGGACATCAACCTGCGTGAGGCGATCGTGCTGGGTGGCTTTGCCGCAGCGACGCTCATCGTCGGTCTGTGGCCGGCGCCGCTTGTCGATTTGATGAATGCATCGATCTCGACCGTGATCGATCAGCTCATGATCAAGAAGTTCTGAGGAGTTCGCGAGATGGTTCCAGGCAGTGTAGAAATCGCGATCTCGTTGAACGACGTCCGGGTGATGATGCCTGAGATGTTTCTGCTCGCATCGGTGTTCGTCATCCTGATGGCCGACCTGTTCATTCCGCAGCAGCAGCGCTCGGTCACGCACTGGCTCTCGATCGGTGTGCTGGTGGCAACTTCGGTGCTGGTCTGGCGTGCCGGTGGCGATGCGTCCCTGGCGCGCAGTGCGTTCGTCGGCATGTATATCCGCGACGAAGTTTCGGTGATCTGTAAACTCTTCATCCTGCTCAGTACCGTGCTGGTCTTCGTCTACGCACGACCGACGCTGAAGGCGCGTGGGCTGTTTCAGGGCGAGTTTTATTCGCTGATCCTGTTCGCGGTGTTCGGCATGATGTTGCTGGTTTCCGCGGGCAATCTGCTCAGCGCTTACCTCGGTCTGGAACTGCTGGCATTGTGTTCGTACGCCTTGGTCGCGCTGAACCGCGACAGCCCGCTGTCGTCGGAAGCGGCGATGAAGTATTTCGTGCTTGGCGCGCTTGCCTCGGGCCTGCTGCTGTACGGCATGAGCATGTTGTATGGCGCGACCGGTACGCTTGACCTCGGTGGCATCCGCGCGGTCGCGGCGAGCAATGTGCCGCGCCCGGATCTGCTGGTGTTCGGCGTCGTCTTCATCGTCGTCGGTATCGCCTTCAAGTTCGGCGCGGCGCCGTTCCATGCCTGGGTGCCCGACGTTTATCAGGGCTCACCGACCGGCGTGACCCTGTTCGTTTCCAGCGCACCGAAAGTGGCGGCGTTCGGCATGGCTTATCGCCTGCTCGACAACGCGCTCGGATTGCCGGGATTGTTCGTGAACTGGTCGGCGATGCTGGCCGTGTTGGCGGTGCTGTCGCTGGTCATCGGCAATATTGTTGCGATCGCGCAGACCAATCTGAAACGCATGCTCGCGTATTCGACGATTTCGCATGTCGGCTTCCTGTTGCTCGGATTCATCGGCGGCGGCGTCAACGGTTTCGCAGCTTCGCTGTTCTACGCGACGACGTATTCGATCACCGCGACTGCGGCTTTCGGCCTGATCGTGCTGTTGTCGCGTGCCGGCTTCGAAGCCGAGGACATCGAGGATTTCCGCGGTTTGAACCAGCGCAATCCGTTCTACGCCTTCATGATGCTCGCAGTCATGGCATCGTTCGCCGGTGTGCCGCTGTTCGTCGGCTTCCTCGCCAAGTTGCAGGTGCTCAAGGCGGTCATTCCGGGTGACGGCGGTGGCGCGAATACGTTGTGGCTGGCGATCATCGCCGGTGTCTGCGCGGTGATCGGTGCCTATTACTACCTGCGCGTGATCAAGGTGATGTACTTCGACGAACCAACCACGCCAGAGCCAGTTGTTGCGCCGGGCGATGCGAGTTTCCGTCTGGTACTGGCCTTGAACGTGTTCGCCCTGATCGGCCTCGGCATATTTGGTGGTCCGCTGATGACCTGGTGTCTGAACGCCGTCGCCGTCAGCTGAACCTGATGATCGACCGCATCTTGTGCAGCAGCGATCGATGACCATGCCGGGACGCGGCTTCATCAGTGCAGGGTGGCTCTTCGCAGGTCTGTTGGCGATGTGCCTTTCGAGCTGCGCGTTGCAACAGCCAGTCGCCGCGGAACCGGTGGCAGATACATCCTCACCGCGCTTCTTCAAGATCACACCACGACGCCCGGTCGCGGACTTATTGCGCGAAGCGCAAGCCGCATCGACGCCTGTGGAAATTGGCGAGTTTCTGCCCAGCGATCTGGTCGAACTGACGACCCTGGGACCGGGCATCCGCCTCGATATCCGCTATGCCAGCGCCAACAATTTCCTGTCCACGCCGATCTATCGGCAAGCACGCGCATTCCTGCAACGTCCGGCTGCAGAGGCGCTGGTGCGGGTGCATCGCGCATTGGCGCGGCGAGGATTCGGGCTGATGGTGCACGATGCCTATCGACCCTGGTACGTGACCAAGGTGTTCTGGGAAGCCACGCCCGAAGCCGATCACGCCTTCGTCGCCGATCCGGCCGAGGGCTCGCGTCACAACCGCGGTTGTGCGGTGGATCTGACCTTGTACGAGCTGGCGACTGGTGCCGTCGTTGAGATGCCCGGGCTGTACGACGAGATGAGCGAGCGCTCGTCGCCAGACTATGCCGGCGGCGCCGCATCGCAACGCGCAGTGCGCGATCTGCTGCGCGCGGCGATGGCCGCCGAGAAGTTCAGCGTCGACGTCAGCGAATGGTGGCATTACGATTTTTACGACTGGGCGCGCTATCGCATCGGCAATCAGCGTTTTGAAGAACTGGACGCACGTTGAGGATTGATGACGCCACGTCGACGTGGATTCCGTCACGATCGCGCAATGGGTACCTCGCCGATTCGCCAACTTGTTCTCATTCTCGGCGACCAACTGGATGCCGATTCAGCCGCATTCGACGGCTTTGATCCGGCGCAAGATCTGGTGTGGATGGCCGAAGTACGCGAAGAGGCCACGCACGTCTGGTCGCACAAGGCGCGCATCGCGTTGTTCCTGTCGGCGATGCGCCACTTTGCCGAAGCATTGCGTGAACGCGGTTTCCCGCTGCGTTATCGCGAAATCGGAGCACATGCGCACGCGTCGTTGGCTTCGGCTTTGGCAGAGGATCTGGCGGCATCGCGGCCTTCGTCGGTTGTCATGGTGTTGGCCGGCGACTGGCGTGTGGATCAGTCATTGCGCGCCGCCTGCGCAGCGGCGGGTGTGGCGCTAGTTGTCCGCGATGACACTCATTTTTTTTCCACGCCACCCGCATTTGCCGACTGGGCCACGGGCCGAAAGGAACTGCGCCTTGAATGGTTCTATCGCGATCTGCGCAAACAGCACCGAGTACTGATGGACGGCGCGAAACCGGCGGGCGGCCAGTGGAATTTCGATCACGACAATCGCAGTGGCTTCGGTACTGAAGGCCCGGGAATACTGCCGGCACCAAGACAATTTGCGCCGGATGCGATCACCCGTGAAGTGCTGGAACTGGTTGAGCGCGACTATGGCCAGCATCCCGGTTCACTTGCGGCGTTCGACTGGCCGGTGACCGCCGCAGAAGCGGAAGTCGCGTTGCAGGATTTCATCGCGCATCGCCTGGTCGCGTTCGGCCAGTGGCAGGACGCGATGTGGATCGGTGAGCCATGGCTTTACCACTCACGGTTGTCGGCGGCGATGAATCTGAAATTGTTGGCGGCCAAGCGCGTCGTCGCCGCAGTGGAAGCGGAGTTCCGTGCCGGACGTGTGCCCATCGCGGCCGCCGAAGGCTTCATCCGTCAGATCATCGGCTGGCGTGAGTACATTCGCGGGCTCTACTGGTGGCGCATGCCGCAGTGGCATCACGACAACGCGCTGGCTGCCCATGCGCCGCTGCCGGACTTCTACTGGAGCGGTGACACCGACATGCGCTGCCTGCGCGAGGCGATCGGGCAGACCTTACGGCATGGGCATGCGCACCACATCCAGCGGCTGATGGTCACGGGCCTGTATGCCTTGCTTGCCGGCATCGATCCGCAGGCGGTGCACCAGTGGTATCTCGCGGTGTATGTCGACGCGGTCGAGTGGGTCGAGGTGCCGAACACGATCGGCATGAGCCAGTTCGCCGACGGCGGCATCATGGCTAGCAAGCCGTATATCGCGAGCGGCAAATACATCCAGCGCCAGAGCAACTACTGTGCGAATTGTCGTTTCAAGCCCGAGCGCATGCTGGGCGACGATGCCTGTCCGTTCACGACGTTGTACTGGGCATTCCTCGCGCGGCATCGAGAGCGCTTTGAAAAACATCCGCGACTCGCTTTGCAGGTGCGCAATCTCGACCGCTTCGATGCCGATACGCTCGCCGAATTGAAGATTCAATCCGAGCGGCTGACGCGAACGCAGTGATGCATTCGCGTCGCCGTCGCGATCAATTCGCCTTGTGGATGGCGCGCTTGTCGACTGCGAGCGCGGCTTCGTGCACGGCTTCCGACAACGTCGGGTGCGCGTGGCAGATGCGCGCGAGATCTTCGGCCGAGCCGTGGAATTCCATTGCGACGACGGCTTCGTGGATCAGTTCCGAGACGCAGGCACCGACCATGTGCACGCCGAGGATGCGATCGGTTTCCGCATGTGCGATGACCTTGACCATGCCCGCGGTCTCATTCATCGCGACGGCACGGCCGACGGCGGCGAACGGGAATGAACCGGTCTTGAAAGGCACGCCTTCGGCTTTGAGCTCAGCTTCGGTCTTGCCGACCCAGCTGATTTCCGGTTCGGTGTAGATCACCCACGGCACGGTGTCGAGATTCACATGGCCCGGCTTGCCGGCGATGATCTCGGCCACCGCAATCCCTTCTTCGGAGGCCTTGTGCGCGAGCATCGGGCCGCGCACGCAGTCGCCGATCGCCCAGACACCTTCGACGCCGGTCCAGCAGTGCTCATCGACCAGCACGCGACCGCGTTCGTCGAGCTTCACGCCAGTGCCTTCGCCGAGCAGTTTCTCCGAATAGGCACGGCGACCGACCGCGACGAGGAGCTTGTCGAAGGCCTGGGTCTTCTCGCCGTCCTTGTCGTTCCAGGTCAGGTGCACCTCACCGTTCTTGATCTCGGACTTCGAGCATTTCGCGCCGAGCAGAATCTTCAGGCCCTGCTTGTCGAATTCGCGCTTCGCGAGCTTGGCGACATCGGCATCGGCCGCGGCAAGGAAATCCGGCAGCGCTTCGACGATGGTGACGTCAGAACCGAGACGCTTCCAGACGGAACCGAGTTCGAGGCCGATCACACCAGCGCCGATCACGCCGAGGCGCTTCGGAGTCTCGGTGAAATCGAGCGCGCCGGCATTGTCGACGATGAATTGGCCGTCGAACTTCGCGAACGGGAGTTCGATTGGCACCGAGCCGGCAGCGATGATCACGTTGGTTGCACTCAGCGTCTGCTTCGAACCGTCCGCAGCCGTGACTTCGACCTGGCGGTTCGCGAGCAGACGACCGAATCCGTAAATCGGCGTGACCTTGTTCGCCTTGAACAGCATGGTGATGCCGCCGGTGAACTGCTTCACGATCTTGTCCTTGCGCCCGACCATCACGCCGACATCGATCTTCGCGTTGTCCGCGCTGATGCCGTGGTCCTTGAACGAATGCGTCAGGTTATGGAACTGCTTCGACGAATCGAGCATCGCCTTCGACGGAATGCAACCGATGTTCAGGCAGGTGCCACCCAGCGCCGGCTTGCCGTCCTTGCCGATGTAGGCGTCGATACACGCCGTCTTCAATCCCAACTGCGCCGCGCGAATCGCCGCAACATACCCGCCGGGGCCGGCACCGATGATGATGACGTCGAATACATGTTGTGCAAGCTGATTGTCGCTCATGGTCTCAAAGCCCCAGCAGCATGCGGTGCGGGTTTTCGAGTTGGTTCTTGATGTCGACCAGGAACAGCACGGCATCTTTGCCGTCGATGATGCGGTGGTCGTAGCTGAGTGCGACGTACATCATCGGTGCGGCGATGACCGCGCCGTTTTCGACGATCGCGCGTTCCTTGATCGCATGCATGCCGAGGATGGCCGACTGCGGTGGATTGACGATCGGCGTCGAGAACAGCGAGCCAAAGGTGCCGCCGTTGGTGATCGTAAAGGTGCCGCCCTGCAGGTCTTCGAGCGCAAGGCCGCCTTCGCGGGCTTTCTTGGCGTAGTTGCCGATGGCTTTTTCGATGTCGGCGAAGCCCATCGTCTCGGCGTCGCGCAGCACCGGCGTGACCAGGCCCTTGTCGGTCGCGACCGCGATCGAGATGTCGCTGTAGCCGTGATAGATCACGTCATTGCCGTCGACCGACGCGTTCACGATCGGGTGACGCTTCAGCGCATCGGCCGCGGCCTTGACGAAGAAGCTCATGAAGCCGAGCTTGACGCCGTTCGCCTTCTCGAAGGCCTCACCATGCGTCTTGCGCATCTCGGAGACGGCTTTCAGGTTGATCTCGTTGAACGAGGTCAGCATCGCAATGGAATTCTTGGACTGCATCATGCGTTCGGCGATGCGCGTGCGCATGCGCGTCATCGGCACGCGCTGTTCGCTGCGTGGCCCGGTGGGGGCAGTCACTGCCGCAGGTACCGCAGCAGGTGCTTTCGCCGCAGGCTGAGCGGTGCCGCCGCTGCGCATGAAGTTGACCAGGTCTTCCTTCGTGACCTGACCACCGCGACCGCTGCCGGCGACATTCGCCGGATCGATCTGGTTTTCTTCGGCGACACGGCGGCCGGCGGGTGATAGCCCCGTCGTTGCGCCGGTGCCGCTCGAAGCGACCGTAGGAGCGGCGGCAGCCGCGATGCTCTTCGCCTCAGCTGGCACCGCAGCCACCGCCCCCGCCTCGATGATCGCAATCAATTCCTGCGAGCCGACGGTGTCACCGGTGTTCTTGATGATCTGCTTGAGCACGCCATCGACCGGTGCTGGCACTTCCAGCACGACTTTGTCGGTCTCGAGATCGACAAGGTTTTCATCGCGACGCACGGTATCGCCGGGCTTCTTGTGCCAGGTGGCGATCACGGCGTCGGCAACCGATTCGGGCAATACCGGAACTTTGACTTCGATGGACATGCGGGCGTCCTTGATGACTGAGCGTTGGAATGAATGAGTTGGAAGGGAAGCTTGAAATTATTCGTGGCTGTGGTCGCCATTGAGCTTGGCGCTCAGGGCTTGTTCGATCAGCGCCGCCTGCTCGACGACATGCGTCGAATGATGGCCGCAGGCCGGTGCCGGCGAACGCACGCGGCCGGCGTAATGCAGTTTGTGCTTGTCACTGATCGAGGCGCGTAGATGATGCGCGATCTGATACCAGGCGCCCTGGTTCATCGGTTCTTCCTGGCACCAGACCACGTCTTTCGCCGAGGAGAAGCGCTTCAACTCGGCCGACAGTTCAGCGCGCGGAAACGGATACAACTGCTCGATGCGAACGATGGCGACATCGGTCAGGCCGCGTTTCTCGGCGTCTTCGATCAGGTCGTAATAGACCTTTCCGCCGCAAACGACGACGCGCGTGACCAGGAACGGATTCTTGGCAAAGCTGTCCGGAATCATCAACTGGAAACTGCCGCGGGCGAGTTCGGGAAGCGTCGAGGTCGACAGCTTGTGTCGCAGCATCGACTTCGGCGTCATCACGATCAGCGGCTTGCGCACATTGCGCACCATCTGCCGGCGCAGCATGTGGAACATCTGTGCCGGTGTCGTCGGCGTGCACACCTGCATGTTGTTCGCGGCGCACAGCTGCAGGAAGCGTTCGAGTCGGGCCGAGGAATGTTCCGGGCCCTGACCTTCGTAGCCGTGCGGCAGGAACAGCGCGAGACCACAGAGTCGGCCCCACTTGGCTTCGCCTGAGGAAATGAACTGGTCGATCACGACCTGGGCGCCGTTCGCGAAGTCGCCGAACTGGCCTTCCCACATCACCAGCGTTTGCGGATCGGCGGTCGAGTAGCCGTATTCGAAGCCCATCACCGCTTCTTCGCTAAGCACGGAATCGATCACTGCGACCGACTTCGGATTCTCGGCGAGTGAACGCAGCGGAAAATGCGCCTCACCGGTTTTCTGGTCGTGGATCAACGCATGGCGATGGAAGAAGGTGCCGCGACCGGCGTCCTGACCGACCACGCGCAGCTTGAAGCCTTCGTCGATCAGCGTGGCGTAGGCCAGCGTTTCGGCGTAGCCCCAGTCGCAGCGCTGCTCGCCATTGCCCATCTTGATGCGATCGTCGTAGACCTTGCCGACACGCGCATGCAGCGACCAGTCCGCTGGAATGACGTTGATGCGATCCGAGAGTGCCTTCAACTTGTCCGCGGCAACACCGGTGATCACGACCTCGCTGAGTTTGCCGTCATGCAGGTGATGCCATTCGATATGCGGCATGCCGTCGTCGGGTTTCGACAACTCGGTCACCGTCTCGCCCTTGTCGAGCTTGGCGCGATAGTCGTCGGTCAGGGCCTTGGCTTCGTCCGCACTCAGGCGCGCTGCGGCGACCAACTGGTCTGCATACAGCTCGCGCGTTGATTTGCGTGCTCGGATGTTCTGGTACATCAGCGGCTGGGTCGCTGCCGGTTCATCGGCTTCGTTGTGGCCGTGACGGCGATAGCAGACGAGATCAATGACGATGTCGCGCTTGAATTCACGACGATAGGCAAAGGCCATTTCAGCGACGAACAAGCAAGCTTCCGGATCATCGCCGTTGACGTGGATGATCGGCGCACCGACCATTTTCGCGACGTCGGTACAGTAAAACGTCGATCGCGCATCGTCCTGGCGACTGGTGGTGAATCCGACCTGGTTGTTGACGACGACATGCAGGGTGCCACCGACCGCGAATCCGCGCGCCTGCGACATGTTGAACAGTTCCATGATCACGCCCTGGCCGGCAAATGCAGCGTCGCCGTGAATCAGGATCGGCAGCACTTGGGCACCCGCTTCGTCGTTGCGGCGTGACTGGCGCGCACGCACCGAACCGGCAACCACCGGATCGACAATTTCCAGATGCGACGGGTTGAAGGCGAGGGCGAGGTGCACGGCGCCGCCGGGCGTATGCACATCGGCCGAATAACCCATGTGATATTTCACGTCGCCGCTGTGCGCCGGGTCGGTGTGCACTTCGTGCTTGCCTTCGAATTCGTCGAAGAGCAGGCCCGGCGCCTTGCCGAGTGTGTTGATCAGCACATTGATGCGGCCACGATGGGCCATGCCGATCACGATTTCCTTGACGCCTTCAGCACCACCTTTCTGAATCACGCCATCGAGCAGCGGAATCAGCGATTCGCCGCCTTCGAGCGAGAAGCGCTTCTGGCCGACGTACCTGGTGTGCAGATAACGTTCCAGACCTTCCGCTGCACTCAGACGCTCGAGCACGCGGCGTTGCTGGCTGGCATCGAAGCCGAATCGGCCGGCTTTGCTTTCCAGTCGGTCGTAGAACCAGCGGCGTTGCACAGCGTCGCTGATGTGCATGAATTCGGCGCCGATCGACGTGGAATAGGTCGCCTTGAGTTGCGCCAGCAGATCGCGCAACTTCATGCGTGGCGCACCGGACAGCGAGTGCGTGGTGAATTCGGTATCGAGGTCGGCGTTACTCAGGCCGTGAAAGGCGAGTTCGAGATCTGGCGCTTCGGGTTTGCTCATCAGCCCCAGCGGATCAAGCGATGCGCCAAGATGACCGCGCGATCGATAGGCCGTCACCAGCTTCTGCACACCGGCCTGTTTCTCGGCGTAGGCATGGTCGTGGCCAGTGGCCGTCGCGACCGGATTGCGCGTGCGCGTCGCGGCAGCAAAGCCGGCAATGACCGGTCCATGTGCGCGGTCGCCGGCTTCGCGCCCATTGAACGATTCGAAGTACTGCTGCCATTCGGCGGCGACCGAACTGGCATCGTCGAGCCAACGTTCGTACAACTCGTCGACATAGGCGGCATTGCCCGTGCCAAGTTGCATTGATGCCTTGAATTGTTCGAGAAGACTCATGCCTGTCGCCCTGCTGCGCACGCAGCGGAAAGAT
This sequence comes from Lysobacterales bacterium, assembly GCA_043753835.1. Classification (GTDB taxonomy): domain Bacteria; phylum Pseudomonadota; class Gammaproteobacteria; order Xanthomonadales; family Ahniellaceae; genus JADKHK01. Next base: position 39,204 of record JAYUVY010000004.1, on the reverse strand, counting down.
GAAGGAAATCCGTGGGTTGCGCCCGAAATAGAGGATGCCGCGCAAACGGCCCGCGATTATAGCTGCAAGGCGCTGGATTTCGGGCGGCGATTCGGAGGCAGAACTTTAAAGTTTCAGGGCCCGAACCGCGGTTTCTGGTTGCGCGCGTTCCCAGGAGCGCTCGAAGCTGCGCCAAAGCTCCTGAGAACGCGGGCGATCCTCAAAGCAGGCCTCGCCGTCGAAGCGGGCCGGATCGGGTCGACGCAGCCAGCCGCCATTGTCGTTGAGCACCATCGCGGCACCGAATTCACCATCGTCCTGACGGTTCGCGCGGCGGATTTCGATCAGGCTCGACAGTCGTTGCGCCAGATCGAGCAAGCGGTGACCACCATGCAAGGCCGGCGCGATGTCCTCGACCAGAATCTGGATGCGTGCGCCACGACCCGACAAGGCGACGCGCTTGATCAGCGACACCACGGCTTCATGATCGAGCAGGTTCGGATCGAGCGATGCCGAGGCGATACCAATGCGATGCCGGGCGGCGCGCAGCACGTCGATGATGCAGGCGCGGGCGGTAAGGCCACGATCGAAGCTGATGATGCCGGTGGGCGAGGTCGACGCCAGCGGCCGCTGCATCATCCGGTGCGGAATGTTTGCGTCCAGATATTCCGGTCCTTCAGCGATGAAACCGAAGCGTCCGTAAAACTCGATCGCATGGGTCTGCGATGACAGCGCGAGATCCGGATAGCCGAATTCGCGCGCCTTCGCGATCAGTCGTTCCATGATCATTGCGCCGACGCCGCTGCCGCGATAGTCGGCGAGCACGGCCATGCGCCCGATCTTGTGGTCGGGCGTCAGGCGTCCGGTGGCGACCGGCTCATCGCGCTCGTTCAGCGCGAGCACGTGGAACGAAGGCGCATCCAGAGCGTCCCATTCTTCCTCGATCGGACAATTCTGTTCGGTGACGAAGACGGGCTCGCGGACGGCGCGCAGTCGTTCAAGATCGGCTGGGTAACTGGCGTCGACGATGCGGAGAATGGCGCTCATGACAGGAATCCGATCAGTCCGAGATTGAGCAATTTCAGCAGATCGGCGCGGTCTTCGGCAGGGAGTGCGGCGACATCCTCGCTGGCGATGTGATTGGCGCCGATGAGCCGGGTCAGACGCACACTCAGTTCGAACGACGAACCGGCCAGACAGACGACGCTGCGGCGCTTGCCCGGTTGCGTTGCCATGCGCGCGAACGGGTGCCGGGCGAGGGCTATTCCCTTGGCGATGCGCGCGTCGAACTGCGCAGCCGTCATCGCGCGCGGACGCGGCGCTGGTGTTTGCGCGTTGCGATAGCGGGTGATGAAGCGCGCGAACTCAAAGCCCAGCGCATCGTCGTCCATCTGCATGAAGCGCGACAGGGCACGCCGCACGCGGCCGACATCGCTGGCATCAATGGCATAGGCGTCGTCGCGAGCGTGCAATTCCGGGTCGCTGTAGCGCTGGGTGTCGTCCAGTTGTTCGGCGATCTGGTCGGAAAGTTCGACCAGCAATTCGGCCTCGGACGGTGCGCGCATGCCGATCGACAGGGTCAGGCATTCGTCCAGTGCCACACCGTGATGCGGGACACCGGGCGGCAGATAAAGCACATCGCCGGGTGCCAGTACCCAGTCGTGCGACGGCGTGAACGTCTTCAGCAACTTGAGTTCGACGTCGGCGCGAAATTCCTTTGACGCATGCGGCTCGACATCGATCTGCCAGCGCCGATGACCGAGTCCCTGAATCAGGAACACGTCGTACTGGTCGACATGCGCGCCTACCGAACCGCCTTCGACGGCATATGAAATCATGATGTCGTCGACACGCCAGCGCGGCAGGAAGGCGACGTGTTCGAGCAAGGCGGCGACATCACGGTCCCATTTGTCGACGTCCTGCACCAGCAAGGTCCAGTGCGTTTTCGGGACCTTGGAGAAACGCGCTTCCTCGAACGGGCCGGTGTCGACCTGCCAGCGATCGCGCTTGGCGTCGTGGGTGATCAGCCGTGCCAGTGCATGGGGTTCGCAGGCGAGGCCAGCGAGATCATTGGGGGTGATCGGTGCTTCGAATTCCGCGCCGAGCATGGCGCGGATCAGCAGCGGACGCTTCTGCCAGTAGGTCGACAAGAACTTGTCGACCGACATGCCGAGCGGTTGGCCATGTTTGGCATGAACCTCGATGGCAGGGCGCGGATTGGTCGCTCTAGATCGCATTGGCCAACTCCGTCGCAAGGCCGGTGTAGTCGGCCGGGGTCATCGCCATCAGCCTTTGCTTTGCGTCTTCGGGCAGGGCCAGGCCGGACACGAATTCGCGCAGGCTCTCGCGCGAGATGCCTTTGCCGCGGGTCAATGCCTTCAGTTGTTCGTAGGGTTCGGGCAGGCCATGGCGGCGCATCACGGTCTGAATCGCTTCCGCGAGCACTTCCCAGTTCGCGTCCAGGTCGGCGGCGAGGCGTTCGTCGTTGATGCTGAGCTTGCCGAGACCGCGCAGCAGCGCATCAAGACCAACGAGGGCATGGCCGAAGGCGACGCCGAGCGCGCGCAACACCGTCGAATCGGTCAGGTCGCGTTGCCAGCGCGAGATCGGCAGCTTCGTGCCGAAATGCTCGAACAGCGCGTTGGCAATCCCGAAATTGCCTTCGGCGTTTTCGAAATCGATCGGGTTGACCTTGTGCGGCATGGTCGACGAGCCAACTTCGCCAGCCTTCACCGTCTGCTTGAAGTAACCGAGCGAGACATAGCCCCAGACATCGCGACAGAAATCGATCAGGATGGTGTCAATGCGACGCATGATGTCGCAGATTTCGGCGATGCCGTCATGCGGTTCGATCTGTGTGGTGTAGGGATTCCATTGAAGACCCAGCGACTCGACGAAGCGCTGCGAGAACGCGCGCCAGTCGACTTCCGGATAGGCGACGACGTGGGCATTGAAGTTGCCGACGGCGCCGTTGATCTTGCCAGGTGATTGCCACGCGTCGAGTTGCCGGCTTTGCCGGTCGAGACGTGCAATCACATTTGCGACTTCCTTGCCGAGCGTGGTCGGTGACGCGGTTTGGCCATGCGTGCGCGACAGCATCGGCTTGGCCGCCGCAGCTTTCGCGAGCGCCGCAAGCTTGTCGCGCAAGCGCGTCAAGGTCGGTGCGAACACCAGGTCGCGTGCGTCTTTCAGCATCAGCGCGTAGGCGAGATTGTTGATGTCCTCGCTGGTGCAGGCGAAATGCACGAATTCGCGATACGACGCGAGTGCCGGTGCGTCGGCCATCGCTTCCTTGATGAAGTACTCGATCGCCTTGACGTCGTGATTGGTCGTCGCCTCGATCGCCTTGACGCGCGCTGCCTCGGGCAGACCAAAATTGCTCGCGATGTCGCGCAACTGCGCTTGCGCCGTGGCGTTGAAGGCGGGTACTTCGACGATCGCTGGCTCCGCACCGAGCGCGATCAGCCATTCGATCTCGACCCGCACGCGCCGCACCATCAAGCCGTATTCACTGAATATGCCGCGCAGCGGTTCAACTTTCGTGCCGTAGCGACCATCCAGAGGCGACAAGGCAATCAGGGGGTTCAGCGACATCGCGTGCGTCCAGCGGAAGGAAGACCGCAAGTTTAGCGGCTCGCTTGCCCCTGCTGCAGACGCTCAATGCAAACCGCAGGCCGACAGGACAGCGTCCGACAACTTGCGACGATCATCGAAACTCATGCTGAAGCTGCGCTCGCGATGCGCGCGATCCTGCGTTGCTCGCGCCTGTGCGCAGGCATCCGGCTGCTTGTTGCTCGCGACCCGCTGTGCCCCGGTTCGCGATCGCATGGCGTTGGCTCTGCCGCCCAGTGATGCCGGCAAACGGGCGCGAGATGCCTTGTCCCAAGCCTGGATCTGGCGCGTATCGGCATCCGCAGGCGCGGACTTTGCCGACTTTCCGGCGACGACGATCGCGATTTCGCGTTGCGCCGCTGCGCCTTCGCAGCCATGGTCGACGAAGCTGATACGCCCTTGCGCATCGCGGCATTCGAAAAGCTTGGCCGCCAAGCATGGGGTGTTCGCGAACAGCAGCAACAACAACAGGACACGCATGGACGGACGCCTTGAGTCGGGAAAGTGGACAGTGTCGTGGCGGCTTCGCGGCCGTGCTTCCGACGCGCGCTGAATAAGGCCTCGGAAAATTCGCAAACAAATCGCGGGCGCGCGAAGATCGGGATAGTCAGGGAGAGTTACATGTCAGCGACCCGTATCGGCCGAACGCGATCAGATCGAACCCGAAAAGAGATGGACAGCATCGGCGAACTTGCGATTCCGGTCGATGCGCTCTGGGGCATCCAGACCCAGCGCGCGATCGACAATTTTCCGGTCTCCGGCTGGCCGATGCCCAGAGCCTTCCTGCGCGCACTGGGCCTGATCAAGGCCGCCTGCGCGGATGCCAATGCCGGCAATGGTGCCTTGCCGAAAGCCAAGGCCAAGGCGATCCGCGCTACGGCGCTGCGCGTGGCTGCGGGTGAATTCGATGCGGCGTTTCCGGTCGACGTGTTCCAGACCGGTTCGGGCACGTCCAGCAACATGAATGCGAACGAAGTGATCGCACGGCTGGCGGCTCAGGTACTCGGCAAACCCGTTCACGCCAACGACGACGTGAACTGTGCGCAGTCGTCGAACGATGTGATCCCGAGCGCAATCCAGGTCGCGGCTGTGCTTGAAGTTCACGAGCGGCTGCTGCCGGCGCTGCGCGCGCTGCGCAAGACGATTATGCAGCGCGCACGCGAATTGGCGCGTGTGGCCAAGACCGGGCGCACGCATCTGATGGACGCGATGCCGCTGCGTTTCGATCAGGAACTCGGTGCATGGGCGACGCAAATTGCCGAAGTCGAGGCGCGACTCGCGGATACATTGAAGCGTGCGCGGTGTGTGCCGATCGGCGGCACCGCGATTGGCACCGGCATCAATGCCCCGAAATCATTCGGCCGCGACGTCTGCCTGGCGTTGAAGGCGGAGACTGGCGTCGCCTTCGTGCCGCATCGCGATCGCTTCTACGGCATCGCCACGCAGGATGCTGCAGCGGAATTGTCCGGTGTGTTGCGTGGTTGTGCGATTGTGCTGACCAAGATCGCGAATGACCTGCGCTGGATGAACTCGGGTCCGCTTGCAGGCCTCGGCGAGATCGAGCTGATCGCATTGCAGCCGGGCTCGTCGATCATGCCCGGCAAGGTCAATCCGGTGATTCCGGAATCCGTAGTGATGGTCGCGGCGCAGGTGATCGGTTGCGATGCAACGATCGCGTTTGCCGCCGCCAGCGGCAATTTCCAGCTGAACGTGATGCTGCCGGTGATCGCCTGGAATCTGCTGACGGCGATCGACCTGTTGAGCAATGCCACAAACCTGCTCGCGAGCAAGGCGATCGCCGGTTTCAAGGTCCGACGCGAACGCATCGACGAGGCGCTGGCCCGCAATCCGATCCTGGTGACGGCGCTGAATCCGTTGATCGGCTACGAACGCGCCGCAGCGATCGCCAAACGTGCTTACAAGGAGTCACGGCCAGTCATCGATATCGCGATGGAAGACACCGGCTGGACGCGCGCCAAACTGCAGAAACTACTCGACCCGCTCACACTCACGCGTGGCGGGTCGTTTGGAGGGTCTGCGGGCGGTTGAGCGGCGTCAAAGCGGGTTGTGCACGCGCAATCCCGGAAAGCGGGAGAAGTCGCGATCCGCCGTCCATAGTTCGGTGACGCCGGCTTCCTCGCAGACTGCAGCGATGCGGGCGTCATGTACTTGCCCACCATGGGCGCCGGAAAACTCGAGTACCCGACGTAGATGCGACCAATGGTCTGGGCCGATGCCGACGAATCGCAATCCCGGGGCGTCTTGCCAAGTGTCAATGTGCGAAATGACCTGTTGCGTATTGGGTGCATCGGCATGCCACTTGCGGTTGGTCACGACGGCAATGAACTCGTGCACACAGGGCCACGGAATGGCCCAGGCCTGCGCTCGGGCAGTCAACCCATCCATCGCCGCGCGGGCTGCAACGTGCTGTGGCATGGATGAAACGTACGCGTACACCAGAATGTTGGTATCGACCGCGATCACGAATTTTGAATCCGATTCAGGCGTTCGTCGCGCACCGCATCGATCATTTCGTTGATCGACTGGTTGATCAATGGCTGCGCCTTCATGCCGGAAGCCACCGGCCAGACAAATGGCTTGGGTGGTTGCCGAGTAGCGGATTCGCTTAGCGTGAGACGCAAGCCGCTCTCGACCATCTGTTTGATCGTCACGCCCTCACGTTTCGCGCGTCGACGCACGCGGTCAAGCAACGCATCGTCGATGTCAATCGAGGTCTTCATACCGTTCTACCGTTCCGTCAATACCGTTGACGGTATCCTATCACTCGGCAGAGTGCGGTCGCGAGGCACACGTCGCGACCGCCATCAATCCATCAGTCGATCAATTCCCGATATCGCCGCATGTACACCGCGCCGGCGATCATGCCCGATCCGATGGCAGCACCGAGCAGGGTCTTGAGCGAGGTCATGACCGCGAACAAAGCGCCGAAGGAGACCAGTTCGCCAGCAGCGGTGCCCTGGGAGACATTGATGCCGAAGCGGAAGGCACCATCCACGTCGAATGTCCAGGGAAAGACGCTCAACATTCCGCGCCAAAACACCTCTTTCCAGTACCAGGTATCGGGAATGCTCAGTGACGACATCGCATCGAACACCGTCAGCAGCACGCCGCAGACCAGCGGCACCAGCACCGCCCACAGGAACGGCTTGCCGCGCGCCCAGCTCGACACCAGCATCAGCCAGCCGATGGTCGGCAATGCCCAGATCGCATTGACCGGAATGCCCACCAGCAAGGTCGCCCAGAGCTTGAACGGCATCGACTGCAGCATCAGCAACTTCCATGCGTTGACGCCATTCATCGACAGGAAGCAGCAGGCGATGAACAGCAGCAGCAGTTGAAAGATCATGCTTGCGACCAGTGCAATCACCGGCGCGACAAACATCGCGGCAAAGATCTTGGAGAGCACGGTTTGCAGGTCCGAGACCGGCATCGATTTCCAGAACAACACAGAACGATCCTTGCGTTCATCGAACAGCGAACCGATGAAGTAGAAAAACAGCACGATGCCGAGCACCAGTTGGACCAACAGCGCGGAGCCGGCCAGGAAGATCTGGATGGCGTTGGCAATTTCCGGAATGACCGTCGTCGGCATATCGATGCGCAGCTTGGACAGCTTCACGCCCATGATCTGCAAGTCGGAGCTGCTGATGTTGACCTGGGCGACGATCAGTCCCAGTGCCCACATGGCGACAAAGGCGGCGACGACCACGAACGGTGTCCACAGGAAGCCACCCCGGTTTTCCCAGTATTCGCGTTTCAGTTGGGTCACGAAGGTGTTCATTGATAGGTTCCTTTCATCGTCGCAACGAAAATGTCGGCGAGGCCGGGGATACGGGTTTCACCGAGCGCTTCCAAAGCGGCGCGGTCGGCATTGTCATAGAGCAGGATCGACTTGCCGAAGACCTGACGCTCATCCAGCGGCTTCAAGGCAACTGCCGCTTCGCGCTGGCTCGCCGGCACCATCACTTCGGTGAAGCGCGTGCCGAGTTCTTCCATGGTCGCCGACAACGAAATCTGGCCGTCCTTGATGAACAGCACGTCGGTCAGAATGTGTTCGATCTCTTCGACCTGATGCGTAGTCACGATGATCGTCTTCTCGTGATCAAAGTAGTCGTTCAACAGGGTCTGGTAGAAGTCCTTGCGGTAGATCACGTCGAGGCCGAGCGTCGGTTCGTCGAGCACCAGCAACTTCGCGTCGATCGCCATCACCAGCGCCAGATGCATCTGCACGACCATGCCCTTGGACATCTCGCGCACACGCATCGCCGGCTTCAGTTTGGTCTTGGCGAGGAAGGCCTCGCACTTGGCACGCGAGAAGCGCGGATGCACGCCTTCGACGTAGTCGATGGCCTCGCGGACGCGAATCCAGCGCGGCAGCACGGCGACGTCGGCGATGAAACAGACGTCCTGCATCAGTGCATGCCGTTCGGTGTGCGGATTGCGGCCGAGCACGCTCAGTTCACCTTCGAAATCGGTGAGCCCGAGCATGGCCTTCAGTACGCTGGTCTTGCCGGCACCGTTCGGGCCGATCAAACCGACGATCTTGCCGGCTTCAATGCTCAGGTTGATGCCCTTGACTGCTTCGGTCTTGCCGTATCGTTTGCGCAGTCCTCGCGCTTCGATGACATTGTTCATTTGCTCTTTTCCCCAGTGGTTTCAGTCTTTGCGAGTTCGACCAGATCCAGTTCGAGACGGCGCAGTCGCTCGCGCAACACCGGCCATTCTTCGCTCAGGAAATGGTCTCTTTCGGATTTCAGCAGGGCTAGTCGAGCGCCCTGATTCACATACATGCCCAAGCCGCGGCGCTTCTCGACGAGGTTTTCGTCGACCAGTTCCTGATAGGCCTTGGATACCGTGATCGGATTGAGCTGGAAGTCGGCCGAGACCTGGCGTACCGAGGGCAGGGCATCGCCTTCCTTCAAGGCCTCATCCAGGATCATCGCCTTGATGTAGTCGCGCAGCTGGCGATAGATCGGCGCGCTTTCATTCCATTGCATCGACATGGTCAGTCCTTGTGCGCGCGCTTGGCGCGGCTGAAGCTGTAATAGGGGTCGGCGAGGCTGATGCGTGCGGCACGCGCGCGCTGGCGCTGTTCGGCAGCGAGCAGTTCGGCAGTTTGGCTTTCACTCGTCGGTGCATACGCTGCGGTCTGAGCGACCGGCGCGGGGGAGGCCAGACTGTTGGCGGTAATCAGCAACAGGTTGGCGAGAAGTTGGAAAAGGCTCGTGCTCATGGCGGACGTTCCGTATGTGGTGGCGTGGACGCTACGTGTTGTAGTGAACTATAACACCGCAATTCGAGTCGTCAACTGGAAACTGCCGGGTAGGACAAGAGTCATGCCCGACAATCACCGGACAGCGACGCCGGCGCCGCTACATTCACGTTCACCCAAATCGAGGCGCCCGATGAAACGACTGCTGATGCCGATCCTGTTGACCTTTGCGACACCGCTCGCTTTCGCATGCAGCCCGCTGCTCGACGTTTCGATGCGTCCGCTGGCTGGCAAGGAGTCCATCAAGCTTTGCGACAAGTTCGATGGCAAGGTGCTGTTGATCGTGAACACGGCGAGCAAATGCGGGTTCACGCCACAGTACGAAGGGCTGGAGGCGATGCACGCAAAATATGCCGACCAGGGTTTCGCAGTACTCGGATTCCCGTCCAACGAATTCATGGGGCAGGAGCCTGGCAGCGAGGCTGACATCAAGGAGTTCTGCACGCTGACCTATGGCGTAAAATTCCCGATGTTCGAAAAAACCACCGTGAAAGGCGACGACGCCAGCGTGCTTTACAAGCGCTTGAAGGAAGCAAGCGGCGACCAGCCCGGCTGGAATTTCCACAAGTATCTGATCGATCGCAACGGCCGCGTCGTCAAGAGTTACGGCAGTCGCACCGCGCCGGATGACAAGGAACTGGTCGCGAAGGTTGAAGAACTGATTGCGGTGCCTGCGGCCAAATAGCTCAAAGCATCGCGGCTTCCGCCGCTCCTACATTCCGTATTGAAATGTCGTCGCGGAATGTAGGAGCGGTGGAAGCCGCGATGCCCTGAAACCTCAACCCAGCGCCGACAACTCCGCGTTGAGGCGCTCCGGGTCACCCAGATTCAACTCGATCAGGCGCTTCAACTGGGTGAAGCTGTCGAGATCAATCTTTTCCCAGCGGAAACCGATCTGGGTGTCGGTGATATGCGCCGAACTTGCACCCATGCTGATCTTGATGCCATCGGCCAGACGCAGTTCGATGCGGTGCATCGAATTCAACTTGCTCGACCATTCCGCTGGCCGGGTAGTCAGTGCGCCTTTCAACGAGATGTCGATCAAGTCGGCGTCCCACATCGCGCGATCGGAATAGAGTTTCACGCTGCCTTCGAAGGGGAAGCGATGAAAGCGGCGTCGTTCTGATCCGGGGGTCGTCATGCGGTCATGAATAGTCTGAAGTCGCCCGAGTCTAGCTCAGGCGTCACAAACTTTGCCGCTATCGGTTTGGTATTCATCCGCGCCGCTGCAGAACCAGTTCCAACACAAATTTGGAGCCGAAGTAGGCCAGCACCAGCAGCACAATCCCGGCGATCACGAACCGCACCGCACGTCGGCCACGCCAGCCGGAGCGCACCCGTCCGATCAGCAGCGTGCCGAATACACACCAGGCAATCAGCGAGAGTACGGTTTTGTGCGCGAGGTGCTGTGCCATCAGGTCATGCACGAAGAGTACGCCCGTGACAAGGGCAAGTGTCAGCAGGACAAAGCCGGCGGCGATCAACTGGAACAACAGTTGCTCGACTTGAACCAGCGGTGGCGCGCCGGAGAACCAGCGCGAATAGCGATGCGTGCGCAAGGCGTGGTCCTGAACGCTGAGCTGGAAGGCGACCACGCCGGCAATCGACAGTGTCGCGAATGCAGTGACGGCCAGCGCGGCATGCGTGGCAATGCGCCAGTCCGCGATGGCGCGGGTGGTGGTCGCCGGGTCGATCAGCAGTCCGAGCAATACCGCAAATGCAGCGACCGGAAATACCACGGCGGCCAGGCGTTGCAGCCGATGCCAATGCATCAGCACCAGCAACGCGGCCACGCACAACGCGGCCATGGCCGAGAGCGCATTGAAGAAGTGCAGATCGAAGCCCGCCGCGGCGCGCGCATGCAAACCGAGGCCGAGCAAATGCACGAGCAAGGCGCCAGCGCCGAAGACCGGCACAAGGCGCAGTCGCTCCGCGTATTCCGACGGTGACAGAGCGACATAGGCGCCGGCGAAATAGAGCAGCGCGGCAATCGTGGCGAGGACGGGTGACATGGACGCGAGTGTCGCATGCAGGCATGGGCGCGGGAATTACCCATCGCACGTCACTCGCTATACTCGCTGCCCGTTTTTTCATTCGGTCGTACCCATGTTCGAGTCACTCAGCAATCGCCTGTCGTCCACCATGCAAAAGCTGCGCGGTCGCGCGCGGCTGACGGAAGAAAACATCCGTGAAGCCATGCGCGATGTGCGCATCGCCCTGCTCGAAGCCGACGTCGCTTTGCCGGTCGTGAGTGCGCTGATCGAGCGCATCAAGCAGCGCGCTGTCGGCCAGGACGTGCTGAAGAGCCTGTCCCCGGGTCAGGCGCTGGTCAAGGTCGTGCAGCAGGAATTGACGGCGGTCATGGGCAGCGCCAATGCCGAGTTGAACCTGAATTGCCCGGCACCGGCGGTGATCCTGATGGCTGGCCTGCAGGGCGCCGGCAAGACCACGACAGTGGCCAAGCTCGCCAAGTATCTGCGCGAGCGCCGCAAGAAAAAGGTGATGGTGGTGAGCGTCGACGTCTATCGTCCGGCCGCGATCGAACAGTTGAAGACGCTGGCCGCACAGGTCGATGCATTGTTCCATCCGAGTGAAGCCGGCGAGGCCGCAGTAACCATCGTGCATCGCGCACTCGACGATGCGCGGCGCAGTTTTGCCGACGTGCTGATCATCGATACCGCGGGCCGTCTCGCCGTCGATGGCGCGATGATGGAAGAAATCGCCGCCGTGCATGAAGCGGCGCAGCCGATCGAAACCCTGTTCGTGGTTGATTCGATGACCGGCCAGGACGCCGCCAATACGGCGAAGGCGTTCGCCGCAGCGCTGCCGCTGACCGGCGTTATCTTGACCAAGACTGATGGCGACGCGCGCGGTGGTGCAGCCTTGTCGGTGCGCTATCTGACCGGGCGGCCGATCAAGTTCGTCGGCGCCGGTGAAAAGCCTGATGCGCTGGAACCCTTCCATCCGGATCGTGCTGCGTCGCGCATTCTCGACATGGGCGATGTGCTGTCGCTGGTCGAGGAAGTCGAACGCAAGGTTGACCAGGAAAAGGCGCAGAAACTTGCCGAAAAGGTCATCAAGGGCAAGAAGTTCGACTTGAACGACATGCGTGACCAACTCGGGCAAATGCAGAGCATGGGCGGCATCACCAGCCTGATAGACAAGTTGCCGGGCATGGGCCAGATTCCGCAGCACATGAAGGACAAGGTGAGCAACAAGGACACCGACAGAATGATCGCGATCATCAGCTCGATGACCAAGAAGGAACGCCGCCATCCCGATTTGTTGAACGGCTCGCGCAAAGCCCGCGTCGCGCGAGGTTCCGGCACCCAGCCGGCCGATGTGAACCGCCTGCTGAAGCAATATCAGCAGATGGAAAAGATGATGTCGAAGCTCAGTGGTGGCGGACTCAAGGGTCTGATGCGGAGCATGAAGGGCATGATGGGGCCAGGCGGGATGGGCGGCCCGGGCGGCATGATGGGACCACCGGGTATGCCGGGGCGCTGAGCGCCTGCGAAATTTCCGAGGCGCATGCCCGGCAAACTCGCAGCCCTCGTTCCGATTCCTGCGGAAGAAGCGCACAGGGCATATCCCGAGAATGGTCGTCGTCCGGTGAGCAACCGGCACCCATCAACCACTCAAAGGATCACGCCATGAACTTCATCAAGAACCTCGTCCTCGGCCTGTCGCTCTCGCTTGCTTCGTTGGCCGCCTTCGCCGCCCAGGTCAATCTCAACACGGCCACGACGGCGCAACTGGAAACGCTGAACGGCATCGGCGCCGCCAAGGCCGAAGCCATTGTCGACTATCGAACTGCGCACGGCGGCTTCAAATCGGTCGACGAACTCGCAGAAGTGAAAGGCATCGGCGACAAGACTGTCGAGAAAAACCGCGATCAGATGACGGTGACGCCGGCACGCAAGCCGTAATCGCCCGACTGCGCAAGGCAAAACGCCCGCGAGCTGCGGGCGTTTTGCTATCCGTTGAACCAAAAAACCTTCGGCTCAAGCCGCCAGATACTGCCCCATGCCGCGCAGTTTTTCGTAGCGCTGGGTGAGCAGGACGTCGGTATCGAGTTTTTCCAGTTCGGCGATCTGGTCGAGCAGCACGGCCTTGAGGCGCTGCGCCATGTCGGTCGGATTGCGATGTGCGCCGCCGAGCGGTTCAGGAATGACGAGGTCGATCAGTCCGTGTTCAAGCAGGCGGTGGGCAGTAAGGCCGAGTGCCTCGGCCGCATCGCGGGCGCGTTCGGGGCTCTTCCAGAGAATCGAGGCGCAACCCTCCGGCGAGATGACGGAATAAGTACCGAACTGCAGCATGTTCATGCGATCGCCGACGCCGATCGCAAGCGCGCCGCCGGAGCCACCTTCGCCGATCACGGTGCAGATGATCGGCACGCGCAGCTTGGACATTTCCAGCAAGTTGCGCGCAATCGCCTCGGACTGCCCGCGTTCCTCGGCACCGACGCCGGGATAGGCGCCGGGCGTGTCGATCAAGGTCAGCAGCGGCAGACGGAAGCGCTCCGCCATCTGCATCAGGCGCAGTGCCTTGCGATAACCCTCGGGACGCGGCATGCCGAAATTGCGGCGGATCTTCTGTTTGGTATCGCGACCTTTCTGGTGGCCGATCACGACCACACTGCGCCCGTCGATGCGCGCCAGTCCGCCGACGATTGCGGCGTCATCGGCATAGGCACGGTCGCCGGCGAGTTCATGGAACTCCTCGCAAATCAGTCCGAGGTAGTCGAGCGTATACGGACGCAACGGATGCCGGGCCAACTGGGCGATCTGCCAGGCGCTCAGCCCCTGGAAGATCTCGACGGTTTTCTCGCGCAATTTGCCATCGAGCTTCTTGATCTCGGTGTCGAAATCCAGCGACTGCCCCTGCGACGTGGCGCGCAGTTCGCGCAGTTTGTCTTCAAGTTCGGCGATGGGTTTTTCGAAATCGAGGAAGTTATGGTTCATTGCGGGTGTTTCCCAATGCAGTGGATTTTGGACGTGAGTGTCGGATAGTAGCGTCAGTTGCCGCTGGCTCGTGCCAGTGCCAACTGCACCTCGCTGACACCAGGCAATTTCCGAATTTCTTCAATGACTTCCGGCAATACGCGGACGCGCCACTGGTCGCCCAACTGCAGTTCGGTGCGGGCCACCGCGTTCTGGTATTGGATGCGCAGCGGCGTGACGCCGGGTAGGGAAGGGCGCAGTGTCTTGGCCAGCAGATCCAGCCATTTCGGCGCAGGTGAATCCACGCACACGCGCAGGCCGCGGGCGAAGCGTTCGCAGGCCTGATTCAGCGACCAGGCACGCCGCAGCTTGAGCTGGAAACCACCGGAATATTCATCGATGCTCAGCCCTCCGGCGACGACGACCATCTGGTCCTTCGCGAACACGGCGGCGAACTCGGTCAGGGCTTCGCGATACAGCGCCACTTCGATGCGACCGCTGGCATCCTCGATCGGTGCAAAGGCCATGGTGTCGCCACGACGACGCATCGCCGTCGGCACGATGCCGCCGAAGACGATCGGCACCTCGATCTGCCCACGGCGTTTCTCGGCTGTTGCCTGGAGCGTGCGATACAGCTCCTCGGCACGACCGATCGGGCCGGTGACGAGCTGCTTCAACCAATCCTTGTAGGCATCGGCCGGATGGCCAGACAGATAATGCCCAAGCGTGTCGCGTTCGCCATGCAGACGTTGCAGCAAGGGCCATTCGGGCAGGACGCGCATGGTTGCGGTCGGTGCCGTCGCGACGGTGGCATTGCCGAAGATGTCGATCTGTCCGGCCTCACGATCTCGCGCGTGCTGTTCGGCACCACGCATCGCCTCCGGCAGGTGCTGCATCAGGCTCGCACGGGTATGCCCGAAGCCATCGAGTGCACCGGAATTCACCAAGGCTTCGAGTACGCGCTTGTTCAGCCGATTGCCATCGACACGCAGCGCCAGGTCGTCGACCGATGTGAACGGTCCAGCAACGCGTCGCGCTTGCACGATCGCGTCGCAGGCCGCGTGACCCACGCCCTTGATCGCACCCAAGCCGTAACGGATGCGCTTGCGGTCCAGCGCTTCGAACCGGTAAGTCGAGCTGTTGATTTCCGGCGGCAGAATGTCCAGGCCACCAAGCTTCGCGTCTTCGAGAAACGGCACCAGCTTGTCGGTGTTGTCCATGTCCGAGGACAGCGTCGCCGCGACGAATTCTGCGGCGAAGTGCGCTTTCAGCCAGGCTGTCTGATAGGCGACCAGGGCATAGGCGGCCGAATGCGACTTGTTGAAGCCGTAGTCGGCGAATTTCTCCATCAGGTCGAAGATCGAACGCGCGACCGCAGGGTCGACGCCGTTGTCGGCCGCACCCGTCTCGAAAATTGCGCGCTGCCGCGCCATCTCGGCTGCATCTTTCTTGCCCATCGCACGCCGCAGTAGATCGGCACCGCCGAGCGTATAGCCGGCCAGCACCTGCGCGATCTGCATCACCTGTTCCTGGTAGACGATGACGCCGTAAGTCGGCTTCAGGATCGGCTCGAGGCTGGCATGGGGATAGCTGACTTCGGCACGGCCATGACGGCGGTTGATGAAGTCGTCGACCATGCCAGCGCCGAGCGGCCCGGGCCGGAACAACGCCGCCAGCGCGACGATGTCGTCGAAACCCTGCGGCTGCAGCTTCTTGATGTAGTCCTTCATGCCGCGCGATTCAAACTGGAACACCGCCGTGGTGTCACCGCGCGACAGCAGCGCATACGTTTCCGCGTCGTCCATCGGCAGGCGTGTGATGTCGAGTGGCACCTCATCAGTGCCGACGCGGCGCGCGTTGATCGCCTTCACCGCCCAGTCGATGATGGTCAGCGTGCGCAGGCCGAGGAAGTCGAACTTCACCAGACCGGCTTTCTCGACGTCGTCCTTGTCGAACTGCGTAACCACGCTGTCGCCGCCCGCTTCGCAATACAGCGGTGAAAAGTCAGGCAGCGGTGTCGGCGAGATCACCACGCCGCCGGCATGTTTGCCGGCATTGCGCGTCAGGTCTTCGAGCTTGCGCGCGAGTTCGATCAGGGTCGCAACCTCTTCCTCGTTGCCCATGCGCTCGCGCAGTTCGGCCGATTCGGCGATCGCGTCATCGAGCGTGATGCCGAGCGTCAACGGAATGAGTTTGGCGATCGAGTCGACCTGGCCGTAGCCCATGCCAAGCACGCGGCCGGTGTCGCGCACCACCGCCTTGGCGGCCATGGTGCCGTAGGTGATGATCTGGCTGACCTTGTCGGCACCGTACTTGCGACTGACGTAGTCGATGACGCGGTCACGACCTTCCATGCAGAAGTCGACGTCGAAGTCGGGCATCGACACGCGTTCGGGATTCAGGAAACGCTCGAACAGCAGGTCTTGCGGCAATGGATCGAGATCGGTGATGCCGAGTGCGTACGCGACCAGCGAACCGGCACCGGAACCGCGTCCGGGCCCGACCGGAATATCGTTCTGCTTCGACCAGTTGATGAAGTCGGCCACGATCAGGAAGTAGCCGGGAAAACCCATCTTGACGATGACGTCGAGTTCGCTGGCCAGCCGCGCCTGGTATTGGGTCTCGGGATAGGGCAAGGGCCCAGGGTAGTTCCCGAAACGCGACTGCAGACCGAGTTGGGCCTGGTCGCGGATGTAGCTGTCAAGCGTGTGTTCGGCCGGCACCGGAAACGCCGGCAGGAAGTACTTGCCGAAGCTCATCTCGATGTTCAAACGCTTGCCGAGCTCGATCGCGTTTTCGATCGCCTCTGGACAATCGGCGAATACCGCGCGCATTTCGTCTGGCGATTTCAGATATTGCTGATCGGCGTATTCGCGGGGCCGCTTCGGGTCGTTGAGCACGCGTCCTGTCGCAATGCAGACGCGTGCCTCGTGCGCTTCGAAGTCGTCGCGCGCCAGGAAGCGCACGTCATTGGTCGCGACCAGCGGCAGGTCGCGCTGTGCCGCGAGTTGCATCAGGCGGGTTTGCTGCGCCGCTTCGCCGGGGCGACCGCAGCGCGTCAATTCGAGATAAACGCGATCGTCGAACGCTCGTCGCCAGTCTTCGAGCATTCGATCGGCACTTTCGACATCGGGCGCGGCGATCAATTCCGACTGGCGTCCAAGCAATACGACCAGACCGGTGTTGTCGGCGAGCAAGCGATGCCGCGGCAAAAACACACGTTCGCGTTTGCCGCGTTCACGATACGCCGCCGACAGTAATCGCGACAGGCGCAGATAGCCTTCGCGGTTCTGGCAGAGCACCGTGGTGCGCGCCAATTCGTCTTCGCGTTCACCGACCCAGAGGTCGCAACCGATGATCGGCTTGAGTCCGGCCTTCTCAGCGGCGGCGTAGAACTTGACCAGTGCGAACAGGTTCGAGTCATCGGTCATGGCCACGGCCGGCATGCCGGCGGCAATGCAGCCATCCACGAGTTTGGCGATGCGGATCGTCGAGTCGACCAGCGAATACTCGGTGTGCAAATGCAGATGGACGAAGGTCGAGGTCATGCTCAGGCGAACAGGCGTTGTGCTTCGAACCGCTGCACCGGCGCAAAACTGCGGCGATGCGCGGCGCAGGGGCCGAGACGTGCCAATGCGTCGAGGTGTGCCGGGGTGGGATAACCTTTGTGTGTGGCAAAGCCGTAGCCGGGATGCACGCGATCGAGTTCGATCAGCAAACGATCGCGATGCACCTTGGCAAGAATCGAGGCGGCACTGATCTCCGCGATCAAGGCATCGCCGTTGACGATGGCGCGCGCCGGGCAGGGCAGACGTTCGGGCAGGCGGTTGCCGTCGATCAGCGCCTCGTTTGGTGTGACGCCGAGCCCGTTCAACGCATCGCGCATGCCTTGCAGCGTCGCTTGCAGAATATTCAGACGATCAATGGTCGCGGCATCGACTTCAACCACGCACCACGCAAGGGCGTGCGCACGGATCTCCGCATCGAGTGCTTCACGGCGCGCCGCAGTGAGCCGCTTGGAATCATCGAGTCCGGTGATCGGTCGCGCGGGATCGAGGATTACCGCAGCGACGACCACGGCACCGGCCAGCGGACCGCGACCCGCTTCATCGACACCGGCGATCAGGTTCATGCGGCGCGTCTTCATTCCGCGCTTGGCATTCGGCTTTCGATCAGGTCCGCAATGGCGTCGGCAGCGGCTTCCGAACCACCGCCGGACAGCAGCGGCAGCAGGGTGGAAAGCTGCGTCTGCATCAGCTCCATGCGCGGTTCGTCGCGAAACAGCGCGAGCAATTCGCTGGTGATCGTCTCGACGTTGCAGTCGTTCTGCAGCAACTCCGGCACCACTGCACTCTTGAGCAGGATGTTCGGCAGGGACACAAACTTCGATTTCAGCAAACCGAACATGCGCACCAGCGCATGGCTGAGCGGATGAATGCGATGCGCGACGACCATTGGCGTTTCCGCGAGGCCGGCTTCGAGCGCAGCGGTGCCAGAAGCGGTGAGCACGACGTCCGCTGCCCATAGTGCTTCATGCGAACGGCCTTCGAAGGTGATGATCTGGCCGCGCACGCGCAGCCGCGCGAGGATGGCGTCGAAGGCTTTGGTGCATTCGCCATCGGCCATCGGTGCGATCAATTTCAATCCGGCGATGCCGTTGGCAACTTGCAGTGCCGCGCGCACGAAAATTTCACCCAGACGTTCGATCTCACCGATGCGACTGCCCGGCAGAATGGCCAATACGCGGCCTTTGAGCGGCAGCTCCAAGGCGGCGCGCACTTCGTCGCGCGTCGGACGATTTTCGAATCGTTCGGCCAGCGGGTGCCCGACAAATTCGGCATCGATGCCGTGACTGGCGTAGATCGGCGGCTCCATCGGGAACAGGCACAGGACGCGATCGGCGGCGCGACCGATCTTGCGCGCGCGCCCAGGACGCCAGGCCCAGATCGACGGGCTGACGTAATGCACGGTGGCGACGCCTTTGCTCTTGAGCTTGCGTTCGACTGCGAGATTGAAGTCCGGGGCGTCGATGCCGACGAAAATGTGGGGCTGCCAATCAATCAGGCGCTTGAGGAGGTCACGGCGCACGCCAAGCAATCGCGGCAGATGCTTCAGCACCTCGACCAGACCCATCACGGCGAGCTCGGACGAATCATGCCAGGTATCACAGCCGGCACGGCGCATGCGGTGACCGCCAATGCCTGCGAAAATCGCTCGGGGAAATCGACGTTTGAGGCAGGCGATCAGGTCGGCACCGATCTGGTCACCCGATGTTTCGCCGGCTACCAGGGCAATTCGAACCACACGCGTATCCATGGGCGTCACCGGATCAGCGAGCGTTCGGAACGATCGATGAATTCGGACAGTACCTTGAGTTCGCCCGAGGCCTGTGCCGCGAGCGCGATTTCGCGCCGCGCTTCGGCCAGCGGCATCCCGGAGAGGTACAAGGTGCGATAGGCACGCTTGATCGATTGAATCGACTCGGTCGAAAAACCGCGGCGCTTGAGTCCTTCGGAGTTGATGCCGCGCGGCTCGGCATAGCTGCCGGCGACAATGGTGTAGGGCGGCACATCGCGATTGATCACCGAACCCATGGCGGTGAACGCATGTGCGCCGATCTGGCAGAACTGGTGCATCAGCGTGAAGCCGCCGAGGATCACGAAATCGTCGACGCGGACGTGGCCAGCCAGCGACGAGGCATTCGCAAAAATGCAGTCGTTGCCGACGATGCAGTCATGCGCCATGTGCACATAAGCCATGATCCAGTTGCGATCGCCAATGCGCGTGACGCCGCCACCGTCGGCAGTGCCGCGGTTGAGCGTGACGAATTCGCGGATCATGTTGTCAGCGCCGATCTCAAGACGTGCCGCTTCCCCCTTGAACTTCTTGTCCTGCGGGTCGCCGCCGATCGATGAAAACTGGAAGATGCGATTGCGTGGACCGATTCGGGTCGGCCCCTGGATCACCACATGCGGGCCGATGTCGCAGTCGTCTCCGATTTCAACATCGGCGCCGACGATCGTGTACGCACCGATCGACACATGGGCGCCGATCCTTGCACTCGCATCGATGAGTGCAGTGGCGTGGATCATGCTTTCGCTTCCGGTGCCGCGCAGAGAATCTCGGCGCTGGCCACTTCCTTGTCTCCGACGAGCGCGCGACATTCGTACAGACCCATTCGGCGGATCAGGCGTTTCTGCAGCACTTCGAGCTTGAGCTGGTCACCGGGCACGACGGTGCGCGAGAAGCGCGCCTTGTCGACGCGCACCAGATAATAGAGTTGGTTCGCATGGCGTTCGAGCGCATTCGACAATTGCGTGAGGATGCCGGAGGCTTGCGCCATCGCTTCGATTACGAGCACACCCGGCATCACCGGATGACCCGGGAAGTGGCCAGTGAAGAACGGTTCGTTGACCGTGACATTCTTGATCGCGAGCACGCGTTTGTTGGCTTCGAATTCGATCACGCGGTCGACCAGCAGGAACGGATAACGATGCGGCAGCATGGCCATGATTTCGCTGACTTCGATCGGCAGTTTGACGCTTGTGGCCATGGCTTGGTCAGTCATCGGTACGTTCCCCAGTAAGTTTGCGCAAGCGTCGCGCGAGTTGATCGAGTTGGCCAAAACGTGCGGCGTTTTTGCGCCATTCGCGTTTCGGCTGGATCGGCGTTCCGGAAACGTATTCGCCGGGTTCACGCAAATCGTGAGTGACCAGACTCATGGCACCGATCGTCACCCGGTCCGCGATGTGCAGGTGGCCGATGATACCGGCACCGCCGGCGATCAGGCAGTAGCGGCCGACCTTGCTGCTGCCGGCGATGGCGGCACAGCCAGCGACGGCGGTGTGCGCACCGATGTGCACGTTGTGTCCGATCTGGATCTGGTTGTCGAGGCGCACGTCATCTTCAAGCACGGTGTCGCCGAGCGCGCCACGGTCGATCGTGGTGTTCGCACCGATTTCGCAGTCGGCGCCGATCAGCACGCCGCCCAATTGCGGCACCTTGAGCCAGGCGCCCTGATCGAAGGCGAGGCCGAAACCGTCGGCACCAATCACGGCGCCGGGATGGATCAGCACGCGCGCCCCGATCCGTACCCGCGTTACCAGCGTGACGCGCGCGACCAGTTGCACATCCTCGCCGATGTTGCAGTCGTCGCCGATCATGCATCCCGGACCGATGTGGGCACCTGCCGCGATCTCACTGCGCGCGCCGATGACGCAGAGCGGTCCGATCTGCGCCTGATCCGAAATTCGTGCGCTGGCGTCGACCACCGCACTGGGATGAATGCCGGCCACGACCCGACGCGGCGCATCGAACAGCGCCGCGATGCGCGCGAAGTCGGCGTAGGGATTGGCGCTGATCAGCACGCTCGCAGCCGTGAGATCGGCATCGGCGGCAGTCAGCACCACGGCTGCGGCACGCGTTGTGGCCAGTTGTCCGCGATAGGCGGGATTGGCGAGGAAGGAGATCTGATCCGGCGTGGCTGCAGCGAGGGTCGCGACACCGGTGACCTGCGTGCTGCCGTTGCTGCGCAACTGCAGCCCGAAGCGCTCGGCGATCGCTTCAAGCGTGAAACTCATGGCGTCGGCGTGTTGGCTTCGCGCTTCAGGCGCGCGAGTACAGCGTCGGTAATGTCGATCTGGGCGCTGGCGTAAAACACGGGTGCCTGCACCACCAGATCAAGCTGGTTTTCGCGCGCATGTGCAATCACTGCCTCTTCGATGCGCGGCCACTGGCGATTGAATTCTTCGTCTTGGCGCGCTTTCAGCTCCTGCGCCAGACGGTTGCGAACGCGTGCGATCGATTTGCGCAGCGCTTGGATCTCACTTCGCAATGTGTCCGCAGCCGGCTTTGGCAGCATCAGTGCATCGCGACGCTCTCGTGCTTCCAGTTCTGCGAGGCGCGCATTTTCCGCAACGACGGCCGCATCGCGCGGCTTGAATTCCTCGGCAAGCCGGCGCCGGGTTTCGATCACCTGCGGCGCATTGTCGATCAGCCGTTTCATATCGACATAACCGATGCGTGCCGACTGCGCCGCGGCGTTTGCAGCACATGCCAGTGCGAGCACCGCGGCCAGCCACAGCCCGGCGCAGGTTCGGAACATGGGCACGTCGCGCGCGGCCATCTTCCGCCGGTGCCCTTAGAACTGTTGCCCGAACGAGAACTGGATGCCTTCGGTGCGATCGCCTTCCTTGTCCTTGATCGGTGTCGACAGGTTGATGACGATCGGGCCAACCGGGGCCTGCCATTTCAGCGACAGACCAACCGATGCGCGAATCTCGTCGGTTTCGAACGCATCGAAATCCTTGAACACGTTGCCGACGTCGAGGAAGGCCGAGAATTGTGCGGTGTCGGAATCACCCTTGCTCATCGGCGTCGGGATGATCAGTTCCAAGCCGCCAATCGTCTTGAACGCGCCGCCAAGCGGCTGACGAAAGCTTGTCGTGGTCACGCCGACTTCGGTCGGCCCGAGCGTGTTGTCCTCGAAGCCGCGAATCGAGCGTACGCCGCCGGCGTAGAAGTTCTGATAGAACGGCAACGAACTGGTTTCGCCGTAGCCGTCGCCGTAGCCGAGTTCGGCCTTGGCCAGCAACGAATAGTCGCCCCAGAGCGGGAAGTAGCGTCCGATTTCATAGCCGATCTTGTAGTACTCGAGGTCGGAGCCGGGCAGGGCGATCTCGGCACCGATGCGCTGATAAGCACCACGCGTGGGTGCGAAGAACTTGTTGCGTGAATCGCGCTGCCAGCCGGCCTGCAAGGTCCAGGTGTTGATCGTCCACTTGCGAAAACCGCCGGTGCAGGTACCGGTGAGAATATCCGTGTCGGTATCCGGCCCGTCGACGATCGGGCCGGGGCCATCGGTGTCGGCGTCGGTATCGGTATCGGGGCCGTTGCAAGTGAACGTATTGCGTGCGCGATCGCCGAGTTCGTCGACCAGGTTCTGGATCAACGAGGCTGGCGTCGAACCATCGACCGTGGTGATGTCGTTTTTGTCGAGTCCGATGGACAGTGAAAGCGTGTCGACTTCGGTCAGCGGAATGCCGAACAGCACCTCGCCCGATGCGGTATCGGCGGTGTACGCCGCCAGATTGGCCTGGCCCTGGTCGAGCTGGCGCACACTGAAGTTGTAGCCGACGCTGAGACCGTCGTCGGTGAAGTAGGGATCGAAGAAATTGAAATCGAAGCGTTTGACATAGTCGTTGTTCTGGATCGTTGTACCGACGGTGTTGCCGGAGCCGAGGAAATTGCGCTGGGTCAGCGACACCGAGGTGATGATGCCCTGCAATTCGGAATAGCCGACGCCGAACTGGAAGCTGCCGGCGCTTTGTTCTTCGACCGTGAAGTTGACGTCGACCTGGTCTTCGCTGCCAGCGACTTTCGGCGTTTCCACGGTCACTTCCTTGAAGTAGCCGAGGCGTTGCAAGCGATTTTTCGAGCGGTCGATCGCAGCCTGCGAGAACCATGCGCCTTCCAGTTGGCGCATTTCGCGGCGCATCACTTCGTCCTGGGTGCGCTGGTTGCCAATGAAGTTGATGCGGCGCACATAGGCGCGCTTGCCGGGATTCACGAAGAAGGTGACGCCGACTTCGCGCTTCTCGCGATCGACCGCCGGAACCGGCGTCACTTCCGCGAAGGCGTAGCCGATGTTCGACAGCACCCGTGTCATCGCCTCGGAAGCGCGTTCAAGGCGACCGCGTGAATAGGTGTCGCCCGATTTCGAGGTAATGAATTTGCGCAGGATTTCTTCGTTGACGACGAGATCGCCGGTCAGCTTGATGTCGGTCAGCTTGTAGATCTCGCCTTCGCGTACGTTGGCGGTGATGAACAGTTCCTTGCGGTCCGGACTGATCGATACCTGGGTCGATTCGACCGCGAAATCGACATAGCCACGATCCTGGTAGTAGGACGCGAGCTTTTCCATGTCTCCGGACAATTTTTCGCGCGAATACTGGTCGTCGCGCTTGTACCAACTCAGCCAATTCGACGAACCCGATTCGAAATCCTCGATGATGTCGTCGTCGGAGAATGCAGCATTGCCGACAACATTGAGGTGGCGAATCTTGGCCGCCTTGCCTTCGCTCACGGTGATCTTGATGGCGACGCGGTTGCGGTCGAGATTCTCGACCTCGGGCTTGATGCTGACGTTGTACTTGCCGCGGTTGTTGTACTGGCGCGTCAATTCCTGGGTGAGGCGATCAAGCTCGAGGCGATTGAAGGTCTCGCCCTCGGTCAGGCCGATGTCGCGCAGGCCCTTCATCAGGTCTTCGGTCTTCAGGTCCTTGTTGCCGGTGATCTCGAGCTTCGAGATGGCCGGGCGTTCGCTCAGCTTGACGACCAGGATGTCGCCCTGACGGGTGAGTTCGATGTCGTTGAAGAATCCGGTCTTGAACAGCGCGCGAACCGCTTCGGACGCACGCGACTGGTCGATGCGGTCGCCCTTCTCGATCGGCAGGCTGCTGAACACCGTCCCTGCGGGAATGCGTGTGAGGCCCTCCAGTCGGATGTCGGACACGACAAATGCATCGAAGGCGGCAGCATTCTGCGCGCACAGCGAAGCAACGAGGACCAGCGCAGCAATTCGTTTCATCATCACTCCATCAATGTCCACAACCCGGCTTGCACCGGCTTGCGTGGCCGGACCGTTGGGGTCGCGGCGGGTTTGAGCGTGGGCTGCTCGGCGTACTTGGCGCAGAGCATGCCCGGCGCAGTCGTCTAGCGGAAGAAGCCGGACAAATCGTTGAAAAAGGCGAGGCCGATCAAGCCGGCCAGCATCACCAATCCAACGTATTGCCCGGCAACCATGGTGCGTTCGCTGACCGGACTGCCTTTAAGCAGCTCGATAAGGTAGTACAGGATGTGACCCCCGTCCAAGATCGGAATCGGCAGCAGGTTCAGGATGGCGAGCCCGAGCGACACCGCACCGAGAAAGCCGAGGAACCAGGGCAGCCCGTCCTGGGCACTGATATTGGCGACTTGGGCGATGGTGATGGGGCCGGACAGGTGCTCGGTCGAGAGTGCGCCGATCAGCATGTCCTTGAGGAACTGCAGCGATTTCGTGGTCACGTTCCAGGATTCGGAAACCGCTGCGCCGAATGCGGACAGCACGTTGTAACGGCGCACATGGTCATAGCTGGCACCCGCGCCGATACCAAGCCGATACACGGTCTTGCCATCTTCGGTCTCTGACTTGGGGCGCACCAGCAGTCGCAATTCGTTGCCGTCACGTTCGATCAGCAGGGCCACTTCCCCGTCGGGCGCCTGGCGCTGCAAGGCATCGCGCAGCGCTTCGAAGTCGCTGATGGACTCGCTGTCGACAGCGCGAATCAAGTCGCCGGCTTTCAGCCCCGCGGCTTCGCCCGCGCTGCCGCTGGTCACCAGACCGACCAAGGCCGGCTGCATGCGTCGGAATCCGAGCTGCTCGCCCAATTGCTCGTTTGGCAGGTCGGCCGGAATGCGGCTGATGCGGATGATGCGCTCGGAGCGGTCGCCATCAGTTTCCAGTACGGTCAGGGTGACATCGCGGCGGTACAAGGCTGCTTCGAAGACACCCATCGCGACCTCGGTCCACGCATCGGTGACGCGACCATCGACTGCTTGCACGCGCATGCCTGCGGTCAAGCCAGCTTCGGCACTCAATCCCGTGGTGCGGCCGATGACCGGCTGAAAATCCGGTTTGCCGACGATGAACATCAACCAGAACACGAGAACGGCCAACAGTACGTTGGCCGCGGGTCCAGCTGCCGCCACCGCGATCTTCTGCCAGACCGGCTTGCGGTTGAGCGCCATGTGGCGGTCAGAATCAGCGACGTCTTCGGCGCGTTCGTCCAGCATCGACACGTAACCACCGAGTGGGATGGCGGCCAGCACGTATTCGGTGCCGTCACGGCCCAGACGCGACCACAACGGACGACCGAAGCCGATCGAGAAGCGGTGCACCTTCACGCCGCAACGGCGCGCCACCCAGAAATGGCCGTACTCGTGAAAGGTCACGAGCAGACCGATGGTCACGATGTACCAGAACACGGAGCCAAGAACTTCGGTCATGCCTTCAATCCATCCAGTGCGTGCTGCGCCATCCGGCGCGCACGCTCGTCCACAGCCACAATGGCTTCCAGTGTATCGACGGCATCGTTAATGAAGTGCTGCAAACCTTGCTCGATCACGCGTTCGATGTCGAGGAAACCGATACGGCCGTCAAGAAACGCCGACACCGCGACCTCATTCGCCGCATTCAGCACGATCGGCGCAGCGCCACCGGATTTCAAGGCCGAATAGGCATGGGTCAGACACGGAAATGCGGCGAGATCGGGCGGCTCGAAATCGAGCCGGCCAGCGGAACTCAGATCAAGTCGCGCCACGCCGGCATCAATGCGCTCGGGCCAGGCCAATGCGTTCGCAATCGGTGTGCGCATGTCCGGGGAACCTAGTTGCGCAAGTTGCGACCCATCGGCGTATTCGACCAGCGAATGCACGATGCTTTGCGGATGCACGAGCACGTCGATGCATGACGGCGCGATGCCGAACAAGTGCTTCGCTTCGATCACTTCGAGGCCCTTGTTCATCAAGGTTGCCGAGTCGACCGAGATCTTGCGACCCATTTTCCAGCGTGGATGCGCGCAGGCCTGTTCGACCGAGACACCGCGCAGTTGTTCACGCGTATAGCCGCGAAACGGTCCGCCGGACGCGGTCAGGATCAGCCGCGTGATGCCGCAAGCGCCCGGATCACGCGCATAACCTGCGGGCAGGCACTGGAAGATCGCATTATGTTCGCTGTCGAGGGGGATGATCGTGGCGACACCACGCGCGGCTTCGCGCATCAGCAGGTCGCCGGACATCACCACAGCTTCCTTGTTCGCCAACAGCAGGCGTTTGCCAGCGCGTGCCGCAGTGAGCGTCGAAGACAGCCCGGCGGCGCCGACAATCGCGGCGACGACGGTATCGAAGCGCACATCAGCGGCAACAGCATCGAGTGCCGCAGTGCCGCCCAGCGCTTCAGTACGCAGACCGCGGTTCACCAGGGCATCGTGCAACGCGTCGTGACGACTGGCGTCGGCGATGACCGCGACATCTGGCCGGAAGCGCGCACACAAATCCGCGAGCGCGTCGACATCGCGATGCGCCGAAAGTGCGGCAGCACGGAAGCGACCCGGATGACGCGCGATCACATCCAGCGTGCTGGCACCGATCGAGCCGGTGGCACCGAGCACCGCGACCTGTTTCATGACCCGAGCAACACGCGACCAGCAACGAAAATCGGCAAGGCCGCGAACATCGAGTCAAAGCGGTCGAGCAGTCCGCCATGGCCAGGGAACAGGCTGCCGGAATCCTTCACTTGCGAATGGCGCTTGATCAGGCTCTCGAGCAGGTCGCCGATAATCGAGAACACGGCGGTGACGACGCACAACGCCACGAACGGCAGCAAGGCCGCGCCCTGGATGGCAAAGCCGAAATAGCCGACCGCAGCGGCATAGACCGTGCAGCCGAGCATGGCGCCGTAAGCCCCGGCACGTGTCTTGCCGGGGCTGATGTTGGGCGCCAACTTGGTCGTGCCGAAGCGGCGTCCGGCAAAGTATGCGCAGGTGTCGGCACTCCAGACCAGAACCAGCACGAACAGAACCCATTGTGGCCCGCGTTCGCCGCCTTCCAGCAACACCGCCGCAGCCCACGCTGGTACCAGTGCAAGCAGGCTGGCGCAGGTTTTCAGCATCAATGAACGCTTGCGGTCCTGCTCGGCAAAGTGGAAGTGGCGCAACCACAGCGGCACCAGCATCCAGAACGCAACACCGGCCCAGATCACCGGCGGCCACGCCGCTTCTCCAGCGAACCAGAACAGGCCCATCAGGATGGCGTGGGCGGCGACGACGGCGATGCGCGTCGCGGAAGATCGCACGCCACTGAGCCTCGACCATTCCCAGGCACCGATCAGAAACAGTCCCGCCATGAATGCCGCAAACCACGCCTGCGACAACATCAGCACTGCGGCGATGCCGATCGGTGCCAGCACGATGGCGGTGATGGCACGTTCGCGCAGACCGCTGGCGGTCGAGGGTTTGACAATGGCTTCCTGGCTCATGACAGATCCTTCAATTGCTCGCGTGTGCGCCCGAAACGACGTTCGCGGCGGGCAAATTCGGCAAGGGCGGCGTCAAGCGCTTCGGCACCGAAGTCTGGCCACAGCACATCGGTGAACCACAGCTCGGCATAGGCCAACTGCCACAGCAGGAAATTGCTGATGCGCTGCTCGCCGCCGGTACGAATGAACAGGTCGAGCGGCGGCAGGTCGGCGAGTACCGTTTGCGCAGCAAAGACCGACTCGTCGATTGTGGTCGCGTCCATTTCGCCATTCGCGACCGAGCGCGCGATGCGCCGGGTCGCCTGGACGATGTCCCAACGTCCGCCATAGTTCGCGGCGATATTCAGATGCAGGCGCGTCTCGGTGGGTTGCTTCACTTCCGACTGGTCCATGCGTTCGCGGATGGCCGGCGCGAACGCGGTGCGGTCACCAATGAAGCGCAGGCTGACGCCGTAGGCGACGAGCTCATCGACCTCGCGATCCATCGCACGCATGAACAATTCCATCAGCGTGCCGACTTCCTCGTCCGGGCGATGCCAGTTTTCACTGGAGAACGCGAACAGGGTGAGCGTAGGCACATGCCGACGGATACACGCTTCGACCGTCGCACGCACCGCCTTCGCGCCTTCATGATGCCCGAAGGTGCGTGGCCGATGCCGTGCCTGCGCCCAGCGCCCGTTGCCATCCATGACAATGGCCACGTGTTGCGGCAGGCGTTGTACGGCGATCGCCGGGTCGATGATGCGCATGCGCCGACTACTGAACCCGAATGTCGCTCAGAGCGACATCAGTTCGTGTTCCTTGATCCTGCAGACGCCGTCGACTTCGAGCACAAACTTGTCGGTGAGCTTCTGGATGTCCTGCTCGGCCTTGCGCTCTTCGTCTTCGGTGACGAGCTTTTCTTTCAGCAGGTCCTTGATGTGTTGCATGGCGTCGCGACGGACGGCGCGGACCGCGACCTTGGTGTTTTCGCCTTCGTGCGACACGTGCTTTGCCAGGTCCTTGCGGCGCTGTTCGGTCAGCGGCGGCAGGTTGATGCGGATGACGGTACCCGCTGTCGTCGGCGTAAGGCCCAGATCGGAGGCCATGATCGCCTTCTCGATCGGCGCCACCATGGTTTTTTCCCAAGGTGTAATCGTCAGCGAACGGGCATCGACTACGGCGACCGCCGCGCACTGATTCAACGGCATTTCGGCACCGTAGTAGTTGACCTTGAGATTGTCGACGAGGGCTGCGCTGGCGCGACCGGTGCGAAGCTTCGCGAGGTCGGAGCGCAGGCCTTCGATCGTCTTCTTCATGCGGGCTTCGGCGTCGATTTTGATTTGCGCGATCATGGTCTGGGTATCGTGTTCATCGGGAAAGGCGCGAGTATAGCGTTGGCGCGCGGGCTTAACGCGTCGTGGTGTCTAGTCGCAGGGCCAGCGCCAGGTCGTTTTCGGTCTGGTCAACAAACGTGTAGGGCACGACCCCGACTTCAACGAATCCGCAGCGCGCATAAAAGCGACGGGCGCGATCATTACCGGGGTACACGCCCAGCCAGAGCAGATCTCCGCCGGCCGCGACCGCAAGCGCGGAAACCTGCGCAAACAACTGCTGCGCCAGACCGAGGCCTTTGGCCGCCGAATCGACATAGAACCGCCGCAATTCGATTGGATGGTCGGCGTTCCATTGCGAGTCGGCGTCGGCTGGCAGCGGTGCGGGGTGCCATTGCGCAAATGCGACTATTTGCCCGGCATGCGTCGCGAGCAGAAACGATTCGGTCGCAATGGCGCGACCGATCCGATCGTCGGCGAGCACCGTCGCGCAATGCGTGCGCACGCGGTCGGCATCATGCGATGGCAAATACGTGCCAGAAAAACTCGTTCGGGCAAATCCGGCGAGCGCCGCCGTATCTGCCTCGGTGGCTGCCCTGAATTCGATGTCGTCGAGACGCATCAGCCGCGCGTGACCAGGGTGCCGATGGTTTCACCACGCACGATGCGCATCAGGTTGCCGGGGCGGTTCATGTCGTAGATGCGCAGCGGCATGCCGTGGTCGCGGCACAGGGCGATCGCAGCGGTGTCCATGACGCCGAGATTGCGCTGGATCACGTCCTCATAGCTGAGCGTTTCGAAGCGTGTCGCAGTGCTATCCAGTTTCGGGTCGGCGGTGTAGACGCCATCGACCTTGGTCGCCTTCAACAGCAATTCCGCACCCACTTCGACCGCGCGCAAGGCAGCTGCGGAATCGGTGGTGAAGAACGGATTGCCGGTGCCGGCGCCAAACAGCACGACACGATTTTTCTCCAGATGGCGGATGGCGCGACGGCGGATGTAGTCCTCGCACACTTCGTTGATCTTGATCGCGCTCATCACCCGCGCCACGACGCCACGCTTCTCGATCGCATCCTGCATCGCGAGCGTGTTCATCACCGTCGCGAGCATGCCCATATGGTCGCCGGTGACCCGATCCATGCCCGCCGCAGCGAGGCCTGCACCGCGGAAGATATTGCCGCCGCCAATGACCACACCCACCTGCACACCAGCCCGGACGACTTCGATGATCTCGTCGGCCAGACGGCCGAGCACGAGCGGGTCGATGCCGTAATTCTCACGACCCATCAACGCTTCGCCGCTCAGCTTGAGCAGGATGCGGTGGTACTGGATCGGATTGGTCGAGATCGGCGCGTCGGTCATGGGTCGAGTCCTTGATGCATGCGGTGGCGCAGAGAAGAATGTTGGACAAAAAAAGGGAGCGTTTCCGCTCCCTCCGTTGGTCACACCTGCATCGCTTTCGCGACTTCGGCGGCGTAATCTTCGACCACTTTTTCGATGCCCTCGCCAACCGCGATTCGGTGGAAAGCGACGACTTCGGCCTTCGCGGCCTTGAGCGCGGCGTCGACCGTCAAGTTGGTGTCGATGACATAGGCCTGACCCGTCAGGCTCATTTCCGACAGCGTCTTGTTGATCTTGCCGGAGATCATCTTTTCCTGGATTTCGGCCGGTTTGGCCTTGTCCTTCTCGTTCATCTGCGCGAGCGCGATTTCCTTTTCCTTGGCCGCGATCTCCACCGGCACGTGCGCTGGCGAGATGTACGGCGGGTTCATGGCGGCGACATGCATCGCGACGCCACGAGCGATTTCGGCATTGCCGCCCTTCAATTCGACCAGTACGCCAATACGGCCGCCGTGCACGTAGGCACCCACAGTGCCGTCCGAACTCAGCGCCACGATGCGACGCAGCTGCAGGTTTTCACCGAGCTTCAGCACCAGTTCCGAACGTGCTTCCTCGATCGTGCCGCCGCCGGTTGCTGCCGCAGCCTTCAGCGAGTCGATGTCGGTGGCGCCGGTGTCGAGCGCGCACTTCGCGACCATCTCGCAGAACTTGACGAAGTTCTCGTCCTTCGCCACGAAGTCGGTTTCCGAGTTGATCTCTACCATGACCGCACGGCCGCCGTTCGCGGCCATCGCGATGCGACCTTCCGCAGCGATGCGGCCTGCCTTCTTGTCGGCCTTGGCCAGGCCCTGCTTGCGCAGCCATTCCATCGCGGTGTCGATATCGCCACCGTTCTCGGTCAGTGCCTTCTTGCACTCCATCATGCCGACGCCGGAACGCTCGCGCAGTTCCTTGACCATGCTTGCAGTGATATCCATGAACTACCTCTCAATGCTCAAAAAAAGCGCGGCGGGAACAACTCCGCCGCGCAGGATCCTTTGCGCTGCCGCGGAACGCGTCCGCGGCGATGCAGATTTACTCGGCGCTCGGGGCCGAGGCCGGCTTCGGACCGCGCGACGGAGCACGCTTGGCACCCGGACCACCCGGACCCGGCTTGCCGCCTGGACCACCCGGGCCGCCCGGACCACCCGGACCACGACGATTGCTCGGCGCACCCGGTTTGCGATCACGGTCGTTACGATCATTGCGACCACCACGATCGTCACGACGGCGCGGATCTTCCTTGGCGACCGGGTTGCCGGCGGCGTCCAGCTCGACGAACTCGTCCTTGGCATTGGCCGGAATCGCAGGTGCCGCGGCCTTGCCTTCGAGCACGGCATCTGCCGCGGCCGAGGCGTACAGCTGCACGGCGCGAATGGCGTCGTCGTTACCCGGAATGATGTAGTCGGCGTTGTTCGGGTCGTAATTGGTGTCGACGATGGCGATCACCGGAATGCCGAGCTTGCGTGCTTCCTTGATCGCGATTTCTTCGTGGCCTACGTCGATCACGAACAGCGCGTCCGGCAGCGCATTCATGTTCTTGATACCGCCGAGCGAGCGTTCGAGTTTTTCCTGCTCGCGCTTCAGCGACAACACTTCATGTTTGACGCGTTTTTCGAAGCTGCCATCGGTGTGCATGGCTTCGATTTCCTTCAAACGCGCGACCGACAGACGCACGGTGCGGAAGTTCGTAAGCATGCCGCCGAGCCAACGGTGCGAGACGAACGGCATGCCGCAACGCGTCGCTTCCGCTTTCACTGCTTCACGCGCCGAGCGCTTGGTGCCGACGAACAGCACGCTGCCGCGGCGTTGTGCCATGCCCGACAGGAAGTTCATCGCGTCGGTGAACAGCGGCATGGTCTTTTCGAGATTGATGATGTGGATCTTGCCGCGCGCACCGAAAATGTACGGGGCCATCTTCGGGTTCCAGTAACGCGTCTGGTGGCCGAAATGCACGCCGGCTTCTAGCATCTGGCGCATGGTGACTTGAGGCATGGTGAACTCCTGTGCTTGAAACACAACCGTCGTTGATCGGGTGCGACTGATCGTATTTCGGGGTTTGGACCTCCACGTTTCCGCCCTGACCGACCTCACATCGCGAGCGATGCTTGGCACCCCAGTCCGGGTGACGAAACGTGTGCGGATTCGGCACGATTGCCGTGTGCTTGCCGGGATCGCCCCGACAAAGCCGCGGAATTCTAGCCGCGGCTGGGGTGGGCGTGCAACCGGGCGAGAGTATCCGGGCTCAAACCGTCTCGCTCAGCGCCCGTCTTGCCAGCGATTCCGGTGCCGGCTTGCAGCCGTACTGGTTGATCAGGGCATCGTCGCTGGCATCGGCCTTGCTGATGAAGCCGCTGATGCGTTCGGCCAACGAGGCGTGCGTCGAGCGTGTGTACACGTCGGCCGTATGCACGACCAGGCTGAGTCGAATCAGTGAACCGTACAGGTCGAAGAAGTAGGGCGCATGTTCGGCATCAAGCAGATGCCGGAACAATTCTCCGAGGCCGTTGTTTGGTGCCTGTGCCACCGATGACGAAAAATTCAGATGCTCGGAGCAGCAGCACCAGACCCGGATCGGCACGCTACCCGAGTAAAACGACCAGTTGTGATGGCCATGGCGCGCGAGCACCGGGTTGATGCCGGATGTCGTCAATGCACCCTCGACGAAGGCGTTCAAAGGGTCGGGATCGCGCGGATCGTAGATGTCGGCGATGTCGTGGTCTTCCTCGACGTCGAGTCCGCAACTCGGGCAATAACGGGTCGCTTCGACGATCAAGCCGTCGCAGGCCGGGCAGACGACGCCGAAGTCGTCCTGCTGGGCGCGGAATGCATCGATGAAGGCGCGAACATCGACGATCGGAATGCCGAAGCCGACGGATTCCGCAGCTTCCAGCTTGCAGGTGGTGACAGCGACCACGCGCCGCTGATCGTCCAGCATCGGGCCGCCGGAATTGCCGGGATTGATCGCGGCATCGGTCTGCACGAACTGCTGTTCGTCGAGATTCTGTTTCGGGTGCGAGATCACGCCTTCGGTGAGCGAAAGCGGAAGCCCAACCGGATAACCGATGATGTTGACGCGCTGCTTCGGGCGCAGCGGCGTGCCGTCATCGAGCGCGAGCAACTGGCCGGCCAAGGGCTGCGACAGTTCGACGATGGCGAGATCGCGCTTCGGATGGATGCGGCGAACGCGCCCGACAATTCGGGTGCGGTCGCGCGCTTCGATCGCCACTTCGCGATACGGAAACACGACATGGCTGTTGGTCAGCAGATGGCGGTCGTCGATCAGGAAACCCGAGCCGGTACCGGTGCCGGTGAACACCTGATAGATGCCGAGCCCGTCGATGTCATCGTGGTGCGCATTGCTCATGGCTGGTCCCGGCGGTTGTCGGTCGAATTGTTGTAGTCGTCGCCGTTGTCGATTTGATCACGGTCGTTGCCGCTGGTGTTGGCGCCCCAATCACGACCGATTTGCTGGGCATGGCTCCACAGCGACTGCGCCGCTTCACGCCAGGGTTTTCCCGAAGCCTGATCGAGCGCTTCGCGCAGGCGGCGCTCAAGCGGCTCGGGCCAGCTGTATTGCGCCAGAGCGTAGACGTAACATGCACTCAATTCGAGCGTGGCTTCCAGCAATTGTCCGGCGCTGCGCAAGTCGCCGACATGCTGCATGCGTTGCGGATTCGCGACCAGCGAAGCACCGATACCGTCGCTGCCGTCGCGCAGGGGATTGATCGAATACTCGGTATGCGCGAAGGCGTTTGCCAACTCGGCATCGGAGACCCGCAGCATCTGCTTGACGCACTTCGCGAGTGCGGCGTCGCGCGCTTCGCCGTCTTCATCGCGATCGGTGAAGGTATCGGCGAACTCGACCAGGCGTGCGCGCACGTCACCATGCACCGACAGCAGATAACGCGTGCGGTTGATCGCCAGCGAACCGAGCGTGTCGAGCACGCGGAGCGAGCGGCGGCGGCGCGATTCCATCACCAGTTCATCGACTTCGGCCCAGTGCGTACGCCAGATCGCGATCGCGCGCGGCAATTCCTCGGCATCAAGCGGTGTTAGCAGACCGTGATCGGGCACGCTGATGCCGAAACGCTCGTTCAGCCAGCGATCATGCCGACTGGCTTCCTGAGCCAGACGCTGCACCACTTCGATCAGTTTGGTCGGATGCACCTGAGTGACGGGATCGCGATATTCGACGTTCACCGCGTTGTCGCGCAGGCGTGGCTGGAACATCTGCCCGGTCGAGCTCAGTCGGCTCAGGAAAAAACGGAGGGCCGCCGTGGTCGCGGCACGGTCGTTGATCGTCGCGATCGACGCAGTGACACGCAAGGCGTCGCCCTCAAGCGCGACTTCGATGGATGCGGCACCCTGTGGAAACCGCAATGGCGTCGCCGGGAAACCGGAAACGTCGCAATCGGGCAGCAGATACGCCAGCGATTCCTGCGCCGCCGCGACTGCTTCGCCGGCATCGAACAGTTCGATGGCGCGGTCGCGCCGCGCGTGATCTCGCGGCGTTGGCCGCGTCGGGCGACGGATCGGTGTCGGGAACTGCAAAGCGTGGATCGGCATGCGAAGACCTTGAAAGGAACAATGCTTTGGGGCGGATGTTTTGGGCGATGGCCCGATCGACCAGTGTCGCAACGGCTGCGGTTCGGCGCAACAGCGGATGCCGGTCATGCGGGCGATGCTCGACAAATTCAACTCGGCGCAGCATCTTTCGCGGGATTTGTTTTCAGGACCCAGGGAGCGCGACAAATGAATCCATTGGACGCATTGTTCGGCGGCAGCAGCGTTCCGGCGCTGCGTGTCGGGCGCCATCAGGTCAAACTTGACCGCGCGCGCATCATGGCCGTGCTCAACATCACGCCCGATTCCTTTTCCGATGGCGGTCGCTGGTTGGGGCTGGATGCAGCCATGAAGCAGGTCGCGCAAATGATCGATGACGGTGCCGACATCATCGATGTCGGTGGCGAATCGACGCGTCCCGGTGCCGAGCCGGTTACCCCTGAAGTGGAGATTGCGCGGGTGCTGCCGGTGATCGAGGCGATCGTGGCGCGCTTCGACATACCGATCTCGGTCGATACCAGCAAGCCGGAAGTGATGCGGGCGGCGGTCGCGGCCGGCGCCGGCATGATCAACGACGTGCGCGCGTTGCGCGAAGACGGTGCAGTTGACGCGGCGGCGGAACTCAAGGTCGCGGTCTGCCTGATGCACATGCAAGGCGAACCGCGCAGCATGCAGGAGGCACCGCATTACGACGATGTTGTCACTGAGGTGAAGCGTTTTCTCGCCGATCGGCTGTTGTCCTGCCAGATGGCCGGCATCGACAGGAAGCAGATCGTGATCGATCCGGGCTTCGGCTTCGGCAAGTCGCTCGAGCACAATCTGGCCTTGCTGGCGCGGCTCGGCCAGTTTGCCGACATCGCTGCACCGTTGCTGGTCGGGCTGTCGCGCAAACGCATGATCGGCAGCATCACCGGCCGCGATCTTGATCAGCGAGCCGCTGGTTCCGCCGCTGCTGCCCTACTCGCGGTGGAGCGCGGCGCGCGCATCGTGCGTGTGCATGATGTCGCCACGACCCGTGATGCGCTTGCGGTTTACGAGGCGATGCGGCCGTTCGAGATGGTCGCCAAGGCCAGGAGTGCAAAACCGAAATCGCCCTGGGACGAGGATTGATCAAAAAGAAACCTGATTAGCGCCAACTCTCAGCCAGAAAAGTCGCTTGCCTGACGCAGAATCCGCTCTTGGCATGGCTTGCAGACGATCATGGCATGCAGCAATCGTGGCGCGAGTTCGGGCAGTCGAAAACGGCGGTTGAATCGATAGGCGGCTTCGCCGAGATGGCGGCGCAGGTAACCCGCCAGAAAGCACGTCGCCAACGGCAGCTTTGTCGCCTGAAACAGGGTGCCGCTCACCAGCGTCGTCTGATATCGACACGCGCTGCATTGGTAGTAAATCTGACCACCGCGATGAAACTTCGAATGATCGCGCGCGCTGCACGCCGGACACCGAAATCCCTTCGGCCAGCAAGAGCGAAACATCGTGCGCCGGCACTTCGCTTCGGTGCCGTAACGCTTCATGAAATCCGGCATCGACAGGCCCGACTGAAACTGCACCATGTTCATCGCCATGACCCACCTCCGCTAATAGTGGGCGTAACATCCGCTGCCGCGGTCTCAAATCACGCAATTCTTGGCTGAGGGATGGCGCTAATCAGGGGGAGAAAACGGTGCGTAGGCTACTTCTGCTATTTCTGGTCGTGATTTCCGCGTGTGCTGGCGCACCTAGGGAATCGGGTAGCGAGATCGTTGCACCGAATCAATCGCAACTTGTCCGGCCTTGGGTACAACGCGTCGCTGATAACGCAGGCGTACGAATCGAATATCGCGTACGCGCGGCGGGAGTCGCGGACATTGACAGAGCACCGGTGCTATTGATCCCGGGAATGAGTGCTGACGCCAGTGTTTGGGAAAACAACGTCGCGCTGGCGCACGCGCTCGACGTCGCCGGGCCACGTAAGCTTATTGCTGTCAGTTTGCGTGGCCGCGGAGCAAGCGACTGTCCTGATACAGGTTGGACGCCGCAAGACCATCAAAGCGATATCGCGGCAGTCATCCGCGCCGAAAAACTTGGTCACTATCATTTAGTCGCGCATTCCATGGGCGTGGCCTATGCACTGGGCTTCGCTTTGACTAGGCCGCGCGATGAGATTCGTAGCTTTATTGCGGCAGACTATCCCCCGACCGTTTTCCAGGTTACTGAGGAATGGGCGAGCATGGTCGAATCGCAAGCGCCCCCCTTGACCTTCGATCCGCGAATGGCACGCCGCGTGTTGCGCGAGCAAGGCAGTCAGGACTATGCCGATCGACTGAACGAACTCACCATGCCGATGCTCGTCATTTTGGGACGAAAGTCGATGGATCGAGACGTGGAATGGAGGTACGCCAAAGCGCCGCGGCATCATGTGCTGTGGATCGAGCACGGGCACATGACCTTCAGCAATGCCGAAGCCATTGCAGCTGCAGCAGACTTTCTGCAATCGATTGAATGAGTCCAGGAGCAAGCAGGCTTGCGCAGTCCGTTTTGCCCGAAAGCTCCAATGTGCAAACTCGATTCGTTTCGAATGGCTTGATGAGCGGCGAAACAACGAAGAGAAAATGTAGACCTAATGCTTAGCTAATTGGCTGAGGGGTGGCGCTAATCAGGATCGGGATAGGGGTCGATCATCGTTGATCGAGCCCCTCCCACACCACCGGACATGCGGGTCCGCATCCGGCGGTTCGAGCGATTGAGGTCAGGAGAGTTTGGGAACGCCGAGCCGATCAAAGTAACTGATCGGCAAGGCGCGGTTGAGGCGACGCATGCCGTTGACCCACCAGCAACGCATGTTCTGCGCGACTTTGGTGGCGTCACTGACACTTGCGTCCAGCGCGATCAACGCTTTGAAAGCCGTACGACCGCGTTTCCAGTGCTTCAGGTGCATGACGCGCAAACGATGGCGCAGCCATTCGTCCAAGGATTGGAACACGCTTGGCGTCTCGGCCAGTTGGAAGTAATTCTTCCAACCCGGCAGATATGCACGCAGTTTGTCCACCACCTGTTCGATGCTTTTGCCGCCGCTGCGACGTGTCAACTGACGGATACGAACTTTGAAGGACGCCAACGCTTTGGCTGCAACGCGCCGTTTGATCTGTCCGTTGTGCCGGTAGAAACTGAAGCCAAGGAACTTGCGCTGCGTCGCTTGCGCGACCGCGCTCTTTGCCTCGTTGATTTTCAGCTTGAGCCGACCGTAGAGCGTGCGCAGAGCCGCCAGCACCCGCTCGCCACTCGTGCGACTGCGCACGTACACATTGCAGTCGTCCGCGTAACGCACGAAGCAGTGGCCGCGCCGCTCCAGTTCTCGGTCAACCTCATCCAGCAACACATTGGCCAGCAACGGCGACAGCGGGCCGCCTTGCGGTGTGCCTTCATGGCGATCCATCACCAGTCCGTTCGCCAGTATTCCCGCTTGCAGATAGCGCCGGATCAGTTGCAGCACCCGGCGATCGGTGATGCGCCGTTCCAAACGACTCATCAGCACGTCGTGATTGACGCGATCGAAGAACTTTTCCAAGTCCACGTCCACCACGAATGCGCGCCCTGCCTGCACATACGACTGAGCCTTCAGCACCGCTTGATGCGCGCTGCGTCCGGGACGGAAGCCGTAGGAATGATCCGAAAAGTCCGGATCGATCAGCGGTTGCAGTACCTGCAACAGCGACTGCTGGATCACGCGATCCGTCACCGTCGGAATACCCAACTCGCGCTGGCTGCCATCAGGCTTCGGTATCAGCACGCGGCGCACCGGCTGTGGCCGGTACGTCCCGTTCAACAACGAGGCCTTGATGGTCGCCCAATGCGACTTCAGGTGTTCCCATGTGTCGGCGATCGATAACCCATCGCTGCCTGCACTGCCCTTGTTTGCCTTGACGCGTTGCCACGCCTTCAGCATGTTTTCTCTCGTCAGCGCCGCGTCCAGCAGCGCCGTTCCCGAGTTCGTTGGTTCAGGGCGAACCCGCTTGGCTTCATCACCCGCAGCTCGACGCACGGGTTCACCGCGCGCCTTCACTG
>JAYUVY010000003.1:0-23944 GCA_043753835.1 Lysobacterales bacterium | reverse complement strand
ACATTTCTCCGTGAAGCTTCAATTCGGAATGTAGGAGCGGCGGCAGCCGCGATGCTCTCGCACAACCCGCGATGCTTTGCCGCAATCGCGATACATGCGCGTTATTCCGGCAAGCGCCATGACCATCGATACGCCTGCGGCGATTCGACAAGCCCAGCACGAACGGGATTCATGGCGATGTAGTTCGCGGCGGCGGCGATGTCGGTTTCTTCGCGCAACGCCCGGTCGTGAAATCCCTTCATCCACGTTGCCTGCACACGACCGCTGCTTTCCCGAACCTCGCGCGAAGTCACTGCTTTGACTCGGCACATCAAGGTAGAAAGCGATTCTCCTTCCAGCCTGATCAATGCATGCACGTGATCCGGCATCAGCACCCATGCATACAGTTCATTTCGTCGCCAGAGCATCGCGTCTGCCAACGATCTCGCCGCGATGTCGGCCAGGGCCGAATTCACGAAGATGAGCTCACGTTCGTGCGTGCAAAACGTGAGCAGATACAAGCAGTCGCGCAACGATTCGCGGCCTGCGCGTAGTGATTGACGACCTCTCGGTGGGAAATGCGGCTTCATGCTTCAAATCATGGCGACGCGAAAATTTTCCTGCGACGGCGCATCTCGCATTTCAACCCGCGAAAATTCTGAGAATTCACGCATGGCTGGATCAGCACAGGCTCACGACCACCCAATAGCATCGCGGCTGCCGCCGCTCCTACCTTCCTCCGTGAAGCTTCAATTCGGAATGTAGGAGCGGCGGCAGCCGCGATGCTCTTCGTCGCAAATCCACATTCTTTCGTTGCTGCCACAATCACCGCATGCTCCCCGCAAATCTGTTCGACGCCGCACACGCCGCGCTCATGCTCGCCGACCCGACACTGAAGATCGCGGCCGTCAACCGACTGATGAAAGACGTCGAATCGTTTTCGATCGATGCAGCAAACGCGCAGCCGGTTGTGCCG
Source organism: Lysobacterales bacterium (assembly GCA_043753835.1). Lineage (GTDB taxonomy): Bacteria > Pseudomonadota > Gammaproteobacteria > Xanthomonadales > Ahniellaceae > JADKHK01. Next base: position 22,989 of record JAYUVY010000003.1, on the reverse strand, counting down.
GTGCCGATCCCGGGGCGGCCAGACAAGCCTGATCTCGTCGCGCCGCGCGAGCTTGCGCATCGCGGTCTGGGGACGTTGGCCGGGCGCGTGGCACTGATCCATGCCGTCGCCCACATCGAGTTCAATGCGATCAATCTCGCACTCGACGCGGTTTACCGCTTTCGTGATCTGCCGCGCGACTACTACACCGATTGGCTCGCGGTGGCCGCCGACGAGGCGCGACACTTTTCGCTGCTGCAGCAGCGTCTGCAAATACTTGGTAGCGGCTACGGTGAGCTGCCGGCGCACAACGGACTGTGGGAAGCGGCTTGCGCCACGGCCGATTCCTGTCTCAAGCGCATGGCGCTGGTGCCGCGCGTGCTCGAGGCGCGCGGGCTGGACGTGACGCCGGGCATGATCGAGCGCCTGAACCGGGTCGGCGACTTTGAGACCGTCGCGATTCTCGAGGTGATTCTGGAAGAGGAGGTTGCGCATGTGGCGACGGGTACCCGCTGGTTCCAGTTCTGCTGCGTACGCGTCGGGGTCGAGCCGGAAACAACCTTTCTCGACCTGGTTCGGCAGCACTCGGCCGCTTCGGTGCGATCACCCTTCAATGTCGGCGCCCGGCAGCGGGCAGGGTTCGGTCCAGTCGAACAGGCCGGGATCGAGTCGATCGCCGCCGCCGGGGCGGCTTTGAGGGCAGGCTGACGACCGTCGCTGTCCGGTTTTGTTCCCGGGCTGCGTTACTAGTCCCCGAAGGCCATTCAGCCCCGTCAATCACCGGCGTGCTGGCTGGCCGAAGGTCCACGTACGGATTGGCGCTTCTATCTGTGAAGATTTGATGCTACTTTTCGCCACGTTTGGGGTTCAGCTCGCGCTCAGGGGTAGCCTTGTGGCGCGTTTCATTCAGGAATCGGGAGAAAGATCCATGATCCGCAAGTCGCAATTGTTCCTAGCTCTCGCCGGCCTCGTCGGCATGAACGCCGCAATGGCGGTATGCAACTTCACGGCATGGGGCGCAGGCACTCCGGCCGTCGCGCAGCAAGTTGGTAACCCGATGCCGGGCAATCCGACGGCGGCCGATGCCGATGGCGTAGTTCGTCGTATCTCCGGACAGTGTGGATTGCGTGCAAGCGCAGCAGCTCAATACGTAGAAGACGGCACGCCGAGCGCGGAGCCGGCTTTCATCGCGCGATTCTATGTTTACACCGGTGTCACAGGTGGAACTGCAACGGTGTTCAACGCCATTGCCGACCAAGCCGGTACGCCAGACAACGTAGTGTCGGTTGAATTCAATGGCACTGCGTTTAATTTCAAAAACCGTACTGGAGCAAGTGGCGGAACGCTCGCTGCGGCACCCAACAAATGGTACGCAGTTGAGATCAAGTGGGCCCGTGCAACAACGAATCTCGACGTCAAGGTTCAAGGTTCTGCCGCTTCCACAGGTCTGACTGGCGCGTTCACGGGATATTCGGTTGAGACCCCGGCCTCGCACGGAATCGACAAAGTTCAGTTGGGCTTTGTGAGTGGTACTGCCACCGGTGAAGTCCACGTTGATGCTTATGAATCGCGTCGCAGCACGGACATTGGCCGCTTGTGCCGCGGCGATGCTACGGGTAACAACATTCTCAATGTGGGCGATCGCGGCGCAGTCACAACAGAAGTTCTGGGTGGCGCGTTGGCTGCTGGCCAACCCGATTGCAATGAAGATGGCGTCGTAAACGTAGGCGACCGCGGTTGCATAACGACACGTGTGCTTGCTGTTACTGACTGCTTAGTCAACCCCTGAGGAGGATAGCTATGAATCTCGTACTCAATTCAATCAAGGGCGCGCTCGCTGCGTCCGCACTCACCTTTGGTGCTTATGCCCACGCGGCTGAGTTTATTTTAGATTCTTCGGAAACCGGCGAAGTCGGAAAACGACGGGGGAACGTTGATACCGTGCTGGTTGGATTTAGTGGCAACAGTGAAATCACTGACTCACAAATCGATGTCAGTTACGACCCTGCTGCTGTGTCGGTCTCGGTGAAGGCCTTAGGCAACGCCGGCTGTTCGAATCCAAAGGCAGGACTCATTCGAGTTGTTTCTCCTGACTTAGGCGGCAAGGCGCTCGGAGAAAAAGTGGGTGCCTATTGCCAAGTGACAGTTAAGTCACTCAAAGGGCCGTTGTCCCCCAACGCTTTGACGGCTTCCAATGCATTCTGCAGCGGCACCGCCGGAGTAGAAAAATCATGTGTCGGTGAGGCCGTTTCGACCAAGTGATCGGCGGTTATAGTTAGCAGCCGGCCCGCCATGTGGGCTGGCTGCGAGAAGCAAAAAGAAATTTCTTCAGGAGATGGCGATGAATCATAATTCGGTAGTTCGCAATGCGTTGCTCGCAGTTTCGGTGCTGTTGGCATTGCCAAGTTTGGCTTTGGCCGGCGCTTGGTCATTGGGCGGCGTTCCAGCCACAGCGCCACTCGGCGGCGGTGCAGCTGTACCTGCAGTTCAAGTTCGGTTTGCGGGCGATGGAACTACGTTTGACGCGCAGACTTCAATTGGGATCCCTGCTGGTTTCAGTGCGACTGTCGATGCCGGTGTAAACGGGGGTGGTTGCACAATTGGCGGCAGCAACGTTAACGTCACGTCCTCTACGGCAGTTTTGATTGCCGCTGGCCCAACGACGTTTTGTAACATCACATTTACTGCATTGGCGGCGACACCAGCTGCGTCGTATAACGTCGTGGTAGGTTCTGGTCTCGCGACTGGTTGTTTCGACAGCGGCGGTAACCCGGTGGCGACTTGCACCCCGATCACGAACGGTACTGGTGCGCTGATTGTCTCTGCTGGTCCCGCAGTTGGCCCAGCAATCATCTACACGCCGGCTACGAACGCAGCGTTGACGACGATCACGTTTCCGGCGGCTACTAGCATCGGCGGAACGACGGTTGCGGCGATCACCACTGCGGTTGGTGCGGGCGGTTCGAACGGTGGTACGAACATCGTCAGCGCCTGTACGGCTTCTGGCGGCGTGACGTTCACCGATGCCGCCGATACCTGCACGTTTGGTGGCGCTTGCGTTGATGGCGGCATGGATCTTCAGTGCGTTGCCACGAATGCTGCGCAGACCGGTACCGCTTCGTGTACCGAAACCCGCCAGAATCAAACGGTGTCAGGTGACGGCATTGTCGTTGTGACGACGCGTAGCTGGGGCTTTACCTGCCCGGCGGCAAACGTCGCTCCCGCGCTTGCCTACAACCCGGCTACACCAGGTCCGATCAATCCGGCTCAGGTCGGTCAAGGTCAGACTGTGAACATGTCGATTGCGGTGACGCCGTCGGCTGGTAGCGGTACGTCAACGTCGACTGTTAGCGGCTGCGCGTTCAGCAACGTCTTGGGTTCACCCTCGAGCTTTGTTGCACCGGCCGGTACCTTGACGTTCACTGGTGGCGGCACCACCGCCCAGAACCTGACGTTCTCGTGCGTGGCTCCGACCAACGGCACGCCGGATGGCACCGCTGACCTGACCTGCTCGGAAACGATCGGTGCAGGTGCTGCGACACCGCGAGTCTGGAACGTGGTTTGCCAGGATGGCTTGGGCATCGCTGCTCCCGGCGTGACCTACAACCCGGCCGTTGGCCCGTTGGTCTTCGCTCAGGGCGCATCGATCGGCTCGCCGACCACGCAGCAAGTGACTGTGGACATCAATGGTGGCCTGAACGGTGGTGCTGCTGCACCGGAATCGACGTCGGTCACTTGCTCCACGGCCAGTGCTGGCTTCAGCGTTGGTGCAACGGGTGGACCGTTCTCGGCCAATGCTCCGGCTGCCACGGCCCCGCCGGTTGACGGCACGGTTACCGTGACCTGCTTGGCTGCTGCGACTGTTCGGGCAGGCACGCTGTCCTGCGTCGCGACACCGAGCATTGATGGCGTTGCTGGTGCAACCACCACGACCGACTTCGCCCTCAATTGCCCGGCTGCTGCGATCAACATCACCGCCAATCCGGGTGAAGGTGCGATTGCTCTCACCGGTGCGCCGGGTTCGGCGATTCCGGGCTCGATTGCGATCACCAGCACCGGTTCGGCCAGCACGCTGACCTGCACCGTTGGCGGTGCCGTCACGGCCGTCTCCCCGCTCGTCCAGGTCATTCCGGCTGGCCCGAACGGTTCGGTGAGCTTTGCTTACACCTGCTTGGCCGGTAGCCCGGGCATTGCAAACGTGGGCACGATCTCGTGCACGACCGGTGCTACCCAGCCGAACGACGTTCTGGACTACACGCTGTCTTGCTCGGGTGCGGCGAATGCCCCGATCCCGACGATGGGTGGTCTCGGCAAGGCGTTGCTCGTCTCGCTGATGATCGGCCTCGGTCTGCTTGGACTGGGTGCTCGTCGCCAGATGATCTAACCGACTGACGTCGGGTTGAACAAGAAGGCCGCCTAGCGATAGGCGGCCTTTTTTATGCGTCTGGCCCGGCACGCATGCGTCCGGGGTGCGATCAATTTGCTTCTCAGAAGTCACGACATCCGAAGGCTGCCATGGATGCCTTCGCACCATCGCTCATGGTTTTGCACGCCGCTTCAAGATCAGAAGCAGCCGTACCGGCCGCAATCGCCGCGCGCCACGCGTCGCGAGTCTGGGTCAGGCCTGCTTCCAGTGCGGCACGCGTGTCGGCCGGCACCTTGTCGGTGATGCAGGCTTCGTATTTCGTCAGGTAGGCATCGCAAGCGGCAATGCCGACGCTTTCACCGGTCCCGGTTTCACTGCCAGTCGGGTTTGATACTTGAGCCGTCGGCGTGGCCGGCGCAGTTGCTTCCGCAACGGCTGTTGCGGAGACAGTGGCATCGTTGTTGCCGCGATCACACGCGGTGAATGCGCAGGCGGCGACCAGCGCCAAGGCGAAAGAACGTCGGTTGTGGGACACGGTGTCGCTCCGATGGGGGCATCGCGCCGATCGGCGATGTCGATCAAAACGCAATACGGCCCGGAAAGCGAACATCCAAACGTCAATTATTGCGGTCGGGCAAGCCCAGTTCCTGACGCGCCGCAGCGACGTCGAGCTTCCGCAAATAGCGAATCATGTTCTTCCATACCGGGTGATAGTTGAACCCGCCTTCGCGCATCTCGTCGATGGCGGCCTCCGGTGTCCAATCTTCCACCAGCATGCGATAGGCGGCGATCACGGTGCCAGTGCGGTCGGCGCCATGCCGACAATGCAGCAACACCGGTTGATTGGCCGGATCGAGCAGGGCGCGCAGCGCGCGCATGACTTCCAAATGATCGACATCCCAGCTCTCGATCGGCGCATGGATACGCTTCACGTTGGGAAGCAATTCGGAGTCGTCTTTCGATTGGCGTAACGAGATCACCGACTTGATGCCGAGCGTATCGATCGCCTGCTGCGCGCCGTCCAGCGGCTGCGCGCTGCGATAGATCATCGGGCTGACCTGATGCAGGTTCGGCAGCGTCGCCTCCTCGATGGGCTGCGCCCATCGGGTAGGCCGCATTTCCGCGTGTGCGGCGCACGCGCTCAGCATCACACACAGCGCCAGACGCCACATCATGCGGCGATGCTGGTTGCGCTGGCCAGTCGCCCGCGCAGTGAGTTGCTCATCACTTCGGTGACGACGACATCGGCGAACTCGCCGATCAGGTCGGCGGGCGCGGCAAAGTTGATGTAGCGCATGTTCTCGGTTCGGCCGGTCAGTTCGCCGCTATCGCGCTTGCTGACTTTTTCCACCAGAACGCGTTGGGTGGAGCCAACCATGGCTTCGCTGATGCGCCGCGAATTCGCGGTGATATGGGCTTGCAGCTTCTGCAGGCGCAGCAGCTTTTCGGACTCGGGCGTGTCGTCAGTGAGATTGGCGGCCGGTGTGCCAGGGCGACGCGAATAGACGAAACTGAAGCTCTGGTCGAAGCCGATGTCGTCGCAGAGCTTCATCGTCGCGGCGAAATCGCGTTCGGTTTCGCCGGGGAAGCCGACGATGATGTCGGTGCTGACACACATGTCCGGGCGCGCCGCACGCAGCTTGCGGATGCGCGCCTTGTACTCGAGCACAGTGTGCCCGCGCTTCATCGCCGCCAGGATGCGGTCGGATCCGGACTGCACCGGAAGGTGCAAGTAATTCGCCAGTTTCGGCACATTCGCGTAAGCGGCGACCAGGCGGTCGGTGAATTCCATCGGATGCGACGTGGTGAAGCGGATGCGGCCGATGCCCGGCAGTTCCGCGATTGCTTCGATGAGATAGGCGAGATCGGCAAAGTCGCCGTCGGCCATCTCACCGCGATAGGCATTGACGTTCTGGCCAAGCAGATTCACCTCGCGCACGCCCTGTTGCTCAAGCGCACGCACCTCGGTCAGCACATCCTCGAAGCGGCGCGACACTTCTTCGCCGCGGGTATAAGGCACGACGCAGAAGGCGCAGTATTTCGAGCAGCCTTCCATGATCGACACGAAGGCACTCGGCCCGTCCTTGCGCGGTGGCGGCAAATGGTCAAATTTTTCGATTTCCGGGAACGAGATGTCGATCTGCGGCTTCAGGGTCGCGCGCTTCGCCTCGATCATCTCCGGCAGGCGGTGCAGGGTCTGCGGCCCGAACACGAGATCGACATATGGCGCCCGGGCAATAATCGCTTCGCCTTCCTGGGAGGCCACACAGCCGCCGACACCGATGATCACGGACTCGTTCTTGCGCTTCAGCTTTTGCCAGCGACCGAGCTGGGAAAACACCTTTTCCTGTGCTTTTTCGCGGATCGAGCAGGTATTGATCAAGATCACGTCGGCTTCGGCTTCGTTCTCTGTCAGCGTCAAACCATGCGATGCGGCGAGCACGTCGGCCATCTTGGTCGAGTCGTACTCGTTCATCTGACAGCCGTGGGTTTTGATGAACAACTTGCCGGACATGCTCGCCTCATTCATGAAAAAGCCGCGCAGTCTATGCGCTCGGAGGCGGTGATTGTACGTCGTCAATGCTGGAGCACTGGCTTTTGTCGGGCAGATTGGGGAAACTTTGGGCGCGATCGGGAGTCCGAACGCTACTTCTGGAGTGAATGGCGTGCATTTGAACTGGTCGCTGGGCGTGATGTTGATGGTGGTTATCGCGCCTGGCGTGAGCCGGGCTAACGATGGTGTCCGTGTTTTCAAGGATGCCCGCGGCGTCATCAATATTGTCAGCACCAACAGCAAGCTGCCCGGTACCGGCGAACGCTACTACAAGAAAATCGATTCCCGTGGCACCGTGCATTTCAGCTCGAAGCCGCCGACTTCAGGCGGTTATGCCGTGGTCTATGTCGATGCCTGCCCGGCCTGCAACGTGCGTTCGACCGTGAACTGGAATTCGACGCGTCTGAATACGACCGCCTATGCCGCCGAGATCGCGGCCGCGGCTGCCGAGCAGGGCATCGATGCCGCGCTGGTGCGCGCCCTGATCCATGCCGAGTCTTCGTTCAATCCCAATGCGCTGTCGCACAAGGGCGCGCAGGGACTGATGCAGCTGATGCCCGCCACCGCCGGCATGTACGGCGTCAGCAATGCGTTTGATGCCAGCCAGAATATCCGCGCCGGCGTCGAGCATCTTGCTGGTCTGCTCAAGCGTCTCGATGGCGACGTCAAACTGGTCGCTGCCGCCTACAACGCTGGCGAGGGTGCCGTGAAGAAATATGGCGGTATTCCACCCTATGCCGAGACGCGCGTGTATGTCGACCGCGTCGAGATCCTGATGAAGCGTTACCAGCAGGCTTTGCTGAGCGCCGGCGTGGCTTCCTCGTCCTGAGCGACGCGGCTATTTCAGGTCCGCACGCGCCTTGATCGCGCCGATCGTCTCCGGGTGTTTCGCACCGAATTTAGTGCGCAACAACGCGATGGCCTCGTCCTGAACCGCCAAGGCTTCGTCCCCGCGCTGCTGTGCTGCCAATGCCGCAGCCTTGGCTTGCAGGGCCTGGCTGCGCTCACTGACCAAGCCCGGCGCGCGCGGCGCCAGTTCCGCCACCGCCGCTTCTGCTTCGCTCAACGCTTCCTTGCCTTGACCCTGGAGCGCTAGCGCGTGCGCGCGATTGGCACGCAACACCACGCAGTGTTGCTCGTTTGGCTGGTTGGCTTTGCAGTAGTCCCAGCCGCGACTCAATGTCGCCAGTGCAGCATCATGGTCGCCACGGCGGTGTTGCACGGTGCCGAGTCGGCGTAGCCCGATGATGACGCGCGGGCTGCCGAGGCGCTCGTACATCGCCACCCCATCGCGGATCAGCTTCTCGCCTTCCTCAGGCTTGCCGTCGCGGGCGCGGATCCATCCCACATCGACCAAGCTCTGGGCGATCCAGGGATGGTCGGCGGGGAAGGTATTGCGCGCGATCGCGAGCGCGCGTTCGTAGGCGCGTACCTCCTCGTCGAACTTGCCCTGCGAGTAATACACCAGCGCGATATTGCTCAAGTTTGCCCACAGATGCGGCGAATCTGCGCCTTGCCGCTTTTCGACGATCGCCATGGCTTCGCGGAAACCGGCCTCGGCTTCGGTGTGGCGCTCCTCGTTCGTGTCGTGTGCCGCGACATTGGTGATGGCGACCGCGAGCTCCATGTCATCTGGCGCGCGATGCAATCGCGCAACCGCGAGACTGCGTCGTGCCAACTGCGCCGATTCCACGATCCGCCCCTGTTGCTGGCGTACGGCCGACAGCCCGCTCAGCGCGTTCGCCAATGCCAGCGGCTCGCCGCCGTCGTCTTTTTCCAGGATCGCGACCGCGCGTTCAATCTGCGGCGCGCCGTCCAGGGCGCGGCGGCTCATTGTGTTCACCACACTGAAGTTGACCAGCGATTCGGCCAGCGCCGGATGCTCGGGCCCGTATTCCTTCTCGGCCACGCTGATGGCTTTCTCGAACAGGGCGAGGGCTTCGTCGAAGCGGCCTTGATTGGCGCGAATCTCGCCGAAGTCGTCGAACACATCCGCCTGCAGCACCGGGTCGCCGGCGAGTTCGGTTTCGGCGCGTCGAAGAGTTGCGTCAAAGGCCTCGTTCAAACTGACCGGGCCATCGGCGGCGCGGCGCATCGGATCAGCCTGGGTGAAGACCGAGACGAGAAATTCCTTCACCTTCTTGGTGCGGCCGACCTGCGCCTTGGCTTGGGCGGCTTCGTCCTCGGCGCGATGCGCTTCGATATTCGCGCGTCTGGCCTCGGCATCGGCACGCGCCGCCTGTTTGCGCGCGATATCGGCTTGCGATAGCGCAACGACCAGACCGGCGATGATACCGAGCAGACCAAGCGCCGCCGAGGTGACGCCGCCGCGATGTCGCTTCACGAACTTGCCGAGGCGATATCCGAGCGTGTCGACTTCGGCACGTACCGGCAGTCCGTCCAGGTGGCGACGGATGTCGTCTGCGAGTTCTGCGGCGCCCTGATAACGCCTTTCGGGTTCTCGCTTGAGCGCGTGCAGGGTGATGGTGTCCAGATCTCCATTCAGTCGTCGCGCCAGGCGTTGCCGCTGCAATTGTGTGGTGCTTTCCTTCGCATCGGCAGCCATGACGGCTGCGCTGGGAGCGAGCAGGGACTCGCGATCAATGTCGCGGGTGACGCTTTGCAGATCCTTGCCGCGCCGCTGGTGCGGTAACAAGCCAGTCATCAACTCGTACAAGATCACGCCGAGTGCATAGACATCGGTGGCGGTGCTGATCGGTTGGCCGAGGATCTGTTCCGGCGCGGCATAACCCGGGGTCAACACGCGCATGCCGGTGCCGGTCAGGTGTTCGTCGTCGACTTCGTCGAGCAGTTTGGCAATGCCGAAGTCGAGCAGCTTCGGCTGGTGGTCGGCGGTCAACAGCACATTCGCCGGCTTCAGATCGCGATGCACGATCAGCCGTCGATGCGCATAAGCCACCGCGTCGCAGATCTGCGCGAACAGGCGCAGGCGCGCGTCGAGATCAAGCGCACGCGCGTTCGCGGCAACGATCAGTTCCTGGCCGTCGACGAACTCCATCACCAGATAGGGCTGGCCATCGTCGCTCATGCCGCCGTCGATCAGGCGCGCGATACCCGGGTGTTCGAGTTGCGCCAGGATGCGTCGCTCGCGAACAAATCGACGCACCATGTCCTCGCTGTCAAGACCACGTCGCAGCAGCTTGACCGCAACCTTCTGTTCGAATTCGGCTCCGTCGCGGCGCGCTTCGTAGACTTCGCCCATGCCGCCGCGACCGACACGACGCAGCAATGTGCAATCGCCGATGCGCTGGCCGCTGCGATCACCGCTTTCCGCAGGCGTCGGCTCAGCGATCGCCTGGAACCGTTGTGTGAGCAGGTCGAGCGCGCCTTGCGAGCGCTGATCCTGGGCCAGCCAGCGCGTCAGTTCCGCCGCGACGTCGGGTTCCGCAACGGCGAGTGCCGCGAGCGCGGCAGTGCGCGCCGCGTCCGAAAGTTCCGCCATTTCATCGAACAGCGCCGAAACGCGTTTCAGTCGTTCGGCGTCATTGACCATCTTCGATCACCCCAGCAAGTTGTGCGTGCAGAAAGGCGCGGGCCTTGCGCCAGTCGCGCTTGAGCGTGCGTTCGGAAAGACCGAGATTTTCGCCGGCTTCTTCGAGACTCATGCCGGCGAAGAAGCGCAGCTCGACCAGACTCGACAGGCGTGCGTCGAAGCTTGCGAGCAGATCGAGTGCCTGATCGAGCGCCAAAAGATCCGAGCCTGCAAGCGCGTCGTCCGGTGCTTCCTCGATGATGTCATCCAGATGCTCGACTGCGGCACCACCTCCGCGCTTGACGCGACCGCTGGCGCGCAAACGATCCACGGCAATCTGGCGCATGGCGCGCGCCGCGGTCGCAAAAAAATGCGCGCGCCCTTCGCTGCCGAGCGACATGCCGCGGATCAGTCGCAGATAACTTTCATGCACCAGCGAAGTCGCGCCCACGTCGGCGCCTTCAAAACGTTGACGCTGGCGCCCGGCAATGGCGCGCAGTTCGGCGTAGACGAGCGTGAACAATCGATCTGCCGAATTCCGGTCGCCGGCTTGCGCGCGACCGATCAACTCGGTCATTCCCTCGTTCATGTATTTGCTCCGCACGCGGTAATCGCCAGCGCAATGATGGCGCAGTGACGCGAGCGCGCATGGTGACGGCAATCACTCTTGAGTGGTGGGTCATCGAGACAGCGGTCATTCGAAGCCGTCCTTGAAAAGTTGCGGGCCCTGCACATAGGTGATGCAGGCCGACACTTCACTGCTGTTGCCTTCCTCGTCCGTGGCAATGGCGGTGATGGCGCGACCGAGCAGACTGATGTTGCCGAACAGGTCGGCCGCAAACCCGATGTTGCCGTTGGCTGCGGCGGTGGCATTCGCAATCACCACATGGGTTTCACCGGCATAGGTCGCCGACTCGCCATAACCATCAGCGTCGCAACCGCTGGTTGCAAAGAACTGGATGCGGTAGCTGCCGTTCGCGCTCGACAGGTTGCCGACAACGACGCCGGCATCGGCATTGCCGTTCGCGGCGGTCAAGGTCGGATAGTTCTGTTGATCGTTCGCGCCGGTTGCGCCGACATCAAGATCGATCGGATTCACGCCGTTCGGCGACAGGTCGATGGCCTGCAGGGTGCTTCCGGAAATCTGGTTCGCATAAATATTGACGCGTCGTGCCGTGGAAAGAACGACCACGCCGTCGGTGCCGCTGTTCGCGACCTGATTGCGTTCGAAGTTGTGATTGTTGCCGCCACTGAAACGCGCGCCGTTGCCGCCATTGCCGGCGTTCTGATAGTTGACGGTGTAGCCGAAGGTGTTGCTGACGATCGCGAGATTGACCGCTGGCGTCGCGCTCGCTTCGACCAACAGCCCGTGTGTGGTGCTGAAACCGAACCAGTTGTCGCGCACCGAGTCGCCACTGCCCGCACTGGCGATCAAGCCGATGCCGTTGGCGCGCGGCAGCAGTCCGGTCGGGTCGAAGCCGATCAGGTTGTTCTGTACCGTGCGCCGACCGTCAGCCGATTCGAGGCGGATGCCGGCGACTGCCGCGCGTCCGATCACGTTGCGACCGGCGTCGTCGACGCCGCCGATGAAGCTGCCCGCGGCGTCCTCGACGCGAATCGCAACATCGTCGAATCCGGAATCGGTGAGGATGATGCCGGGAATGTCCATGCCGAAAGTGTTGCCGGCGAGCATGACCACGCCGGCACCGGAGACGCGCACCGCTTCGCTGGTGAAGCCGTTGAAGGCGATGCCTTCGAGCGTTGTCGCCTGATCGACGCCGGTTTGCAGGTGCAGGCCGGTGCCGATGAATCCTTCTCCGACGAGGGCCACGCACAAGCTGCCATCAAACGCGGTCGGATGGTCATTGCGGACGCTGCCGGGCTGGCTGTATCCGAGAATGAAGGTCGGTTGTGTGACCGCCGGCAACACGGTCGTCAGTGGAATCACGCGCGGACAGGCGCCGGGGATGTTGAACTCGATCGATTTCGGATTCGGATTGGTATTGGCGTCGAGGATCGCCTGACGCAAAGATCCGGCACCCGAATTGTTGTTATTGGTCACCGTCAGTACGGCGGCATCGTTGACGCTGCTCTCGTAGGCGCCGCGATCGACGGTGCTGCCGATCTTGCGTGCGCCACCACCGTGATCGGCACTCGGCAAACCACCGGGCGGCGCGTTGTTGCCGCTGTTGATCAACGGCGAACTCGGCGCGATCGGTTTCAGATTGACGTCGAGTTGCGGATTCACCACCAGATTGTTTGCGGAACCCGCAATCAGTGCGCCGCCGGCGTCGAAGTTCTGGGTCACCCAGACGTTGTTGCTGGCCAGCACCGGCTGCCGCAGCAGCAGGTCAGTGAACCGATTGTCGAATGCTACGTTGTTGACGAACACCGGGACAAAGTTCGCGGGCGCGATCGAATAAAAGGTGTAACCGAACTGGTTCGAAGTTGATGTGTTGTTGATGACCTCGACCGCGATGTCGAGCGACGTCGGCGGATTGCCGGTAATGCTCAGTCCGGCGCCATTGAAAATGTTGCCGCCGTCGTTGCTGCTGCCGCTGAACAGGTTGTTTTCGACGCGCACATCATGGTGCGATGAGTTGATGGTCAGTCCGGTTTGGTTTCCGACAAAGGCGCAGCGCTGGACCAGAATACGCCCGGTGTTGACGGCGTAGGTCCAGGAGGTGTCGATGATCCTGACGATCGTGAAGCCGCTGAAGCGCAGGCGCGACAGGGTGACGTTGGCACTCGGTACCCCCAGATGGAATTCGCTGCCCGCTGCGCCGTTGATCGTGGTGGCCGCACTGGCCGAATTGAACAGCGGGCAACCGGCACTGTAGCCACCGCGGATGCTGAGGTCGCCGGCGACGACGCGGTCGATCGGTGCGGTCAGCGTGATCGCGCTTGCGGCGACCTTGATCGTGTCATCGCTGTCGCTGAGCGATGCTTCGATCACCGCCGCAGTGAATGCGGCGCCGGTGTTGACGCAATAGTCGACGGCGGCACTGGGCCGGGCGATCAGCAGGAGGATGGTCGACAGAAGCAGGAGAAACGGGCGCATTGTGGGTCTCGCGATGGGGGTATCGCGTGCCCATACGTCGGACCGGTCATTCGGGGGACATTGATGTCGGTATTGCGGCTTGCAACAGCGCGATTACCTGTTCGAAGTAAGGCTGCTGATCAGGATCGCCCGAATGAGTAGCATCGGCACGGGCGTGGTCGAGCGGTGTGTAACCGTGCCGGTCGCGTGCCTGCGGGTCGGCCCCGGCGCGCAACAGCACTTCGACGCGTTGCGGATCGATCGCGCCGACAGCGGCGTGCAGCGCGGTCCAGCCGTCGGCGCCGGCGCGGTGCGGATCGGCGCCATGGCGCAGCAGCAGTTCGAGCGCTGCGCCGCGCGTGTCCATCAGCAGCAGACGGCCGTTGGCGTCGGGCGCGTCGAGATCGATATCGAAGTGCAATAGGGCCTCGATCGCGCGCAGGCGGTCGGCCTCGGGCGGTTCCGGTGAACGCTGCGGCGGTTCGGTCGCGCCACTGGCGCGCACAACATGCAGATATTCGGTGGCGCGTCCCGCTTCGAGAGCCCTGGCGACCGCATCGGGTCGGGTGGTGGAGCCGAGCAAGGGCCGGATAGCTTCGGAATTGCCGCGCATGGCATGCCAGAGCTGGGGCAGAGACACGAGATCGCTATGCCACGGTCGTCCATCCATGCTCGGCGACAGCGCGACCCCCAGAGGCACCAGCAACGCGAGCAGCAAGCCCAGACTCAGGCCGATTCGCCACGTCACGGCGCGGCGATTGGCCGCAAGCCATGCCGTACGCCCGAGGCCGATCACGCGGTGCTCGCGATCTGGTTTCGGACTAGGCCCAATCGCGAGACGCTGTTCGCCCGCGCACCAGGTGCCGAATACGCAGACTTCGGTGCCGGTCGCCAGAATCTGCTCGCTGACCTCGCAGCGTGCGCCCTGCATGGCGGCAGCGAGCAGTATCGCCGCGTCGTCGACCTGGCCGCGGTCGCGCAATGCCTTGGCCTCGTCCCACGGAAGCGGATCGTGCAACAGGAGCATATGTTTTGGCCGCAGCAGTTCGTGTGCGATCTGACCGTCGGCATTGCGGCTACGTCCGGTGATGAGTTCAATGCCGGCACGCAGTTTTGCGCTCGTCCCCAACACCTCGACGACGTTGGCGTCATCAGCCAGATCGACCGCGCCGCTGAGCAAATGGCGCGCATAGGATTGCAGCGCGGGAAGATCGCGATGCTGAGTCTCGGTCACATCGTCCAGCGTCGGTAGACCTTTCAGTTCGATTGATCCGAGGGCCGTCGCCAATGCGGCATCGGCGAGCCGCAATCCTCGACCGTATTCGAGGCGCGTACTGTTGTTCCAGCGTCGCATCTGGTGCTGATACAAGGCGCAGGGTTGGCCCGATAGGGGTCCTCGCAGCGCCACTTGGCCAGCACCGAGTCGACCAACCACGGCCACAGTATCGCCATCGCGCCATTGCGAGCGCGGAACGTCGAGCAACGCACGTCGCGCGCGCTGAAGTCGTGCATGGCGCAGTGCGGCGATCAGCAGCAGGCTGGACGTCGTGAGCAGGAAGGCGGTCGTAGTGTCGCCGGACAACAGGGTGTAACCGAGCAACGCGGTCCAGCCGAAGTAGCCAGCCAGCGATGCGACGACCCAGAACAGCGCCGAGCCGATTGCGCTCTTCGTCAGTTCTCCCCAGTCGAACAAGCGCTCAGTGGCCATCAGGATTCGCCGTCATGCGCGATCTCAGCGCTGCACTTTCGGCCGCTGGATCAATGCCACTTCGGTGACGAATTCGACGCCGACACGCAGCGCCCGCACCGCGACCTTCGTGCTCGGCGGCAGTGCCGCTTCGCGCGAACGCAAGTCGCCTTCATCGCCGATCGCCTCGCCGTTGAACTCGACGACCACATCACCCGGTTTCAGGCCGGCCTGATCGGCTGGGCCGCCCGGCAACAACATCGCGATCTGCGCGCCACGCTGTTGCACCGTGCCCTCGGCGGCAGGCGAAGCCGGGGCTCCGGCATATTCGGCGCCCATCCAGCCGCGGATCACTTCGCCATGGGTGATGATCTGCTCGAGCACGCGTTTCGCCGAAGCTGCCGGAATCGCGAAGCTGATGCCGAGTCCGGTGCCGAACTGCGCGGTATTGATGCCGACCAGATCGCCGGCGACATTGACCAGAGCGCCGCCGGAATTGCCGGAATTGATCGCGGCATCGGTCTGGATGAAGTCCTCATACCGACTCAGGCTGAGTTGATTGCGACCGGTGGCGCTGACGATGCCGAGGGTGACCGTCTGCGACAGGCCATAGGGATTGCCGATGGCGAGCACCACGTCGCCTGCGGCCAGAGTGTTCGGTTCGGCGAAATGCGCCGAGGGCAACTTGGCGCCTTCGACCTTGATCACCGCCAGATCGGTTTCCTGATCGATGCCGACAATACGTGCCGAAGTGATGCGGCCGTCCCAGAGGCCGATCAGGATGTCGTCGGCGCCGGCCACGACATGATGATTGGTCAATACATAGCCATCGTCGCTGACGATGACGCCAGATCCGAGGCTGCGTTCCAGGCGCTTGCGTCCCGGTGCCAGCGTGACGCCGTTGTAGCGGTTGAGTGTCGGGTCGGTGAACATTCGCGCCGGCTGTTCCGACACGACCCGTTGCGTATAGATGCTGACCACCGACGGCCCAGCCCGCTGCACCGCCGCGCTGTAAGACGAAGGTGCCGCCGGCGCAGCCGCGACGGTAATAGCCGAAGGCGGGGCCGCAAAGCGTTGTGGCCACAGGCGCGTCGCCACAAAGGCGATGGCAAGGCCAAGCACCGCGAATTGCAGGACGAAGAGAATGTTTCTGGTCAATGTGCGCATGGGTACATTCTGACAACAGCGGCGGGCTTGTGTCCGTGCCGAACGGCCCTGAGCGAGGAAGATGTCACTCTCAAGAAGTCGATTGTCGCGGGCTTGGGCGTTCCACTAGAATTGCGTGTCCCGTTGGCTGTGCAGCCAACCCGTTTTCGTTTTTGATGGGGAATCCCATGTCAGAGCAGGAAGTGAACCACGGCCGTCGACGGTTTTTGACCGCGACGACCGCTGTGGTAGGTGGTGTCGGCGGCGTCTTTGCCGCGGTACCGTTCGTCAAGGCGTGGTTGCCGAGCGCGAAGGCGCAGTCGGCCGGCGCGCCGGTGATTGCCGACATCAGCAAACTTGAGCTCGGTCAACGTGTGATCACCATGTGGCGTGGCCAACCGATCTGGATCGTTCGGCGCACGCCCGAAGTCGTCGAAGCGCTGGCCTCGCTGGACCCGGGCCTGAAGGACGCGAAGTCGGACAACCTCGACCAGCAGCCGGACTACGCCCGCAATGCCGCGCGTTCACGCAAGCCGGAAATCGCCGTGCTGGTGGGAATTTGCACGCATCTCGGTTGCTCGCCGACGTTCTACCCGGAAATGCTGCCGCAGGCCTTCGACAGCGAATGGAAGGGCGGTTTCTACTGTCCCTGCCACAACTCGCGTTTCGACATGGCCGGTCGCGTCTACCAGAATGTGCCGGCACCGGACAATCTGCGCGTGCCGCCGTATTTCTTCATTGACGACAACACTCTCATGATCGGCGTTGATGCCGACCCGAAGGCGGCCTGATCATGACCACGAATGTCGTCAATCGCGTCGTTGAAGGCGCGCAGTCGTGGATGAACGAGCGTGCGCCCGGCCTGCAGCAGTGGATGGACCGCCACGCGCTCAAGTACTACGCACCGAAGAATTTCAATTTCTTCTATTTTTTCGGTTCGCTCGCGCTGTTCGTGTTCGTCAACCAGATCCTCACGGGCATCTGGCTGACCATGAACTACACACCGACTGCGGCGGGTGCATTCGACTCGGTCGAATACATCATGCGCGACGTCGAATGGGGTTGGCTGATCCGTTACATGCATTCAACCGGTGCGTCGGCGTTCTTCGTCGTCGTCTACCTGCACATGTTCCGCGGGCTGATCTACGGCTCGTACCAGAAACCGCGAGAGCTGGTGTGGACGCTTGGCGTCGTGATCCTGCTGGTGCTGATGGCCGAAGCTTTCTTCGGCTACGTCCTGCCCTGGGGCCAGATGTCCTACTGGGGCGCGCAGGTGATCACGTCGCTGTTCAGTGCGATTCCGATCGTTGGCCCTGATCTTGTCGAGTTCATCCGTGGCGATTACCTGATTTCCGGTGCCACCCTGACGCGTTTCTTCGCGCTGCACGTGATCGCGTTGCCGCTGGTGCTGGCGGGCCTGATCTACTTGCACCTGATGGCCCTGCACGAAGTCGGCTCGAACAACCCGGACGGCGTCGACATCAAGAAAGTGAAAGACAAGACCACCGGCATCCCCAAGGACGGCATACCGTTCCATCCGTATTACACGGTCAAGGACATCTTCGGCACCTCGTTCTTCCTGATGATCTTCGCCTTCATCATCTTCTTCGAGCCGAGTGCCGGTGGATATTTCCTCGAACACGACAACTTCACTGCCGCCAACGACATGGTCACGCCCGTGCACATCAAGCCGGTGTGGTACTTCACGCCTTACTACGCCATGTTGCGTGCGATTCCGGACAAGCTGCTCGGGGTCATCGTGATGGGTGCGGCGACGCTGATCTTCTTCGCAGTGCCGTGGCTCGATCGCTCCAAGGTCAAGTCGATCCGTTATCGCGGGCCGATCACCAAGGTGATGATCACGCTGTTCGTCATCAGCTTTGTCATCCTCGGCTGGCTCGGCATGCAGTCCGGCAGCGACACGCAGAAACTGGTGGCGCAGGTCCTGACCTTCTACTACTTCGCGTTTTTCATCACGATGCCGTTCTGGACCGCGATTGACAAAACCAAGCCTGTGCCTGAACGCGTCACCTTCGATCACTGAGCCCACACATGAAGAAGCTGATCGCTCTAGCGTTTTCCCTTGTCGCCACATTGGCTCAGGCGAGCGGTGATCCCGCCGCCTTGAAGCAGTCGGGTGCCGACCTTTCCGATCGTGCCTCGCTGCAACGCGGCGCCGCACTGTTCAGCAATTATTGCCTCGGCTGCCATTCGCTGAAGTACATGCGTTATTCGCGCATCGCGACCGACCTCGGTTTGACCGAGGCGCAGGTGATGAGTTCGCTCAACTTCACCGGTGCCAAGTTCGGCGAACAGATGACGATCGCGATGCAGCCGGCTGACGCCGACAAGTGGATCGGAAAAGCCGCGCCGGACCTGTCGCTGATTTCGCGCGTGCGTGGCGGCCCGGACTGGATCTACACCTATCTGAAGAGCTTCTACCGCGACCCGTCGCGCCCGCTCGGATGGAACAACACCCTGTTTCCGAACGTCGGCATGCCGAACGTCTTGTGGGAACTGCAGGGCGTGCAGTCTGCGGTGTTCGATGCGCCGCATGGCGATAAAGCCGGGGCAGCGCCAGTATTCGCGCACTTCGAGCAGGTCGAGCCAGGCCGTTTCAACGAGGAACAATTCGACCAGACCGCCCGCGATATCTCGAACTTCCTGCAATACGCCGGCGAACCGGCCGCCTTGAAGCGACAGGAAATCGGCGTCTGGGTGCTGTTGTTCCTCGCTTTCCTGACCATGTTGACCTGGATCTTGAAGAACGAATACTGGCGCGACGTCCATTGACGCCATCATTCATGACCGGGCTCGGGAAACCGGGCCCTTGCCATTTTGGTGGGGACGCGATATTCCCATTCACGTGTTCCGGACATGGAGGTAGCAAGACGTGAGTAACGTGAATCCGCCACCTTGGGGTGCAAAGCGCAAAGCGGCAACGGCAGTACGCGCACGCACGGTGCTGACCCTGTTCTCCGGCAAGGACGATATCGACAGTCATCGTGTGCGGCTGGTGCTGGCCGCGAAAGCGGTCGCCTACGATCTCGTCGTCGTCGACTGGAGCAAGCCGCCAGAAGATCTGGTCGAGCTCAATCCGTACAACTCGGTGCCGACCTTGGCCGATCGCGAGTTGTCGCTGTACGACGTAGACGTGATCTGCGAATACCTCGACGAACGCTATCCGCATCCGCCGCTGCTTCCGGTCGATCCGTTATCGCGTGCCCGTGTGAGACTCGCGGTGCGCCGCATCGAACGCGATTGGCTGGCCAATGTCGAAGCGATCCAGTCCGGCACCAAGGCTGCCGCCGAAGCCGCACGCAAGCGCCTGCGCGAGAGTCTGGTCGCGACCCTGCCGGCGTTCAAGGTGTCGAAGTTCTTCCTCAATCCGGAGATGAGTCTGGCGGATTGCGCGCTGGCACCGCTGATCTGGCGGCTGCCCGCACTTTCCGTGCAGCTGCCAAAGGAATCGCAGGCGATCATCGACTATGGCGAGCGCATCTTCCGCAATCCGGCTTTCACGCGCAGCATGACCGATACCGAAAAGGCTCTGCGTCCTTGAGCAATGCGATGAGTGAATCCGACAAGATGACGTCCAATCGTCCGTATCTGGTGCGGGCGATGTATGACTGGATTTGCGACAACGGACTGACCCCCTATGTGCTGGTCGATGCGCGCATGCCCCATGTGCGCGTGCCGCCACAGGCGGTCAAGGACGGGCAGGTGGTGCTGAACGTGGCGGTGCGCGCGGTTACCGAACTGGAACTGGGCAACGACCGAATCCGCTTCCTGGCGCGCTTTGGCGGCGTCAGCCAGCAGGTCGATGTGCCGCTGATCGCCGTTCTTGCGATCTACGCACAGGAAAATGGCCAAGGCATGATGTTCCCGGTGGAAACCCAGGACACACCGCCGACTGCGCCCGAACCGGCAACGCCGGAGAAAACACCTCGCAAGGGCCCGGCGCTGCGCGTTGTGAAGTAAGCGAGCAAGCCCGCGAGATGTACATGCTCTCGAAAGCCACCGAGCAATGGATGGTGGCGAACTCGAAGACGTGGACGCTCGATACGCGCATGACGGTGTCGACCGGCGTCTCGCCATTCGGTGCGCGCTACAACGTCGCCGGCATGGCCTCGATGCTCAACGCGAAGCGCGTGCATCGCGGGGTCGTGTGGGAGACCGGCACACCGATCGCGTGGGGCCGCTATGCCCGCGTGGGTATGTCGCAAGGTTCAGAGCCTGCGAACAGCAGTGGCTTCAACTCGAAGATCAACATCATCAAGTCGGACATCGCCCGTGCCATGAATGCCGAGTGGAAGCACCCGGCACCGACGGTCGCGAGTGTCGGTGCGGCCACGGTGCGCAGTGTGGGCGGTGCGTGGACGCAGAGCGTGACGGCGTATCTCGGTGCCGGCGTGCTGTTTCAGGTGCCGAGTGTGGTCGTGCTGGCCGGCTGGCCGGAGTATGGGTCGGTGTTGCCAGAGCCGCCGGATAATGGGTTCAATGATTTTGGTACGTGCGTGGTCAACCCGGCGTTCAGCTTCAGCGGCGCGTCCGGGTCTTGCACCGCGCCCGCCGTCGAGGTGCATCGCTGGGAGCACTGCCACGACCCTGGCACGCTCGAATCAGTGCCAGGCATTGACTGCGTGCCTCGGCAACCCTACTTGCCAAACCAAATGCGAGACCGATGCCGACCAACTAAATCAGTCCGGCGATGTGTACACCGAGTACGGCCAAGTCGTGCTGAACAATACGATAGTGAGTGAATACGCATGCCAGACGCGGCGGTGCTTTTTCAATCCCGGCAGCCCGGACGCGTTACTCCTGCACCGGCAATTTCTCGACTGCTGGGCGCTTCGATGTGTTGTGTTGCCAGCCGCGATGACTGAGGCGTGGCTGAACAGCGACTGCATGGGCGCATTGACAGCCTGTGCGGGAACGCGAAGTATTGCTCAACGGTTCCATATAGGAACCGTCGCGACACGAATGGAGAAATGAATGAAACTGAACATCACGATGAAAGCGCTGGCGATCGTCGCCGCCCTGTTGGCCAACATTGGTATCGTCAAAGCGCAGGACGTAGAGAGCCTGCCCGACTTCCGCTACGTCGTGCGCCCGGTGCCAGGCGTGTATTTCGACCCGTCGCAGTCGGGTACCGGGTTGACCATCGACACGATTCCCGCGAATGGCCAGACCATCGCCTTTGCGACCTACTACCACTACGACCCCAATGGCGCCCCGACGTGGCTGAACAAGATCGCGCCGATCGTGCCGGCGACGACGGCCCAGTACACCGTCGATGGCATTCCAGCGACCGTGCGTGGGCCTTGGATCGCAGCGGCAGCGGGCCAGTGCTTTGACTGCGCCTATGCCGCGAACACGGTGTCCTATCCGCCTTACGGCGAGCGCGTGATGAACGTGATCGACGGCCGCTGGTTGCAGTTGCCCGCCAGTGGCAACGCGGCGACCCGAAACATGCAGTTGGGCAAGACCGCACAGCCTTCGGCGGCGATGAGTCTTGCCCTGCTGGAGAGTGGTGCGGTGTGGCAGTCGCGGAATCGGTACTACTACCCACAAGGCGTGGAGAACCTGAAATTGAGTGGGTTGGTGCGCTTTGCACGCCGTCATCCATCCAAAAAATGGACGTTCCTCGCGCCGCTTGCGGTTTCCCAGCTACCGGATGGTCAGGGCGGGTTCCTACCAGCCACTCAGCCGGCATGGTTGGATGTGCCGGGTCTCAATAGCATCGAGACGCAGTACCAGATCGAGCAGGTGCTGGTTTCTGCTGCAGTCGGGTTCCCCAGTGCTCTCGGCGTTTCATACGATCCGACGTTTCAGGAATTGGCAAACAGTGCAAGCACATCCACCTTCGTCATCCAAACGCAGACTGGCGCAATCCATGGGATCGGTCACAGCATTGGCGGCGCGTCGTTCAATCGCGACAATGCGGTGCCTATACGAGCCAGTTATGTGACGTGGGCCGGCACCACGGACGAAGGCCAGCCTCGATTGATCATCCGCGTATGGGATCGCAGGATCAATACGTGGTTCGAAGAAATCGAACTCACCCGCGTGTCCGATGACTACCGCAAGCTGGTGTTGCCGAACTACGTGCCGAATGCCAATCCGCGGCCGTTGTTTTGAGGGGATGATGCCGGCCACGTTGCCCCGCTGGAGCGGTGCAAGGTGGCGGTGGGTGGTGCGAACGAAGCCCCACACGCGCACGCTAACGTGTGAAACACGCTATTATGTGTCGCCTTAACCTCTGGATTCAGCATGTCCAACATCACGTTTACGCTCGATGACACGCTGCTCCAGCAAGCGAAAATCGCATCTGCGGTGATGAACACGTCGGTCAATGCGGTGGTTCGCAACCTGCTCTCGGGCTTCGTTGCGTCCGTCCGCGCACCTGGCGGCTGCGATGGCAACTATCGGGCGCTGGTTGACTTCTCGCTGGGGCGCACCGACTACCGTCAGGTCATGCGCGAACTGCGGATCGACGGCGATGAAGCTCTGCTGTTGTTGATGGCGGGCGCGGGCTTGCCGATGCCGAAGTTGGCGAAAGAGGAAACCATGAAGATGGTCGAGGACTGCGAACGGGTGTTGCAGCGTGTCGGACTCTGAGCCAGTTTGCGAGATCGTTGTTCCGGACGCTTCGCCGCTGATCACGCTTGCGTACGCGGATCGCCTCGACTTGCTGACCGCACTTGGCCCGGAAGTGGTGCTG
>JAYUVY010000002.1:0-24246 GCA_043753835.1 Lysobacterales bacterium | reverse complement strand
TCGCGCGCTGAAGCGCGCTCCTACAGGTTTGAGGATGTTTGTGGTTTTGCTGGTGGTAGCGGGCTTTGCCCTCGCCGCCGAACAAAAACCCGTCGACCGCAGCTACACGACCGCGCCACCCGCGCCAAAAACGCAGACCTGGGACCAGGCCAACGCGAAATCGTCGGGTTGCATCAGCTGCCACACCGCGACCGACCGGCACACCATGCATGCGTCGCCCGCGGTCGTGCTCGGTTGCACCGATTGCCATGGTGGCGATGCTGCCATCAAGGCACCGGCCAGCGTCGACTTCACGGCGCGTGCAGCTCGTCACTACGGCGCCGATGAACATGGCGGACACGATGGTGAACATGGGGCATTCGGCACCGCCAGCCCCTTCGATCCGCTGTATCAAACTGCACTCGATCGCGCGCATGTGTTGCCGCGCTATCCCAGCCACTTCCCGACCAGCGCGAATCCACCCGGCAGCTTCACTGACCTGAACAAGGAAGCGCCGGAGTTCGTGCGTTTCATGAATCCCGGTGACTTGCGCATCGCGCGCGAGGCTTGCGGTGCCTGTCATCTGCCGATCATCCAGGCAAGCGAGCGCTCGCTGATGGCGACCAGCGCGATGCTGTTCGGTGGCGCCAGTTACAACAATGGCATCCTGCCCTACAAGCGCTATCTGCTCGGCGAGAGTTACACGCGCGATTCGCAGCCGAACGTCGTCAAGGCGCTCATTGCGATCACGCCGGAGATGGAAAGCCGCGGCATCCTGCCGCAGTTGTTCCCGTTGCCGGCCTGGGAAGTGATTCCGCCGGCCGATCCGTTCCGCGTATTCGAACGCGGCGGTCGCAATATCAACAGCACCTTCGCCGAGACCGGTCTGCCGAATTCGCTCGGTCAGATCCAGCGCCTTGAGGAACCCGGCAAGCCTGATTTGAAGCAGAGCAATCGCGGCCCGGCGACTGGCCAGCGTGTGGCCATCCCGGTGTTGAACATCCACAAGACGCGGCTGAACGACCCGCATCTGTGGTTCCTCGGCACCAATGACAACCCGGGCGACTTCCGCTCGTCCGGCTGCTCGTCCTGCCATGTCGTCTATGCCAACGATCGCGATCCGCGCCACTCGGCGAAGTACGCGCAATTCGGCAGCCTCGGCGAGTCGCAGCAGAAAGATCCAACCATCCCGCGCGACGAACCCGGGCATCCGCTCAAGCACGAATTCACGCGCGCGATCCCGACCAGTCAATGCATGATCTGCCACATGCACCAGCCGAACATGTTCATCAATACGATGCTCGGCTACACCATGTGGGACTACGAGTCAGACGCGCCGTCGATGTGGCCGAAAGAAGAGCGCAAGCCGAGCGATGCCGAGATCCGCAAGATCAACGAACGCAATCCCGAAGAAGCGGCGATCCGCGGCCTGTGGTCGGATCCGAAGTTCCTGCATGCGGTCAGCGAACAAAACCCGAAGCTGAAAGACACGCAGTTCGCCGACTACCACGGCCACGGCTGGAACTTCCGCGCCGTGTTCAAGCGCGATCGCGAAGGCACGCTGCTGACCGCAGACAACACGCCGATCGATGACACCGATCCTCAAAAGTTCGAGAAAGCTGTGCATCTATCATCCATTCATGTCGATCTCGGCATGCAATGCGTCGACTGCCACTTCGCGCAGGACGCGCATGGCAATGGCCATATCGTCGGTGAAGTGATGGCCGGCGTCGAAGTGCAATGCCAGGACTGCCACGGCACGGTCGACGCTTACCCGACCCTGAGCACGTCTGGTCCGATGGCGAGCGCCCAGGGCAAGCAACTGACCTTGATCCGCAACCCCGACGGCAAGAAGCGCTTCGAGTGGCAGGGCGATGAACTGATCCAGCGTTCCGCAGTCACGCCCGGCCTGCAGTGGTCGCTGTCGCTGCTGAAGGATGTCGCGAACACGACCTCGCCCGCATACAACGCCCGGGCCACGCGAGCGCACACGGTCTCGTCCGACACGACGAAACAGAATTGGGGCGCCGATGTCGCCAAGGGCGAGCGCGCGCACAGCGAAGACAAGATGCTCTGCTACAGCTGCCACACCTCGTGGACGACGAGTTGCGGCGGCTGTCATCTGCCGATCCAGGCGAACTGGAAGACCGAGCGCGGTCACTACGAGGGTGGCGAGACGCGCAACTACGCGACCTACAACCCGCAGGTGGCGCGCGACGACATGTTCCAGCTCGGCCGCCACGGCGAGATCAAGGGCGGCAAGATCGCGCCAGTGCGTTCGAGTTCGGCGCTCATTTTGTCGTCCACCAACAGCAATCGCGAACGCATCTATATCCAGCAGCCGCCGATCAGCGCCGCTGGTTTCTCGTCGCAGGCCTTCGCGCCGCACTATCCGCATACCGAACGTCGTGGCGAGACGAAGACTTGCACCGACTGCCATCTGAGCGAACAGAACGACAACAACGCGATCATGGCCCAGCTGTTGCTGCAGGGCACCGACTTCGTCGATTTTCTTGGATACAACGCCTTCGTCGGCGGCAGCGAATCAATCAGCGCGGTGCCAGTCACCGAATGGGATGAGCCGCAGGCGGTGATCGGTTCCTATCTGCATCGCTACGCCTATCCGGAACGCTTTGCGAAACACGCGTCGCGCAGTCAAACATTGCCGGAAGGCTTTTCGCACAAGGCGAACGAAGTCGGTTGTCTGCAGCATCGCGGCGAGTATCTGTACGTGGCCGAAGCCG
Organism: Lysobacterales bacterium; assembly: GCA_043753835.1. Lineage (GTDB taxonomy): Bacteria > Pseudomonadota > Gammaproteobacteria > Xanthomonadales > Ahniellaceae > JADKHK01. The sequence continues at coordinate 21,523 of JAYUVY010000002.1, read as the reverse complement.
GTACTGGCCTCGTCGTCTACGACATCGCCAGCGTCGCCAACAAGGGTTTCAGCCAACGCTTTGTGACCGGCCCGAATTCGGCGCTCGGTGGCGATACGAAGGTCAAGTCGAAACACGCAACCTGCGTCGTGCTGCCAACAACGCAGCCGATCCACCCGGATCGCAACACCGGCGACCTGATGCGCAAGACGAACATGGAACAGGCGTTCTTCGCGATCTACAACTACGCGTTCATCACCGACGCCGAAGAAGGCCTGATTCTGGTCGACGTGAACACGCTCGCCGATGGCGAGCCACGTAACAACGACCTGAAGCGCGCGCTGACCTGGAACGAGAACGGTGTGCTGAATGGCGTGCGTCATCTCGCGATCGCCGGCAACTGGTTCTATGCGAGCACGCCCAAAGGCATCGTCGTGCTCGACATGTCCGATCCGCTGAAGCCGCGCGCGGTGACGACGATCGCACTGACTGATGCACGCGCCGCACAGGTGCAGTTCCGCTATCTGTTCGCGAGCACGGCGAAGGGCCTCGAAGTCATCGACATCACAGACCCGTCGCATCCGGTCGCCCCGACCGGCGCGATCGTCCCCCTCGCCCACGCCGCGAAACTGCACGTCGCCCGCACCTACGCCTACGTCGCGAACGGCGCTGACGGTGTCGCAATCATCAACGTCACCAAGCCCGAGTCACCGACGCTGTATCAGATGTTCAACGGCGGTGGCGCGATCACCGACGCCCAAGACATCGTCGTCGCCGCCACCAATGCCTCACTGTTCGCTTACGTCGCCGATGGCACGAACGGCCTCAAGGTGATCCAACTGTTCTCCCCCGAAACCCAACCGAAGTTCTACGGCTTCAGCCCCCAACCGAAGCCTGCTTTGATCGCAAGTTGGTCCACGCCCTCCCCCGCCACATCCCTCTCCCGCGGCCTCGAACGCGACCGCGCCGTCGACGAAACTGGTGGGCAGATTGCGGTCCTCGGCCGCATCGGCTCAAGGCCGTTTACGCATCCGGAGATGTCGAACCTCTACCTCGACTCAGAGGGCAAGCCTTGGTGGGTGACGGATAAGGTTGAGGGGGGGAATGGGGTGACTTCGAAGGTTTTGGAGTGGGAGGCGAATGGTGCAGTCGAGATGCAGTCGGAGTCGAAGCACTGATGGCGCTCTTGCGGCCGCAATCGATTCTCCGCGCGCGACTACTTCAGCTGTTGGCAGCCTTGCTGTGTAGCGCGATGATCATCGGTGTTGCCAGCGCATGCGGCGGAATCTTTCGCCTCAACTTCTTCCGCGCTCCCAAGGACATGAAGATGTTTGTGGATCAGCTCAGCGCCGAGACGAGGGCGTGGCAGCAGCGCGCCAAGCCAGCACGCAGCATCACCTTCTCGCAATTCCCAGATCTGGACTACTCGCTGGACTCAATCAGCGTCTCACTGCATCGGAACAACGACGGACGCTGGGAAGCAGCCGTTGTCCGATCGAAAGGCCCAATCGGCGTCCAAGCCAAGGAAGACTATCTCGCGCGAAGAGCGATCGACATCGAGTACGAACAGATCACGATCAACGAATCTTCGTGTGCCGCCCTCTCGAAACTCCATCCGTCCATTGTTGAGCGATCTATAAAGGCTGCGGATCCAGAATGGCGGCGCATGAACGGCGACGATGGCACATGTACCTGCTCCAGCCAGTCGTATTCGCTTTTCTCTGATCTTGAACCCAAGATGGACTTCACCTGGGGTAATGGCTGTTTTCATGCTTACAGCGGTTGGATTCACGACGCTCTCAAAAATGTTGAAGCATGCCTACCGGCTGCTGAAGTTCATGCGCACAACAAGTAGAAGGTGAGGAAAGGCAAAGAGAATTCTTGCAGAAGTGTTGTTGCGGCGACGTTCGCACTGCGTGCTGGTTGGGCACGGTGGCAGTGGTAGTCGCCGGTCTTGCGGTTGGTGTGGCAGCCGTCGGCATTCAAACCGCCGCCGTGAGCAGACGCTGCGAGCGGCAACACGAGCAAGACGATGGATGCGAGCAGGCGCATGGCGATCTCCGCGATTCGGGGATGCTACGCCGATTTCTTTTCCGCCAGCGCAACCGGCGCTTCGCGCGACCACCAGACATTCATTCGGCGGTGCCGAACTCGCGCACCAGGGCCATCTGCCCGGCACGAACAGGAGCCCGGGGTGAAGCCCCGGGGTTGGCGGCAATCCGACCAATTCAATGACCGCACATTGCGAATTCTCCGACGTGCGAATCCGACGATGTCCATCGCGGTGGCGGACGGGTTTCGGCAGGATCATTTCCACCTGGGGCGTTGCCCCAGGCTCCTGTCGTGTCGCCCCTTCGGGGCTGGGGGTTGGTGTGGCGCAGTCGTTGGCGAAATTGCATTTGCATCTGGTGTTCAGCACGAAGCAGCGCGAACCGTGGTTGCACGATGCGGTGCGTGATCCGTTGCACGCCTACATCACCGGCGTGTTCGCGAAGATCGGATGTCCGCTTGTCGCAATCGGTTCGATCGAAGATCACGTCCATGTGCTCTTCGAGTTGAGTCGAACACTGCCGGTGTGCGATGCCGTCGAGGCGGTGAAGTCGGCGTCGTCACGGTGGTTGAAAACGCAAGGCGATGAGTTCGAGTCGTTCGCATGGCAAGCCGGTTACGGCGTGTTCGCGGTGTCGTCGTCGAACATCCACCGCGTCTGCGCCTACATCGCGAACCAACGCGAACATCATCGTCGCGCCGATTTTCGCGACGAATACCGCGGCATCCTCGAGCGCCATCGCGTCGGATTCGATGAACGCCACATGTGGGATTGATTCACAACCAGGGCCAACGGCCCGGCACAAACAAGAGCCTGGGGTAACGCCCCGGGTGGTTTGATGCGGGGGAACGGTTAATTCATCGTCGCGTATGTCCCGCCCCGGGGCGTTATCCCGGGCTCGTGTTGTGTCGCCCTTTCAGGGCTCGGGCGTGTGGGGCCTTGCCTGATCCCCGGGGCTTCACCCCGGGCTCGTGTTGTGTCGCCCCTTTGGGGCTTGGGCGTTTTGGGGCTTGTCTGATCCCCGGGGCTGCACCCCGGGCTCGTGTTGTGTCGCCCTTTCAGGGCTCGGGCGTGTTGGGGCTTGCCTGATCCCCGGGTCTTTGCGCCGGGCTCTTGTTGTGTCGCCCCTTTGGGGCTTGGATGTTTTGTGGCTTGTTCCGCCCCGGGGCTTCACCCCGGGCTCTTTTTGTGTCGCCCTTTCAGGGCTTGGGCGTTTTGGGGCTTGCCCGATCCCCGGGTCGTTGCGCCGGGCTCTTGTTGTTTCGCCCCTCTGGGGCGTGGGCGTTTTGGGGCTTGCCCGGTCCCGGGGTCGTTGCGCCGGGCTCTTGTTGTTTCGCCCCTTTGGGGCTTGGGCGTTTTGGGGCTTGCCCGATCCCCGGGTCGTTGCGCCGGGCTCTTGTTGTTTCGCCCCTTTGGGGCTTGGGCGTTTTGGGGCTTGCCCGGTCCCCGGGTCGTTGCGCCGGGCTCTTGTTGTTTCGCCCCTTTGGGGCTTGGGCGTTTTGGGGCTTGCCTGATCCCCGGGGCTGCACCCCGGGCTCTTGTTGTGTCGCCCTTTCAGGGCTCGGGCGTTTTGGGTCTTGTCCCGCCCCGGGGCTTCACCCCGGGCTCTTGTTGTTTCGCCCCTTCGGGGCTGCATTTTGCGAAATCTCCTAGGTTTGAATCCGCGATTGCCGGGAGCGGCGAATGCATGGGTCGCGACACGATGCTTGCATCCTGATTGCTACTGGTGAACCTGATGTCCACGTCGTTCCGTTCGTTGATCTTTTTACTCGGCGCCGCGTTTCTGTTCGTGGCGGACGACGCGATGGCGCAACGCGTCGTTGCACTCTCGACGCTTTCCCCTGCGGCCGGTTTTCGCATCGACGGCGTCGCCGAGGGCGATCTGCTCGGGATCAACAGCGACGCGATCGGCGACTTCAATGGCGATGGTCGGGACGACTTCCTGGTCTCGGCCGAAGAAGCGCAGGACGGTCGCGGCAGCACCTACGTGGTCTTTGGTCGCGACGGTGGATTTCCGGCGGGCGTGATGCTGAGCCAGTTGAATGGCGCGAACGGCTTCCGCCTGGATGGCGCGCCTTACGACGGATTCAATCATCGTGCGCGCGGCGCGGGCGATGTGAATGGCGATGGCCGCGATGATCTGATCATCGGGCTTTCGACCAGCAATGGTTTCGATGGCCGCGCCTGCATCGTCTATGGCCAAGCATCGATGGATGCGGTCACGATGGTCGATACGCTCGGTCCGGGCCAGATCACCTGCATGGACGGCGCGCAACGCTACGAGAATGTCGGCAAGTCGGTCGCGGCGCTGGGCGATTTCAACGGCGATGGCCTCGACGATGTCGCGATCGGTACCGTGCACGGCGACTTCGCCGGCAACGAGAGCGGTAGCGTGTACGTCATCTACGGACGCGCACCGACGCTCGGGACGCACATCGCGCTGGACACATTGGACGGCACGCGCGGTTTTCGAATCGATGGCGCGACGTCGGATGATCGACTCGGATTCAGCCTCGGATCGGGCGATTTCAACGGTGACGGACGCGCCGACCTGATCGCCGGCGCGGAGCAGGCTGGCCCGCCGGGTAGTGCGCAAGGCGCGGCCTACGTGCTGTTCGGCACCGACCAGCTGCAGGCCACGCCGTTGTCGGTCGCTGCACTCGACGGGCCTCGCGGCTTTGCATTGCGCAGTGCGGTCAACTTCCATTTCGTCGGTCGCTCCGTTGCTTCGGCTGATCTCAATCACGATGGTTTCGACGACATGCTGATCGGCACGCTGCAGAATCTGGCCTTCGTCGTTTACGGTAGTGCGACGCCCTTCCCCGCGGACGTGGATCTGACGAACCTGACCGGGACGAACGGGTTCCGGATCCTCGGCGAAATGGCCGGTGATCGTTGCGGAGAAACGCTCGCCGGTGTCGGCGACATCAACGGCGACGGCATCGACGATATCGGGCTCGGCGCGCAGTTCGCAGACCCGAACGGCGAAGCCTCCGGCAAGGTCTACGTCCTGTTCGGCAGTACTGGCATGCACGCTCCGTCGCTGCAACTCGGCGCCTTGCCCGAAGCCGCAGGCATCGCGTTTCATGGCGCCGCGCCCGGCGAATACTGCGGCTTGAACATCAGTCGCGCCGGCGACCTGAACCACGACGGCGGCAACGATTTGTTGTTCAGCTGCCACGTCGCAAGCACATTCGGAACCTGGCGCGGCGCGGTCCATGCGATCTACGGCGAACGCCCGGTTGCGATTTTTGAAGACAGTCTGGAATAGGCGACCGATTCCGGTGTGTCGCGCTGCGCTCGATTTACGCGCCATTGGCGCTCAACAATGCGCGGAATGTTGAATCCGGTCGGATACGATCCGCAGATGACGACTTCGTCCTCACATCGTCGCTTCGCCCGCCGCTGGATGTTGCGCATTCCGGTCGCTGCCGTGCTCGCGTATCTGCTGCTGATGGCGCTCGTACATCCATCGAATGAACGTGACTGGAACGCCGATCAGGCCCGCGTAGCGACTGCGGAACTCGATGGCAACCAAATCCGCGTGCACAACTTGCGCAACGCGCAATACCGCTCCGAGTCCGACTTCGATGTGCACTGGGAAACGCGCACTTACGACCTGCGCCAACTCGAATCAGTGTGGTACATCGTCGAGCCCTTCGCCGACTGGCGTGGGCCGGCACATACGTTTCTGAGTTTCGGCTTCGCGGATGGCGAGTACATCGCGATCTCGGTCGAGATCCGCAAGGAGCGCGGCGAATCGTTCTCTCCCCTGCTCGGGGTGCTGCGTCAGTACGAGCTCGCCTATGTCATCGGCGACGAGCGCGATCTGATCGGGCTGCGCGCGAATCACCGCCACGACGACGTCTATCTGTATCCGGTGCGAACCACGCCCGAGCGCATGCGCGCCTTGATCGTGGCCATGCTCGAGCGCGCGAATGCCGTCGCCGCCAGCCCCGAGTTCTACAACACGCTGACCAATACCTGCACCAGCAATATCGTCCGCCACATCAATGCGCTGGTGCCAGACAGCGTGCCTTACAGCTACAAGACGCTGCTGCCCGCCTACTCCGACGATCTCGCCTACGATCTTGGGCTGATCGACACCTCGCTGCCGCGCGAGAGTTATCGTGCCGCGTTCCAAATCAACCAGCGAGCGGCCAGATATGCCGACCAAGCGGACTTCTCGGCACGCATTCGCTCGAGCGCGCCATAAAGATCGTCGTCGTGGCCGGCGCAGAATGCACTTGCGTTCAACGCAACTGGCTGTCCTTGCTGCCGCGCCGGTTGTAGCCGCTGAAACTGGCCTGCGCCTGATCGATTTGCTCCTGGCAGGACACACACAGACGCACACCCGGAACGGCCTTGCGCCGCGCTTCCGGAATGCTCGCATCGCATTCCTCGCAAAGGCTAAGGCCGGCGCCTCGCGGCAACTTCTGGCGTGCACGCTCGATCGCATCCTTGATGGTCGCGTCGATCTGGTCCTGCACTGCGCCGTCACCGGCCCAACCGGTCGCCATGTCGTTCTCCAACGTGCCATCGAAGCGGGCGGACAGGATACTGCGTCGGGTCTGAATGTCCGGTTTTGCGGAGAATTCCATTCATCGAGTGATGCCGACCAGCGGACTATTCCGATCAAAGTCTTTGCGGTCAACGGTCAGGATGTTGTGCACGCCCAACCGATCCGCTGCGAAGACCAGCGCGACATCGGCCAAGTCGGCGCCACCATCCGCGTACCGTTCCATGAAATCGGCCATCGGCCCGAGGTCGTCCGCATCGCTCGCGATCATCGTCAGGCGCCCGGCGGCGGCCCAGCGCATGAGGTTCAGTTTGCCGGTGTCGTCGAGCAGATGGCCGGCCTCGGTCAACACTTCCCACGCCGTGTACAAACGCGCACCGGCCAGCTGCGCGAGCATTTTGCGCACTCCCGCATGGTGGCGGTCGCCGTCGTTGAACAACGCGACCAGGAAGCCGGTATCAGCGAGCGTATCCGTGCTTGCCACGCAGCCGCTCCACGATCGCGCGCTTGCGCGGGTTAACCACGCTGGCCGGCTCGCGCAAACCGCCACCCTTGCCGACGTACAGCGCATCCACTTCGGCCGCAGCTTGCGGGTCGGCCGAAACCTTCATCGCATAAGCCGAAATGCTGCGCCGAATGAACTCCGACTTGGTCACGCGCAACGCACGCGCCGCACGTTCCAGCATGGCTTCGTCTGCAGCAGCGAGGCGAATGGACAGGGTCATGGCGACAGCATCTTGTAATACACGACGTAATATCAGGGTCCAACCGTGCCGAACGCAAACCGGATAATGCGACTTGAGCGCCGGCGGGGCGAGTCCATGTGAATACGTGCTGCATCCAACGCAGCCGATGCGCTTCAGTCGAAACGTCTGAATAGGTATCGAGCCAGTGAAAGGACTACCAAGCCCAACCAAGTCGCGCCGAACGCCAGATACACGTGCACAAACTGCCCGATTAGCACTCTTCTCGCGTCGCACATCTTCAACCGCTGCGCCGCCAATCGTGCATGCCACCCGATGCGCGTGAAGTAATTCACGACCGGGAAAAAAACAGCAATGTAGACAAAAATCGCGAGCTCATCGCTAATGACTGGACTCTCGCGTACGTCGAACGCGGGCAGAAGCAACAAGAACAACCACAGCACGACGAGTATCGTGATGTGCATCAGGGCTGGAGAACGGGTTGCGATCAACGCACGAGTTAAATCGCTGCCTGTGCTCATCAGCCGTCGCATCGGCAATGGCGGCTGATACAGCCGCGCGTGCATTCGTCGATAGCGTCGACGGAACCACGAAATCAGCGCCTCCCTCCGTTCAAAATATTGACTCTTCACCGCAACCGCTGATTGATCTTGTCCAACGCTGCCCTGCCCGGTGAAAGCTCTTTCGCGTTGAGGGTGTTCAGCGGTACGTCGATGGTATTGAGGTGTTGGTGCAGGTCGCGGGAGTCGCTGTCCATGTAGAGGAGGCCGGTGACGACTTCGCCCTGGTATTGGTGTTCGGCGAGGTAATTCATGACGGCGATCTTGTTGTGGCAGTCGAAGTCGCGGTGAATCTTGCGCAGCAGCAGGACGGTGCCGTCGTGTTGTTCGACTTCGACGACCTGGCCTTCCGCGTAGTCGACGACAATTTCCTGCTTGTGCGGGATGAAGTCGATGCGGTTCACGGCTTCGTTGTGTTCGCGCACGTAGTCGTAGCTCTTGGTGCTGCCGGAGTGGTTGTTGAAGGCGACGCAGGGGCTGACGATGTCGATGAAGGCGGCGCCGCGGTGCGCGATCGCGGCCTTGATGATCGGCACCAGTTGCTGCTTGTCGCCGCTGAAGCTGCGGGCGACGAAGGTCGCACCCATCTGCAAGGCGAGGCTGACTACGTCGATCGGCGTATCCGAATTGATCACACCCTTCTTCGACTGCGAACCCTGGTCCGCGGTCGCCGAGAACTGGCCCTTGGTCAGACCGTACACGCCGTTGTTCTCCAAGATGTAGACCATGTTCACGCCACGGCGCATCACATGTGCGAACTGGCCGATGCCGATCGAAGCCGAGTCGCCGTCGCCGGACACGCCGAGATAGAGCAGCGACGAGTTTGCGAGATTCGCGCCGGTCAGCACCGAAGGCATGCGCCCGTGCACGGTGTTGAAGCCATGCGAATTGCCGAGGAAGTAGTCGGGTGTCTTCGAGCTGCAACCGATGCCCGACAGCTTGGCGACGCGATGCGGCTCGACGTCCATTTCCCAGCAGGCCTGGATGATTGCGGCCGAAATCGAGTCGTGTCCGCAACCAGCGCAGAGGGTCGACACGCGTCCTTCGTAATCCCGACGCGTATAGCAAACCTTGTTCTGCGCCAGGCTCGGATGGTGCATCTTGGGTTTGGCGAGGTAAGTCATGCTCGGCTCCTCGGGCGCAGGCGTTCGGCGATCGCATTCGTGATGAATCGGGCGGTGATCGGCGTGCCGTCGTAGTGAAGGATCGGCGGCAGTCGATCCGGGGCGATTTCGAGTTCGTTGACGAGCATGCCGCGCAGTTGCGCGTCGCGGTTCTGTTCGACGACGAAGACCTGATCGTGCGCGTTGATGAACTCGACGACTGAGTCTGCGAACGGAAACGCGCGCAGGCGCAATGCGTCGATGTGCAGGTCCATCGCGTCGAGCGCGTCGAGCGCCTCCTGCATGGCCGGGCTGGTCGAGCCGAAATAGATCACGCCGAACCGCGTCGACTGCTTGGCTGCGCGCAATACCGGCTGCGGCACGAGTGCTTTCGCGGTCTCGAATTTCTTCAGCAGGCGGGTGACGTTGTACATGTAGTCGGCACCGGTTTCCGAGTAGTTCGCATAGGCGTTGCGCGTCGTGCCGCGGGTGAAGAACCCGCCCTTGGTAGGATGCGTGCCGGGATAGGTGCGGAACGGAATGCCATCGCCATCGACGTCGAGATAACGACCGAAATCGCGACCGGCCTCAAGCTCGTCGTGGGTCATCACCTTGCCGCGGTCGTACTCGCGCGCGTCGTCCCATTCGAACGGCGCGCACAGACGCTGGTTCATGCCGATATCGAGATCAGTCATCACGAAGATCGGCGTCTGCAGCCGATCGGCGAGATCAAGCGCGGCAGCGGCGTGATCGAAGCATTCCTTCGGATCTTCCGGGAACAGCAACACATGTTTGGTGTCGCCGTGCGAGGCGTAGGCACATGAAACGATATCGGCCTGCTGCGTGCGCGTCGGCATGCCGGTCGAAGGACCGCCGCGCTGCACATTGATCAGGGTGATCGGGATTTCGGCGAAATAGGCGAGACCGAGGAATTCGGTCATCAGCGAAACGCCCGGACCCGAGGTCGTGGTGAACGCACGCGCCCCATTCCAGCCGGCGCCGACGATGATGCCGATCGATGCGATTTCGTCTTCGGCCTGCACAATCGCGTAGCGGTTCTTGCCGGTTTCCGGATCGACACGCAGTTTCTGGCAATACGACTGGAACGCCTCGGCCAGCGAACTGCTCGGCGTGATCGGGTACCAGGCGCAGACCGTCGCGCCGCCGTAAACGCAACCGAGCGCGGCGGCGGTATTGCCGTCGACAAAGATGCGGTCGCCGACACTGTTCGTGCGTTGCACCGTCAGCCCGATGCGCCCGACATGCTTCGTCGCATAGTCTCGGCCCAGGTGCAGCGCCTGCACATTCGATGCGAGCAGCTTTTCCTTGCCCTTGAACTGTTCGGTAAACAGCTGCTCGATCACGCTCGCTTCGATATCGAGCAATACGGAAAGCACGCCGACATAAATGATGTTCTTGAACAACTGGCGCTGGCGGGCGTCAGTGTAAGTGGCGTTCGCGATCTCGGTCAGCGGCACGCCGATCACGGTGATGTCGCTGCGGAATTTCGACGACGGCAGCGCCTTGCTGTTGTCGTAGAACAGATAACCGCCGGGTTCGATTTCACGGACGTCGGCATTCCAGGTCTGCGGATTCATCGCGACCATCAGATCGACACCGCCGCGGCGACCGAGATAACCGGCGCCGGTTACGCGGATCTCGTACCAGGTCGGCAGGCCCTGGATGTTCGACGGAAAGATATTGCGCGGACTGACCGGCACACCCATGCGCAGGATCGCTTTCGCGAACACCTCATTCGCCGAGGCCGATCCCGATCCGTTGACGTTCGCAAACTTGACGACGAAGTCATTGGTTGCGGTGATTTGCGTCGGCATCGCGGCCGGGGCCGCTCCTACATTGGCGTTCATGCAGCTACCTCGGTCTTGGTCTTGCTGCGGCAACCGCTACCGGCCTTCGTGGTTTCGAGCAGGAACTTCTGCATGTCCCAGGCGCCGGTCGGGCAGCGTTCCGCACACAGGCCGCAATGCAGGCAGACGTCTTCGTCCTTGACCATCACCCTGCCGGTCTTGACGTTGTCGGACACGTACAGGTCCTGGGTCAGGTTCAGCGCTGGTGCCATCAATCGCTTGCGCAAATCCGGTTCATCGGCATTGAAGGTGAAGCTGATGCAGTCCATCGGGCAGATGTCGACGCAGGCATCACATTCGATGCAGGCGTCCTTGATGAACACGGTTTGCACATCGCAGTTCAGGCAACGCGATGCTTCCTTGCACGCGGTCGCGAAATCGAAGCCGAGCTCGACTTCGACCTTGATGCTGGACAGCGTCAATTCCTTCGGCGCCCACGGCACGACGTAACGTTCGTCGCGCGCGATCTCGTTGTCGTAGCTCCATTCGTGGATGCCCATCTTCTGCGAGACCAGATTCATCAGCGGTGACGGACGATCCTGGATGCTTTCGCCCTGCAGCAGCTTGTCGATCGACACTGCGGCGTCGTGACCGTGCGCGACCGCCCAGATGATGTTCTTCGGGCCGAACGCGGCATCGCCACCGAAAAATACGTTCGGGATGCTCGATTGGAAGGTGAGCTTGTCCAGCACCGGCAAACCCCATTCGTCAAACGCGAGGCCGATGTCGCGTTCGATCCAGGGAAACGAATTTTCCTGTCCGACCGCGATCAGCACGTCATCGCATTCGACGCGAACGTCGGCTTCGCCGGTCGGCACCAGCACGCGCCGACCCTTGGCGTCCTTTTCAGCACGCACCAGTTCAAACATCATCGCAACCAGCCGCCCGTTCTCATGCTCGAAGGATTTCGGCACATGGAAATTCAGAAACGGAATGCCCTCGTGCTGCGCGTCCTCTTTCTCCCAGGGCGACGCCTTCATCTCGTCGTAACCGGAACGCACGATCACCTTGACGTCGTCGCCGCCGAGACGGCGCGCGGAACGACAGCAGTCCATCGCGGTATTGCCGCCGCCGAGCACGATCACGCGCCGGCCGATCTTCTCGATGTGCTGGAACGACACCGAGGCGAGCCAGTCGATGCCCAAATGGATGTTCGCGGCAGCTTCGCGGCGGCCGGGCAGATCGAGATCGCGACCGCGCGGTGCGCCCGAGCCGACGAAAACTGCGTCGTAACTCTTGGTCAGCAAGTCCTTCAGCGAATCGATGCGCTGGCCGCCGATGAACTCGACGCCGAGATCGAGGATGTAGCCGCACTCCTCGTCGATCACCGATTCCGGCAGACGAAAGCGCGGCACCTGGGTACGCATGAAGCCGCCGGCTTTCGGATCGGCATCGAACACGGTGACCGCATAACCGCAGCTCGCGAGATCGCGTGCGACCGTCAGCGAGGCCGGGCCGGCACCGACACAGGCAACGCGTTTGCCATTGCGCGGCGCGGGTGTGGGCAACAGCGCGTGGATATCGCCCTTGTTGTCGGCAGCGACGCGCTTCAAGCGGCAGATCGCGACCGGTTCCGGCTTGTCGCCGTTGTTCTCTTCGACGCGTCCGCGCCGGCACGCCGGTTCGCAGGGACGATCGCAGGTGCGCCCGAGGATTCCCGGGAACACGTTTGAATTCCAGTTGACCATGTACGCGGCGTCATGACGACCGGCGGCGATCAGGCGGATGTATTCGGGCACCGGCGTATGCGCCGGACAAGCCCACTGGCAGTCGACGACCTTGTGGAAATAATCGGGATTGCGAATATCGGTTGGACGCATGCCACTCCCCAAGGTATTCAACCAAGACGCGGATTCAGCCAGATCGTGCGGGTTCGACAACACTTTGAGTCTAGCCCGAAAGCGGCAGCGCGGACGCATCGACGAAGCAGGTCTGGATCGCTAAGCTCGCCGCCCGCCGCGAAGAACGCCGACCGTGTCCGACTTGCCGCTGATCCAACGCAATACGTTCAGCCCGACGACACTCAATGCCGAAGCGCGCCTGTTGCTGGAACGTGGCATTCCGCTGTTCTGGATCGAGGGCGAGATTTCGAATTTCATGCGCGCGAAGTCCGGGCATCTGTATTTTTCGCTGAAAGACACGGGTGCCCAAGTGCGCTGCGCGATGTTCCGTCCGCGCGCGATGACGTTGCGTTTCGCGCCTGAGGACGGCCTGCAAGTGCTGGCGCGGGCACGGGTCACGCTGTACGAACCGCGCGGCGAGTTCCAGTTGCAGATCGAGCATCTGGAACCCGCGGGGCAAGGTGCGGTGCAACGTGCGTTCGAGGCGCTGAAGCAGAAGCTCGCCGACGAAGGATTGTTCGACGCGAATCGCAAGCGTGCCCTGCCCGCTTATCCACGCCGCATCGCGATCGTCAGTTCACCGACCGGGGCTGCGATCCGCGACGTCATCAGCGTGCTGTCACGGCGTTTTCCACTGCTCTCGGTCGATCTGTTTCCAAGCCTGGTGCAAGGTGGCGAAGCACCCGCACAGCTGCGCACGCAATTGGATCGGATCGCCAGATTGGCACGCCATGATCTGGTGCTGATCACCCGCGGTGGCGGTTCGATCGAAGATTTGGCGGCGTTCAACGACGAAACTTTGGCACGGCGTATTGCCGCCATGCCGATGCCAGTCGTCTCGGCGATCGGCCACGAAACCGACTTCAGTATTTCCGATTTTGTCGCTGACCTGCGTGCGCCAACGCCGTCGGCCGCTGCCGAACTGATTGCACCGTCGGGCGATGCGCTGCGCGACCGTCTGGAGGTGTTGCAACGACGACTGGAACGCGCGGCGCAGCATCGGCTCGCGGCGCAAATGCAGCGTCTCGATCGTCTGCAATTGCGTCTGCAGGCGCGTCATCCGCTGACGACGCTGAACAACATGGCGCAACAATTGGCACAGACGCGGTTGCGATTGGTGCGTATTCCAGCGCCATTGCTGTCGCAGCGCCGCCAGCAGATCGAACAGCTGCATAACCGTCTGCAGCGCGCCGCTGCGCTCGAGCGCATCGCCCTGCTGCAACGGCGCACCGAACACGCCCGCCTTCGACTGCAATCGGCCTGTGTGCGCGGCCTGCAACATCAGGCGACGCATCTGGCCGGTCTGGCGCGCTCGCTCAATGCGCTGAGTCCGCTGGCGACGCTGGAGCGTGGTTATGCGATCGCGTTTGATGCGCAAGGCCGCACGGTGCAATCAATCAGGCAAGTGGTTGTCGACGACACGCTGCGCGTGCGCGTGCGCGACGGCGAGATCGTCAGCCGGGTGACTACGTCGTCCTAGCGCTGTGGGCGCTAAGCTGGGCGTTCAACACCCTTTTCAAACCGATCACCAAGGGCGCGAACGATGCACACAGCACGGATACTGGCTTATGCACTACTGGCAGGCATGGCGATGACGGCGCAGGCGACGGCAGTCGACCCCTATTTGTGGCTGGAAGATGTCGAGAGCGAAAAGTCGCTCGACTGGGTACGCGCACGCAATGCCGAAAGTCAGAAAGCGCTTGAAGCGGATGCGTCGTTCAAACCCCTGAATGATCGCCTGCTGGCGATCAACAACTCGACCGACCGTATCCCCTACATCGACGAGATCGGCGGGCAGTACTACAACTTCTGGAAAGACGCCGGGCATGTGCGTGGCATTTGGCGACGTACGTCACTGGCGGAATACCGCAAGGCCAAACCAGCCTGGGAAACCGTGCTCGATATCGATGCCTTGAACAAGGCCGAGTCGGCAAATTGGGTCTGGAAAGGCGCCGACTGCATCGAACCGGCGCACGATCGCTGCCTGATTTCGCTGTCGCGCGGCGGCGGTGATGCCGTCGAAGTGCGCGAGTTCGACATCGCCACGAAATCGTTCGTGAAAGATGGCTTCGTGCTGCCGGAAGCGAAATCGGCGGTGAGCTGGAAGGACAAGGACACGCTCTATATCGGCACCGACTTCGGCGCCGGCTCGATGACCGACTCGGGCTATCCGCGCAGCGTGCACGAGTGGTCACGCGGCAGCGCGTGGAAAGACGCGAAGAAAATTTTCGAAGCGAAGCAGAATGATGTCTACACGTTCGGGTTCAGCGACTACGCCCAAGGTGTGCGTGTCGACGGCGTGGTGCGTGTGCCGGCATTCTTCCAGAACGAGACGCATCTGCTGCGCGGCGGCAAACTCGTCAAATTGCCGAAGCCCGACGATGCCGAGGTCAGCTATTTCCGTGACTACGCATTGATCACCCTGCGCAGCGACTGGAAATCCGGCAAAACCCTGTTTGCCGCTGGCAGTCTGGTTGCCATCAAGCTCGATGACCTGTACGCCGGCAAAGACGCCTACACGGTGCTGTTCGCGCCCAGCGCAAAGCGCTCGCTGGCCGGCTACTCGGCCACCCTCAACGCGGTCTTGCTGAACATTCTCGACAACGTGAAAAGCCGCCCGGAAGCGATGCTGCTCAAGGGCCGCAAGTGGAAGCGTCAGCCGATCGACGTACCCGGTAATGCCGACGTCAGCTTGTCGGCGGAGAACGCCGACGCGACCGACCACTATTTGATGACCATCACCGATTTCCTGACGCCGACGTCGTTGTCGTTCGGCAGCGTCGGTGCGCCCAAGCATGAGTTGTTGAAGCAGCAGCCGGCGTACTTCAAGTCCGAGGGACTGCAGGTCGAGCAATTCGAAGCCACATCGAAGGACGGCACCAAGGTGCCCTACTTCATCGTGCTGCCGAAGGATCGTGCACGCGATGGCACGATCCCGACCCTGCTTTATGGTTACGGCGGTTTCGAGGTGTCGCAGACGCCGGGCTATTACGCCAGCGCCGGTGCCGGCTGGCTGGAGCGCGGCGGTGCCTTCGTGCTCGCCAACATCCGTGGCGGTGGCGAGTTCGGACCGAAGTGGCATCAGGCCGCGCTCAAGGCGAATCGCCAACGCGCCTATGACGACTTCATCGCCATCGGCGAAGACCTGATCGCGCGCAAGATCACCTCGACCCCGCATCTCGGCATCCAAGGCGGCAGCAATGGCGGCCTGCTGGTCGGCGTGATGTACACGCAGCGTCCGGACTTGTGGGGCGCAGTGCTGTGCGAAGTGCCGCTGCTCGACATGCGCCGATTCAGCAAGCTGCTCGCCGGCGCGAGCTGGATGGGTGAATACGGCAATCCGGATGTGCCGGAGGAATGGGCCTACATCTCGAAGTATTCGCCGTACCAGAACATCGCCAAGGCCAAGACCTATCCGCCAATCCTGTTCACGACCTCGACACGCGACGACCGCGTACATCCCGGCCATGCCCGCAAAATGGCCGCGAAACTGCTCGAACTCGGCAAGGACGTGACCTACTACGAGAACATCGAGGGCGGCCACGGCGGCTCGACCAACAATGCGCAAGCGGCCTACATGGACACACTCGGCTACGTCTTTCTTTGGGAAAAGCTGAAGTAGACAGACGCGAAGCGCTTGCGTTCGACTTCCGGAGGAATGGATCGTCTGAACCGTTTCGGAAGCCCAAGCCGATGACCTACGCCACCGCCAATTCCTTTGACAGCTTCGGATGCGCCACCAGCAACCGAAGCAGGCAAACCGCGGCGCCTGGCGGTGCTGAGCGCCCTTGCTCCCAGTCGCGCAGCGTGGCGACTGGCGTGCCGATGCGTGCCGCTAACTCGGCTTGAGAAAAGCCCAGCTTCGCACGCGCCGCGCGCACCAACAGTTGCTCCGACGTGGTTACGCGGCCCTTGCGCTCTGCCGCTTCGCGCAACGCCTGCCGCAGTTCCGGCAGCGGCTCACCCGCATCGGCTTCAATGGCCTTGGCAACTTTCTCGATGTTCATGTTATAGCGCCCTCTTGATGTCGCCTGAGGAAAGGTTCTCGCGGTCGCCCTTGGCGTACATCATCACCAAAAGCACCACGCCGTCCTCGGCATAGTTGAAGTAAATCACCCGCGCACCGCCGCGCTTGCCCATGCCTGGCAGCGTCCAGCGCACCTTGCGCGCGCCCTCTGCGCCCGAAATCACGTCCCCCGCTTCCGGATTCGCCGCGAGCCACGTCAGGAAGTCCAGCCGCTGATCTTCCGTCCAGTAGTCGTCGGCTTGGCGTTGGAATGTCGGGGTTTCGATGGCCATACGCATGCCGTGGATATACGGAAATCCCGTATATCTGTCAAGCCAGGTTTGCATCCTTCCCGCACACTTAAAAAAGCGCCCCCGGCCACGTGCGCAAGATGGCCGCGAAACTGATTGAACTCGGCAAGGCCGTGACCTACTACGAAAACATCGAAGGCGGCCACGGCGGCTCGACCAACAACGCGCAGGCCGCGTTCATGGACACGCTCGACTATGTCTTTCTCTGGGAGAAGCTGAAGTAGGCGGAAGCGAGCTGCCTTCCTTCGAATTACGTTGCCAAACGGTATCCGCGATGACGGTCGACCAAACGACCCCGAGATCGACGGCCCAACGTGCGGTCGCGGTGAACAAAGGTGCGGTCGCGGTGAATGTCTTCGGCGATTACGAAGGACTATGGGATAGTGCTTTACGTTAGCAAGTTGGATTTTGGATCGGGCGCGGGCCCCAATCATGGATTTAGATGAACAGCCCAATCAGCAAGGCCTTGGTAACACTGTTTCTTTTTTTCGCGTTGGCGGCCTCACCCGATTGCCGGGCACAGGTTGCCGTGACGGTCACCTTCAATGCCACCGCGAACGACCTGACAACGCTTGAGCGCGACCAATTCACCAGCCACGCCCAAGCTGCCGGAGCGCGCTGGGGACAGATGCTTGAGATCAACCAGCCGCGCAGCATCGAGGTCGAAATCGGCGTCGCCAACATCGGCACTGCCGATGGCGCCAGCCTGACCAGCGCGTTTGTCGGGGTCATCGGAGGCCGCGACACCTTCGAGTGGGGGGTAGCCCATGAACTGCGTACCGGCGTCGACCCCAATGGCGCCGTGCCCGACGTGCGCTTCAGATTTGGTCTGGACTATCTGCGCAACGAGTTGTGGTTCGACCCTGACCCGTTCGCGCGTACCGCGCCGGTGCCACAGAACCGCACGGATGCGATGACCATCTTCCTGCATGAATTCGGACATACCATCGCGTACAACGCCTTTTCCAATGGGCAGGGCATTCCGCCGGCCACATTCTGGGCGCCCTACGACAGCTGGATGCAGCCAGGCACGCCCACCTTGTTCCAGGGCCCAGTCGCCATTACGGCGTGGGGTAGCGCGCCGGATCTGACCACCAACAACATCGCGCACTTGGGTAATGGCGCTCGGCGCCAGTCGGCCGCGATGAGCAGGCCGATGATGATCGAATGGCGTGACGGCGTGCCGGTACCGCCGGTGGCCTGCGGAGATCTGATCTCCATCGACCGACCCGAATTCCTGCTGCGGGATGATCCGCTGCCCGGTCTGCTATCGCAACTGATGAACGGCGTGACGACCGTCCGCGGCTATCGCTATGACATCTCGCCCCTGGACATGGCCATACTGGAAGACGTTGGCCTACCCCGTATGTCGGCGGTGTATCCCACTGTTCTGGCGCTCAGCCCTGCCAAAGGATTCATCGCAGGCGGCACCACGGTCACGATTGAGGGCACAGGTTTTACGGGCACCACGGCGGTCAGCTTCGGCGGCACGATAGCGACGGCCGTTAGCGTGATTAGCGCCACCCGCATCATTGCCACCACCGGCGCGCGCGTGCCTGGCGTGGTTGGCGTGGCAGTCACAACTCCGGGCGGCACGAATTCGGCGAACACGCTTTATACCTATGCAGTACCCGGCCCCGGCGATCTCGAACCACTGAACCTCAATGTCACTGGGAGCTTTGTGTTCGCCAGCGCCGTGCAGCCGGATGGCAAGACGGTTATTGGGGGCGACTTTGGCGCGGTGCTGGGCGAACCGCGCAACAACATTGCGCGGTTGAATGCGGATGGCACGCTGGATACGGGCTTCAATCCGAATGTGAACGGTCCTGTCAACAGCATCGCGGTACAGGCGGACGGCCAGATTTTGCTTGGGGGCGGCTTTAGCACCGTGGCTGGCACGGCGCGCAGCAATATCGCGAGGGTGGCAGCAAACGGCACGCTGGATGCGGACTTCAATCCGAGTTTGAACAGTGATGTCTTCAGCGTCGCAGTTCAGGCGGACGGCCAGATTTTGCTCGGGGGCGGCTTCACCTCGGTGGCTGGCGTGCCGCGCAATCGGCTCGCGCGGGTGGCGGTGAACGGCACGCCGGATGTCAACTTCAGTCCTGACGTGAATTCCGTGGTCCGCAGCGTCGCGGTGCAGGCGGACGGCCAGATTTTGCTCGCGGGCGAATTCACCACAGTGGCTGGCACGGCGCGCAATCGCCTCGCGCGGGTGGCGGCGAATGGCACGCTGGACGTGGACTTCAATCCTGATGTGAACAGTACAGTCTTCGGCATGGCGCTACAGGCGGACGGCCAGATTCTGCTCGGAGGCGACTTCACCACGGTATCTGGCATGGCGCGCAATCACTTTGCGCGGGTGGCGGCGAACGGCACGCTGGATGCGGACTTCAATCCTGGTGTGAGCGACATTGTCTTCAGCATCGCGGTACAGGCGGACGGCCAGATTTTGCTCGGCGGATTCTTCAACTCGGTGGCTGGCACGGCGCGCAGCCGCGTCGCGCGGGTGGCGGCGAACGGTACGCTGGATGTGGGCTTCAATCCCAATGTCAACATCGCCGTACGCAGCGTCGCGTTGCAGGCGGACGGCCAGGTTCTGATCGGGGGCGACTTCACGATGGTGAATGGCGCGGCGCGCAACCTTTTTGCGCGGCTCGTGAATGACCCGGCGTTACAAACCCTGGGCGCAGTGAATCCCACGCAAGTGTTGTGGAGCCGCGGCGGCAGTGTTCCGGAGTTGAGCCAAGCGACGTTTGAGCTGAGCACCAACGGTGGCGTCAGCTACACGCCGCTTGGCGGCACGGCAACGCGCGTGGGCAATACTGCAAATTGGCAGCTCAGCGGTTTGAGCCTGCCTGCGAGCGGCCAGCTGCGCGCGCGCGGCCGCACCAACGGCGGCTTTCACAACGGCAGTTCCGGCTTGGTCGAGCAGGTCGCAGTTTTCAGCGGTTTGACGTTGACGATCTTTGCCAGCGGTTTCGAGTCGCCCTGAGCATCTTTGTCGAGATGACGGCTTGGGCTCGGCGAGAATTCGGCCTGCATCTAGTCACTCGTGAATGCCCCGAAGAAGGGCGCACCCCTTCTTCGGGGCGCGGGTCAGCATTGGAGGCGCAGCGGACGGGCACTGCCAAACCCGAACGTCGAACTGCTGGCGATGAAGGAAATGCTCCGCTACAACAAGCTGCTCGCCAGCGCGAGCTCGATAGGCGAATACAGCAACCCAAATGCGCCCGCAGAGTGGGCCTACATCTCGAAATATTCGCCGTACCAGAACATCGCCAAAGACAAGACCAACCCACCAATCCTGTTCACCACCTCAACCCGCGCGACGACCGCGTACATCCCGGCCATGCCCGCAAGATGGCCGCGAAACTGATCGAACTCGGCAAGGACGTGACCTACTAGAACATCGAAGGCGGCCACGGCGGCTCGACCAACAATGCCCAAGCCGCGTACATGGACACACTCGGTTACGTCTTTCTCTGGGAAAAGCTGAAGTAGACGAACACGAACTGCTGTCGTTCGACCTCAGATTGAATGGACCGTCAGTGCCGGCCCGCGACGAGCATCGCGCCGGCACTGACCAAGCCCGGTTTTTGTCAGCTTTGGATGTCGACGTTCGGTCATTACCGGAACGCCATCCCTCTACCGTGTTTTTGGGGTGGTTTGCCCCTTGAGACTTCCCCGCTCAAATCTGGCTTTCAACTTAGCCAGTTCCGCCGGAATTTCGCCAGGTGCCAGGACATGGTCAACACAGCCCGTGGCCCGGGCGCTCAGAGGCATTCCGTTTACCTCGGCAGATATGTCTTGGGCGAAGGTTGTTCCCCCTGCTGCCTTTATTCGCTTGCAACCTTCAGCACCGTCACCGTCGTAGCCCGAAAGAACAATGCCGACTGCGCGTTCGCCCATGGCTGTTGCGAGCGAGGTAAAAAACAAATCTACCTGCGCGTTCCTGCTGGTGCGCGGGGAAACGACGCTCAGCGCACCCTTCTCAATTGAAAGATCGGCATTGCCCGGTATCACATAGACCTGATTAGCCCGAATTTTCATTCCGGATTCGGCAAGCACCACTGTCATCTCTGTATGACGCGACAGAATCTCTGTCAATTGGCTGTGGGCTGCAGGGTGAAGGTGAGAAATGACCACAAATGCCATCCCTGTATTGGGAGGCATGGCATCGAAAAACGCTTTGTACGCGTTGAGACCCCCGGCTGAGGCGCCAATGCCGACAACGAAGTTGGGAAGAGACTTGTCCATGTGCCTGCCGTCATTTTTTGGCGCTGATACTTTTGCCAACCTTCTTTTTCTGATCAGTGCCTGCAGTCGCAGCATCGTCCATGGGTTGCAGATGAATGCCATCATCGCTGACAATCATCTTTTGAACATCACTTGAATGGCCTGTACCACGGGATTTGACGATGTAAAGGCCACGAATCCGTTTTCTACCCTCATTTTCTTCCAATTCCCTGACGACGATCCAGGTGACCTGCCGGCTTTCTTCGGACGAAGAATTAGTTGAGGACAGCACCCGCGGTTGGGTTTGATTTCTGATCCTGTTGCTCTTCGCCTGCCGACTTCT
>JAYUVY010000001.1:0-257869 GCA_043753835.1 Lysobacterales bacterium | reverse complement strand
CCATGCCCGCGACCGTTGATGCCGCGCGGCTTGCACGGTCGCGGGCATGGCCCGCTCCTACGGTGCCGACCTCGGCTCGGATCATTTCCCCGTTGTCGCAAGCTTGCACTTGAATTCGGCATCGGATTCCGACGAACCATTGCCGCAGAATTGCCATTAGGCGATGCGTCGCACTGATGCGGGAGTAAGCTCGGCCGCAGTCGGCATGAGGTCTTGCCATGGTCACGGTCGCTATTCGCCTGATTGCGCTTGCCGCCCTTGCCCTCGGTAGTTGGGTGTCAATTGACTGGATGCTCGATCCGCGCTTCCCAGAAGTGCTGTTGGCTCAGGGAAACGTGAAGGAACTCGCGAAGCAGATGTTTCCGCTGGCGGGGTTTCAAGCTGTGATCGGGTTGCGCCAGGGATGGACGACGACGCCCTTGTTGCTGTCTTATGCGTGCACCGCGCTGACACTGGCGCTGGCCGGGGCGCTCGCAGCATGGCTGGCATGGCGCGGGTTGCAACGTGCGACGGTACGCCACCTCACGCTGGCATTGTCGCTGGCCGTGCTCTGTGTCGCGTATTTCTGGTTCGCGCGCGAACTTGCGCCAACCCGAACAACGATGCAGGCATTCGCGCCGATACTCGATTACCCGGCGATGCTGTGTGGCATCTTCGCCTTGATCGCGCTGGTCGCATGCTTTCGAACCTACCCGGAAGCATTCTCACGTGACCTGGTCGATCG
This sequence comes from Lysobacterales bacterium, assembly GCA_043753835.1. GTDB lineage: Bacteria > Pseudomonadota > Gammaproteobacteria > Xanthomonadales > Ahniellaceae > JADKHK01. The sequence continues at coordinate 257,145 of JAYUVY010000001.1, read as the reverse complement.
TCAGATCGCGACCATGATCACTTCGAACAGCGACCGCGCCCAGCGCATCCGTGCCGGCGATGGGGTTTGGCGTCTATGGTCGTGGCTGCCGGAAGAACAATTCGGCGCCTATGGGCGTACGCGTCACCTGCATCGGCACGGCATCGCGCGCCTCCTCGGGTCTCGTGAGTTCCTGTGGTTGATCTTGATCGCCGCGTTCACTTGGCTTGGCATGACGCAGTCGGCCGTGCTCGACTACTTGCCACTGCCGGTGAGGCTCGCCGCACTGACGTTTTTGGCCTCGTTGCCGTTGGTGTTTGTCGATCCCCTGCTCGGCGCCCGTATCGACGAAGACCTCGTCAGTCGACTGCAACGCGAGACCAGCAGCTTCGATTTCAGCCTGCATCTGCACCGCTGGTTCGGTCATCCGCTGGGCCTTGTCCTGATTGCACTGTGTGGGGTCGGCCTGACCCTGCTCTGGCATCGGGGTCACACGAAATCTGTCGCGCTGGTCATGCTCATCGGGTTGATGTTGCTGTCCGGGCACGCGCTCAGCCTGCTCTATCTGAATTGGCGCCACGGGCCGACGGAAAACCGTCGCGCCATCGCCTGGATCTTCCTCGGCACCGCGGGCGCAGCAGCGTTGTGGGTCGCAGCGGTGAACATCGCCCTCTTGCTCATGTTCATGTCGATGCAAGACGAGATCTTCTCCTCGCGCCTGCGCTGGGTGAGCGCCGGAATGGCGGTCGGCCCACCCTTCATCGCCCTCGCCTTCGTGCTCTCGCTGTGGGCCTCGATCCTGCATCGTGGCAGTTTCGATCCGGGCTTGGCGTTACGGCGTGGCGCGGGATATGCGGTGCTGGGTGTGGTGCTGACGGCGTGCTTCGTCGCGCTCGAAGGTGCGGCATCGTCGCTGGTGGTGGTGCATCTCGGCATGCCGAGCCAGAGCGGGCCGATACTCGCTGGCACCGCCGTCGCGCTCGGTTTCGGGCCGTTGCGCGAGCGCGTGGATCGCAATGTGCAGCGCGTGATGCTGCGGCTGTTGCCACCGGAAGCAGTCGCCGCGGGCGAGCGTCGGGAATGCGCGATCGTGTTTTCGGACTTGTCCGGCTACACGCGCCTCGCCGAAATCGACGAAGAAGAAGCGGTCACGCTTGCGGCGATCCTGCATCGCCATGCCCGCATCGTCGCCGACCGCCACGGCGGGCGCTTGGTCAAGACCATTGGCGACGCCGTGCTGTGCGTGTTTCCGGATGCGGACGCGGGGCTGACCGCGGTGGTCGCGCTGCACGCCGGTTATCGCGCCGAGTGCGCACAACGCGACAGCGAGGCCTTGCCCGTGCATTCCGGCCTGCATGTCGGCGAACTCGTGATCGCGCCCGACGGCGACGTGTTCGGCGCCAGCGTCAATCTCGCGGCGCGCTTGCAAACATTGGCCGGCGCGGATGAGCTGGTCGCTTCGCACACGGCCGCCACTGCGATCGCCGCGCGCGGTCTGGCTGCGGAAGCCTTGCCGGCACGGCGCTTCAAGAACATCGCCGAACCGGTCGATTGTCTGCGCTTGCGTCTGGTCTGAGACGCCTACGCCAACAACGCGTGCGCCGCGATCAGCTGCGCCAGCTCGCCGTTGAGCGCGTCCGGCAGGTCGTGACCCCAACCGCGGATATCGTGCAGGCGTGCCTTGGGAATCACTGCGGCCAATTGTCGACCATGGGCGATCGGCACCATCGGATCGTCGTGGCCGTGCAGGACCAGGGTGCGTGCTTCGAGCTTGCGCAGCATCGGCGTGCGGTCGCCATCGCTGACGATCGCGGCGATCTGGCGGCTGATGCCGTGGCCGCTTGGCGCACGTCGTAGGCCGGCTTCGGCGCGGCGCTGCATGTCCTCGCGCGGTGTCGGAAATCCCGGACTGCCGATGGCGCTGAACATGCGCACGACGTAGTCGGTCGCAACCGCCATGCCGCTCCGTGGATCTGGTCGCGACAACATCAGGCGCATGACTTGCGCCGCCGGGAAGGGCAGTCCAAGCCGGCCGCTGGTGGTCGACATCAGCGTCAGCGAGTCGACGCGCGCGGCGTGACGGCTGGCGACGTGCTGGGCGATCATGCCGCCCATCGACATGCCGAGCACGTGTGCGCGCGCGATGCCGAGATGGTCGAGCAAGGCAACGCCATCGTCGGCGATGTCGGCGAGTGTGTAGGGCGTGGGAAACTTCCGCTGCAGCAGACGTGCCGCGAACACGCGATGCAGTCGCGGCACACCGGATGCGTCATAACGCGTGCTCAGCCCGATGTCGCGATTGTCGAACGTGATGCAGCGGAATCCGCGCGCGCACAAGGCATCAAGCAGCGACGCCGGCCAAGCCGTGCGCTGCATGCCGAGGCCCATCGCCATCAGCAATGGCGTACCCGATTCTGCGCCGTGCACGGCATAGTCGATCGCGACATCGCCGCGTCGCAAGGGGTTCGCCGTCACGTCGCCCGGTGTCGCCATCTCAATCCTCGGCGAGCACGATCAACTGGTCTGCCGCGACAAAGCTGACCAGATTTGATTTCTTCGGATTGACGCGGACGCCGTAACCCTGATCCTTGTCCTGGCCAGCCGTCGCGATGCGATAGCCGATGGCGGTTTCACCGCGCAGCGCTGCCGCTTCGAGCAAGGTATGAAAGTCCACTGGCGTGCCGATGCGCACATAGTCGGTGATCGGCCGGATATAGACCTCGGCGCCATCGGCACTGAAGAGTTGCCGGAACACACGATCGAGTTGTTTGTTTTCCGACAGTTGCGACAGCATCAGGCTGACCAGCTTGTCGCTGACGATGAAGTCGTCGGCTTTCGCGACCTGCGCGAGCGCGCGATTGCGCAGATCCATCATCTCGCTGACGATGGCGAGATCGGCGTTCGCGGCATCCGCAATATTGCGCAGATGCAGCAGCGCGATCAGGGTATTGGCATCGGCCTCCTGGATCGGCAACTGGTTGTAGCTGAGCAGGATGATGTGGGCGAAGTCGCAGACACCGAGCTTGTCGAGCGTGCTGCGGTCGGCGATATCGCCTTCGGCAAAACGCACACGCGTTGACTTCAACGACTTCGACAGGTCCATCAGCGCATCGCGGGCACCTTCGCGTTCGCACAACACGACGATCTCGGAACCGGGCGCGACGTACTGATCGAGCTCGCGCACGATGGCGATGCCCTTGTCGTTCCAGCCGAGGATCAGCGTCCGTTCCGGTTGTGCCGCGGCCCGTTCGCCTTGCACGATCACGGCGTGATCCGGGGTGCGCGGCGATTCGTTCATGAGCACAATCGTGTCGTCGTCTTCGCTGATCACGATGACCTTGTCGCCGGCGCCAATGGCGGTGTCCATCGGCGGATTGATCCATACCTCGCCATCAGCGCGCATCACGCCCATCACCGCCGACACGTCATAGGCCGACAACGCCTCGCGATAGCGCTTGCCGACCAGGCCCGGCTCTTCCTTGAAATAAATTTCGGCGCCGTCGAAGTCGAGCAGTTCGGTGTAGACCACACTCAGCCCGGACTGGCGGCAGGTCTGCGCGGTGACGCGCGCGATCAGGTCTTCACCCTGGATGAACACCGCTTCGTTGCCGCCGACCAGAGCCGCGGCTTCGAGGTTTTTCTCATCACGGATCTCGCCGATGATGTGATACGCGTCTTTCTTGCGATTCGGATTGTTGGTAATCGCGAGCACCGACTTGATCACGTGGATGTCCGGGTTGTCCTCTTCGGGCGCGAGCACGATGATCGAACGCGCGGCGTGCGGACTGACCACGTCGAGGTCGTCGAGATCAAGTGGATCGCCGCTGCGGCAGATGATGCGGGTGCTGCCGGTGCTGACGAACTTGGCCTTGATGTCGTCTTCCATCTCGACCTTGTCGCGGTTCGCGAGGATGACGATGCGCGCCTGCTTCTGGTTCGCGTTGGCGATGATCAGCTCGCCGATGATCGAATAGACCTTGTTCGACCAGCCGAGGATCAGCGTGTGTCCGGTCTCGATCACGCGCGAACGGCCCTTGCGCAGTTCTTCCAGCCTCGACTCCAGACCGGAGGTGATGGTGCCGATCAGGATGCTCACCAGGAAGATGCCGGCGATGGTCACCACCAGCATCAGCAGACGCAGCGGCCAGCCGGCATCGTTGGCCAGGTTGCCGGCGTCCAGCGAATGCATCAGTCCCTGCCATGCGGCTTCGATCAGTCCGAAACGCGACGACGGATCGTTCGGATCCTGCGCGATGCCGACCAGCGTCAGTACGATCGCCGCGATCGCGACGATGATCGTGGACACCAGCGCCAGCCAGGCGATGATCGCGATTGCACCTTTCGACAAGGTGTTTTCGAAGCGATAGCGCAGACGGTCGCGCCAAGTGATGGTCCTGTGCGGCATCGGAGTTCCCCAAGAATCAGCGCATGACCTTACACGCGCCGGCGGGCTGCTGGCCAGTTACGTCCTGTGATCTCTCGTAAGTCGATACCGGAGCGCTGATTACACCATTCATCATCGGTCAAGGCGCAGCATGTAGCTATGACGGTCTGGTCGTCCATCGGAGTCCGATATGCGTGAAGTCGAATCGTCGAGCAAGCTGCCCTGGATCATCGGTTTGCTCGGGGTGGTGGCCGTGGTCGGCACCGGCTGGTATCTGCAGCGCACGCCGGAACCGGCGCGACCGCTGCCCAAACCCGTGGTGACGCAACCGGAACCCGCACCCGCGCCGACCGGACCGCAGTATCCGGTCGCGCCCTTGCAGCAGGCACTGACCGATCAACCGCAGGACCCGTTGCCCGACCTGTTCAACAGTGACGGCTTTGCCCGCGATGCACTGAATACCCTGCTCGCGCATCCGCAACTCGCGCAGTGGTTGGTGTCCGAGCATCTGATCGCGCGCTTTGTAGCCTTCGTCGATGCGCTGCCGAACCGCAAGATCGGCATGAATCTGTGGCCGCTGAAACCGGCGAGCGGCCAATTCTTCGCGCAGAGCGACGGCTCGGCCGTGGTCATCGGTGCCGCGAACAGCGCCCGCTACGACGCTTATGTACAGGCCTTCACCGGCATGGATACGCAGGCGGCCGTGAATCTCTACACGCGCATCTATCCGCTGCTGCAACAGGCGTATCGCGAGCTTGGCTATTCCGACCGCTATTTCAACGACCGCATGATTGCGGTCATCGATCATCTTCTGGCCGCCACAGAACCGACACCGCCGATCGTCGTCGTGCTCACCGACAAGGGTTATGCCTATGCCGACCCGGCGCTGGAGGCTGCATCAAGCGGCGAAAAATTCTTGATGCGCATCGGCGCGGCCAACGAAAAGGCGGTGAAGGCCAAGCTGCGCGAGTTGCATACGGCGCTGACGAAGCAGCAACCGTAAGAGCGATGCGTGCGTCGCGAGCCGGGACTCAGTCGGCCGCGTAAACGCGCTCACCGCCGAGCCAGGTCGACTTCACCTTCGTCGCCAGAATCAGTGCTGGCGGAACACGCATCAGGTCCTGGTCGAGCACAACAAAATCCGCGTATTTGCCAGGGCTGAGCGAGCCGACTTCGCCTTCCATGAAGGCGGCGAACGCCGGCCATAACGTGATCGACTTCAGCGCTTCGTCGCGCGTCATGCGCTGTTCCGGATGCCAGCCGCCCACTGGCCAGTTATTCGCGTCCTGACGCGAGACCGCAGCGTGGAACGAGATCAGCGGATTGCTGTGCTCAACCGGCAGGTCGCTGCCATTGGGGATGATCACGCCGCTGTCGAGCAGCGAGCGCCAGGCATAGGCGCCGAGTTCGCGCGTCGGACCGATGCGCGCACCGGCCCAGTACATGTCGCTGGTCTGGTGGCTCGCCTGCATCGACGGAATCACGCCGAGTTCGGCGAAGCGACGGATGTCGTCGGCTTGCAAGATCTGCGCGTGTTCGATGCGGAAGCGGTGGTCAGCGACCGGCACCTGTGCGAACGCTGCGGACAACTCGTCGAGCACATCACGATTGGCACGATCGCCGATTGCATGGGTGTTGACCTGAAAGCCGGCGCGCAGCGCCTTGATCGCGACATCGCGCACACGGTCGTCGGGCAAGGTCGCGAGGCCGGTTTGTGCGGGTGCGTCGGCGTAGGGTTCGAGCATCCAGGCACCGCGTGAACCAAGCGCACCGTCGGCGGACAGTTTGATCGAGCGGATCCACAGATGGCCGTCATACAGCGCCTTCTGCGCACCGCGCTGCAAGGCCCAGTCGATATCGGCATCGGCGCCATTGACCATCGCGTAGTTGCGCAGGCCAAAGCCTTGAGTGCTGGCCAGCTGCTCGTAAACTTCAATCGCTTCGCGGGTGACGCCGGCGTCATGAATGCCGGTCAGGCCCCAGCGCTGCAGTTCGGTGATGGCGAGCAAGGTGAACTCGCGCAGCTCTGCGCGCGTCGTCGCCGGCATTACTCGGATGACCAGTTCGATGGCGTTGTCGACGAGCACGCCGGTCGGTTCTCCTCCGGCGTCACGCTCGATGCGGCCGCCTTCCGGATCCGGCGTGTCGCGAGAAATGCTCGCCAGCTCAAGCGCGGCGGCATTGACGAGCACGGCATGGCCGTCGACGCGCTCGAGCAACACTGGATGAGCGGGTGTCTTCAAACTCAGCTGCGCATGCTGCGGCAGACGTGTGTCCGCCCAGTCGTTCTGATCCCAACCACGCCCGACGATCCATTGCCCTTTCGTCGTCACCTTGGCCCGCGTCACCGCCTTGTCGATCACCGCCGCGAATGAAACGGTGCCGCGGAGGTCGACCGTCTGCAAACTCTGTCCGAGGTTCAGCAAGTGCGCATGCGCATCGATCATGCCGGGGATGACGGTCGCGCCATCAAGGTCGACGAGCTTCGTGTTTGCACCGCGATAGCTCAGCGCACCGCGTTCGTCGCCGACAAACAGGATGCTGCCACCCGCCACTGCCATCGCCTGCGCGATCGGCCGGTTCGCATCGACGGTGTAGATGCGCGCGTCGGTGAGGATCAGGTCGGCGTCGGGTTGTGCGGCGAGTGCCGTGGCGGACGACAACAGAATGAGCGCGAGGCAACGTATTGCGTACATGTCGAGTGTCCCGAAAGAAGTGTTGGCCAACCTCAAACCGGCAACAACCCCGCCAGATCCAGTCCGGCCAGACGTCGCGGTTCGCCGAGCCAATTGCCTTGCGCGTACTCGACGCCGCACAGGCGCAGCGCATGCAGGGTGGCAAAGGAGTCGACGTGTTCGCCGATCACCGCGAGCTTCATCGACTTCGCGAGGTTCGTGATCGAGGCGACCATGGTGTGATCGAGTTCGTTGTCGGCCATGCCTTCGACGAAGCTGCCTTCGATCTTGACGTAGTCCACCGGCAGGTGGCGCAGATGCGTAAACGAGGAGAAGCCGGTGCCGAAGTCGTCGAGTGCAAAACGGCAACCGAGTTCACGCAGCTGGTTCATGAACTTGCGCACCGTATGCATCGAGGTCATCTCGCTGGTCTCGGTGATCTCGAACACCAGCGACCGCGGCGGCACATTCGAGGCACGGATGGCATTGCTGATCAGGGCCATCGATTCGGCATCGGCCAGCGTCTGGTTGGACAGATTGATGTTGAAGGCGATGCGTCCGACCAGATCGCCGCGTTGACCAAGTTCGGCGAGCGCATGCTGCACCACCCAGAGATCGATCTTGGGCATCATGCCGACGCGTTCGGCGAGCGGCACGAACACACCCGGCGACACGTATTCGCCGCGTCGATCGCGCATGCGCAGCAGCAGTTCGCAGAGGATTTCATGGCCGGGCGCACCCAGGCGCCAGCCATTGCGTTCGATGATGCCGGCTTCGTGTTCGGCCAGCGCCGCGAGCGGCACAATCGGCTGGATGTCGAACTCGAAACGGTTTTCTTCGATCGCGTCGCGCAGCTTGCTGGTCCAGCCCGCTTCCAGCTCGCGCGCGATGCGCGTGTCGTGTTCGCCGACCCAAATTTGGGTCTGGTCGCGACCGCGATGCTTGGCGGTCTTGCAGGCGACGCGGGCGTGTTCGAGCGCGTATTCGGCGCTCGGCGTTTCGCGTGACATTACAGCAACGCCGAGCGACACCGTGGCATGGCGCTTGTGCTGATTCACCGTGTAATGGCAGCCATGCGCGATTTCGCGGAAGCTGTCGGCAAGCGTGAACAGGTTGTCGAGTTGCGCGCCGGTGAGCAGCAGCGCCAGGCGATCGCCCTCAAGACGCGCCAGCACATCGCCTTCGCGCAGGCGCTTGCCGATCGCCTGGGCCAGATTCGCGACCAGTTGATCGCCGACACTCTGTCCACCGGCATCGACGATGTGCGTGTAGCGATCGAGATCGAAATACAGCAGCGCCGCATAACCACCCTGTTCGCGGCGCTTGACCAGATCCGCAGCCAACAACTGCCCGAAATGGCGGGCGTTGTACAAACCGGTGAGCGGATCGTGGATCAGCTCCCAACGCAGCCGATCGGTGTTCTTGCGCTCGCCGATATCGCGGAACACGACGACCGAGCCTTCACGCTGGGTGCCGATCGTCAAGGGCAGGACCGACACTTCGACCGGCACCGCTTCGCGTTGCACATTCCAGAACACGGTTTCGATGCGCGCCACCGATTCGCCGTTGCGATAGACCGCGAGCAGCGGCGATTCCTCGTCGCGGATGGCACGGCCATGCTCGTCGGAGTGATGAATGGCGTGCTGTGCATTCATGCCGAGCAAGGCGCTTTCATCATCGAAGCCGAGCAGGCGCAGCGCCATCGGGTTGACGAAGTTGATGTTGCCGGCGACATCGACCCCGAACACGCCATCACCGACCGAACCGAGGATGCTGTCGAGCCGCTGCTTCTCAGCCTGCGCGCCCTGCTGCATCTTGATCTGTCGGGCGAGGCCAGCCATGCGTGCCAGGAACAACTCCTTGGCTTCGTTCTTGAACGTGCATTCGACCGCCCCGGCTTCGAGGCAACGCTTGATGATGTCTTCGCGATAGGTGCCGGTGATGATGGCGATGGTGCCGCGTGCGCTCGCGGCATGCGCGCGCAGTTTTCGGCAAAGGTCGTCGCCATTGCCGTCGGGCAGAAAGTAGTCGACGATGAACAAGTCGTAGACGCCGGTGACGGCTTTCTGGATCGCCTCGCTGATGGTGCCGGCGGTATCGCATTCGTAGCCGTTGCGATCGAGCAACTGCTTGTAGGCGAGGCGGATGCTGGCCGAGTCATCGACGAACAGCACGCGGATGCCGAGCGGCTCGGCATGTGTCGCGGCAGGAATGTCGGGCGTCACCGCGCTCTGAACGGCGGGTGGCACTGCAGCCGACCTGATCGTGGACTCGCTGCTCGTTGCTGGCGCAGTTTCGGGTGTTGCAGCAGCCGCCGGTGCCGGTGCCGGTGCCGAATTCGGCAACAGTTGCCGCAGCGCCGCCGGAATGCGCGAGAAGTTCGCCCACAACAGGAACACGCTGTCCGGACGATCGGCAACAAAGCTGTCAATCACCTGATTCTTCTCGTGCGCAAGCAGCAGCACGGCGGTCTTCCTGACGCGCGGATTGCGCAGGTACATCAGCAGGTCTTCGAAATCGCGGCTCATGCGCGCCGGCGCACCGAGAATCACCAGCGCGTAGGGCTGGCTCATGTCGCTGGCGCGACTCAGGTGATCGAGGGTGTCGCCATAGCTGGACAGCTCGGACCAGGATCCGGTCTGCGACGCCTGCAATGTGCGCGTCAGCAGATGATGCAGGGTTGCCGAACGCTCAACGACCAGTATGCCTGTCACTCAAAATCTCCCCGAACCCAAGTTGCGCCACAGCGTTGATTGCACAGCGGCGATCGCACCGAGCCGGCATTCTGGCGATACGGCAGCGGTTTCGGCAAGCCGGATCGAAACCGCTTCAACCGCGCCGGAACAGGTCGGCACCGGCCGACCGCTGTTTCAGCCGAGTGTAGTAGTCGGCAACGGCCGGATATTCGGCATGGTTCACATCGCAGCGACTCTGCAGTTCGAAGGCGTGCGCCATCAGCACGTCGACGATGGTGAAGCGATCGAACATCCACTCGCGCCCGATCATGTGCTGGTCGATCACGCGCAGATGCGGCATCACGCGTTGCACCGAGGCTTCCAGCATGGCCGCATCCGGCTGCAGCATCTTGAACAGGATCAACGGAAAGGTCGCCGCATCGAGCGTGCTTGCGGCGAAGAAATACCAGCTCAGGAATTCGGCGCGGCCGGGCTCGCCTTCGAAGATCGCGAGCCGCGCCTCGCGATGGGTTTCCGCCAGGTGCAGACAGATCGCGCCCGAATCGAACTGCGATACGCCGTCGCGAACCATGGCCGGCACCAACCCGGTCGGGTTGATGGCGCGGTATTCGGGCCTGCGGTGTTCGCCACTGCGCGCATTCAGGAGGTGTTCGTTGACGGCGATGCCGAGTTCGTTCGCGACCCAGCGCACGCGCGAGCCACGGTCGAACGCAGCGAAGGTATACAGCTCGATCGATTCGGTCATGGACAGGCTCCGTTGGGCAGGGCACGAGGTTACCCGAGCGCTTGACGCGAGGCACGTGGTGCAGCGAGTCTCTGCGCCCTCCCGGAGGCCCGCCATGCTTGTTCTCGCCACGCTCACACCCGAACAGTTTGACCCGTTGGTCGGCACGCGTTTCGCAGTCAACGACATCGCCGACGTGCTGGAACTGGTCAGCGTCGCCCGCCTGAATTCGCCGTCACCGCGTCCGCAGCCGTTTTCGCTGACGTTTGCGTCACGCACCCACAAGCTGACGCAGGATACGTTCCGGCTGGGGCATGTCGATCTCGGCACGCTGGATGTGTTCCTGGTGCCGCTGCAGCCCGACGCACGCGGCGGGCTCTATGAGGCGGTGTTCAATTAGTCCACCCGAGGAATTGATAGACGCCGCGATCTTCGATCAGGCGGAACCCGAGGCGCGCATACAACCGTTGCGCGGGGCTGTTGGGTTCGACATGCAGGGTGATTGATCGCGACTGCGCGGCGGCGACGTCCATCAGTGCGCGCAACATGCGTTCGCCGTAACCCAGCCCCCGCAACTCGGCGGTCAGCACGATGTCCATCAGCCGAAATTCACCGGGCGAGGCATACAAATACAGCCGCCCGACACGCACACCATCGCGCTCGATGATGCACAGCGCCGCACCGGGATAATTCTTGCGGTAGTGATCGGACTGCAAGCGCGACTGGTCGTGCAGGAAGGCGTGTTTGGCGGCGTCGAGCCACGGTATCTGGGCGAGTTCTTCCCAGCGTGTCGCGGCATACAACTGGGCGATGAATGTCTCGTCGTCCGCTGTTTCGTCGCGCAAACTGAACGCCGGGCCGCTGGCCGTCAGGGCTGCGGCTACCGCCTTGATCGCAGCAAGCAGTTCTTCTGCCGGAGTCACGCCGGAAGCGCGACCACATCCAGGCGAACACGCGCGACGACTGCGTGGTGATCGGGCGAATTGACGCTCGCATCAGCCTTGTGCAAAACCAGCCAGTACTTGCCAGGGCCAAGGTAGCCGCCATTGCGCGAAGTGGTCAGGCATTGCGCCGATACGGCACCCGGTCGGATGTCGGCGGCATTCGCGCTGCGTGCATCGAAACTCGCGATGCGCTCGGCCAGCGTCGAGAAACGCAGATTCGAACTCGGACCGTACTTGTTGACCGAAGCAAAGTCGAACGCCTTGGACCCGGAGTCGGCAACGAACCAGGCGCGCATCATCACGTTCGGCATCGACGCGTCCTTCCAGTGCTCGGAAGCGCGCACCTGCACCGGACCCGCATGAGCCAGCGCATTCGCCGCATTGACGCAACTCTGGTCATTCTTCACCTTCAAAAGATTCAAGGCGAGCGCAGGTGGCCGACCTGCTGCAGCAAGCGCCGGCGGCGACATCGAAGCAAGACCGGCGCACGCGCCGATACACGCTGCATTCTTCAGAAACGATCGACGTTGCATGGCTTGATCCTCAGGTGCGCGGCGGAAACACGCCTTGCAGCGCGATACAGAAGTAGAAGGTCAGGTTCGGCATCATGTTGTTGTGCGGCTGGTCGCCAACGGCAGGGAGCAGGGAGTTTTCCGAGAGCGGTGTCAGCTTGGCGGACGCCGCGTACAGCATGCCGCCAGTCTCCGTTCTGCGCAAATATTGGCGGCTCAATCGCCACAATGATTAACCGGTTTGGCGCCATGCAATACCCGCTCGGCAGCAGGTGCCGGCGCGTCGCTTTGGTGGTGCGGGGCACAACTACCCAGCCAAGGCCTGGCGATAGTCATCGGGCCAGAAGCCCTGCCAGCGCGCCCATGGCGCATGATGGGCGCGCAGCGCCGCCATCTCGGCGTCCACTGCCAGGGCCATCGGATCAGGCCAGATATCATGCCAGACGGTATCGAATGGCGGCCCGGAATCGGCGACCCAAGTGTAGGCATCCGCCTCGACAATGGACACGCAAGAGCCAAGTTCCGCAATCAGTTGCGATGCAACCAGTTTGATGACATCGGCAGAGCGCTCGACAACGACGACGCTGTCGATCGGTGCTCGGCTCTGAGGGTCGGCCAGAATCTCCTTGACCACCAGACCGAGACCAAGGCCAGTAACCAGCACGCGCCCACCAATCGCGCGCGCGCGCGTAATGGCACTTCGTTGCGTCCACCATTCGTCATACAAATCGGTCATGAAAGTGATGCCGCCACAACGCAGCTCGGTGTACTCGCCGGGTCGATAGCGGAAACAATGCGGCCTTGCGTCCGGCACTTCTACCGTTTGCGCCGGCAGCACCACACGGCGGATGCTCCATTCGCCGCTGGTGCCTTCGGCAATCCAGCTGGGTGCGTAGGCCTGATCCCCGTCCTTGCTTTGGATCATGTGCGCGGCGGGTACACGCCTTGCAGCGCGATACAGAATTTGAGTGTCAGGTACGGCATCAGGTTGTTGTGCGGCTGGTCGCCGCCAGTTGGCGCACAAGCGTTTGCATTCATCGCCACCAAACCGGTGTTGGCAGTCGTGTAGAGGTTATTGCCGCGACCAAACGGGCGCGCCATCAGGTTTCCACCCGTCGTGTTGAGCGTTGCGCCTTCATTGGCCACGTTGACGCCATGGCCGTGAGACGGAATCTCGCTCTCCAGCAAGGTGACGGTTTCAGAACCGCCGGTCTCGCCAAGGTCGTGAAGAGACAGGCCAGGACCCTGCCCGGGTTGCATGGACGCGCGTCCCTGCATGTCGGGCAAGGCGAAGTTAGACGTGCCGTTGCCACCGTAGGTGGTACCGAGCAGCGAAAACAATGCCGTGTTCTGCGACAGCGGCAGCAGTTGCCCATCGCACCATGCCCAACCCCTGGGTGCAAAATTGAACGGAAAAATTCTAATCTCGGCAACAAATGGATCAGCCATTTTGTTAATCCTCAGGTTGGACTCGGGAATATCCCGAACAGGGAAATGATGTAGTTCAGGCACAGATAGGGCTGGAAATTGCTGTGTGGCTGGCTACCGCCAACGGGTGACACCATGCTGGCGCTCATGGTGCCCGGCGAGCTTGCCGGTTGCGAGAAGTAAAGGTTGCCAACCGAGGTTGCCAACATGTTGTTGTCCGCGTTGGAGCTGGAACCTGCCGCAGAACTGGCGATGAAAGGATGAGAATGCGCCGGTATCTGATTGACTGTCAGTGTGATCTCCTCCGCGCCGCCGGTTTCCGCCAGGATGAACCCATTGCCTTGATGCACCGGCAGTCGACCGCGCAGATCCGGCAAGGCAAAAGTGCTCTGACCATCACCGCCATAGGTTGTGCCGATCAGTTGAAACAGCGTTTCATTCTCCGAGATCGGCAGTAGTTGGCCTTCGCAGAACATCCATCCCGCTGGTGCAAAATTTCCTGCAAATATTCGAATCTCACCCACATAAGGCTGTGCCATCGTCGTGACCTCCGGTCAGGTTGGTGAGGGGAAAATACCCTGCAGGGCAATGCACAGGCTGAGCGTCAGAAACGGCTGCATGTTCAGATGGGCCTGAGAACCGCCGGTATTGCCAAGGGTGTTACTGGCCATCGCCACCAATGGCGCGCTGCTGCCGTAGGGAGTGCCCAGTGCAGACGACGCTGAAGCCAGAAAGCCGTTGCTTGGATCTGGCGTTGCCGCCGTACCCGGACTGGCCTGGACCACATGCGCGTGGGTAGGCAGTTCGGCAATGCTCAGGGTATGCGCCAGCTCGCCGCCACGCTCGCCGAGCGTATGGCCCGCGCCCACATGGATAGGCGCTCGAGCGCGCAGATCCGGGAGCGCGAAGTTGACCCGCCCGTCACCGCCATACGTCGTACCCAGCAGTGAAAACAATGCCTGGTTCTGGTTGATCGGCAGCAATTGCCCATTGCACAGTGCCCACCCCCCGGGCGCAAAAACAAAGGAGAACATCCGGATCTCGCTCAAGAAGGGTTCAGCCATATCGATCTCCTGGTCGTCTTTCGGTTGGAAAGCACGGGCGGCAATACAGGCCCCGGTGCCGGTCGCTGCCATCAGACTGGGGCAAGCGCGTTGCCCCAGTCTGTTTGTTGATCATCGATGCCGCCGGTCCAGGTTGCGACACTTGGACCGAAATTCAGAACGGTCCCCCGGTTGGAATCGCGCAGGTCACGCCACTCACTGTGACCGGGGTAAAGGGCACGTTGACGAATGGCGGATTGGTCAGAAGGCTGTTGGCGCCGCCACGATTGTTGCGATTGCCCAGCACGGTCTGACAGGCTGCCGACGGTGAGCCAGTCGGGCAGGTGCCGGCGCCTACGGTGCGCATCGTGCCAGCCTGCACTTCCAGCGCGTAGCCATCGTCCGCCTGGTTGCTGGTCATGTCGACGCAGAAGTTGCCGCCTCCCGGAAGCAGGCCGCGGAACTCCACCGTCTGGCCCGGATCGAATCCGGTGTCATGCCCGGCAAAGCTGTTGGTGTCCAGCACGGCATCCATGGTGGCGCCATTGTTGGAATCGAACAGTGTGCGCAGGCCCGGCGTCGAGTAGCCGCCAGCACAACTCGGGTCGGCAGTGCACAGCGATGGGCCGCCAGTGACGGTATTGTTGGCGAAGCGCACACGCGCATTGGAGTTGACCGTGTTGCGCGATTGTATCCACCAGGGCGCGTTGCCCGGCCGCACGAAGCTGTTGTTCTGCACCAGGGCCTGCAGCAACCCGCCTTCGGCGATCAAGGTCAGCTGACCCACGCCACCCGAGGCATTGGTCACATCGGTGAAGGTGTTGTTCTCGACGATCGTGTCGACCACGCTACCGCCAGGGCCATTGCCCAGATTCCAGGCCATTACTCCGCCCATCGGGAAGTCAAAATCGCCACCGATACCGCTGCTGCCATCGTTCACCGTAAAGGTGTTGCGCGCCACGATGAAGTCGCTGTTGCCGGTAGAAGCGGTGTCGTTGACGAAGCGCAGCGATCCCAGACGACAGTTGAGGAAGATATTGCTGTTCGGTCCCGCGGCACGATTGCCGATCGTCACATTGGCGGCTCCGGCACCCTGCACGACGACGTCGATGCAGTGCCCACCGACCGATGCCAGCGTCCCGACGGTGAACTCTTTGTAGGCATTGGTGAAGCTGCTGTTGGTTACCGTCATGTTGAGCGTGCCGGCGGTCACAAAGGTGTCCAGGAACTCGCCGCCGCGCAGGAACGTGCTGTTGTTGATGGTGACGGTGCCGCGCAGACCCAGGATGCGGATCGTGCCCTCGTTGTTGGCATCGCCGACATTGGCCACATGGAATCGATTGCTGTCCTCTATGACGACGCTCTCCAGACGCAGGCCATTCCACACGGTCTGCAGGCCGCCGGCCAGGGTGGCGCCATGGATCGCCTGGTCGCTGATACGCCGGATGGTGGTGCCGGTGAGGCTCAGGCCTGCGTTGACGTCCTGGCCATGAATGGCATCGTGGGTGCTGATGGTGTTGGATGCACCGGCCATGTTGCCGATGTCCTCGATGATCATCCGATCCAGCGTGATCAACCCACCCGTGTTGTTGAGCCGAATCGCATCGTCGGTCTTGTTGTCGATGGTTCCGCCCGTGCCTGCCGCGCCGGTTCCGGTAACGCTGACCGGCCCGGCACCGGTGTTGGCGAGTGAGATCACCTGATTGGCCGATGCAGTCGCGGAATTGATGCTCTGGAACGTCAACCCGGTCGCTGCGATGGTGGTGGCGTTGACATTCAGCGCAGTGCCGGTGGTGCTGGTGATGGTGTTTGCCGCACCCGTCACGCTGATCCCCGCTGCGCCACTCGTCGCATTGAAACCCGCACCACTGGTTGTCGTGATGCCGAGTCCGCCGCCGGTGAAGTTGATATTGCTGCCGGTGTTGGTGGCGAGCGTGACCGCGGCGTTGGTGCCGGTGGTCAGTGTCTTGGTGGCGCCGGACAGATTGATCGTGCCGCCGGTATTGTTGGCGATGTTGATGCCGGTGCTCGTGCCGGTAGCACTCAAATTTCCGGTGAGCGCAATCGTGCCGCCGGTGCGCGCGGTGATATCGATCAATCGGGTCGCCGCGGTAGTGCTGATGCTGCCGGCATAGGTGATGTTGCTGGCACCTGCATTCACAACAAATGGGCTGCCAGTTGCGCTGCCGAGAAGGCTGCCGCCATTGATCGTCAGGTCGCCGACGACAGTGTTCAGATTGATGCCTTCGTTGCCGCAAGGGTTGCAGGTCACGGTGGCGAAGGTGGCGCCGCCGGTGAAGGTGGCATTGTTGGCGTTGATGGCAGGGCCATTGATGGCGGAAATGGTTCCGGTCGTACCGATGAAGGTGACTGGTGAGGTATCAACGGAAATCCCGAAACCGTTGCTGTTGGAAATCGTTACCACACCAACATTCAAGGTGGCGGCGCCAGCATTTTGGAGGAGCTGAAGTGCATTGGCGGCGCTAGCCTTGGCGATCACAACGCCCGCGGTCAAGGTCATGTTGGCCGATGCGGGCGCATTGCGGATCATGATGCCGGGCAAACCCGCCGTGCCTGCATTACCGAAATTGAGCGGGTTGGTGACGGTCCAGGTGCCGCCTACCGTGTTGAGCAGGATGCCTTGTTCGGTGCTGGTCGAGACATCGATATCGATGAAGTTGCCGGTGAGCGTGCCGGTGAAGAGATCGAGCGCGCGGCCGTTGCCGTTGAGGGTGACTTCATTGAGGGTCAGCGTGCCAAACGTGGTGCCGCTGATATCGGTGCCGGTGGTGCCGCTGTCGGCCACGGTGAAGCCACGCAGGAAGTTGTTGCCGGCCGCAGGCACGGTGATGCAGATACCACCGCAGCTGATTACCGGTGCGGTGGCACTGAAGACCGGGAACACCGACCCGAGTACCGGGGTGATCCCGGTATGCGTCACAAGCGCACCACTGCTGCCATCACCAATCAGGCGTTCGCCGGTTTCCAGTGTGATGGTGCTGGTGTAATTGCCATCAGCGAGGAAGATGCTGTCGTTGGTGGTATCGACGCCTGCGGCTGCCGTCAGCGTCTGGAACGGACGCGCCTGGTTGCCGATGCCGCCCGCGGCGGCGGTGGTATCGACGAACCATACGAGTTCGGTGTTGGCCAAGGTGAACACGACGTTGGCGGTATCACCGCCGCTGACGGTGTAGCAGAAGGTGCGCGTGGTATTGGCGACACCAGCTGGCGGCTCGTAGCTGTAAGTGCCGTTGGCGTTGAGGGTGAGCCTGCCGTTCGCCGCGCCCGCATCGAGTTGCGTGCCCGCGCTGGTGCCGGTGCAGATACCCGCACCGAAGCCGAAGCTGGTGATGACTTCGGCACCGAGCACGTCATTGGCATCGACTTCGGTGGCGCCATTGGCGGTTGCGAAGGTCAGGTGCGGAGTGACGGTGAAGGCGTCGTCGTTGGCCACACCCGAGAAGGAGAAGCTGGCAACAAAGTCGGCGGGCATATTGTCCGGTGGATCACCGGCATCTTGATCCGTAATACCGACAGCGCGGACGCTGAGCGTGCAAGTTTGGCCGGCAATGGCGCTGTCGAGTGGGTCGAGGACGACACTGGCTGCGGGGCTCGCGGTGCTGACGGTGAAGTTGGTCGGGATACCGCTGGGGCATTCCAGATCGAAGCTGGTGTTGGCAACATTGGCAACGGTGCTGAAGTTGACCGATTCGCTGAAGTTGACGGTGATGGTGCCAGTCGCAGCTTGCGCGGTGGCGCCATTGGCCGGCACGGTGTTCGAGACGCTCGGCGGGGCGTCCGTGGTGAAGTTGCGGATGACATTGGCGGCCGGATTGTTCGGCGGATCATTGGCATCGGTGTCGCCGATGCTCAGCGCGACGGCGGTCGCGGTGCACGGCGTGCCGGCCGGCAGATCCACGGTCGGGTTGAAGGTCAGCGTCGGGGTACCGCTGCCGGTGATCGCACCAGCGACGGCCCCAGCGCAATTCAGCGTGATCGCGCCGCCGAGGTCATCGACGTTTTCGTCGAAGGTGAAGGTGACATTCGTACTCGTCGCCACATTCGTCGCGGCGGCTAGCGGCGTGGCGCTGATGAAGATCGGCGCCGCGTCGGACGCGAACGTACTGACGAAGTTCGCGGCCATGTTCTGCGGCGGATCGACCACATCGCTGTCGCTGATCTGTCCGGCGACGACCGTCACGGTGCAGGTGTTGCCACCCGGCCAGCTGGTGTTCGGCGTCAGCGTGTAGACGGTGGCCGGGCTCGCGCTCGCGGTGAACGCGATCGGGCTTCCGACCGGGCATTCAACGGTGAACGCCGAACCCGTTGCCGCGACCGACTCGTTGAACGTGATCACGATCGGCACCGAGTTCGACTGATTGGTCGAGCCGTTGTTCGGCGTGATCGACAGCACGGCCGGCACGTCGTCGACGCTGAAGTTGACGACGGTGTTGGCGACCATGAAGTCCGGCGGATCGGCGAGGTCGGTGTCGAACACGTTCGCGGCGATCACGGTCATGACGCAGTTGCCCGACGGCAGCGGTGCGACATAGGTCGGCGTCAGGCTGCCGACATTGGTGCCGGTACTGCCGCCGGTGATCAGGTTCGGTCCGCCGTTGCAGCTCAGTGTCACCGCTGCGGCGGTGGTCGAGATGTTTTCGCTGAAGGTGACGTTGAGCGCCTGCGTGTTCGGAACCATCGCCGACGCGATTGGCGTCGTCGCGGTGACGGTCGGCGCGATATCGGTCGTGAACGACCAGAAGAAGTTCGCGCCCATCGTGTCCGGCGGATCGCCAGCATCCTGGTCGCTGACCTGGCCGGCGGTGATCGTCGCCGTGCAGTTGTCGCCCGGCGTGAAGTCGACATTCGGGTTGATCGTGAACGTGGTCGGGCCGCCGGTCACGACAGTGTCGACGACGTTGCGCGTGCCCGAGATCGTGCAGACGATCTGGAACCAGTTGCCGCTGACATTGACCGGCTCGGAGAACGTCACGCTGAGATTGTCGGCGGTCAGCACGGTGCCGCCGTTGCCTGGCGTCGTCGCGGTGACACTGGGCGCGACGTCGGTCGTGAACGAGCTGACGAAGTTCGCCAGCATGTTGTCCGGCGGATCATTGCCGTCCTGGTCGGCGATCTGCGCCGCGAACACCGTCGTCGTGCACAACTCGCCGTTGGCGAAGTCGATGTTCGGATTGATCGTGAACGTGGTCGGCCCACCGGTCACAACGGTGTCGGCGACGTTGCGCGTACCCGAAGTCGCGCAGACGATCTGGAACCAGTTACCGCTGACGTTGACCGCTTCGGAGAACGTGATGGTCAGGTTCGCGCTCGTCGCCTGGCTGGTCGCGCCATTGGTCGGCGTCAGCGTGGTCACGGACGGTGCGGCGTCGGTGCTGAACGATGCGACGAAGTTGGCGGCCATCGTGTCTGGCGGATCATTGCCGTCCTGATCGGCGACTTGCGCGGCGAACACGGTCGTCGTGCAGGTATCGCCACCGGCGAAGTCGACGTTCGGGTTGATCGTGAACGTGGTCGGGCCGCCGGTCACGACGGTATCGGCGACATTGCGCGTGCCCGACACCGTGCAGACGATCTGGAACCAGTTGCCGGTGACATTGACCGGCTCGCTAAAGGTCACCGTCAAGTTGGTATTCCCGGCCTGGTTGGTCGCGCCATTGAGCGGCGTGAACGCCGTTACCGTCGGCGCCACATCCGTCGCGAACGACCAGACGAAGTTCGCCGGCAGGTTGGCCGGCGGATCAATCGCGTCCTGGTCATCGACCTGGGCGGCGAAGATCGTCGTCGTGCAGGTTTCGCCGCCGGCGAAATCCGCGTTCGGATTGATCGTGAATGTGGTCGGGCCGCCGGTCACGACGGTATCGACGACATTGCGCGTGCCCGACGTCGGGCAGACGATCTGGAACCAGTTGCCGGTCACGTTGACTGCTTCCGAGAACGTGACCGTCAGGTTTGTATTGCCGGCCTGGTTCGTCGCGGCGTTGATCGGCGTCACCGCGGTGACCGTCGGTGCCGCATCGATATTGATGCTGAAGTTGTCGCTATCGGACTGGGTGCCACCGCTGCCGGTATTGCCGTTGTCGCTGGTAAGCACAGTGACGGTCGCACTGCCGCCGCCAGCACTGCTGAAGCTCAGCGTCTGCAGCGTCAGGTTGACGTCGGCGACGATGTCGGTGATCGCGACCGAGTTCGTGCCGCTGCCGATGACTGTCGCGCCATTGACTGCAGTCGCCGTGAACGTGCCGAGTGTGGTGCTAATCGTCGTCGTGACTGCGCCCGCGGCGGCATCGACATCGGCGATGCTGATGCTGTTCGGGCCGGTGAAGGCCAAGGGCACACTCACGCCCGTCGACAGCGGGCCAACCGGCACGGCATTCACCGGCGCCTCGTTCACATTGGTAATGGTGATCGCGACGGTGCTGGTGTCGCTGAGCGCGCCGGCGCCGTTGTCGGTGACGCTGATGTTCAGCGTGTAGCTCGGCGTGACTTCAAAGTTCGGTGGCACGGCGACGGTGATCGCGCCGCCGGCACCGATCGCAAAGGTGCCGCCGGTATTGCCGCCGGTGATCGCATAAGTCAGGGTCTGTGCCGGCACGTCCTGATCAGTCGCGGGCGTCGAGCCGACGGCCGTCGCCGGCACGCTGTTCTCGGCTATCGAGAACGCGTACGGCTCGCTCTGGAACACTGGTGCTTCATTGACGTCGCCGACCGTGATCGTGATCGTGCTGGTGTCGCTCAGGTTCGTCGGTGCACCGTTGTCGGTGACACTGAGGTTGAGGGTGAAGCTCGGGTTGACCTTGAAGTCGAGCGCGGTGCTGTTGGCGACTGTGATCACACCGGTACCGGCGGCGATCGCGAAGGCACCTGACGTGTTGCCACCGGTGATGGCATAGGTCAGCGTGGTCGCGGCATCGACGTCGGTCGCGGTAACGACATTGGTGACGGTGGTGCCGTTCGCGGTGTTCTCACCGACGTTTGCGGTGTAGGGCTCGCCGGTAAAGGTCGGAGCCTCGTTGACATTGGTCAGGTTGACCGTGAACAGGGCGGTGCCGCTGGCGGTCGGTGCGCCGTTGTCGGTGGCCTGCACCGTCAGCGCGAAGCTGGGGTTGGTTTCGAAGTCGAGCGCGGCTGTCGTGGCGACCGTGATCGCGCCGGTGGCCGGATTGATCGCGAAGGCGCCGCCGGTGTTGCCGGCGGTGATCGCCCAGGTGAAGGCCTGCGCCGGCAGGTCGACATCGGTCGCCGTGGCCGTGCCGACAGCCGTCGTGTTCGCGCTGTTTTCCGGCAGAGTGAAGGTGCCGCCGGTGACCACGGGTGCTTCGTTGACGTCGGTGACGTTGATGGTGACCGTGCTGGTGTCCGATCCCGTTGGCGTGCCGCCATCGGTGACACTGATGCCGAGCGTGAAGCTGGTCGTGGTTTCGAAGTTCAGCGGCGTGCTGTTCGCGACCGAGATTGCGCCGGTCGTCGGATTGATCGCAAACGCACCACTGGCATTGCCAGAAATGATCGCCCAGGTCAGCGTGTTATTCGGTGCGGTGGTGTCCTGATCGAGCGCCGGCGTCTGGCCGACGACGGTTGCGACGGCGCTGTTTTCCGGCAACGAAAACACATACGGCTCACTCTGGAACACCGGCGGCTCGTTGACATTGCCGAGATTGATGGTGACCGCCGCAGTGTCGCTGAGTGGACCCGCACCGCCGTCGGTGACGGTGATGGTGAGCGCAAAACTCGGGTTGGTCTTGAAGTCGAGCGCGGTACTGTTCGCAACCGTGATCTGGCCGCTACTGGCATTGATCGCGAACGCGCCCGCAGTGTTGCCGGCAGTGATCGCGAAGCTCAGCGTGTTGTTCGGCGCGGTCGTGTCGATGTCGGTCGCTACGATCGGCGTACCGACATTGGTGCCATTCGGCGTGTTCTCGGGCGTACTGAACATGGCATCTGTGGCCACTGGCGCGTCGTTGACCGGCGTCAGGGTGATGCTGATCGTCGCCGGCGCCGAAGTCGCCAGGCCATCGGTCGCGGTGAAAGTAAAGTTGTCAGCACCTTCGGCATTCGCATTCGGGGTGTAGGTCACGGCGCCGGTCGTGGCATTGAAACCACTGAGCACGCCCTTGGTCGGGGCGACCGCACCGAGTGCATAGGTCAGCGGATCGCCATCGCCATCGGTGGCGATTAGAGTGATCGGCTGGGCTGCGCTGTCTTCGAGGAAGGTCAGGCTCTGCGGCTGTGCCACCGGCACCTGATTTTCGACATCGGCGACGTCGACACGGTAATACAGGCGTCCGCCTTCCTCGGCCGCGAACAGCGCGTAGATTTCGGCACCCGGATCGGCACCGACTGCGTCGCCCTGCGCATCGCTGGCGACGGCGGGTACCCCGCTCCAATCACCGACCGCACCATCGACCACGAAATTTGCCGCCCAGACCGCACTCGCCATCAACAATGCGCCGAGTGAAGCCAGCCCGACCTTGAGCCGGCGCGACGCGACGAACGCGAATGCCGCCACCAGCAACACCAGCCCAAGCAGTCCAAGCGCGGGAATCGCGAATTGGATCAGCGCCTGCAGGATAGGTCCACCACCGGCGGCGGTCGTCAATACGTCAGACGACGTGCCTGCGCCATTGCTGGCGGCGAGTGACAGATGGATCACGTTGCTGCTGCCGACGAGGCCGCGGTCGATCGCGAATTCGATGACATCAGCGCCACTGACGCCGTTGTTCAAGCCAACCGGATGCGGGCCACCGATCGCGGTTTCGCCACCAAACAAGGCGCCGGCGCAGTCGGCGCGGGTGACCGTGGTGACGGTCGTGCCGGTGACATTCGCGGTGACGCGCAATTCAGCACCATCGATCGTGGTCGCGCCGATGGTTTCACTGCAGCCGGTCGCCACATTGGCGTCGCGGTCGATGTAGAGGTGATAGCGATAATCCTGCGCCAGCGCCGCATTCGCGAGCACCAAGGCGACAAGGCCCAGAAAAATTCGGGCAGCAATCCGTCGCATATGACCCCCAAGGTCGTTTAGCAAAATTGAGGGGCGGAGTTTGCGCGCTGACTCAGGACACGCGCAAGCGGTAAAACGTGATGGCAAGTGAAGTTGAAACTGTGACAATGCGATTTCGTTACAGAGAGACCGCGCCATGTCCTTTCCCGCCCTGCGCCCCCGCCGCATGCGTCATGACGAATTTTCACGTCGCTTGATGCGTGAAACCATCCTGACGACGAACGACCTCATCTGGCCGGTGTTCGTGCACGAGGGCGAAAACCGCGTGGAACCGATTGCGTCGATGCCGGGTGTCGAACGGGTGTCGATCGATGTGCTACTGACTCGCGCCGAGGAAGCCTTGCGCCTCGGCGTGCCGGCGATCGCGCTGTTTCCGGTGACACCTCCCGAAGCGAAATCGCTGGACGGACAGGAAGCCTGGAATCCGGACGGACTCGCGCAACGCGCGGTGCGGGCGCTGAAGTCGCGATTGCCGGAACTCGGGGTGATCACCGACGTCGCGCTTGATCCGTTCACCACGCATGGTCAGGACGGCATCATCGACGAGACCGGTTATGTCTTGAATGACATCACCAATGCCGCCCTGGTCAAGCAGGCGCTGTCGCATGCCGAGGCCGGCGCCGACATTGTCGCGCCGAGCGACATGATGGACGGGCGCATCGGCGCGATTCGCGACGAACTCGAGAACAATGGCTTCCCGAACACACGCATCCTCGCCTACTCGGCCAAGTACGCGTCCAGTTTTTACGGCCCGTTCCGCGACGCCGTCGGCTCCGCCGGCAACCTGGGCCGTGGCAACAAGTACACGTATCAGATGGACCCGGCGAATTCGGACGAAGCGCTGCGCGAAGTCGAACTCGATCTCGCCGAGGGTGCCGACATGGTCATGATCAAACCCGGCCTGCCCTATCTCGACATCGTGCGCCGGGTGAAAGACACATTCGGCGCGCCAACCTTCGTTTACCAGGTCAGCGGCGAATACGCGATGTTGAAGGCGGCGGCGCAGAACGGTTGGCTCGACGAGCGCGCCTGCGTGCTCGAAGCGCTGACCAGCATCAAGCGCGCCGGTGCCGATGCCATTCTCAGTTACTACGCAGTCACGGCTGCAAAGTGGCTGCAGCCTTGAAGATTGCGAGCTGGAACGTGAATTCGCTCAAGGTGCGCATGCCGCATCTGGCGGAGTGGCTGGCCATGGCGCAGCCGGACGTCGTCGCGTTGCAGGAAATCAAGATGGAGACCGACAAGTTTCCATGGGACGCGATCCGCGCGCTCGGCTATGAAGCGGCCGTGTCCGGACAGAAGACCTACAACGGTGTTGCGATCCTGGCGCGCAAGCCGCCGACCGATGTCGTAGACGGCATCCCCGGTTTCGCCGATGAACAGCGGCGCGTGCTCGCGGCGACCGTCGGTGACCTGCGCATCATTGATCTATACGTCGTCAATGGTCAGGCGGTGGATTCCGACAAGTACCGCTACAAGCTCGACTGGCTCGCCGCTGTCACCGACTGGCTGCGCGACGAACTTGCGCGGCATTCGAAGACCGTTGTGCTCGGTGACTTCAATATCGCCCCCGACGACCGCGATGTATACGATCCCGAAGCGTGGTTCGGCCAGGTCTTGTGTTCGCCGCCCGAGCGCGCCGCGTTCAAGCGTATCCTCGACCTCGGCTTCAGCGACAGCTTCCGCATGAAAGACGACAGCACCGGCCAGTTCAGCTGGTGGGATTACCGTCAGGCCGCGTTCCGCCGCAATCTCGGGCTGCGCATCGATCTGGTGCTGGTCAGTGCCGCGCTGCGCGATAGCGTTGTCAGCGCCGGCATCGATCGCACACCACGCACCTGGGACCGCGCCAGCGATCACGCGCCGGTGTGGGTTGCGCTGAGCTGACCCTCGCGCACCATGTTCGACTTGACCGGGTAACGCCGGTCCCAATACAGCGCAGCAGCGAATGCGACGACGATTGGCCCAAACCAGCTCAGCAGTTGCAGCGGGCCGCCGGCAAGTTCCGGCAACAGCCGCGGCAGGCCGAGGCCGAGAAAGGCGATGTGGGTGGCGACCCCATTACCCATCATCGATTTGTAGTGCTGACGCAGCCACCACTTTGCGTCTTCGGGGCCGCGGCGAATGTCGCGCCAGGCACCCAAACCGATCGACACACCGACCAGCGCAAAGCCCATGAACAGCGGCACGCCGCGCACATAGCCAAGCGCGAAGATGGCCAAGCCTGCGACAAAACTCGCGACCGCCATGCCCTTGAACATCGGTCCCGTGAACGCCGACCAATCGCGCTTGTCGCGGATCGCGCGCCAGGCGTTCCAGCTCGCGGCCGCGGTGATGACGACGAGGTAGGCGAGAAAGCTGGCGCTGATCACCTTGCCGCGCCCGAACAGCACCGCGCACATCACCAGGCCGGTGCCCATGACGGCTGACATCGCGCCCAGATAGATTTGCCCGACGCGCACATGCAGCGGCCCACCCTTGCGCGCCAGACCCGCGGTCCAGAAGCCGACGAGCGCCAATGTGCCGGCACCGATGTGCAGGAATTTCGTGATCGTGTACAGGTCCACTGC
This sequence comes from Lysobacterales bacterium, assembly GCA_043753835.1. Taxonomy (GTDB): domain Bacteria; phylum Pseudomonadota; class Gammaproteobacteria; order Xanthomonadales; family Ahniellaceae; genus JADKHK01. The sequence continues at coordinate 231,168 of JAYUVY010000001.1, read as the reverse complement.
GCTTCTCCGTTTGACGCTGGCATCTTGCGCAAAGGCGAAGCCGTTCGGCAGGGCCCAGCGGTCATGTGCCGACCTGCCAGAGGTCATATCGCGGCCACAGCGCTTGCGCACGGCGGTGCGTGGCGCGACGCTCGCGGCCATGAAGCTTCCCGACGCCCTGCGGCGCTCAGCGTTATTCGCGAGCGTCATCGAACCATTGAATCTGGCTGCGCACATCACCTGGGTGGCGATCGGCGCCGATCTGTTGAGCAATGACTTCGGCGCCACACGCAGCGGCGTGCCGATGTCGACCAGCGTGCTGCTGTTCGTCCTGTTCGTCGCCGCACTGATCCTGCAATTCAGTGGTCGCCTGCATGGGCGGGCACGCGATGGCCTGCTGTTGCTGCAGGGCCTGACCGCGCTGGCGCTGATCGCCTGCACGCGCATCTGGAGCACGCCGATCCTGCTGATCATCGTGATGGCACAGATGGCGACGGTCTGGCCGCAGCGCGCTTTGCTGGCCTGGGGCGTCGTCAGCAATCTGCTGCTGTACGCGATCATCGCGCGCGGTGGCTGGGACCGCGGCGTGTTTTTCAGCGTGATCATGCAAGTCGGATTCCAGGCCTTCGCCGCCTTGATGACGCGCTATGCAAAGGCCGCCGAACTGCGCGCCGACGAGCTGCGCGCGATCAATGGCGAACTGCTCGCCACCCGCACCCTGCTCGCCGAGGGCGCACGCGATCAGGAACGCCTGCGCCTGTCGCGCGAACTGCATGATGTCGCCGGGCACAAGCTGACCGCGTTGAAACTGAATCTGCGCGCGTTGCAGCAGCAAACCAGTGGCGAAGTCGGTGCCGAAGTCGCGCTCTGCACCAACCTTGCCGACGAATTGCTGGGCGACCTGCGCGGCGTGGTGCGACAGATGCGCAGCGACGAGGGCATCGATCTGGCGCGCGCACTGGGTTCGCTTGCTGCGCCATTTCGCAAGCCGAAAATCGCACTGCATATCGATCCGGCCTTGCGCATCGACTCGCTGGAACTGGCGCAAACCGTCGTGCGCGTGGTGCAGGAAGGCATCACCAATGCCGTGCGGCATGCTGATGCCAATGAGCTGCACATCGATCTGCGTCAGATCGACACGCAACTGCAACTGGTCATCCGCGACGATGGTCGCGGCGCTGGACGAATACGCGAAGGCCACGGCCTGACCGGCATGCGCGAACGCGTCGAAGAACACGGCGGCGAACTGGCCATCGACCGTAGCGGCCCCGGCCTGACCTTGCGCATCTGGCTACCGGCATGAACCTGCGCATCGCCCTTGCCGACGACCAGGCCCTGGTGCGCAAGGGACTCAAGGCCCTGCTGACCCAACCCGGCATCACTGTCGTGATCGAAGCCGCGAACGGCGAGGAACTGCTGACCGCGCTGGACACGATCGCTGTTGACGTGATCGTCAGCGACATCCGCATGCCCGGCACCAGCGGCATCGATGCCCTGCGCATGTTGCGCGCGCGTGGCCGCCTGACGCCGTGCATCCTGCTCACCACGTTCGACGACGACGCACTGTTTCGCGATGCGGTCGGCGCCGGTGCCAATGGCTTTCTGCTGAAAGACGTATCGCCGGAAGAGTTGAAGGCAGCGATCGAACGCGTCGCGCGCGGCGAGTCGCTGCTGCAGCCGGTGCCGACTTCGAATCTGGCACAGCGCATCGCGCTGCACGATGCGCCGCGCGTCGGCGCCAGCGCGAACGATGGCGTCATCGCGGCGCTGACCGAGCGCGAGCTGTCGGTGCTGCGCTTGATGGCGGCCGGACATTCGAACAAGGAGATCGCGCGCACGCTCGATCTTGCGACCGGCACGGTGAAGAATTACGTCAGCGATGTGCTGGAAAAAATGCAGACGCGCGACCGCACGCGTGCGGTGCTGAAGGCGATTCATTTGCGGCTGATTTGAAGGGCATCGCGGCTTCCGCCGCTCCTACCTTCCTCCGTGAAGTTTCAATTTGGAATGTAGGAGCGGCGGAAGCCGCGATGCTCTGGCTATCTTCTCACCGCCACCTCCACCCAGCGCTCCTCGGCGCGACCATGATCATCGACGACACGAATCCGGTAGCGACCGACGGTGCGTGGTCGCCATTCGATTTTCTCGCCGGCGTCAGTGCTCGCGATCAAGGCGTCATCGGCGAACCAGAACAGTTTTCGCACATCCGCGTCCACGGTCGCCTGCAACACCACGCCACTCTGTTCACCGCTGTCGAGCGACAACACATAGGTCGCATCGCGACGCGGCGACACGATCAGCGGCGCACTGCCTTGACTCTGCATGCCCATGCGGCAATGTGCATCACTCGGCGGTTGCACGCGTGGCAAGCCGGCCTGACGGAAGACATCGGCGAGATCGCTTGGCCAGTACTCGAACACGACGCGGCGTGTCGGCGTGTTCGCGGTGTCGTTGCACAACGCCTTCCCGCTTCGGGCATCGAGCAGCACCTCGCGATGCAGAGTGCTGAGCTTGATCGGCGACTTGCCGGGAATGAACCAGGTCGGCGAGCGCTCCGGGCAATGCACGTTGGGCAGATCACCGCTGGCCGTGCATACGTCGACGCGCGTCAGGTTCAGCGGCCAGCGCCGTGCCGGCTCGATCAGGCGCGGATCATCAGTGGCGATCGCGTCGATGATGCGGAAGAACAGCGGTGCCGCCGCCTCGATGCCGATCAGCGCCGGTTCGGGCCGATTGTCGAAATTGCCAAGCCACACGACCAGTACATAGGGCCCATAGATGCCGGCGGTCCAGGCATCATGGAAGCCCCACGACGTGCCGGTCTTCCACGCCAACGATAGGGGCGTACGACCGCCATCCGGACGCGGGTTCTGCTGCAGCATGTCGCGCACGATAAAACTCGCCTCGGCACTGAGCAGCGCGGTGCCGTTCTCTTCGCGATCGTCGTCGCGATAGCGCAGGGACTTCAGCACGCCGTCGTTGGACAACATCGCGTACAGGCGCACCAGCTCGACCATGCTCAGCTCACCGCCACCGAGCACCAGGGCGAGGCCGTAGTGTTTCTCGCTGGCCATGTCGCGTACGCCGGCACGCTTCAGGAACTGGTACAGGTTCGGCTGACTGAGCCGCGAGGCGACACTTACTGCAGGAATGTTGCGGCTGCGTATCAGCGCCTGCGTGGCCGTCACCGGGCCCATGAAGCGACCGTCAAAGTTTTCCGGCGTGAAGCTGCCGAATGCACTCGGCACATCGCGCAGCACCGAAGCTGGATGCAGGCGCCCCTGATCGATCGCGAGCGCGTACAGGAACGGCTTCAGGGTCGAACCGGGGCTGCGCTTGGCCAGGGTGCCGTTGACCTGGCCATGGATGCTCGCATCGCGCCAGTCACGAGAACCGATCAGGGCACGCACGCTCATGTCGCGCGTATCCACGAGCAGGGCCGCGGCATTGCGCAGACCGCGATCGGCCTTGGCCTGAAGATAGCGATCGATCTGGTTTTGCAGGATGGCCTGCAATCTCGGTTCCAATGTGCTGTCGATACGCGTCCGCGGTTGCCCGAGCGAGCGTGCATCGGCGAGCAATTGTTCGGCGAGATGCGGTGCCCGATTCGGTAGTGCGTTCGCACGGCGCATCACCACCGGCGCATCGATCAAGGCCTGCCAGCGTGCGTCTTGCGGATGCTTGAGCAGCCATTGCTGGAACAGTCGTGCACGGGCTGCGCGCAGCTCCGGATCAAGACAGTCGCCGAGCGCGTCACAACGCAGACGCGGGCGCTGCGGCAACACCGCGAGCGTCATGATCTCGGGCAGGTTCAGGCGTGTGGCCGGCTTGCCGAAATAGATCAGACTGGCAGCACCGACGCCTTCGATATTGCCGCCATAGGGTGCGAAGTTCAGATAGGCGGCGAGCACCTCGCGCTTCGGATAACGCGCGCTCAGTACCAGCGCGCCCCACACCTGCTGCAACTTGCCGGTGACGCTGCGCGTGTTGCTGCGATCGCGCAGGCGCGCCAGTTGCATGGTCAGGGTCGAGCCGCCAGCGCGGTAGTCGTCACGACTGAAACTGAGCAGCGCCGCGCGTGCCAGGCTGAACGGGTTGAAGCCCGGATGCCAGTCGAACCAGCGGTCTTCCTTGAGCTTCACGGCTTCGATCAAATCCGCCGGCATGTCCTCAAGCGGCAGCCACAGCCGGTAGCGTTGATCACTCGCGAGTGCGAGCCGCAACAACGAACCGTCGGCCGCATGGATGGCCACCGACTGCGGCGGCAGGTTCGAAAGCGGCGCGTGCGCGACCTGTCGATAAGCCCACAGCGCTGCACCAACCAGGACGAACAACAGCGTCGCGCGCAATATTTGGCGCACGACGCGACGCATCAATGTGGCTCCACCGTGATCTTCGCACCGCCAGCGCCGCGGTATTCGACGCGGCGGTCGTACATGCCGGCCGCGTGTAGTGGCGGGATGGCAAATGTGCCCGCCGCCGTCGCTTTCAGGCGATAACGGAAGGTCTGCGCGGTGCCGCTGACGGTCGCATAGAGCACGATGCGGTCTTCGCGCAGATCGAGATAGTCGAGCGGCAGATCACTGCCCGGCCGCTGCACGCGGCCAGCGACATCGACGGCGACGGTCTCGTCGTCGCTGCTCACGGTCTGCTCGACCAGTTCGAAACCGCCGGGCAACAATTCGATGATCGCGACGTTGTGCTGGGTACTACCGTCGGGCGTGCGCAGGCGCAATTGCACGTCGACCTCGTCACCCTGCGCCATCGTCGTGATCGGCTTGTTCGCGGCGTCCAGATACTCGCGTGACAACTCGATGCCTTGCACGACCGCTTTCAAAGGCGGCGCGCGATCGAAGCCGGTGTCGACCAGCGCATACCAGGCCGGCCCTGCCACCACATTGCCGATGCGAACGCGCGTTGCATCGACGCCATATTGGCCGCGCTTCCACCAGCCCTGCACGCTGCCGAAGGGCGTGACCTGATCCTTCGTATCGAGCGCTTCCAGCTGGATCGCCGCAAGACTTTCCTGCGCGGTGCCCGAGTTCGCGATCTGCGCCAGCGACAACACCGTCATTGCCGACGACAGCGTGTTGTTCAAACCTGCCTCGATCGGACCGACCAGACGCTCCTGCGCGCTCGGCGGCAGCGCCTTCAAGGTCGCCGGGAAGTGGCGCGCGATCAGGTACATGCTCATCGCGTCCTGGATCGCCGGATCGTCGTAGTAGCCGTTCCACCAGTTGTCGAGCGTGAACGGCGTGCGCAATCGCGCGAGGACGTCCTGCATACGTGCCTCGGCCACTTTGTTCTGCTTCATCTGCGCATAAGTCGCGGCGATCAGGACCGCGCTCACGTCCTTCTTCCAGGTGTCGGCGAAGTTCGTGTCCAGTGCGTCTTCAATACCGGCCAGATAATTCGTCGTCACCTGCCCACGTCGCGTCAGCACATAGGTCGCCAGGGCACGCGCGCGCAGTTCGCCGAGCGAGTTGGTGTCGAGATCGGACGCCAGCGTCGCCAGATAGCGCGCGTTGCTTTGCACCAGATCGCTCGGCACCGCGACGCCGCGATCGGCCGCCTCAACGAAGAACAGGCCGGCATAGGCGTTGATGAAGTCATCGGCGTCCGGCGTCGCCGTCCACAGGCCGATGCCGCCTTCGCTGTTCTGGCGGCTGACCAGCGTCTGGTAGAGCGCATTGAAATCCTCGTCGGTTGGCGCGTGAGCGAACATCTCCGGATGCTCACGCGCGATCAGCGCCGGCATCGCCTTGCTGATCAGTTGCTCGCTGCACAGATGCGGGAAATCGCCGAGATAGGCGTTCAAGCCGCGTGTCAGCACCAGCGGCGTCTGCGCGACCGCGAGATCGCGCTTCATCAGGTCCGGCCACAGCTTGCGCAGCGGATCGATCGTCTGCGTCTTGCCCTGCACGCGACCGGCCTGGACATTGGCGAGGTACGGCGTCAGCGGCCGCACCGATAATTCCACCCGCCGCTCCGCTGATTTGCTGCCGCTTTGCGCCTTGAAGCGGATCGCCTGCGCGCCCAGTTGCTGCACCGCGCGCACACGGAACGACAACACCGATTCGCTGCCCGGCGCGAGTGTCAGCGACTGCGGCTTGGCATCGAGCAGCGCCAGGCCCTTGTCGACTTCGGCGCTAACCTGCACCTCGGCATTGGCGAGCTTGACGTCACCATCTGCGGGCGGGAACGCAACACCGACGCTGACGATGAACTCGTCGCCGGGCGCGACCGCGGTCGGCAATGACGGACTCAAGACGAAATCACCGCGCACCAGCGCTTCGCCCTGGGCGATGCCGATACGTTCGCTGTTGACCGCGACCGCCATCAGCCGCAATTTGCCGTTGAACGAATCCGGCGTCGCGAACTTGAACGTGTGCGTGCCATCAACGACGGTCAGACCGGACCAGTACACGCCAGGTTTGTCGGCACGGCGCTTGAACGGATTCAGATTGCGCGCGAGCGCCGCTTCGCCATCGCCGCCGGGCGCCGCCGCGCGCAGGAACTGGGTGAACTCGGGCAGCATCAGATCGAGGATCTGCGCGGTATCGACCTGCAGGCTCTTTTTCGCCAGAAAGGTGTCGAGCGGGTCGGCAAGCTTGTAGTTCGCGACCTGCAGGATGCCCTCGTCGATCGCAAACACCACGACCGTCGCCTGACCCTCAGTGGTCAGCGTGATCGGCAGTTCCTGTCCCGGTTTCACCCGCGCCGGCGCACTCAGCGTCAGCGCCTGCTGGTGCGCGGCACGGTCGACGCGGAACGGCACGACGCCGTAACTGAGCGGACTCATGAACACTTCCGCCGACTGCGGATCGCGCAGGAACTGCACGTTCACATAGGCATTGCCAGAAACGCCCTCGGGCACACGGATGCGCTGCACCGACGCCAGGGTGTCGGTCTTGAACCACTGGTTCGCGTAAACCTCGTCGCGTTCGATGGTGATCAGGCCGCTGCCCGTGTAGGGCGCGACGATGCTGATCTCGATCTCGTCGCCGTTCTTGTATTCGTCGGCACTCAGCTTGAGCTGCAGTTCGGCATTGCGATCCAGGGATCGCGTGACATTGCCATCGCCGGCAACCGCATACTGAATCGAGTTCAGGGTATTGCCGTCGCGATCGCGCACGAAGAACACGAAGCTGCCGGGATGGTCGGTTGGCAAAGCGACGGCTGCTTCCCCCTTTGGCAACTTGATCGGGGCCGCGCGCACCGGCAATTCCTTCAGCACCGACTGGTAGCGATACAGGCCTGAGGACTGGCGTGTCAGCACCGACACGTAGCGGTGTTCGATCACCACGCCATTCAGGCCTTCGGCGAGTGTCGGTTTGCCATTGCCGGCGAGCGCCAGCACGTTCAATTCGCGCTTGCTGCCGCGCTTGACGTAATCGAGCGAATCGACGCTGCGCAGGCCGATCAGATATGGCTGGCGCGAAACGAGACTCTGTACCGTCGTGCTGACTGAGCGGCCGCCGTCGGCTTCGAACACCTCGGTCAGCAAGTTCAGCGAGAAGGTCGGCGCCGAGACATTGCGCAAACCGAGATCGAAGGTGACTTGTCCTTTGTCGTCGGTTTCCAGATCACCGAGTTCGAGTTCCTGCGCACTGCTGTCATTGCGCTGGTCGAAGAACATGTAGTCGGGATAACGCGCGAAACTCGGCACCGTCGGCGTCAACCACATCTTGCCGATGGCGCGGCGGTTCTGCGCCGGCGTGCCGATCAGGTTGTCGGCCTGCAACAGCACGGTCAGCGTGTCCGGATCGACCCAGCCTTCGGGCGAGATGCTGGACAATGTCGCCTTCAATTTCATGCGGTCGGGCAGGAATTCCTTGACGCGGATATTGGTCTGGCCGATCGGTTCGTAGCGCGGTTCGCGGTCCGGGTATTCGAACACGCGCGCGAGTTCGATCGTCCACACGCCGGTCGGCGCGATGTCGGAGATCGCGATCTCCAGTTCAAAGAAGCCGTTGGCATCGAGCGCATAGCGCTGGGTCTGCACAAGGCCGCCACGCGCGTCGGTAACTTTGGCCCGCAGCGGCAGTCCCGGCGTCAACGCGCGCCAGTCGGGATTGCGCACGATCATGCCAATGTGCGCAGTGTCGCCGGGGCGATACATGCCGCGATCAGAAAACAGATGCGCCTTCATCGCACCGTGCCGGAGTTCCTGCTCGCCGCCGGTATCAAAGCGCGAATAATCGAGTTGTCGTTCGCCGTCATTCAGCGGCAGAAACGTCATGTCGCCGGCGCTCTCGGCCAACAGCAGGACGGGTGCCTGTTCGTGCTTGAATCCGCCGAGATCGGGCAACTGCGCATGGCCATCCATATCGGCATTGGCCGATACCAGCGTGCTGCCATTGCGGGCGATGACACTGATCTTCGCGTTCGCCGCGGCGGTACCGCTGAGCAGTTGCTGGACAAACACATCGCGCTCGCGATCGAGCGTACGCTTCGCAATCAAACCGAGATCGGTCAACACGACCATGCGCTGGTCGGCGACTTGCGCGCTGCCGTCGCCTTCATCTTCGTAATAGTCGTAATTTTCTTCGAACTGCTCCGGCGCCTTGTCGCCCAGTCGTTCTTGCGGGGTGATCTCGCGCACGCTGAGCAGGAACACACCCTTGCGCACGTCACTCCAGTGCTTGCTCAGGTCGACGCCTTCGTAATGCACTTCGCCGGCCTTCAGTTCGGGTATGACGATGCGTTCGCGGAAGCGCTCGCTCAAGTCGTCCGCAGTCATCTCGCCGAGCTTGGGCGACTTCATGCCGGCGCGATTGAACTGCACCAGATGATGCAGTTCATCGACCGGCACGCGCGCCACCGTCAGTTCGACTTCGCGCACGTTGCGCACGGCCAGGGTCACTCGCTGCTCGCCACGTAGCGACAACAACGCGCCGTCACCGACAAAGCGGACCAGCTTCGGATAGTCCGGCGCGTCGACGACGCCGAAGTAGTCCTTGCCCGACTTGAAGCCGCCGAACGAGGTCAGGCCTTTCTTCAGGCGCAGATGCAGACGCCGGCCAGGCTCGATGTCGACGCGGAAACTGTGCGCCGCAGCGACGTCGCGCTCGCCGGAAACCAGGGCCAGCGGTACCCGCGTGGCCGCTTTCAGCATGGCTTCGGAAACCTCGGTGAGGTCCCACGGATAGGGCACGAATTCCCCGTTGCGCTTGCTATTGCGCTTGGCTTCCGGATGCAGGCGCGGCAGCAGCACAGCCTCCAGCGCATCGGCGACATCCTGGTCGCGCACGTCCTGGTTCATTTCGATCAGCAGCATCTGTTCGGGCGTGCCGGCGGCGTTGTCGACGATGAAGCTGCTGGCACCGGATACCGCCAGGCTGAATCGCGCCGGCAGGTTGACGGCCGCGCTCAGCGGGTCGGCCATGCCGTTGCCGCCGAGCATCGACTGCGTCCCTGCGGCGACCGCCAATTGCACATGGCCGCCGTTGTCCGGCAGGGTCAGCGCCGAGGATTGCAGGGTGATCTGCAGACGTTTCTCGTCGTAGCTGGCCACAAAGGTCGGCGGCGCCAGCTCCTGCGAAACCGTGTCGCGCATGGTCAGCTTGACGCGACTTTCAAAGGTGCCGGCATCGATCGGATGCGTCGCCTGCAGCTGGAACACCGCCTTCTTCAAGGCCGGGTCGATCGGGTCCTGATAGAACTCCTGGGACGCCACGGTCAGCACGAAGGGCGCTGTCTCGAAATCGAATTCGTATTGCTGCAGCTGGGCCTGCGGCGCGAAGGTGAATTTGCGGTTGAAGCGCACGTGATAGGCGGTCGCGACCGGCCAGTCCTGCGCCGGGGTGAACTGCAGTTCGCGGTCGCTCAGCCATTTCCAGGCGCCGTCGAGCTGCGGCTTCAAGTCGATGTTGCGCGCCGGGCCATCGAGCGCCTTGAGCGGTGCCACCGACTGGTCGAAGGTAATGTTTAAAGGCGTGACCTTCGGCGGCGTGTTCGCGTAGTCGGTCAGGCCCGGTGTCTCGAACGAAAACGTCGCCAAGGGCGGCGTGTAGGGCTGCGGGCGATGCGTCCACCACCAGGTGAACGCGGCGACGGCGGCAATGAGGATCAGAACCTTGATGGTGCGGCGCGGATTCGTGACCACTGCCTGACGCGAGCGTTGCAGCCAAGTTGGTGCTTCGTAGTCCCATTCGCCGACCAGCGATCGCAGCACGCGCGCGAGCCAATGCCAGCCTGCGCCCAGTGTCGTCAGCACGCGTCGTCCGATCGATTGCTTCGCATCCATACCGTCTCACCCCAGGAGTGCCCGCATTATGGCCGCGACGATTGCGACATTGCGTTCAACTTGCGTCGGCAATGCGGCGCAATGCTGGCGCGCTGGCTTTGGCATGGCAGCCCCATCACAATGCGCGCCCGAATCCAGGAGCAGGCCATGAGCACGATCAGCGAACAGGACATCGACGCGCTCGACCAGTTCTTGCAAGACCGCTGCGAAGACACGAGTGGTTTTTTCAGCGTCGAGATGCTCGACGGCTATCTCGCCGCACTGCGCGTCTGCGCCACTGAAATTCCACCGGAACAGTGGCTGCCGCCGATCTGGGGCGAAGGCTTCGAATTCCGCGACGCGGCCGAACGCGAAGCGCAGACCGAACTCGTGCTCGCGCTCTGGGAAGACATCAGTACGCGCGTCACCGCGGCCGCGGCCGATCGCGAGGAAGAGTGCATGCCGCTGATTGCCGCGGCGATGGACCTCGACGAGATGGACCCGGAACGCACCGACGAATTCCTCGGCCTCGCCTGGTCGATGGGCTTCTCGATCGCGATGGATCTGGCGCCGGAAAGCTGGGACGAGATGTGCGACCGCATCGACGGCCTCGGTGACGATCTCGACCAGATCGACGAACTGATGATGATCGGCAGCGAACCCGAGAATTCACCCGCGATCACGCTGGCACGACGCATGGAAATCCTCGAGATCATTCCCGGTCTGCTCGGCGCGCTGGAAGCCCATCGCGTCGATGGCAAGCGGCTGAATTGATTGTTGCCAGAGGATCGCGCCAGTGCATCGCGGCTTCCGCCGCTCCTACATTCCTCCGTGATGCTTCAACGTGGAATGTAGGAGCGGCGGAAGCCGCGATGCTCTCGCGTCGCTCCCACAAAATCAGGTCAGCTTCTTTGCGGGCGCTTGCTTCGGCGCCACCACAGCCCACCGATCAACAATGCGATGCCCGCTGCGGCATAACCACCGTAGCTGCGCACTGTCGACTTGATCGCACGCCAGCGTTCGAAGCCGGCGCGGTCGCGGGCACGATCGAACTCGGGTGCTGCACACACGGCACCGAAGGTCGCACCGAACGGCACCAGCGCGCCTTCCGCGACATAGCGCCGATACAGCACCTGCGCCGCATCGGGTTCGCGATTGATCAGCCAGCGGGTGCCGCTGCACAACATCGCTGCAAAGGCCTGCGATCGTGCCGGCACGAAATTCGCCGCTTGCATGGCGTGATCGGCAGCGATCTGGCGATAGTGGAAACGCGACAGATGCGCAGGCACCGAAGCCGCGAGACGCGCCGGTTCATCCGCGCCGATGAACTCGCCGCTGAGCGTGATGTCGGTCGGAGGTTCGGGAATCCAGTTGTACTCGGCGTCGTAGTGACCGGGGTCGCGGCCATAGCTGCCGTCCCAGACCTTGAAGTCGGGCTGGCCTTCCATGCCAAGGATTTGCATGCCGTGCTCGCGTGCGATTTGCGCCGCCTTGAACCACGCTTCGGCACGACCGACTCGGTCGAATGGAAACCAGCCATTGCGCGCCGACTTGATGGCTTCGGCGTATGCCACAGCCTGCGTGCGATGGCCATTAACAACGAAGTAACGCGCCGCGTCGTCAAAGCGGCCGGCGCGCATCAGTCGTCTCGCGAGCAGTTCGCCGAGCATGCTGCGTTGGTCTTGGACTTCATTGGCTTCGCCGCTGTCGGGATCACCTTCGCTCGTGGATACCGGTGCAGGTATCTGGTCGACGAAGGCGACGAGTTCATTGATCGTGAGCACGCGCTCGGCAACGTATTGGGCGTCCATCCAGTAGTTCGGGCCGGCCGCGTACAGCGCGTCCATGGCGTCGACGTAGGCGCCGCGTGCCAGTGCCAGTACACCGCGCTCGGCATTGACCTGGCATTGCGGGCGCATGTCGCCGGCCATGCCGGTGCTCGAGTCGACGCTCAACCAATTTTCATCGGGCGGGAAGGCTTTCGCTGCTTCCGCATAAGCCGCGGCCGCGCCGTCGCGATCACCGCTGCGCAGCGCCAGCTTGGCGCGTACCCAAGCCGACAAGGGCGAACGATCCTTGGCGACCAGACGCGCGGCGAGACCGAAGCGGCCGGCGCGATAGGCCACTGCGGCCAGCCGGTCGACGCCGTGCACTTCGGCGTCCGGCAGTTGTTCGATGGCATCGAGCAGGCGCGCGATCACTGACGCCTCACCAACCCGATAGGCGTCGCCCGTACCCATGTCTGCGTCCTGCAATGCCGGCTCGTCGACCGACAGTTCGCCCGCACGCGAAAACGCATAAGCGACAGCGACGCGACGGGCCAAAGGATCTTCGATCCAGATGGACAAGGTCGCCGGATCGGCAAACATGCGTCGCGCCAGAAACAACACGGAATTGGCGCCCGACACCGAACCGCTCGCCGCCTGCTCGACGTACAACGCCAGCGCGCTCAGCGGCGCGGATTCGGTGTGCAACAACGCTTCCTGCCCGAGACTCGCCACCGCCAGCCCAAGCGGATCGGGTGCGCCGGCGCTGACGCGTTCGCGCGTGGCGAGATAACTTGCGGCCGCGGCGTCGGGCTCGCCGAGGCGCGCAAAGGCATCTCCGAGCATGTATTGCGCCCAGACCGCGCGCCGCGCCTGCGGCGTGCTGTCGGCACTGATACTGGCCTGGAAGTAGTCGCGCGCAGTGGCGTAGTCGGCGTTGCGATAAGCGACCGCGCCAGCGACATAGGCGCGCAGGTCCACGCTCAGCGCCGCATCCGCTTCGTATGCGGCGGCAGCGTCGGACGCGGAACGCATGGCGGCCACCGCCGCGCGCTCGTCCACCGACAGGTCGGCCTCTTCCGCGGCTTCACGTTGCGCTTGCAAGGCCGCGACCGGATCCCAGTAGTCGCCGCTTTCCATTGGCAACCAGCGCGAATCGGTGTTCGGCAACAGACGCGAGACTTCGACCGCGAATGCGGCCTCGGGCAGATGCGCCAGCGTGCGTGCGCGATCGGCGGTGAGTTCGTTTGGAAAGTCCGGGCCGCAGGCGGAGGCCGCGGTGGCAGCCAGCGCCGCGAACAGTGCGATCGACAAACGATTTCGGTGCAACATGGTGCGACGCTACCCGGACAGTGGACCGGCCCATCCTGCGCGACTCGCGCGGTTTCAGCAATGGCGGTGCGTTTGAATTGAAGCGCGCGTAGCCGGCATCCTCGGCTAGTCTCGACGCACCCGGCACCTCGTGCCTGCCTGAGCGGAGCCCATTCCATGTCGAACCCTCGTTCGTACCGCAATCGCCTGAAGTCCGGCGTGTTCGCCGTGCTGACGCTGCTGGCGATGGCCTTGCCAGCGTCGGCCGCAAATATTTTTGTCGCCAAGCTGAACTTCAGTACGTCGTCGGACGCTCTGCGGGAAGCCTTCGAGCAGTTCGGGGAGGTCTCCAGTGCCAATGTCATCACGGATCGCGAAACCGGAAGATCCAAGGGTTACGGCTTCGTCGAGATGCCCAACGACGGTCAAGCGCGAGCGGCCATCGACGCGCTGGACGGCTCGGATTTTGACGGCAATACGATCGTGGTCAAGAAGGCTGAACCCCGTGAGAGCCGCGGCACGCCCACCCCGGCGCGTGGCGGAGGTGGATTTGGAGCCGGTGGAGGCGGTGGAGCCCGTGGGGGCGGTGGAGGTGGTTTAAACAGGCCACCAGTTCCAGCACCGGCACCAGCGGCAAATCCCGCCGCCGCACCCCCGGCGCCGCCAGCGCTGCCAGCGCCAATTTCGATGCCGGAAGATGCCGAAACGGAAGCGATCGACGACGAGCTTGATTCCGTAGACGTGCCGGATGCAATCGAAGGTGACGACGAGGTCGACACGATTGCGGACGAAGAAGAGGAAGAGGCTGATGAAGACGGCGCGGGTGATGACGCTGCCGACGATGAGACGGACGCCGATACCGAAGACAGCGTCGACGACGAGTCTGCCGACGAAGATGCTGCCGATGAGAGTGACGAAACTGACGAGTGAGTCGACTAGCGATTCCGGCGCGTCAGGGTACCGTGCGCCCCGCACACTGGACCCAACCGATCGTGCGCGCGGTGCCCGGCTTCAACAACGGCGGTGCATCTGTATCGAAGCGCGCCTGGTCGGCATCGAAGCGGTAACCGGCCACGCCGTCGCCGCTGCGGCAATCGGCGGGCACGCTGACCGTCCGTGGTGCCAGCACGTCGATGCGCTGGCGGTTGCGCAGCACAACATCGAAGTTCGCGCCATCACCGATACGTACTCGTTCGGCGGCAACGGGCAAGGACACGTCCGTGGCCGCAACCAGCGCGCGCAATGTCGCGGCCGACCAGGCTCGCCGATCTGAAGCCAGCGGCAGCCGGAACCAGACGATGCCGGTGAAACGTGCGGGCGGCGTCTCGCGCAGGCGCCGCAACACGACGGCAACACGTCGCGGATCAACCACGAGTTCGCGCGCGTCTTCATCGAACACCGGCATCGTCGCGGCATCGCTCTCGATTGCGAGGATGCGACCGTCCCCAGCCTGCGTGACGCGCGTTGAATAAGCCGGCAGCGCGACGCGGAATGGCGTTGGCGTCACTCGCGCGAAAGCTCGCGTCCAGCGCAGTGCCTGCGCGGCGTCGAACAGTCCCGCGCCCGGCTTCGCAACCGCGTGTACCTGCAGCACGCTGCTGTCGACGGCAGCGAGCACGTCGAGCAACGCATCGCCGTGCAACCAGTCGGGCAAGGCAGTGATCGACAACGCCAGTTCGCGTGGCAATGCGCCGCGCAAGGCCCGCAATTGCTCGGCGTAGGCGGGCAGTCGCGCACGGGCGCAGTCGTGGTCGATCTCGACGCCGCGCACATCGACACCAGCGGCCTGTGCTTGCGCTCGCGCATCGTTGATCACCGCCAGCAATACCGGCACGGAAAATGCCGGCTGTGCACCGGGAATGCGCAACACGAGGACAACTGGGCGTCGCGCTGCGGCCAGTGCCGACCAGTCGACGGCGAAGGCGTGCACCGCTTCGTCCTCGGCTTCTGCGATCAGCACCCGATAGCCCGCGAAATCGGCGGCCATGGCCCGCGTCGCTGTTGCCAGTTCATCGGTCCAGACGCGCTGCCAGATATAAGCCTGATGATCGATTGGCGGCGCAACGGCGGCAACACTGCGCGCGCCGACGAGCAGGCTCAGCAAAAACACCAGCAGTGGCGTCAACGAATTTTGGCGCATGGCCAAACGCTAGCAGCTGCCAGCACCGGCTCGCAGCCCAGCTTTGATGCATGGACAATGCGCCACCTTTCCGGACCCTTCGCCATGACCCGACCCGCCCAATCGATTTCCCTGACCCGTTATCTGATCGAGGAACAGCGCGACAAGGGGATGATCAAGCCCGACCTGCGCCTGCTGATCGAAGTCGTCGCGCGCGCCTGCAAGACGATCGCGACGCAGATCAACAAGGGTGCGCTCGGCGGCGTGCTCGGCAGCATCCGCATCCGATCCCGCACCGCTATCCGAAGGGCGAATACCTGCTGGTGTTCGATCCGCTCGACGGCTCCTCGAACATCGACGTGAACGTTTCGGTCGGCACCATCTTCTCGGTGCTGAAGGCGCCGGAAGGTGTCAGCGATCCGAAGGCCGAAGACTTCCTGCAACCGGGCACCACCCAGGTCGCCGCCGGATACACCATCTACGGCCCGGCGACGGTGCTGGTGCTGACCGTCGGCGACGGCACGCACATGTTCACGCTCGATCGCGAACAGGGCAGCTTCGTGCTGACCGAGACGCATGTGCGTATCCCCGAGGACACCGCCGAGTTCGCGATCAACATGTCCAACCAGCGCCACTGGAAAGCCCCGGTGCGGCGTTATGTCGGCGAACTCGTTGCCGGCAAGACCGGCCCGCGCGGCAAGGATTTCAACATGCGCTGGGTCGCATCGATGGTCGCCGACGTGCACCGCATCCTCACCCGCGGCGGCATCTTCATGTATCCCATCGACGCCAAGTGCCGCGACAAGGGCGGCCGCCTGCGCCTGATGTACGAGGCGAACCCGATGGCGTTCATTGTCGAACAAGCCGGCGGCACCGCCACCGACGGCCACGACCGCATCATGGAACGCCAGCCGCGCGGGCTGCACGAACGCGTACCGGTGTTTCTGGGATCGAAGAACGAGGTGGCGCTGGTGACGTCGTATCACCAGGCCTGATGCGAAGCAGGTTGGACATTTCCCTGTCCTTCGTCAGTAGTCGCAATGCGGGCGGGGAGTAGACTCGCGCCCGTCGTTTCTGGAGTGAGTCGATGTCTAGCATTCTGATTCGTCGGGCTTGGCGCTGCGTGTTCGCTACCGTGGTCGCGGCTTTGGCCGCGAGTGCGATGGCCGGAACGATCGAAGGCACGGTCACCAGCAGTGCCAATGGCAGTGCGTTGCAGTCGGCGAGCGTCGTCGCATTACCCACAGATCTTGGCGGAGGTCAGTTCTTTGCGCCGAGCGACGGCGGTGGCGGCTACGTGATCGATGTGCCGGCCGGCAGCTATTTCGTCGTTGCCGCGAAAAACGGCTACGCCAGCGAGCTGTATCAGGAGTTGCCATGCTGCGATGGCGGCACCGCGGGTGCGACGATCATCACGGTCGATAGCGTCGGCAGCCAGACCGGTATCCACTTTACGCTGACGCCGCAGGCGCCACCGGCAACGGTCTCCGGTGTCGTGCGCAGCGCTTCCGGCAACGCCCCGCTCGCTGGCATCACGATCAACGCGATCGATGCAAATCAGTCGGTTGCCGCGAGCACAACGAGCGCAGCGGACGGCAGTTACACGCTCAGCGCGCCGGCCGGGGCGTATGTGATCGCGACCAGTGGCGCGCCTGATCCGTTGCTGGATGAACGTTATCCGGAAGTGCAATGCCGCTTCGGCAGTTGCGTCGGCACGCCGACAACATTCGAACTGGCGTCGGGTGCGACGCAGACCGGCATCGACTTCGCACTCGCGCCGATCGCGACGCTGACACTCGGCCTGAACAGCGCGGCGACGGCGGCGGCGATCAATGGCGTCATCGGGTATCGGCGCAATGGCGAGCCGCTCGGCGCGGTGACCGAAACCAGCGTCGCCGCCGGTTCAGCGACGATCGAGATATTCGGCGGCGGCACCATTTACGTCGCGGCAGCAAGCAACGAATGCGGGCCCGCGTCCGATCAAGCCTGCCTCTCCGAACTGAATCCGGGATTGCCTTGCGCGCACTTCAGTTGCGACTTTTCCGCCGGCAACGCCATCGTCATCGCCAAGGGGCAGAGTCTCAGCGGTCCGGACTTCGTGCTCGACGTCGGCGCGCGTATCAGCGGCACCGTCACAACGAACGGTGCGGCCTTGCCCGGCGCGACGCTGTCGGTATATGCACATGCGCCGGCGAAACATGTGGCGCGCGGCGCACCGATCACGACCGCGACCACCGATGCCGTTGGCGCCTACGCACTGAACGGACTCGCGGCTGATGGTCACTACGCCATCGTCGAGGCCAGCGACTATGTCGGGGAACTGTTCGATGACTTGCCTTGCGTGTTCAACAACTGCGAACTCGATGGCGGCACCGCGATCGCGACCACGCTCGGCGCCAGCAGCGACGGCATCGATTTCGATTTGCAACGGGTTGGTGCGATTTCCGGGCGCGTGTTTGAACACGGGCTCGGCATCGGCGTCGAACAAGTGGTGGTGCACGCGCATGCCGCGAGCGGCGGCGAGATCCGCTCGGTGCAGACCGGCAGAAATGGCCAGTACCTGCTGTCCGGCCTCGCCGCCGGCAACTATTTCCTGCGCTTCACGCATGCCCAGTTCGATGCCGAGTTGTACGACGACCAGCCTTGCACACTGGGCAACTGCGACGTCACCGCTGGCCATGCGGTCGCCGTCACGGCCGCGACGACCACCAGCGGCATCGATGCCGCCCTGCGCCGCAACGACGGCACGCCGCCGTCGCGCACCGTGATCTACCTCAACAACTGCAAGCCGAGCGGTTGCGTGGTGTCGCGCCAAAACGTCAATGATTCGCGCAACAATTTTTCGTCGATCGCCCAGGGAACGCTCGCGGCGTACTCGGGTACCGACGAAACCTGGGCCGCCTTCATGCTGTGCGTGAAGGACGTGATGGCACCGTATTACGTCGACGTGACCGACATCGATCCCGGCAGCGTGACGCCGCACCACGAAGCGATGATCGCCGGCACACCGACCCAACTCGGGTTTTCGAACGGCGTCGCCGGCGTGTCGCCGTTCACCTGCGGCGTGATCAACAATTCGATCACGTTCACCTTTGCGAATCTGGATCCGAACAATCTGCTCGACCTGTGCTGGACAGCGACCCACGAAATCGCACACAGCTTTGGTCTGTCGCATGAGATGCACTGCCCGGACAGCATGACTTACCTGACCGGCTGCGGCTTCAAGCGCTACACCGATGTGCTCGCCGTTATCGGCACCCAGGGGGCGTGCCAGCCGTTCCAGGAATGCCAATGCGGACCCACGCAGCAGAACGCACACCAGTCCATGCTCGGCGCGCTTGGACCGAACGTTTTCGTCTTCACCGACAGCTTCGAAGACGACCCGGTCGCAAAGTTGCGCCTGCAGCGCGAACAGTTGATGCAGACCCGCGGCAAACAAGCCCCACTCGGCACCTGCGCAACCATGGACGTCGCCGTCGGCCGCCGCGGCTTCGTGTTGCCGAACGCGGACTGACGGCATCGAAGCATCGTTTCCCTGCGTGGACTGCACGAACGCGTGTCGGTGTTTCTGGGATCGAAGAACGAGGCGGCGATGGTGACGTCGTATCACTGTGGCTGACGCGCAGACTGGTGGCGCGGATCAGTCTTCCGGCGGTTTTTGCCCGAACAGCGCAACGTATTCATCGAAGACAAACAACCGGTTGCGCTGGCCAGTAGAAATTTGACGCAAGATGCCGTGGCGTACGAAATCGGTGATGAGCGCGTTGGCGGTATTCGTGGTCACGGCAAGGAACTCGGCCACTTGGCCGACTCCGACCACCGGCGACTGGTAGAGATGTCGCATTAGCGACTGCGCATTCGTTTGCCGGCGTGCATGGAAGATCGGCAGCTTGGTGCGCTCGATGCGCTCCTTGAGCGCGACGATGTCCTTGAATACCTGGATCGACAACATCGCCGTCTCGATGACACCGGCCAGAAAGAAGCGTATCCAGCCGAGCACCTTGCCGGTTGTTCGCACGGCCATCAGCTGGTCGTAATACTCGCCCTTGTTGCGTTCGAAGAAGTCCGACAGGTACAGCGCAGGCTTCGCCAGCAGTTTGAAATTCACCAGATACAACACAATCAGCAGCCGTCCCAGTCGACCGTTGCCGTCATTGAATGGATGGATGGTTTCGAACTGATAATGGATCAGCGCGATGCGCAGCAGATGCGGCACATGGATGGCCTCATTGTGCATGAACAGCTCAAGATCACCCATCAGCGCCGGCACATGTTCGTGGTGCGGCGGCACGAAGACGGCATGCTTCAAACTGGGGCCAATCCAGTTCTGGCTGGTGCGAAATTCTCCGGGCTGTTTGTGCTTGCCGCGCACTCCGCTCATCAGAACACCATGGGCATCACGCAGCATCCGGTTCGACAGGGGCAGCTCATCGAGCTTTGCAATCGCGAACTTGATTGCCTCGATGTAGTTGTGGACTTTTTGCCAGTCGTCGCGCCGTTCCGGATCGATATCGCGCACGTCGACCAGCGCTTCCTCCATGTTGGTCTGTGTGCCTTCGATCCGGCTTGACGTCGTGGCTTCCTTGGTCAGGTGCATGCGAATGAAGAACTCGACGTCGGGCACGATTTGCGAATAAGTGCTCAGCTCGCCAAGCAGGCGGCTTGCCTCCTCGAGCATGGTCTGAGTCTTTGGGTCGGAACAGGTCCACTCGAGATTGATGGCCTCGGGCAGGAAGCTCCGATACTGGAACCGTTGTTCAGTTCGGCCGGCGCTGAAGTCGTTCAAGTCCATGTTTGGCCTCCGGGAAGGCGACCAATTTGAGATAAACCCATCGCTTATGTCAAATTGACCGGGTCAAATTGAGATAAGGAGCCCCTTAATGTCAATTTGAACCCGGAAATCGATCCTTGCCGGTGCCGCAATGAAACTGGAGGTACTTCGCGATGCCGATCTGTCCAACCTGCGCCTACCAGCGACTGGCGACCGACACCCATGTGCATGCCGGCATTTGTCCGCGCTGCGGCGTGGTGTATGTGCGCGCCGCGGCGGCGAGTGTCGCCTCGGCCGAGTCCGAGTCCGAACCAGTAGTCGAGCGGCAAGCCTTTCTCGACTGGATCACCGAACCGCCGGAGCGCGTCGATGAAGTTGCGCTCTATGCGCGCCTGGCCTGCGGTATCGCGCTCGCGCTGTGGACGCTGTACTTCATCTTCCACGGACTCGACTGGGAAGTGATCGGCGGCTCGTTCATGCACAACATCAACCTCGCCTTCCACGAGTTCGGGCACATCTTCTTCTCGCCCTTCGGTGAGTTCATGACGATCCTCGGCGGCAGCCTGTTCCAGGTGCTGTGGCCGTGGACCTTTCTCGTCGCCTTCCTGCTCAAGTACCGCGACACCTTCGCCGCCAGCGTCATGTTGTGGTGGAGCGGCCAAAGCCTGCTCGACCTCTCGCCCTACATCGCCGACGCCTACACGCGCGGCCTGCCGCTCGTCGGCGGTGGCGGCGAGGAATCACACGACTGGGGCAACCTGCTGACCATGACCGGCCTACTCGACAGCCACCTGACCCTCGCCCGCAGCGCCTTCTTTTTCGGCAGCGTGATCATGCTCACCGCACTGCTGTGGATGGCGCGAACCCTGTGGCGACAACGCTTGATGCGGGCGACTGGGTAGCTACCACAGTGTGCCGTTGGCGAACATTCGTCCAAGGAGTACGAGTGCACTGTGCAGACAGAAAACGGCGCCGACTACCGGAAGGACGATGACCCACAACGCTTTCGCAAGAATCCTCCAGGTTCTTCCAACTGAAGCTCCGGTGGCTTCCATAATGTGGTCTTCATCAAGAGAACTGGCGGCATGAAAGGAGATGCACATGCGGTCTGTGCGCATCTTGGACAGGGTCACATACTCGCTCATGAGGTAAATCGAGTCGCCCGGACGCGGCTCGATGCCTTCTCTCGTCATGAGCCCCTGCATCGGCGTCTTGCCCTCGCCGAACTCCTCAACCCGAGCAAGCAGACTCGTGGCGAGCACTGCAAGGTCTTCGGGCTTGGCATGAACCTCGTAGGCCGTACCGCCGAGGCCGCAGTGCCCGAGCCTGATGACGTATCGGTTTACGAAGTGCTCAGACATTAACCACCTACCGCGCGGGATCGTCGGAATATGCCGGGAGTCTGAAGCCCGGAAGTCGAGCGCGTCAACGGTTGGGGCGACGGGTCTTGGTCAGCCGCAAACGCTTCAACCGAGCATGCGCTTCAGGGTGTTGTCCTTGTCGATCAGGATGCGTTTCAGCACGCCGATCAGGTGCAGGGCGAACAGCACCAGGAAGATCGTTGCGCCGAGTTCGTGCAGGTCACGCATCTGCTTGGCCAGTGCCTTGCTGGGTTCGATGAATTGCGGCAGCGAGAACAGGCCGAAGACGTCGATGACCTTGCCGCGCGCCTCGCGCCAGAGGATGCCGGTGATCGGCATCGCGACCATTGCGACGTAGAACAGGAAGTGGACGAGTCCGGCGAGGCGATCCGGCAAGGTCGGTGTGCGCCCAAGCGCTGGCGCATTGTGGGTCAGTCGCCAGGCCAGACGGAACAGCGCGAGCAGCAGCACGAGCACGCCGAGCGAAAAATGGAAACGCGCGCCGAGCAGGTCGTCCCATTCGCCAGCGCTCCATTGCAGGATCAGCACCGCCGCCATAAGCCAGTGCAAGCTGCGGGCCGTGCGGCCCCAGACGGGTGTTGCAAGCGTCATGTGCTGCTCCGAATGGATGGACAGCGTCAAGCTTAAAGCCTTGGCGCCCCTCGACCTTGACCCGCATCAACTGTACGAACGAAGTACGCCAGCGAAATGGCGTCGCTGGATCGAACCGGCCTGGCCCCGCTATGGTTGGCACCATGACCGCCCAGACCCCACGTGATCTCGATGGCGCAGCCGAAGCCGCCTTGGCCCGGCTGATTGTGTTGTTGCGCAAGGCGACGACCGCACGCGCCGCCGCCTGGGCGATCAGTTCCGAAGCCATTGCCGCACTCGGACTCGAAGACTGCATCGTCTATCTGCTCAACGAACGCGGCGACATGCTGACCCAGGTCGCCGCCTACGGCCCGAAATTGAAGGCACCGAACGTGATCGAGCATGCGATCACCTTGCGCATCGGGCAGGGCGTCGTGGGCGCGTGTGCGCAGGCGCGCTGCACAATCCGCATCAATGACACGCGCGTCGATAAGCGCTATGTCATGGACGACGACGTGCGCCTGTCGGAACTCGCCATTCCGCTGCTGCACGAGGGCGTGTTGCTCGGCGTGCTAGACAGCGAGCATTCGCGCATCGACTACTACAGCGACCGCCACGTACGCGTACTGACGCAGATGGCGAGCTTGCTGGCCGCGCACCTTGCGGCGCTGATCCAGGCGGGCACAGCCGCAGCGGACAACTGATCCGGAGGGCTGATCCGGGACGCGTGGCATGCGACACTTTGCCGGTCCTGTTCCAGCTTCGGAGTCGTCATGCGATTCATTTTCGCGGCCCTGTCCCTGCTATGCCTGTTGATCGCGTTCATGACCAATTCGCCCGGCCTGATGGGCTTTTCCATTCTGGGCATCGTCGTGTTCTCATTCTTGTCGGTTCTCGGCTTCGCCCAGGCCAAGGTCGAGGCCGGGCGTCAGCGCGAAGCGTTTATTCCGTCGCCGCAGGAAATCGAGTTGATGCGGCGCGCGGCGGAAAAGCGCAAGGCGGCGAATGTCCCCAAGCTTGATGACGCCGACGAGTAAACCGCGACCATGACCACACCGCTGTCATTTGCACCGATGGCCGGCTTCGCCGATGCCGACAGCATCCGTCCTGACCAGGCAACGCAAGATCGCGCCGTAGCGGCACAGGACCGCGCGCAGTTCTGGACGCGTGAGGCAACCGCGATCGAATGGCTGCGCGCACCTACCGTCAGCGAAGACGTCAGTTTTGCGCTCGAAGATTTCCACATCCGCTGGTATGCCGATGGCGAATTGAATGTCGCCGTGAACTGCCTTGATCGCCACCTCGCCACCAGAGGCGACAAGACCGCGATCATCTTCGAGCCGGATGATCCGCAAGTACCGGCGCAGCGCATCAGTTATCGCGAACTGTTCGAACGCGTCGGGCGCGCGGCGAACGCGCTGCGCGCACTCGGCATCCGCAAGGGCGATCGCGTCAGCATCTACCTGCCGATGATTCCGGAAGCGGCGATCGCGATGCTCGCCTGCGCACGCGTTGGCGCGGTGCATTCGGTGGTGTTCGGCGGCTTTTCGGCCGAGGCGCTGGCCGGGCGCATTGCCGACTGCCAGAGCAAGCTCGTGATCACCGCGGACGAAGGTCTGCGCGGCGGCAAGCACATCGCGCTGAAGGCGAATGTCGATATCGCGGTCGCAAAGCGCGAGTGCGCCTGCGTCGAAACCGTGCTCGTGGTGCGACACACCGCGGCGGCGATCTCGATGCAGTCACCGCGCGATCGCTGGTGGCACGAGATGACCGCCGGCCAAGACGTGGTCGCACCGGCCGAGCGCATGAATGCGGAAGACCCGCTGTTCATCCTTTACACCTCGGGCTCGACTGGGAAGCCGAAAGGCGTGTTGCACACCAGCGGCGGCTATCTGGTCTATGCGAGCAGCACGCATCGACGCGTGTTCGATCTGCGCGAAAGCGACGTGTTCTTCTGCACCGCCGATGTCGGCTGGGTGACCGGCCACAGCTACGTCGTCTACGGGCCGCTGGCCAACGGCGCGACCAGCGTGATGTTCGAGGGCGTACCCAACTTTCCGGATGCGGGTCGATTGTGGGACGTCGTCGATCGCCATCAGGTCAGCATTTTCTACACCGCACCGACCGCGATTCGCGCGCTGATGCGCGAAGGCGAGGCGCCTGTGCAGTCGCGCTCACGCGCCAGCCTGCGCTTGCTCGGCACGGTCGGCGAACCGATCAATCCCGAGGCTTGGCTCTGGTATCACCGCGTTGTCGGATCGGCGCGTTGTCCGGTCGTCGACACCTGGTGGCAGACCGAGACCGGCGGCATTTTGATCTCGCCGCTACCGGCCGCGACGACGCTGAAACCGGGTTCCGCGACCGAACCTTTGCCCGGCATCTTTCCGGAAATTGTCGACGCAGAAGGCGCGGAGATCGTCGGCGAAGGCTCCGGCAATCTGGTCTTGCGTCATTCGTGGCCGGGCATGATGCGCAGCGTCTACGGCGATCACCAGCGCTTCATCGACACCTATTTCAAGACCTATCCCGGCCGCTATTTCACCGGCGACGGCGCGCGTCGCGATGCCGATGGCGACTGGTGGATCACCGGCCGCGTCGACGACGTGATCAATGTCAGTGGTCATCGCCTCGGTACCGCCGAAGTCGAGAGTGCGCTGGTCGGACATACGGCGGTCGCCGAAGCCGCCGTCGTCGGTTATCCGCACGACATCAAGGGCCAAGGCATTTACGCCTACGTCACCCTGAAAGCCGGCATCGAATCGACCGACGCCCTGCGCGCCGAACTGCGCCAGCACGTCCGCACCGATATCGGCCCGATCGCGAGCCCCGACTTGCTGCAATGGGCGCCCGGCCTGCCGAAAACCCGCAGCGGCAAGATCATGCGCCGCATCCTGCGCAAGATCGCCGCGAACGAACACGACCAACTCGGCGATATTTCGACCCTCGCGGATCCTTCGGTCGTCGCGACGCTGATCGAGCAGCGGTTGAATCGGTGAGCGATGGCGACCGCCTCGGCCAAGTCTGCGGATCGACCGACGCTGAATTTGACGATCATCGTCGAGCAGCCCGTCCGCGGTGTTGCCTATGCATTGCAACGCGGCCGCGCCGAACTTGAGCAAATCCAGATTGCGGCGGATGTGAGTCTGCGTTTCCTGTTCGACGTGAACTTGCGCACGTTGCCGGACGGCACTTTCGATCTACGCGGCGAACATGTGCAAGGTCCGCGCGGCGGACGTTTCGTTTACATCAACAGCGGCATGCTCGCGGGCCAGCATTCATGCTGGACGCGGCGCGCGAAGGTGACGTTGATGCCGTTGACTACGCTGGCGTCTGCTGCGGGCAGGTTCGAGGCGCGGTTTGCCGGTCGTGGTCGTGATGGCGGGCCGAGTTGCGCGACGGTGCCGCTGCTCGGCGTGGGATGGTGTGCCGGAGGCTGAATATGCTCAACCGAATTGACGATGTGTTGCGCGGTAACCTACGCGCCACGAAACGAACGGATGGCGAAGATGCCCCAGTTTTCGTTGGACGAAGCGCAACTGCATATCGAAGAGTTGATTGAACTGGCGCTCTCGGGCGAAGACGTGATCGTTGCGGATGGAGAGGCGCGCGTCCGGCTCGTTCCGATCATCGAGAATGGCGACTGCGAACGATAGGATTGGCCCGAACCGCCACGTGTGCTGTTGAGGGCCAAAAAAACGGGCGACTCACGCCGCCCGTTTTTCTGTTTCGCGATGAATCAAACGATCAGAAACCGAAATCGGCGCGCACGAAGTAATAGCCGCCGTTGATGCCGAAGGGCACGGTTTCCCAGCCATAGATGAAGCCGAGTGCCGGGAACGGGTTGTTGGCCGGTCCACCGAGGTCATCCCATTTGTCCGGGTACTGGTCGAAAATGTTGGTACCGCCTGCGGTGAGCTTGAAGGCTTCGTTGAAGCGATAACTCACGGTCAGGTCAGCGAGCCATTCACCGCCCCATTTTTGCTTGACGCCGGTAAAGCCTTCACCCGCGACCGAACCGAAATAGTTGGTGCGCAGGTCGACGTTCCAGTCGTCATGCGTCCAGTTCATGCCGAGCACATGATGCGCACCCGGTTGACCTTCTTCGACCAGGGTGACCTGGGCGCGCGGGAACAGCACGTCGGCCGGAATGATCGCCGACGGCGAGTGCCGCGCCTTCACTTCAGTTTCGTTGAAATGGAACAGCGCCGTCAGAGTCAGGCCGTCACCATTCGCAAGTTCGGTGGTGTAGTCGGCGACCACGTCGATGCCGCGTGTCTCGGTGTCGATGGCATTGGTGAAGAACTGCGCCTGGCCAACGCGGAACGGATCGAGAATCGCGCGGATCGGGCAATTCGAGTTGGTCGCGTTGCAACCTGCGGCCGCTTCCGGCACCACTTCACCCGAGAACACGATGCGGTCGTCGATGTCGATCTGGAACACGTCCATGGTCAGCGAGAATTCGTCGGTCAGCTGGGCGGTGAAGCCGATGCTGGCGTTGACCGATTCCTCTTCCTTGAGCGGGCTGATGCCGAGCGCGCGTGTGACCGCTGAATCCTGACGTGCGGTCAGCGTATCGGTAAGCACACCGGCCGAGTTCAGGTTGGTCGAGACCTGACTGAACAACGCTTGCTGGATGCCGGGCGCACGGAAGCCGGTCGAAACATTGCCGCGGAACGCAAAGGTGTCGGTCACCTCGAAACGGCCGGAGAGCTTGCCGATCGTGGTGCTGCCGAAGTCCGAGAAGTCTTCATAACGCAGCGCAGCGCCGAGCGTGAACTGGTCATTGACCGGAGCTTCCATGTCGCCGTAGATCGCATAGCTGTGACGACCCTCGTCGACTTCGGTACTCGGCTGGAAGCCGGGGAAACCCTGGATGCCGGCCGCGGCGGTACCGCCATTCTGATTCAGGATCACGACGGCCGGATTGTTGGTGCGGCCATACATCCAGGACACCGGATCGCCGGCGACCACTTCGTAGTTTTCGCGGCGATATTCAAGCCCACTGGCGAGGAACAGCGAATTGCCACCGAAGCCGTCGACGGCGCCAGTGAAGTCGAGGTTCAAGGTGGTCTGATCCTGGATCAGTGAACCGGTGTCGGCTTCGGTCGGCGACTCGGCAAAGATGCCGCCGCCGGGACGCGGTTCGTAGTACCAGCTGACGTTGACCGAGCCGCGCTCGTGGAAATCGAAGCGGTTGCGACCCCAGCTCGCCGATGCATCAAACGACCAGGCATCGTTGACCGGACCCCTGAATCCTGCCGCGAACGAAGCGTCCTGCACGGTGGTGATGATGTTCGGCAGGAAGCCTTCCGGGTACAGGGTCGGCACGGTACGGCCGTCGCCGGCACGGCGGAAGAAGCCGGAGGAATCACCCTCGCGCTCGGACCAGCCGCCGAAGGCATAGAGCTCGCCATCGCCCGCGTCGATGCCGGAGTTCAGCCACAGATATTTGTCCTTGGCATCGGCGTCGCCGATGCGCTGGGTGACGCGCGGTGGATCGACGCGCAGCAGATCGGGGCCGGCGCGATTGGTTTCGCCGCGATCGCGATACTCGGCGGTCAGATTGACGAAGCCACCGTCGCCGAAAGCCCAACCGGTGTTCAGTCCGCCGTGGAAATTCTCGCCATCGCCTTCATACGTCTGGCCGAGCTGCACCGAGGCGCGGGAGTCGTCGGTGTTGTTCTTGAGGATGATGTTGATCACGCCGGCGATCGCGTCCGATCCGTATTGCGCGGCGGCGCCATCACGCAACACTTCGATGCGGGAAATGGCCGACAGCGGAATCGCATTGATGTCAGTGCCGGCGGAACCACGACCGATCGTTTGCTGCACATTCACCAGCGCCTGCTGGTGGCGGCGCTTGCCGTTGACGAGCACCAGCACCTGGTCGGGACCGAGCGCACGCAGGGTCGCCGGACGGATGATGTCGGTGCCGTCGGAGATGAAGGTCGTGGAGAAATTGAAGGACGGTTCGAGGGTCTGCAGGATCTTGCCGATTTCCAGCGCACCGGTGGAGTCGAGCTGCTCACGGCTGATCAGATCAACCGGGGCCAGGGTCTCGGTCGCCGTGTGTCCTCGCGCACGCGAACCGACGACGATCACTTCCTCGAGCGACTTGCTTTCTTCTTCCTTCTTCGCGGCGTCCTGGGCGATGACCGGCATCGCCAACGAGATCGCGACGGCCAGCATGGACAGTCGCGCGCGCTGATTCTTCTTCGGGTTCATGGGCAGTACCTTTCGTGTGGTGGAGTCCCCACGGGCTCTGCCTGAATTCGTCCTGGAACAAGGCGCCCGTCGCTGCCCTGATCCGATGACCACCGACGAATTGCGCACTGCTGCAGATGCCGTGTTTTACACCGCCACAATGCGAAACAAAAGCGTCATCTCAATCACCACCCGCACCATCCTGATGTTTCCATTTCGCGCATGGCGTCGCCGTATCGACGTAGATAGATATCGAGTTGAACCTCATGTGATATCTTCGCGCCATGACCAAAACCCTCATCAATCTGGATGCCGACGACAAGGCGTGGCTGGACCTTGAAGCCCGTCAGCGTCGCCTGCCGATGACCGAACTGGTCCGTCAGGCCGTGCACAGCTTTCGTCTGCGTGAACAAGCCCGTGGTCGACCGGCGCTCGCGGAAGCACTCGCCAACACCGCCGGACTATGGCGACAGGGCGACGCCTTGGCATGGCAACAGCGTCTGCGCGACGAATGGGATCGCGAACGGTGAAATTTCTGCTGGATTCGGTGATTGTCATCGATCACTTCAACGGCATTGAAGCCGCCACCGGCTACCTCGCTGAACACGGCAGCGCCTGCGCGTTGTCGGTGATCACCCGCGCCGAGGTGTTGGCCGGATTCGACGACGCGCATGCGACGCTGGCGCTTGAGCTGCTCGATGTGTTCCCGGCGCTGCCGATCACGACCGAGATCGCCGATCTCGCCGCGCGCCTGCGTCGCAGCGAACGCTGGAAATTGCCGGATGCATTGCAAGCGGCAGTAGCGATGCATCACGCGCTTACCTTGGTGACCCGCAATACGCGGGACTTTCGCAGTGGTGGGGCGTTGCAGGTGGTGGTGCCTTACGCGCTGTGACGACAGCACGCAATGGGCTTCATCCTGCGATCTTCTCAATCCCCGCTGGCCAGATAGCGGTCCTTCAATTTCACGTAATGCGTGGCCGAGTAGTACAGCGCCTCGACATCGCGATCGCTGAGCACACGCACGCGCTTGGCCGGGTTGCCTAGCCAAAGCTCGCATTCTCCGACGATCTTGCCGGGCGGGATGACGGCGCCGGCGCCGACGAAGCCGTGCTTCTTGATGACGGCGCCGTCGAGCACGGTGGCGTGCATGCCGATCAGGCAGGCGTCTTCGATTACACAGGCGTGCACCACGGCAGCATGGCCAATCGTGACGTCGGCGCCGATGATGGTCGGGTAGCCGCCGGGGCGCGTGAACGGGCCTTCGTGGCTGACGTGGATGATGCTGCCGTCCTGGATATTGCTGCGCGCGCCGATACGGATGTAGTTGACGTCGCCGCGCACGACCACCCCCGGCCACAGCGAGACGTCGTCGCCGAGTTCGACGTCGCCGATCAGCTGCGCGCCCTGGTCGACATACACGCGCTGGCCGAGGCGCGGCAACTGGCCTTGATAGGGACGGATCGGCATCACACTTCCTTGGCTTTAGGGAAAGCCGCGATCTTACGGCGCTGTCACGCGCCGCGGCGTAAACTTCGCCCATTGATCGAGGTGACTCATGAACGCGCAACTGCAACCGGTGCCGACCACCACGCCGCAAACGCTGGCCGATGCACTCGCCAAGCTCAAGGCCGCGCGCCAAAATCAGCCGCCGCCGGACTATGCGCAGCGGCGCGATGACCTGAAGCGCCTGCGCGCCGAGTTCAAGTCGCGGCTCGTAGCGATGAATGACGCGCTGATGGCCGACTTCGGTCACCGCTCGCGCCACGAATCGACGATTTCGGACGGCTGGACCGTGCTCAAGACCATCGACCAGCTGCTCGCGAACCTGAAGTCGTGGATGCGACCGCAGTCGCGCTCTCCGGGTTGGCTGATGTTGCCGGCGCGCGCCGAGGTGCGGCCGATGCCGCTTGGCGTGGTCGGGGTGATGGCACCGTGGAATTACCCGATCAATCTGGCCCTGGTGCCGCTCGCGACCGCGATCGCCGCCGGCAATTCGGTCTTCCTGAAGCCGAGCGAACACACGCCGCGCAGCAGCGCCTTCCTCGCCGATCTGCTGCGCGCGGTGTTTCCGGACACGCAGGTCGCAGTCGCGCTTGGTGGCCCGGATGTTGCTGCCGCATTCGCCGCGCTGCCGTTCGACCATCTGCTGTTCACTGGCTCGACCGCAGTCGGCCGCAAGATCATGGCCGCGGCCGCGGCGAATCTGACGCCGGTCACGCTCGAACTCGGCGGCAAATCGCCAACGATTATCGGTGACGACTTTCCAATTGAGCTCGCAGTCGCGCGCATTGCCACCGGCAAGTTGTTCAACGGCGGCCAGACCTGCATCGCGCCCGACTACGTGTTCGTGCCGCGCGCCAAACGCGACGCCTTCATCGACGCCCTGCGCGCCGACATTGGCAAGCGCTTCCCCGGCGACCAAGCCTTCACCGACTACACCCGCATCATCAACGCCGCGCAATACCGCCGCCTGCGCGGATATCTCGACGATGCCGCCGCGCGTGGCCTGAGCGTGCAGTCGCTGCTCACGGTCGATGCGACCCGCGCCGAAGCCGAACGTCTGCTGCCGCCAACCATCGTGCTCGAAGCCGGTGACGACGCAAAGGTGATGCAAGACGAAATCTTCGGGCCGATCCTGCCGATCATCAGCTACGACCAAATCGACGAAGTGATCGCCTACATCAACACGCACGACCGGCCGCTGGCGCTGTACGTCTTCGACTACGACCGCGCCAACGTCGAACGCATCCTCACCCGCTGCATCGCCGGCGGCGTCACCGTCAACGACGCCCTGCTGCAATTCGCCGCCAGCGACATCCCCTTCGGCGGTGTGGGCCCGAGCGGCATGGGCCATTACCACGGCCACGAAGGGTTCCTTACCTTCAGCAAACTGCTGCCGATCGTCTACCAGTCCCGCTTCACCGGCTTCGACTTCCTGCTGCGCCCGCCGTACAAGCGCGTCGCGGATGCGCTGGTGAAGTTTTTGGTGCGGTAGGGCGCATTTCCGTGTCCGACGCCGACGCGCCGAACGATGATGCACCGCAGTAGCCAGATCCATCGGCGACAACCGCGTCTCATGTCTACAAACGGTAGCGGGCCATCAGCAATCCTTGCCCAGCCGCATTCATCAGAGCAAGATTGGGGCCACCTTTTTTGCAGCCTCGTTATGCGGCATATGGTTTCTGAGCACTCCGCCGAAGCAGTAACTATGTGGCGCGCGTACCAGTTACGGAAGCGTCTTTTGTGGGCGGGCTTGCTGCTCTATCTTCCGGCTGGTCTGCTAACGACCGTAGCTGCGCGATTTCTCGGTCTTCCCAATTGGGTCAGTCTCGTAGTCGCTTTCTCTTGGCTCGCCATCTGGATGGTTATCGGATTGTCGCTCGTCAGATTTCATTGCCCCAACTGCCGTAAGCTCTTCTTCATTCACGGCCCCATCGGTATCGGCAATGTTTGGCTTTCCAAGTGCTGTCATTGCGGTGCCGCTTCCCCCATAGGAAGGGCGGCTGCCTCTCAAGAAACACCTCCCAGACTGAAGAACTAGTGAAAAGCCATGAGCATCGCATCCGTACCGCGTGGCAGCAGCACTTCGGAAGCTGAAGTCACACACATCTCGAAGCATGGCCTTTGGCTCATGCTGGGCGAGCGCGAGCTTTTCATGTCATTCGCGCATTTTCCGTGGTTTCGTGATGCGACCGTTTCGGCCGTACAGGAAGTGCAGTGGCCGCATGCTCGACACCTTTACTGGCCGCAACTCGACGTCGATGTCTCAGTTGAATCGATCGAGGACCCGGAGCGGTTTCCGCTGGTAGCGCCCGTCTAGCGAGATCCGGCTGGGCACGTCGATCAGACGATGTAATGCCCGCGCCCATCTCTGCATACGTTTTCCCATGAAGGAGTCCACACACCATGTCCACCACCCTGCTGGCCTTGCTCGGGTTTCTTTCCTGGACGCTGTTTCTGCTGGTGCTGATGGAAGTCATCCGCAGCAAGCTGGTGTTGACGAAGGAAGTTCCGGCCAACGGGTTCACGCCGGACAACGCCGGGCTGTCGCCGTTCATGCAACGGCTGGCGCGGGCACATGCCAACTGCCTTGAGGGATTGGTGTTGTTCGGCGGCTTCATGCTGCTCGCCGTTGTTGCGGGCAAGGCGCATGTCACCGATCCGCTGGCTTACGTATTGCTCGCGGCGCGCATTGTGCAATCGACGATCCATCTGGCCTCGACCTCGCCGTTCGCGGTGACGGCGCGGTTCACTGCCTTCGCCGTGCAGATGGGCATCACCGTCTGGTGGGCGGTCAAATTGCATGGCGTGTGAATGCCAGGTCTCTCATTGGCGACCAAAGCAGCGCTGGAGTATCTTGAGACCATGAACACTATCGACCTTGCTTCCGTCTTGGAGTTGCCCCTGCAAGAACGCCTCCAGATCGTTGAGGCGATCTGGGACAGCGTCGCTTTTGAATCCAAAGACCTTGACTTGCAACCTTGGCAGTCGACTGAGCTTGATCGTCGCGTCGCGGAGTTTGAAACCGACCCTACGGAAGGCGTGCCTTGGGCAGAGGTTCAGCGCCGCGTCTTGAGCGGCGCTTGAACCGTCGGGTCATCTTCCGGGCGAGCGCGCTTGCCGACATCAACGATGCTCCACAAATTCCCCTATGGCGCCTTCTATATCGTCCGGCCGGAATATGTCAGCGTCATCGCGGTTCTCCATCACGCGCGAGACCCGCGACACTGGCAACGCCGCGCGAGCAAAGACCGCTGACTGGGCGGTGACGGCGCGGTTCACCGCTTTCGCCTTGCAGATGGGCATTACCGGCTGGTGGGCAGTCCAGTTGCACCGCGTTTAGGCGTCAACACAGAATTGCGCGTCTGCTAGGTCCGCCTGAGTGCCGCGCGCAAGCCCATGTGATCGACAAATGGCAGGAAGTCCTTGTCTTGAAAAAGTAGCGGGACGTTGGCTTCGATGCAGGCGGTCGCAATGATGACGTCGGCGGTCTTGCGAATCGTGATGCCTTTCTTGCGAAGGGCGCGGAAATTCTCCGCAGCCTTGATGGCGTTCGTTGCACCGAGCATTTCAAGCACAGGCATTGACGCGAACAGCGTCTTGGCCGTCCGGTAGTCGGCGTCGCTTCTGAAGCCTTGCAGAACTTCGGCCAGAATCAGGTCGCCGATCGCCACAGGTTCGGCCCCGAGCAGCGCATCCAGGCGGTCGGTCGAGGGAGAAGCGACGCCGTTGAAATAGTCGATCCAGACGCTGGAATCGACCACGATCACTTCGCAGATCTCATCTCGTTCAAGCTGCCTTCCCAGGTGAGCCTGCCCCTGAATCCCTTGATCGCGCCCTGCTTCTTGAGTTGAACCAGCGTCTTGAGGCCAAGCTCCACCGCTTCGCGCTTGGTCTTGAGGCCGGTCGCCTTGAGCACCTCGGCCATGAGCGAATCTTCAATTTCGATATTGGTGCGCATCGCAACACCTTATGTGTATGAATGCGACTGATCGTACACACGAATCCCGTGCAATGACAGTCCCGCTAGCGCGGCACTGCCCGCATCGGCAACGCCGCTTCAACTTCGCAGCTTGCCGTAACCGCGCGGTTCACGGCCGTCGGCGTGCAGATGGGCATTGCCGTCTGGACAAGCATTTCGTCGACTACACTGGTTCATGCGAGGAACATCGTTCGCACCCGACCCTTGGCCTGCGTCTGCTTGCAACGGGGATCGATGCCGGACCAGTGACCACCACCGAGAACGACGCGATGAATCCGATTTCTGCCCGACTGATGATGCTGTGCGTGCTGGCGTGCCCGCCGTCATTTGCCCAAACCCGGCATTACCACCAGTCCGAGTTCTCGACGACTGAATTCACAGAGCGACGGGCCAAAGTCATCGACGCCATCGGAAGCCAATCCATCGCGCTGGTGCAAGGCGCGGCGCTTGCACCGGGCGTCAGCGTCTTTCGGCAGTCCAACTCTTTCTACTATCTCACTGGCGTTGAGTCGCCACATGCCTACCTGCTGCTCAACGGGAAGAACAAGCAGTCGACGCTGTATCTGCCGCACCGACAGCCCAGCAAGGAAAGCAACCAAGGCAAAGTGCTGTCTGCGGAAGATGCGGACCTGGTGAAAACGCTGACGGCCATCGACGACGTCAAGGGCATCGAGTTTCTGGCCGGCGACCTTGCGGCCTCTGGGCTGCTCAGACCGCCTGCCCCAGAGCTGTATACCGAACTGAGCCCGGCAGAAAGCGGCAACGACAGCCGCGACGAATTGCTGGACAAGCAGGCGACAGCGGCCGCGGATCCTTGGGCGACATCAACGTCTCGCGAGGCCGCGTTCGTCGAGAAGCTTCTATCCCGCTTTCCCGCGTTTCAGATCAGGGACCTGTCACCCATCCTGGATGGACTGCGCCTGATCAAGAGCAAGCAGGAGATTGCCCTGATCCGCGAGTCGACCCGGATTGCCGGCCTCGGCATCATCGAGGCCATGCGTTCCACGGCGCCCGGGATCTATGAGTACCAACTCGGTGCTGCCGCCAAGTACGTCTTTACGCTGAACGGCGCCATGGGTGACTCGTATCCGGCCATCATTGGCGGCGGCAGCAACGCCTACATGGGGCATTATTTCCACAAGACGGATCGACTCGTCGATGGCGACCTGGTGTTGATGGACTACGCCCCCGACTACAAGTATTACTCCAGCGACGTCACCCGAATCTGGCCGGTGGGCGGCAAGTTCAGTGCCGGTCAGGCGGCGCTCTACGAGTTCGTCGTGGCTTACCGCGATGCGTTGTTCCGCTACATCAAGCCCGGCGTGACCTCGGACGAGGTCCTGGATCGCGCGGCGCAAGACATGCAGCGATATCTGGAAGGCAAGACCTTCGCCCGCGACTCACATGAGAAGGCAGTTCGCGACGGACTCAAGTTCCGCGGTCATTTTCAGCATGCCGTGGGCATGACGGTCCATGACGTTGGCACGGTGCGCGGCGTGAAGCTGAGGGAAGGGATGGTCTTTACCATCGACCCGATGATCTGGCTCCATGACGAACGCCTGTACATCCGCATCGAAGATGTGGCGGTGGTGACCGCCGACGGCGTGGAGAACCTCAGCGCATTCGTGCCCACCCGCATCGACGACGTGGAAAAGACCATCGCGCAAAAGGGACTCGTTGAATTTCTTCCGGCCGAAAATCTGCCCATGGACCAGTAGCGCCCATGGGTCGGCGTATCTGCGCTGGCGCTTTCGGCGCCGGCGCTTCATCGAAATTTGTCAAGGACGCAAGCGCGCTCACCCCAGCGCATGCCGCAGCGGCAACGCCGCTTCGATTTCGACGCGCAGATCTTCGCGGCAGACGTCGCCGTGCAGCAGCATGAAGCAGGCGTTGGCGCCGAGGCGTTCAAGCAGGTACGCGCGCACCTGTTTCGCTTCGGACGGGTCGCGCAGGTAGACGCGCAACAACGCGTCATTGGCGAAGTCGGCGCGGGCTTTGACCTGGGTTTCAGCCTCATGCACCAGGGCTTCGATGTTCGCGAAGATCTCGTCGAGCTGGGTCGTGGTGTCGTCGTGCTGCGAAGCATGACCGACAATGCTCGCGGTCCCCGAAATCAGCAGTAGCGGCCGTGCGCCCGGCAACAGCATGGCGCGCGAAAAGCCGGGCGCGACCGGGCCGTAGTCGCGCGGATAATCGAACGCCGGGACTTGCCGCGGATTCTCGATGGCGATGCCGGGGACACGCGCCGCGATCCATTGCACGACGAGTTGGTCGGGCGGTGATGGCACGCCGATCGCGGTTGCCGCGGCATAACCTTCCTCGGGACGCGTGTTGATCACGCGCGCACGCCCGATGCAAAATTGCCGGTAACGCTCGGCATCGTCAGCACCGGCATTGATCGCGCCGAAGTAGTGCCAGACGCGCAGCAGATGCGGAAACCCGAGGCGATGGCTGTGCCCCAGCATCAGGCCGTAGGCGTGCTCGGTGGCCTGCGCAAGATCGTCCTGTTCATCGATGCGCAGCTCGCCGAACAGCACGTCACCGGTGTGATGCAGGGTGAAATGCGCGTGCGATTCGCGCGTCGGCGCATCAGCCGTCGACCAGAATTCGATGCGCGAACTGCCGACCAGGTCGCGCAGCGGCAGCACGAAGGCTTCGGGAAACTTGCCATTGGCGCGACCGGCGAGCACGTGCGCCAAGGCGTGGGCGTCGACATCGGCGATTCGCGCCTGCGGGCACAGGCCGAAGGCTGCAATGGGGGAATCTAGGCGCGTCATCAACCGGTGTGGCGACGCTCGCGCATCGCGTAAAAGGATCAGGGCGACTATCTTAGCCGCTTCGAACAGCCACCAGATTCTGGAACTCCTGCATGGCGCACACCGCACCTGACCTCGATCAAGTCCGAACCTGGCTCATGGGCCTGCAGGATCGTATCTGCGCCGAGATCGAGGCGATCGACGGTGCTGCCGTTTTTCGCGAAGACGCATGGACCCGCACTGAGGGCGGCGGCGGGCGCACCCGCATCCTGCAAGACGGCGGCGTGTTCGAGCAGGCCGGCATCGGTTTTTCCCACGTCGAAGGCACGCAGATGCCGGCGAGTGCGACCGCGCATCGTCCGGAACTCGCGGGGCAGGCGTGGCAGGCGATGGGCGTGTCGCTGGTGTTCCATCCTCGCAATCCGCATATCCCGACCACACACATGAATGTGCGCATCTTCGCGACGCGCGGCGACAATCCAGTCTGGTGGTTCGGCGGCGGTTTCGATCTGACCCCGTTCTATCCGGTCGACGCCGACGTCCGTCATTGGCATCAGGTCGCGCATGACGCCGTCGCGCCGTTCGGTGCCGAGCTCTATCCCGAGTTCAAAACCTGGTGCGACCGCTATTTCTTGCTCAAGCATCGCCAGGAGACGCGCGGCGTCGGTGGCCTGTTCTTCGACGATCTGAACCGCTTCGACTTCGCCACCAGTTTCGCGCTGACGCGCGCGGTTGGCGATGCGTTTCTCACTGCTTACATGCCGATCGTCGCGCGCCGCCGCGATGATGCGCACAGTGAACGCGAACGCCAGTTCCAGCTGTATCGGCGCGGACGCTATGTCGAGTTCAACCTGGTGTTCGACCGCGGCACCCTGTTCGGGCTGCAGTCGGGCGGGCGCACCGAATCGATCCTGATGTCGATGCCGCCGCTGGCGCGCTGGGAATACGGCTACACCCCCGAGCCGGGCAGCGCCGAAGCGCGTCTGACGGATTATCTGAAACCGCATGACTGGCTGACGGAGCTTGCGCCATGAGTCTATTCAAGAAACAGGTATCGGTCGAACTGCTCAATGCGCAGTCCGCGGGCACGCTGTCGCAGGCGCTCGGCATCCGCATCAGCGAAGTCGGTGCCGATTTCGTGCGCGGCACCCTGCCCGTCGATGGTCGAACCAAGCAACCGTTCGGGCTGCTGCATGGCGGCGCCTCGGTGGCGCTCGCGGAGACACTCGGCTCGCTCGCCGGCTGGCTGTGTCTGGCTGACGAAGCCTCGTACTGCGTCGGCGTCGAGATCAATGCCAATCATCTGAAAGCGATGCGCAGCGGCGAAGTCATCGGCACAACACGCGCCCTTCATGTTGGTCGCAGCACCCAGGTCTGGGAGACGCGCATCGAAGATGCCGACGGCGCGCTGATCTGCGTCTCGCGGTTGACGCTCGCGGTGATCACGCCGCGATGAATGCGACGCCATTCGCGGACTTGTCGCCGGATGTCGTTCTGGATGCCGTGGCCGCACTCGGATTCGAGCCCGACGGTCGCTTGCTCGCCCTGAACAGTTTCGAGAACCGCGTGTATCAGGTCGGCATCGAGGACGCGGCGCCCCTGATCGCGAAGTTCTATCGCCCCGGGCGCTGGAGCGATGCCGCGATCCGCGAGGAGCACGCCTTCGCTTTCGAACTGGACGAGGCCGAATTGCCGGTCGTCGCACCGCTGATGATCGACGGCGATTCCCTGCTCGAATTCGATGGCCAACGCATCGCGCTGTTCCCGCGTCGCGGCGGGCGCGCGCCGGAGTTGGAGGGTCTCGATGTCGCCGAGTGGTTGGGGCGGCTGATCGCGCGTATCCACAACGTCGGTGCGCAACGCCGCTTCGGCGAGCGTGGCGTGGTCGATGTGCGTTCGCGCGTCCATGGCGGCGCCGCGCATGTGCTGGCGTCCAAGCTGCTGCCGGGGGCGCTGGAAACGCGCTATCGCGGCCTGATTGAACAGATCGGGCAACGCCTCGACGCCGTGTTCGACGCCACGCAGGCGCGCGCCATCCGTCTGCACGGCGACTGCCATCCCGGCAATGTGCTGTGGACCGATCATGGCCCGCATTTTGTCGATCTCGACGACGCCGCGATGGGCCCTGCAATCCAGGACCTGTGGATGCTGATGAGCGGCGGCGGCGCGCAACGCCACGCCCTGCTCGAAGGTTATGGCGAGTTTCGCGATCTCGACTACGCCGAGCTGGCCCTGATCGAGCCGCTGCGCATCATGCGCCAGATTCACCACGCCGGCTGGATCGCCGCCCGCTACGCCGACCCCGCCTTCCCGCGCGCCTTCCCGTTTGTCGCGGAAGCGCGCTGGTGGGAAGAACACTGCAACGATCTTGCGCGCTGGCTCGACGACGATTGAGCGCCGCGCAGCCTTCGCATCGGCTGTTTTTGCGGTCTAGAATGCGCGAGCCTATCCGCCCTGCCCGGTGGCCGGCGCGACCACGAGGTGTGCATGCCGCCAGAGCGCGTACTCGACCTGCCCCGCCGTGACCGCCTGAGCTGGCGTCTGATGGTTATCGCGTTGATCCTGGCCTGCGCCGTCGGCGTGGTGCTCAGCCTCGGCCAAATCCTGTTCGATTCGCGTTCGCAGAGCGCCCAAATCGATCGCAGCGTGCGGCATCTGCTCGCCATGATGCGCGAGCCGGCGAGCGAGGCTGCCTACAACATCGATGATCGTCTGGCGCAGCGCGTGCTCGATGGCCTGTCGCAATTCGACGGGGTGGTGAGCGCGAAATTGACGGTCGGCGATGATGAGGTGCTGGCCGAGAATTCAAGCGCGCCGCTGGACGGTTCATTCCGATTCGTCACCACGGCCCTGTTCGGTGACCGTCGCGACTACCGTATGGATCTGGTTGGACTGTCTGGTGACCCGGTCGGCACGCTGATGCTGCAGCTCGACACCTACCCGCCCGGTCGCGCCTTTCTGGAGCGTGCGGCGATGGTGGTCGTCACCGGTCTGGTGCGTGCCGGTCTGCTGGCGTTGATGCTGCTCGCGGTCTTCCATCTGTTCCTGACGCGACCACTCGCGCGCATGGCGCATACGCTCGCGAGCTTTGATCCGAATGCGCCGGAATCGCTGCATCTGGACGCACCGCCACGACACCTTCGCGATGAACTCGGGCAATGGGCGCAGGCGGTCAATCGGCTGCTCGGTGCGATTCGAGAAAACCGCTCTCACCGCGCCGAGGCGGAAACACGCGCCAATTATCTGGAACATTTCGATAGCCTCACCGGCATCGCCAACCGCTGCATGCTGCTGCTGCGCGCGATGCATGCGATCGCGGCGCCGACCACCGGGACGCCGGCAACCGGCACGCAGATGGCCCTGCTGATCGCCGATGTGCGCGAGTTCCGCGACATCAATGCGCAATTCGGCAACGCGTTTGGCGATGGCGTATTGCGCGAACTGGCGCAGCGTCTGCAGGCCATCGGCGCCGACGACAGCGCGCTGACGGCGCGTCTGGCAGACGACCGCTTCGCCTTGCTGCTGGTCGCACCGCAAGCCCGCGAACGCGCGGCCGCATTGGCCGATCGCCTGTTGGTGGCGCACGCGACACCGTTCACGGTCGGCAGCAACGACGTCATGCTGCAGTTGAAGATCGGCATCGCCGTCTTTCCGGACGACGCGCAGAGCGCCGAGCAACTGGTGCAGAACGCCGAGCGCGCGCTCGCGATTGCCAAGAAGCAGCCACTCGAGTCCTGCCAGTTCTATCAGGCCGAACAGGACAAGGAACTGCAGGCACGCAAGCGGCTGGCGCGCGATCTGCGCGTGGCGCTGCAGCAGGACGAAATCAGCATCGAATATCAGCCGATCGTCGCCGCCGATGGTGGCCAGATCGTCGCCGTGGAAGCGCTCGCGCGCTGGCACCATCCTGTGCTCGGCGACGTCCCGCCTGCGCAGTTCATTCCGCTCGCTGAAAGCGGCGGGCAGATCCTGATGCTGGGTGAGTGGGTGTTGCACGAAGCCTGTCGCCAGGCGGCGCACTGGCAGCGACTGCGCGAGAAACCACTGCGCATCGCCGTCAATGTCTCGCCACTGCAGCTGCGCGAACGCGGTTTCGAATTCGTGGTCGAGGCGGCGCTCTCCGCCGCGCGCCTGCCGCCTTCGCTGCTGGAAATCGAAATCACCGAGACCGCGATCATCGAGAACATCGAACAGGCGATCGGCACGCTGGAACGGCTGCGCAGCTCGGGCGTGCGTATCAGTGTCGACGATTTTGGCACCGGCCACGCCAGCCTGACCTACCTGAAACGCCTGCCGATCGATCAGCTCAAGATCGATCTCAGCTTCATCCGCGATCTGATGCACGACCCCGACGATGCGCAGATCGTCAAGGCGATCATCAACCTCGGCCACAGTCTCGATCTGGAAGTCGTCGCGGAAGGCGTCGAGGACATGGCCCAGCTCGATTTTCTCGAAGCCAACCGGTGCGATCTGGTGCAGGGTTTCCTGCTCAAGCGGCCTCTGCCGGCGGCCGCATTCACCGAGTACCTGCAACGCATGTCGGCGATCGCGGCCGCCGCAATCCCGATCAATGCGCGGCGTCTGCGTTGAGCAGATAGCGCTGTCGCAAGGCCTGCAAACGTCCGTCCGCGGCCAGTTTCTGCAACCCGCGATTGAAGCTCGCCAGCACCTCGGCCATACGCGGTGATTTGCGCGAAAACGCGATGTACAGCGGCATTTCCGCGAGCGGCGGCTGCATCGCTACCAGCTTGTCCGCGTAAGCCGGATAACGCGTTCGGATCAGATGTGCGGCGACCGGGCCGTCGATCACCGCGAGGTCGATGCGCCCGAATGCCAGCTTGCGCAGGTTCGTTGCGTCGTCGCTCGCTTCTTCCTTGATCAGATAATCGGCGGCATCGAAGGCCGGCGTGTTCAGGTAACCGCGCACCACGCCGATGCGATAGGCCTTGAGCGCGCGCAGCGCGACCTCGGCTTGCTGCTGCGGGTCAGCGGCAAACGCGATCGCATCGGCCTTGCGCTTGTACAGGACCAGGGGCCCGCCGGGAAAGCCCTCGGAGAACGCGAAGTCGGCTTCGCGGCTGGCGTTGTAGTACTCGGGCATCAGGCCGTCGACCTCGCCGGAACGCGCCAGATGCAGCGCCCGCGCCCACGGATAGAACTCGATCTTGACGCCTACGCCCTCGGCTTCGAAGGCCGCGCGGATCAGCGCCGAGACATAGCCCTGCTGCCGCAACTTCGGTCCGACATAAGGTTCCCATTCGAGGGATGCCAGCCGCACCGGTTCGGCGGCGCTTGTTGGCAACGCGGCCATACCGAGCATGCTCATCAGCAAGACGGCAAAGAGGGACTGCAGCTTCATTGCTGATGCCTCCACGGCGGCGCCACGGATGCGCTCGACCTTGTGCTGTCGGGACTTTAGCGGATTTGCGTGAGGGTGCAGCGCGTGAACATGTTGGCCGACCCGCGAGCCACCTGATTCATGCACTTCATCGCATTTGTTGGTATTTATTGGCCCAACTGCGGGAGCCAACCATGGGCATGAGCGTCGCAATTCCACAGCAACTTGAGGACTTCATCCGCCATCAGGTGGAGTCAGGTCGTTATGGCAACGCGAGTGAAGTCGTGCGCGACGGGCTACGCATGCTCCAGGAGCGCGAGGTGGCACGGGTTGGCAAGCTGAACGAGCTGCGCGCGTTGATCCAGGCTGGCATCGACAGCGGCATCGCCGGAGACCTCAACCTCACGGCGCTGAAGCAGAAGGCTAGGCGCAAGCAGGCGGCCCAGCGTGACTCGCGTTGAACTGACTCGGGCGGCGGAAGCCGATCTGCGCGTGCTGCACGGTGCGCGGGACTGGATCGGTCTGCTCGACGACGCATCGTACTGACAACAGATCGTACGCGTCGCCCCCGCTCTGGAGCTTTCGCTCCATCGCCCCGCGGTCAATCTAGCTTTCGCTTTACATGGTGCGACATTGCGCGAGAATGCGGGGCTGATGAGTGTTTCGACTTCCAACGCAGAAACTCCGCGCGACCTGATGCGTCCGTTGCGTTATTTCATGCGCGTGCCGCTGCTGCTCTTGCACCTGTCCATCGGTTTGCCGATCACCCTGATCTGCCTGATGCCGCCGCTCGCGGCAGCGACCTTGGCCAGCGGCGAACGCCTTGATCACCGCATGATTCGCTGGTGGCAGGGCGGCTTGATGCGCATCTTCGGTTTCAAGTTGGTGCGCGTCGGCACACCGCGGCGCGAGGCGACCCTGTTCGTCGCCAATCATTGTTCCTGGCTCGACATCAGCCTGCTGCATTCGCAACGCGCGGTGTGTTTCGTGGCCAAGGCGGAAATCGCGCGCTGGCCGGTGATCGGCTGGGTGGCCAGTCGCGGTGGCACCATTTATCACGAGCGCGGCAGCAATGATTCGCTGGCGCGCGTGTCGCAGACCATGATCGAGCGGCTCAAAACCGGGCTTGGTGTCGGCGTGTTCCCGGAAGGCGGCACCGGCGAAGTCGACAAGGTGCGCACCTTCCACGCGCGCATTTTCCAGACTTGCTACGACGCCAATGTGCCGGCCCAGCCGGTCGCGTTGCGTTATGTGCGCGATGGCTTGGCCGCGAAGGCGGTCGCATTCCGTGGCAAGGAAGCGTTTTTCCCGAACGTGCTGCGCCTGCTCGGCGAACCGGCGACCACGGCGGAAGTGCATTTCGGCGAAGCGATCGCGCTCGACCCCGCCGGTCGCAAGCGCATGGCCGAAGCGGCGCGGCGCGCCATCATCATCGCGCTCGGTTTCGAGGCGCCGCCGGCGCTGCGCGCACGCAATGGTGATGCCGCCGACGATCTCGATCCGATCGCGCAAGCCGATCTCGAATCCGCCGATGTCCCCGTCTGAATTCCAGCCCAAGGGTTGGTTTCGCAATCCGCATGTGCAATCGTTTCTCGCATCAAGCCCGGTGCGACGCTGGAAATTCCGTGCCCGTCATCGCGATCTGGAAGCACGCTCCAGCACGTTGATTCTTGACTGCGGCGACGGCGTGCGCCTGCAGGGCTTCCATGCGACCCAGGCACGGCAGCCGAGCGCGCGTGGTCTTGTCGTGTTGCTGCACGGCTGGGAAGGGTCGGCGCAGTCAAGCTACATGCTCAATGTCGGTGCGCGCCTGCTGGCGGAGGGCTTTGACGTGTTCCGGCTGAACCTGCGCGATCACGGCGACACCCATCATCTGAATCCGGAAGTGTTCCATTCCTGCCGCATCGACGAAGTCGTCGGCGCAGTGAAGGCGGTGTCCGAACAGTTCGCGACACGCCCGCTCGCCATCGCCGGATTTTCGCTCGGCGGCAACTTTGCGCTGCGCGTCGCGCTGCGCGCGCCCGAACGCGGCATCCCACTGGCCAAGGCGATCGCGGTCTGTCCGGCGATCCGGCCCACGCATATCCTCGACACGCTCGAACGACGCCGTTTCTATCACGACTATTTCATGCGCAAATGGCGCAACTCGTTGAAGATCAAGCAGCAGTTGTTCCCGGAGCGCTACGCGTTGACCGACAAGGAATACAAGCTCGACATGCGTGGCCTGACGCAGGCCCTGATCCTGCGCGAAACCGACTACGCGACGACCGACGAGTACTTCGACGGCTACGCGATCCACGAAGGCCGCCTCGCCGGCCTGAGCGTTCCGGCTGCGATCCTGATGGCGAAGGACGACCCGATCATCCCGGTCGCCGACTTCGAGTCGCTGCAGTTGCCCGCACATGTTCGTCTCGATGTGACCGAGCACGGCGGCCACTGTGGCTTCATCGCCAACTGGTCGCTGGAGAGCTGGGCCGAGGATTACCTGATTGCACGGCTTGCCGATCTCGACGACTGAACCGCGCGGCGTTGTGCTTTAAAGATGCGCCGGAGGTGGACAGCTTCAACGCGCGCTCGGCCAAGCGATGTCCAGCTTGCGATGCCGCATCACACAGTCACGCAGGTACAAGTTGATCAGGCTTTGGTAAGGCAGCCCGGACTCCACGGCCATGCCCTTGAAGTAGGTCAAAACGTCTTCCGACAAGCGCATCGACACCGGCCTCTTGAGCTTGGCCGCATATGGATTCCTGC
Source organism: Lysobacterales bacterium (assembly GCA_043753835.1). GTDB lineage: Bacteria > Pseudomonadota > Gammaproteobacteria > Xanthomonadales > Ahniellaceae > JADKHK01. Next base: position 186,508 of record JAYUVY010000001.1, on the reverse strand, counting down.
GAGACTTCATTTTCGAAAGGTCGTATTCGGGCTTCATGGTTTTCACTGCCTGTAAAAGGCGCTTTCCAGTTTCGTTGCTTTGCGCGCCGAGATGATTCGAATGCCGTTGCCACTGTCGCGTTCACAGTGGCAGACGAGGAGAAGCTGGGCACCGCTGCTCATGCCGAGCAGGAGGAAGCGGTCTTCATTGGACGAATGCGACTCGTCATAGAACTGAACGGCGAATTCATCATAGAAAACCGACTGGGCCTCCTCGAAAGAGACGCCATGCTTCTTGAGGTTCGAGGCAGCTTTTGCCGGATCCCAGCCGAAACTGATCATCTGTACAGTGTATGGATCATCTTCGGGTTTGCAAGCGATCTCGACGCCAGAGCCGCTCGGCTATGATCGGAGCGCATCTCCGCGGGAGCAACACGCGTGTCCAACGCCACTGCAGGGTCAAGCGTCGATGAACTCGTCGCACTGTTCTATGCGGACCTGAAGCAGATCGCGCGCAAGCAGCGGCGGGGCGAATCGGACACGACCAACACCACCCAGCTGGTGCACGAGCTGTACCTGCAGATCGCCGGCCGCGGCGAACTGCGCTTCGACAAGCCGGTGCAGTTCTACGCCTATGCCGCGCAGGCGATGCGGCATCTGCTGGTGGACCATGCGCGCGCCCGAGGTCGACTGAAGGCCGGTGGCGAACAGGAGCGGGTGACACTCGACGAATCGATCCAGGACAACATCCACCTGCTCTCGGCTCAGGCGATTGAGCTGGACTCGGCGCTGACGCGGCTCGAACAGGTGGATGCGCGCGCCGCGAAGCTCGTCGAGCTGCATTTTTTCGGCGGCCAGTCTTTCGACCGCATCGCCGAACTGCTGGAGACCTCGCGGCGCACGGTGTTTCGCGACTGGGAATTCGCGCGCGCGTTCCTGCTGCGGGAACTACGCGATGGCACCTCCGGGCACTGAATCGCGCTGGAGAGGTCATGACCGCACCGAAGCCCAACCTGCCGACCTCGCCCAGCTTGCGCACCTGGTTTGAAGCCACGCTGTTGCAGCCGGCGACCGAACGCACGCGCTGGCTGGAAGAAAACTGCCCGGACGAGGCACTGCGCGATGCCGTGCGCGAATTGCTGGCGGCGCACAACAGCGAAGACGACCCGTGGGTGCGTCCGCTCGGCGAATGGTTCCTGGCCATGGACGACGAAGCCCTGCCGGCAGACGCGGCTCCAGAAGCGCTGATCGGGCGCAACATTGCCGGCTATCGACTGCTGCGCCAACTCGGCAGCGGCGGCATGGCGACGGTGTTCTTGGCCGAGCGCCAACATGCCGACTTCGAACAGCGCGTCGCCATCAAGATCCTGCGCCATGGCGTGCTCTCGGCTGCCGACCTGCGCATGTTCCGGCGTGAGCGGCAATTGCTGGCGGCGCTCGATCACCCGAACATCGCGCGTCTGATCGACGGCGGCGCGACCGAACAGGGCCTGCCCTATCTGGTGCTGGAATACGTCGACGGCGTGCCGATCACCCAATATTGCCGCGCCCATGACACGCCCTTGCGCGAACGCGTGCGCCTCGCCTGCGACATCTGCCGCGCTGCCGAGCACGCGCATCGCGCCATGATCGTGCACCGCGACATCAAACCGGCCAATGTGCTCGTCAATGCCGAGGGCATGGTCAAGCTGCTCGATTTCGGCGTCGCGAAACTGCTCCAGGCCGACAACTTCAACACGCAGACCGTCGACGCGTTCATGACCCCGGAGTACGCCGCGCCCGAGCAGATGCGCAAGGGTGCGAACTCGCCGGCGCTGGACGTGTACGCGCTGGGCGTGGTCTTGCACGAGCTGATCCTCGGCGTGCGCCCGCAACGCAATTCGCCAGTGCGGCCTTCGCGTCTGGTCACGCAACAACCGACCGGCCCGGATCCGTCAACGGTGCGACGCTTCCTCGCCGGCGATCTCGACAACATCCTCGAACGCGCGCTGCAGTCTGATCCGCTGCTGCGTTACCGCAACGCCGGCGAACTCGCCGACGACCTGCAGCGTTTTCTCGATGGCGAGCCCGTCCTCGCGCATCCGCCGTCCACTTGGTATCGCACCAAGAAGTTCATCCTGCGCCACCGTGGTGCCGTCGGTGTGAGTGCGGCGCTGGTCGTTGCGGTACTCGCAAGTCTCGCCTTGGCCGCCTGGCAAGGCATCGAAGCACAACGTCAGGCGGCCCAGGCCGAGCAGGCACGCGCGCAAGCGGTCGCCGAAGCCGAACGTGCCAATGCCGTTGTGCGTTATGTGCTCGGCTTGTTCAACGCTGCGCAGGAAGTCGCGCCGGAACGCGAGCGACTGTCGCCGATGCAGCTGCTCGATGTCGCGCAACAGTCGCTGGAACGCGATACGAGCCTGCCGCCGTTGACGCAGGCACGGCTGTGGGATGCGCTCGCGCGCATCAGCGATTCCTTGAGTCGTTTCGATCGCGCACACCCGCAGTTCCGCAAAGCGCTGAACGTGCTCAAGCCGCTGCAGGGTGCCGAGGTCGTGCAGGCGCGCGCCACCATCACCATCGGCTTGGCGCAGTCGCTGTTGCGCAGCGGTTTCGCCCGCGAGGCACGCACGTTGTTGAGCGCGCAGGTCGCGCCCGACCAGATCGATGATGCCGTCGTGCGTTTCCAGGCACTGCAGATCCTGACCGAGGTCGCGTACGAACTCGGTGAGCCGGAGGCCGCTTTGGCGCACGCGCAGGCTGCAGCGGACGCCGGCGTCGTCGCCTTCGCGGCGGACAGCCAGCAACGCCTTTCCGCGGAAATGTTGCCGGCGCGCACGCTCGCCCTGCTCAGTCGCCATGCCGAAGCGCTGCCGGTGCTGCAGCGTGGGCGCGTGCGCTGGCAGCAGCTGCAATTGCCGCGTGATATCGACTTCGTCCATCTCGAATCGACGATTGCAGTCGGGCTGTTCCAGACCGGTGAACCGGACGCCGGTCTGGCCCTGATCGATCAGGCCATCGACGACGTACATGCGATTCATGGGGGCCCGAGCGTCAGTGAAGTTGGTCTGCTCGAGAGTGCCGCAGGCATGCGCTTCTCGCGCGGCTCGATTGCACCCGCGCTGGAACAAGTCGGTCGCGCGATCGTCGCGGCGAAGCAGATCTATCCTGCCGGTAGCGCGGCGTTGATCTCGCTGGAACTGACCGCAGCGACGTTCGCGGCACGCAGTGCCGAGCCGCAGGACGCGATTGCGCGCTACGAAGCCGTCAAGGCGATGTGCGCGGCACATGCGAATGTGGCGAAGCTCGGCGACTGTGGCCGCGTGCATAGCAATCTCGCGAACCTGCTGACACGACTCGAACGACTCGATGAAGCTGCAGGCGAACTTGAGCTTGCCGAGACGCACCAGCGCCATCTGTACGGCGAAAGCAGCGCCGAAGTCGGCTCGGTCGCACTGTCGCGCGGGCATCTGCATGCGAAGCGGGGGCAATGGTTTGAGGCCCTCGCGTCCTACGATCGTGCCCTGCACAACTACGAAGCCGCCGGCCTGAACGACCAACGCCGCGGTCGCCTGCTGCTCGGCCGCGCACAGGCGCAATACGCACTCAAGCTATTCGCCGCCGCCGAGGCAAGCATTCTCGCCGCGATCGAAAACCTCGACCGTTATCTCTCCAATGACCATCGCACCCGTGCCGAAGCCCAGGCCTGGCGCGCCGTCATCGCCTCGGCGAATGGTGACCCGGCCAAGGCCAAACAGGCCGCCCTGGAGGCGCTGGCATTGGATCGCGAAGTGGCCGCTCGACTCGCGCCGATCGGGCGCAAAGTCTTCCTCGAGCTCACGCCCTGATCTCAAGATCGGCCGCATCGGGTAACGTATCCACGCCCCGGCGAGAGCGCGTCCGGGAACAGCCCAGAGTGCCGGCCAACGGCGCACGCCAGGAATCCGGACCATGCCATTGAAACTGACATTCCTCGATGTCTTGCTGGAAGGCTATCTGGCAGCGAAGGGCAGGATGAATATCGTCCAGGTCGGCGCCAACGACGGCAAGATCAATGACCCGATTTTCGCGTTCGTCATGCGCAACCGGGCGGCGACGCGCATCCTGCTGATCGAACCCCAGCCCGAGATCGTGCCGTTCCTGACCGAGCATTACCGCGATCATCCGGACGCGATTGTCCACATCGGCGCGATCGGAAACACCGACGCCCTGCGTCTGTATCGCGTCAAGCCGGCATTGTGGAATGCCTACAATCCGCCGTATCTGAAGGACGCTCCCGCATACCGCGTGCCGAGCGGGTTCACGTCGTCATCGCTGGCGCATGTTCGCCGCCACGCCGAGGGCAACTTCCGCATCCATGCGCCGCTCGAAGAATGCATCGAGGAAATCAGCGTCCCCTGCACGACGCTGCATGCGCTGGTCTCGCAGCTGTCCTGGGGTACGGACGTCGATGTGCTGCAAATCGACGCCGAGGGCGCCGACGACGAGGTCATCTATGCCGCAGATATTGACCGGCTGCGGCCGCGATTGATCAATTACGAACGAACCCATCTGAGCGACGACCGCCGCCAACAACTCGAAGCGTTCCTGACTCGGCAGGGCTACCGGATCCTGCACTGGAGCGGCTCGGATAGCACCGCGATGCTGCAGTGCTGACGCGCTGTCACTGCAAGACGGCGGGCAAGTGACCGGCCATCAGCAGCCCTCCCGAAACTCAATCGCCCTTCGGCTTCTTTCGCACTCGCGCCGCCCCCGCAGTCGCCTTTGCCGATGTGTTCAACGCCACCGCTGCGCGAATCAGCATCTTCAGCGCGTTGGCGTCTATCGAAGGGTATGCAGACGTCCCACAGTCGATTGGCACTGTCCCACCCCAAACAGCGCTTGGTCGGTTGAAGGGGGCTGGCTTGCGCGTTGAAACCTGGAGTCGGGTTGGCGCGTGAGTTGACCGGTCGCCCGAATCGAGGACGGGTGGACCATGCGAAGCGAGCGACGAACGAATGATCTGCGCTGGATGGCGGCGGCTGCACTGGCGATGTCGATGTGGACGGCGGCGATACCGGCGCAGTCGTGGCTGAATTCCCCGATCAGCCACACGCAGCCCGGTGAAGCGGCGAATGCGGGCAGTGGTTCGCCGAAGGTCAACTTCGATGGGCGTTATGTCGCGTTCAACAGCGAGGCGAGCAATCTCGTCGTCGGCCAGGTCGATGCGAGCGAAGTCGACGTATTTCTGTTTGATCGACAGACGAATTCGATGAGCCTCGTCTCGCACGCGGCGGGCGACCCGCTGCGCTCGAGCTCGCCCGGTTTTTCGCAGGTCAAGGCGATCTCCAATAGCGGTGGCGTGCTGTTCGACTCGACCGCGCCGCACCTGATCGCGGGCGAGACTGCCGGCTATATCGCGAATACGTTCCTGCACTATCCCGCCACCGGCAACAATCTGCTGATCTCGCGCGAGGCGGAAACCAGTACGCGTTCGAACGGCGAATGTCGCGGCCGTGCGCTCGATCAAAGCAACCAGTTCGCAGTGATCGCGTGTACCGGCACCAATCTGCAAGCCGGTGTCACCGACACCAATGCGCAACATGATCTATACCTGTACCGCCCCGGCGTGGGTGACAACCGGCTGATCACACATGCCGCCGGCAGCATGAGCACAGCCGCCGACGTCGGCGTCGACGCGTTCAACGGCCAGGTCATCGTCACCGCCTTTGGCCACTACGTCGCATTCACCAGCGCGGCGTCGAACATGGTCGCGGGGCAGAGCGACAGCAACAATGCCGCAGACGTCTTCCTGTACGAGGTCGCGACCGGCACGTTGAAGCTGGTGTCGCACATCGCCGGCAATCTGGCGACCAGCGGCGCTGGTGGCGCAACGCTCGTTGCGATCGATGGCAACCACGTGATCTTCAACAGCAGCAATCCGAATCATGTTGTCGGTGGCACCGACACGAATGGCGTGAGCGACGTCTTCAGCTATGAAATCGCGACCGGCGCAATCACGCTGATTTCGCACGCCGCCGGCGCGAACCTCACCGCGGCGAGCGGTCAGTCGATCGCTGCGCGCGGCGATTGGACCAGCAATGTCGTGTTCGAAACCACGGCGGGCAATCTGAATCCCGCTTTCACCGGCGCGCTCACCAAGGACGTCGTGTTGTGGCAGCGCGACTCGAACACGTTCCGGCTGATCTCGCGTGCGTCGACCGGCGCCAACGCGCGCGCCAATGCGGCCGCGCAGGTGGCCGCGTCGAACCTGACAAACAGCCGCATCGTGTTCGAAACCAGTGCGACCAATGTCGTGGCGAACTATTTCGCGGCGTTGACGAATGCCAGCAATCTGTATGTCTTCGACTTCAACAGCGGCAGCAACCAGATGATCACGCATCTGAACGGTCAACCATCGACCGGCAGTGCACGTGCCGTCGAACCGACCTCGGTACGTTTGTCCTGGGACGGTGAAACAGTTGTGCTGGCGAGTCCTGCCGGCGATCTGTCACCGGGCAGCGACGGCAATGCGATGCAGGACATCTACGCGTACAACCATCCGGCGAACAGCTCGACCCTGATCAGCAAGTCGGCATTCGCACGTGCAAGCAGCGCCGACAAGGTCACGACGCCGATCGACATTTCCGCCGACGGGCGCTACGTCCTGCAAACGAGCAGCGCCACGAATCTCGGGTTCGACCAGATCGAGTCGAACAATGACAGTGACGTGTTCGTGTTCGACGCAGATAGTGGCGTGCAGTCGCTGATCAGCTTCGCGATCGAAGGATTCGAGGTGCTACCGAACGTACCGGGCAATGGCGCGTCCACTGCGAAGGCGATCAGTCGCGACGGCGCCTATGTGCTGTTCTCGTCCGCAGCAACAAACCTGGTGGCACTGCAGAACGATACGAACGCCGCGATCGATGTGTTCCTGAAAGATCGCGTCAGCGGCGGCCTCAGCCTGGTGTCGCACGCGAGCAACTCGACCATTGTCGCGGCCAGCGCGGTGTCGACGCCGGTCGCGGTCTCGGCGAACAGCCAGTACGTGTTGTACGACAGCAACGCCAACAATCTGGTGGCCAGCATCAGCGACACCAACAACCAAAGCGACGTATTCCTGTACGACCGCACGACGCTCGCATCGGTGCTGGTGTCGAAGACCAGCGGCGCCGCGACCAGTGCCAACGATCGCTCGCAGGCGATCGCGCTGAGTGCGGATGGACGCTATGTGCTGTACCAGAGCCGCGCGACGAACCTGATCGCCGGTTTCGTGAATCTCAATGGCGCCGCCGATGATGTCTGGTTGTACGACCGCACGACCGCGACCAGCCGCCTGATCTCGCGCGAGGTCGGTAGTGCCGTACGCGGCGCGAATGCCGGCGCGAATCCGTTCGGATTCAGCGACGATGGCGATCGCGTGCTGTTTGTCTCGCCGGGCGGAAATATGATTGCCGGCGGCGTCAGCACCGGTTTGAACAATGTGTTCGTGCATCAGGTGTCGACGACTACGACGCGGCTCGTGTCGCATGGCGCATCGGCGGAGACCGACATCCCGAGCGGCGCATCGACGCCGATCGCGATCAGCGGCGATGGCAGCACCGTGTTGTTCGGCAGTCATGCGACGACGCTGGTGAATGGCTTCGTCGACAACAACGGGCCGAGCGCGACCGATGTGTTCCTGTACAACACCGCAACGCGCGTCAACACGCTGTTCTCGCGCAGCCACACCGGCGCGACGCAGGGTTCGAATCGCGAGTGGCGCGATCCGCGCCTGAATGCGGACGGCTCGCGCATCGTCTTCGCCACGCTGGCGTCGGACGTGATCAACGGCGTCAACAGTGGTGCGTTCTCCCAGCAGGTCTACCAATACGACCGCGCCGGCGCGAGCATCAGCCTGGTCTCGCACCGCGACGGCGCCGTGCTCGAGGCGAACAACAGCAGTTCGAACCCGGTGATCAGCAGCGGCGGCGATCGCGTCGCGTTCGCGAGCAGCGCAACCAACCTGGCCGCATGGACCGACCTCAATTCAGCGGCCGACGCCTTTCTCGCGCAACGTGTGAATGGCTACGTGATCACACCGGTAATCAATGGCAATGGCAGCATCAGCCCGGCTGGCGCGCAGACGGTTGCCATTGGCGGCACGATGGTGTTCACGCTGACGCCAAGTGTCGGGCAGCAAATCGCGTCCGCCAGCGGCTGTGGCGGCTCGCTCGTAGGCAACCAGTACACGACCGCAGCGGCTGCAGCGGATTGCACAGTGACGTTCAACTTCGCGCCGCAGCAGTTCACGCTGCAATATCTCGCCGCCGCGAACGGGTCGATCGGCGGCACTGCGAACCAGACCGTCGACTACGGCGGCAGTGGCAGCGAAGTTCAGGCGCTGCCCGCGGTCGGCTACAACTTCGATCGCTGGAGCGATAACCGACCGGGCGCGGGACGCACCGACAGCAATGTCACCGCAAACTTGAGCGTCACCGCGTTCTTCACGATCCAGCGCTTCAATCTGCTGTATTCGGCCGGGCCGGGCGGCACGATCGATGGCCAGCCGAGTCAGCTCTTCAGCGTCGACTACGGTAGTGACGGCCCGACCGTCACCGCGCAACCGAATGCGGGACAAGTCTTCGTCAGTTGGTCGGATGGCGCGCTGACCGCGAGCCGCAGCGATCTCGATGTCACTGCGCATATCACCGTGCAGGCGCAGTTCGCCGCGAATGCGCAGCTCACGGTGACGCCGATCATCGGTGCGAATGGCGCCGCGACCCCGAACACACCGCAGTCGGTCGCGCCCGGTGGCACGACGTTTTTCGACCTTGTGCCGAATCCGGGTTATCGCATCGGGTCGGTGGCCGGTTGCAACGGTGCATTGGTCGGCGTGCGTTACACCACTGGCGCGGTCAACCAGAACTGCAACGTGACGATGTCATTCAATCGCACACCGGTCGTGCAGAACGGCACTCTGGACGCGATCGAGGACGGCGGCAGCTATGGCGGCCAGATCAATGCGAACGACGATGATGCCTACACGATCAGCGTCGTCATGCCGCCGGCCAAGGGCGATTTGATCATGCAGGCGAGCGGCCAATACTTCTACGCGCCGAATGCGGACGCGAACGGCAGCGACAGCTTCACTTTCAAGATCAATGACGGCGTGCAGGACTCGAACACCGCGACGGTCAGCATCAACATCGTGGCGGTGAACGACAAGCCGGCTTTCGCGCTGAGTCCGGCGATTGTGCCCGAGCATGCGGCGGGCACCAGTGGCGCACAAACGCGCAGCGGCATCCTGAGTGCAATCGACTTCGGACCGCCCGATGAAGATGCCAGCCAGAGCGTCGCCAGCGTGCAGGCCTTCGAGATCTTCGATCCGTCGAACATCCTGTCCGCTGTCAGCATCAGCAATGTCGGTGTGTTGACCTACACCCTGAGCGGGGCGGCCGGACTCGCCAAGGTCAATGTCACGCTGACTGATTCCGGTGGCACCGCGAATGGCGGCGCTGCGAGTTCCGATCCGCGCGAGCTGACGATCAGTGTGCGCAACGCGAGTGATCTGCAGATTTCCGACAGCAATGGCACCAGCAGCGTGACGCCGGGGCAAGCGCTGGTGTACGAGGTGCTGGTCGCGAACGCAGGACCCTATGCGGTGACTGGCGCGCTGCTCGATATTCCGCTGCCAGCAGGTCTCGGCAATGTGTTGTGGAGCTGCAACAGCATCCAGCTCGCCAGTTGTCCGCAGGCGAACGGCGCTGGCGCGATCAATGACCTCGCCGTGAACCTGCCGAGCACCGCCGTGCTGCGCTTCCTCGTCACCGGCACCGTCACCGCATCCATCGGCGCGACCCTGCAACACAGCGCCACGATCACCCTCCCCGCCCCGATGCTCGAGATCAACGCCGCCAACAACACCGCCGCCGACATCGACCCTGTTGCCGCCGCCGGCGTCCACATTTTTGGCAGCGGCTTCGAAACGCAGAATCGCATTACGGTACCGATACCGCCGGATGGCTTGCTGTATCCGGTGGAATGAGGCGCGGCAGGCTTGTTGCACGACCGTCCAATACATCCACTTGGGAGAATGTCCGCCGACAAGCTTCATCGATCTCAACTACGCTCGCAGCACGACGACCCAACCCGAGGTGGACATGAGTTTTTTGATGGCGCGATGGTCCGCTGGTGCATTGTTCATCGCGGCGTTGTCGGGAACAGCACAGGCTCAACCGGAGGTCGGTGTGAACGGATTTGCGTGTTCGTTGTACGGCAAGTTGGCTGGGCAGCAAGAGAACCTGTTCTTCTCGCCGTTCTCGGTGGGCACGGCGCTGGCGATGACCGCCGAAGGCGCACGCGGCGAGACCGCGCGGCAGATGGCCGAGGTGCTGGGGCTCGACGCGCAGAAGCGCACCGATGCGCAGCAGGCGTACGACTGGTCGCCGATGCACCTGCGCCTCGGACAACTTGCCGATCGGCTCGCGCCGAAGCTGCCACCACCGCAGGTGCTGAAGACGCTCGACGCGTTGCGCACGGAACTCGATCGCGCGAACAAGACGCTTGAAACCGCGACGACTTACGACGAAGCCAACTTCAAGCTCGGCCAAAAAGCAGAGCAGCTCGCCGCCGAAATCAACACGCTGCAGAAGCAGGTGGATCCGACCGAATTCCGCTCGGCGAATGCGCTGTGGCTGGAGCGCAGCTTTGCGCTGGAGCCGCCCTATCTCGCGACGATCGCGCGCTATTACCGGAGTGGCGGTGCCAAGCCCGTGGATTTTCGCGGCGATGCCGAGGCCAGCCGAGCGACCATCAACGACTGGGTCGCGACGCAGACGAACCAGCGCATCAAGGACCTGATCACGCCAGGCATGGTCGACGCGAGCACGCGATTGGTGCTGACCAATGCCGTCTACTTTCTTGGCGAGTGGCTCGAACCCTTCGATGCCGAGCGCACGCGCAGCGAAAAATTCCAACTGCGCGATGGCGGCAGCGTCGACGTGTCGCTGATGCGGGCGTGGAAGTCCGAGGGCGTGAAGTACGGCGCATTCAATGCGGATGGCTCGCCGTTTTTGACGCCCTTGCAGATTGCCGTCGACGACAACGACAAGGCCCGGCGTTATCCAAAAGATGGCTTCCAGATCGTCGAACTGCCTTATCGCGGCGATGCGTTGTCGATGCAGGTGATCCTGCCGATGCGCGCCGATGGTCTGGCGGCGGTTGAAGCGCTGCTCGATGCCGAACATCTTGATCGCTGGAACGCCGCGCTGGTTGCGCGTGAAGTCGATGTCGCGCTGCCAAAATTCCGCATGGACGCAAGCTTCGAGTTGTCCACAATCCTGCAGCAGCTCGGCATGACGCGCGCCTTCGTCAATCCGGTCGACACCGTGGGTGGTGCCGAGTTCGACGGCATCAGCGCCAGCAACGATCCGGCCGAACGGCTGTACATCGGCGCGGTCGTACACAAGGCCTTCGTCGCGATTGACGAGAAAGGTACAGAAGCCGCGGCCGCCACCGCAGTGATGATGATGGCCGGCTCGGCGATGCCGGAGATGGTCGACTTCACCCCGGAGTTCCGCGCCGACCGCGCCTTCATGTTCCTTATCCGCGACAACCAGACCGGCACGATCCTGTTCCTTGGCCGGCTGGCGCGACCCGAGCAGAACTGAAGCAGGAACGCTGTTCGCTCGCGATGTCGGCCGCGTACACTGGTACGCGGCCATGAACTTTCTCGCTCACATCTATCTTGCGCGGCACAGCGACGACGCCATGCTCGGTGCCCTGCTCGGCGACTTCGTCGGCAGCGCCGACCTGCACCGCTACAACGCCGAGATGCAGCGCGAGATCCTGTTGCACCGGCGCATCGACAGCTATACCGATCGCCATCCGGCGGTCGTCGCAGCACGCAGCCTGTTTCCCGAAGGTCGGCGCCGCTTCGCCGGCATCCTGCTCGATGTCTACTTCGATCACCTGCTGGCGCGCGCCTGGCCCAGTTACAGCGCCATCGACCTCGATCGATTCAACCAGCGCTTTTACGCTGTGCTGCTGGCGCAGTTGCCGAACCTGCCCGAACGCCTGCAACACATCGCGCCGCACATGGCGACGCATGACTGGTTCGGCGCCTACCGCGACCGCGACAGCGTCGACCGCGCCACCCACCGCATCGCGACACGGCTTTCGCGCAAGGGTGAACATCTGGTCGAATGCCTGCCGCTGTTGCGCGAGCACGAGTCGGCGATCGACCATCACTTCGAACAGTTCTTTCCGGCGTTGATCGGCTACGTCGAACAGCTGCGGGCTGAGGGTTTATCGGTCGCAAACACAGCGCGCGTGACGACCAACAACCCGATCACCGGGTAGCGATACCGCGAAGTATGTCCAGACGATTCGCAGGCCCATCTGGTGCGAGAAAGTCCGGGATCGTAGATGGTGATCGCCGCGGTCGGCTCAGGAATTCGGGCGGCCACTCGGTCACGCGCTGGTTCCGAACGTGAATGTACTCACCAGGCTTGGGCTCGTCGATGTACTCCTCTTGCAGTACCAACGCGAGTGGCTCCTCCGCGCCCGGCGTCGCCTCGGCAAATGACGCCGCCTCCTCAAAACACGCGAAGGCGTGGAAATAGTCTTGTCCGTCAAACTCGTCGGGCGCGGCATTCTCGGGGTGACACCACACGCGATACTCAAGAACCGCATCCCAAACATAGCCGCCGCCGGCCTTGGCGAGCGCGGGATAGCTGCCGACGAGCTCTTCATCAACGACGGGTGGGAACTTGGATGTGTCGGTCATCGAGCGCCAATCGCCTTTTTCCAGCAACTTCGCCGGACTCCGAGTCGAGTGTGAACGTGTGACTTGTTTCGGGTCACGACGTGGTGTGAGTAAATTGCGCGATGTTCAGCGCACCTATCGCTGCAACCATGCATAGCCAGCACCCGCCGCGAGCGCGACGTAGAACAGCAAACCGATCGGGCGCGATGCGACGAGCTTCCAGTCGGTGAGAGAGGGCAGGCAGGAGACGGCGGCGCTGACGGCGAGGTAGAGGACGGCCCAGTGTGTCCAGCTTGTGGCTTCGACGCGGGTGGCATGCAGCAGCGCGAACACGGCGAGTGGCGCGAGCAACAGGGGCGCAGCGCCGATGGGTAGCGCGTTGTACCAGCGCACGCGGCGGATGCCGACGGCGCCGAGACGCCAGCCGCGTTCGCTGCGCGCAGGTACGACGCTGAGCGAGGTTGGCTCACCGCCGGAAATCAGCGCCACCAACCAGTGCGCGAGTTCGTGCAGGAAGGTGCCGGGCCAGACGAGCAAGGCATACAGCAGCACCCAGCGTCGGGCGACGTGGATCAGCGCCAGTGCGCACGCAATGAAGATGAGATCGAAGACGGACAACGTCGGCAGTGCGATGGACATGCGCCTAGCTTGATGCGGATGCGTGGCGAAGCAAGATGCAACGCATCGAAATTCTGGCAGCGCTCAAGCAAACTCTTTTACTTGAGGTCTGACGCGAACTGGCGTCCACTTCGTCCGGACTGATCCGGGGAAGGTTTACCGATGCACGTGGGTTTGGCTGGCCATCGTCTGGCGCGAGGCGCTGCGGACGCGATAGCAGCGATGCGGAATCTTGTTGCGACCACGATCGCTTTTTTTGCGCTGATGTGTCCACTTGGACTGGCGCACGCTGAGTCCGGGGACGCGGAACGCGTGTGGCTGGCGCGACATCCCGACACGACGTTGCGGGTATTGGTGTGGAATGTGGATCGCAGCTTCTTTCGCGAGAATGCCGGGATCTTGCGGGTACTGGATGCTGTGGACGCCGACTTGCTGATGCTCGATGAAATGCCGCCGGGCGTCAGTGCCGAAGAGATTGCCGATGCATTGCCTGCACATACGATGCCGTGGCAGGTGTTGTATGGCAGCGGTGGCGGGCCGCATCAGCGTGCGTCGATTTCCGTGCGCGCAACGTTGCAGCGCGTCCCGGAGTTCGATCAGTTGCCCTATCCACGCGAGCGGTTCGAAGCATGGGTCAAGGCCGTGCCGCCGGAAAAGCAGCAGCGCGCACTCGGATCACTGGAGGCTGGTGTGGCCACGGTTGCCGGCGTTGTCGAATGGCAAGGTCGTCGGCTGTTGGTCGTCGGGCTCGATCTCGAGTGCTGCGGCGATAGCGACGACAGCCCGCAGGAACAGCGCCGGCAATTCGAAGCGGGTGCGATTCGCGCGGCCATCGACGCCGTGGCCGAGGGCTTGAAGATCGACGCCGTGCTGGTCGGTGGCGACTTCAACACCGTGCAGGGCGACACCCCGGTGCGGATCATGCAGCGCGGCGCCAGCGCATCGACCTCGCTCACCTATCCGACGCCACGCCACCGCGACAACACAGCGGCCGACTGGACCTGGGACGGCCGCGGCACGCCGTATCCGTCGCGGCGCATCGACTATCTGCTGCATTCCGATCGATTGCGGGTGGTGCAGTCGCAAGTGTTCGACAGTGAAGACCTGGCGCCCTGCCTGCAACAGGCGCTGAAACTCGACGCGGAGCTGTCGCGTGCGCTGTCGCCGCATCGGCCGATCGTCGTGGACTTCGCCTGGCGCGAAGCAACCGGGGACGATTGATCGACGTCATCTGCGCGCCGTGTTGCCGCCTGCCGACATGAAGGCGTCGATGGCGCAGCGGATGCGCCCTCAGATCTCGACATCGAGCGCGTACGCCAGATACAGCATAGCGACGATCACGCCATACACGGCAACCGCCGCCAGTGCGAGCAGCGGCGCGAGGCGGCGTTCGAGTGCCGGCGTGGCCTCGCGCGGATAGCCGCGCAGGTACACGAGAGCAACGAGCCACGCGAGCACGGCACCGGCGACGACGTCGGCGATGTAGTGCTGCTTGGTGAACAGCGTCGACAAACCGACCAGCAGCGCCCACACGCCGGCGACGACACCGACACCGCGATGCACGCGATGGCAAACCAGCGCGGCGAGCACGCATTGCGCGACATGCAAAGACGGGAAGCAGTTGTAGTCGATATCGGCCGCGTGAATCGTCCGCAGCATCCAGTCGAAGAACCCGTCGCCGACCACCGCGACGCGCGTTGGTGCGACCGTCGGATAAGCCAGGAAGAATGCGTACGCGACCAGCCACGCGCTGAGAAAGGCGAGAACGGTACGCCGGATGAGTTCCGGCTGGTGCACCACGAAGACCGGCAGCAGGGCCGCCAGATACAGCGACAGATAGATCACCGACCAACCTGGCTGCACCGGCAGCGCGCGATCCAGTGCCAGTTCGGGGGCGTGCAAGAGCGCACCGGAAACGACTTCGCCGATGACGAGGTAGAACGGAATAATCGAGAACAGCAGGACGATCGGCAGCGTCACCGGCTGCGGCCGCGCGAACAACCCGAGCATCAGGCGCAGGTCACTGCGGAGTGAAGGGAGTGTCATTGCCATGGTTGATGGTGCCATGCGCTCGCCCAAAGTCCGAGTCACCGCGGCATACTGGCCGCCTACGAGGTGCTGACATGACCACTGTTCCACCCGAACTGCCACCACCCGCGTCGAGCACGACGCTGCACGCCGCGTTCAATCCGCTGATCAAGCCTTACCTGGTGTGGTCCGTGGCCGCTCTCCTGGCCATCACCATCGCCGGCATTCCGTTCGCGCTGATCTGGCTGCTCGGCGTCGGGCAGTGGTGGTCGCGCCACTACTTCGAAAAGTTGAGCTGCGAGTTGAGCGACATCGAGCTGCGTTTTCGCAAAGGGATTTTGTTCCAGGTCGAAAAGACCATTCCGCTCGAGAACATTCAGGACGTGACCTTCATCGAAGGCCCGGTGCTGAAGCACTTCAATCTCAGTATTCTGAAATTCGAAACCGCCGGCCAAAGCCAGGGTCAGGCGCATGACATGCAACTGACCGGGATCATCGATGCGCACGCCTTCCGCCAGCAGATCCTCGACCGCCGCCACGCCCTGAAAACCCGCGCACAACCGCTAGCCGCCGCGTCGCCGGCAACGGTGTCCGGCAACAGCGATCAGCTGCAATTGTTGACCCGCATCAGCGAGCGACTCGACGAAATCGCGACACTGTTGCGCACGCGCGGCGGCTGACCCCTGGCGGTAGCGCCTGGCGGCGTGAACGTTCGCTGCGCGAGCTAAGATGCAGCCATCGTGGAATTGCGGACTTGCGTCATGTCGGGCAACGGGATTCGGTCGGGATTTGTCAGACACCGCGCCTGGGGCCTGCTCGCGTCGTTTGTGCTGTTGTTTTCGCTTGAGTTGATCGCGGCAACTGGCAAGGGTTCCGATGTGCCGCGCCATGCGCTCGAGTTGCAGGCCTTGCTGCATCCGGAAAAGGTATTGGCGGCGTTGCCGACCGAGATCGCTGCGGCCGAGCAGCAAGCGGACCACCGCAGTGTCGCCCTGCTCTACCTGGCCAAGAGCAACGCCTGCCGCGTCATTGCGAACTGGTCCTGCCAGCGCGAATCTGCGTCCAGTGCGCGCGCCGCAGCCGAGCGTGCGACCGAACCATTGCTTGCGGTACGCGCCTTGATCAGCGAGAGCCGCGCCAGCATGGCACTGCAGGACTACCGCCACGGCGAAAAGTTGCTGGGCGAAGCCGAGGCGCAGTTGCAGCGCACGCCGGCGCCGGAATTGCTGGCCGACGTTTATCTCGCGTATTCATCGATGAGCAACGCGCTCGACAAACCGGCACGCGAGCGTGACTACGCCGCTCGCGGCCTGCAGGCGCTCGGCGACCTGCCGGAACCGTTGATCCGCGCGCGCCTGCTGCGCAATCAAGGTCGCGCCGAGGCCGAACTCGGCGATCACAAGGCGGCGCATCAGTCGCTCAAGAGTGCGCTGCGTGTCGCGCAGTCGGTGCATGATCCCAAGCTCAGCGCCGAGCTCGATCTGGAACTGGCGAATCTGGCCAATATCGAAGGCGACATCGCCGGCCAGCGCGCCAGCGGTGAACGCGTGTTGCAGTTGGCCAAACAATTCGGCAATCCGCAGCTGCGTGCACTGGGTCACGAGGTGATCGGTATCGCCGCAGTCTCGGAAAACAAGCTCGCCGAAGCCGAAGCCGCACTGCAGGCCGCCGATCAGGGATTCATCGAAGCCGGGCTCGAAGCCGAGCAACGCCGCGTGCTGCGCGAACTGATCCGGGTGTCGCTGCAACGCGACCCGAACCGTCAGGACCTCGGCCGACAATTGCTGCGTCTGATGGCACTCGATCAACGCCTCGACCAGCGCGACCGCGCGCTCGCCGGCGACGACTTCGAGGCGCGCCTGCGTTATGCCGAACAGGACTTCGAGCTGCAGCGACTTGCCAAGGAATCGGAGCTGGCGACCGAGCGCGAGCGCGTGCTCGCGGCCAGCAACCGCTTGCGCCTGCTGCTGATTGCGATCGGTGCCATCGGGCTGCTGGTGGTCGCGGTTTTTTTGGCGCTGCAACGTCGGGCCTATGCCCGCCTGCAGCGCAGCGAAGCGGCACTTGAGGCCAGCGAGAAGCGCCTGCGTGCCGTCACCGACAACATCCCCGCAATCATTTCGCACGTCGATCGCGAGCAGCGTTACACCTTCGCCAACGCGTACATGAGCCGCATGTTCAATGTCGACGAACACGACATCGTCGGGCGTACCGTGCGCGAAGTACGTGGCGAGACGATCTACGCGACGTTGCTGCCGCATATTGAAACCGCGCTGCGTGGCGAAGCGGTCAACTTCGAAGGTGTGGCCGAGTTCCAGGGACGCGCCTATCACTATCAAACCAGCTATGTCCCGGACCGGGATCGCGATGGGACCGTCAACGGTTTCTTCGCGATGACCTTCGACATCACCCGACTCAAGCTCGCCGAGCAGCAACTCGAACGCGAGGCGAGATTCGACGCGCTCACCGGTGTCGCCAACCGCCGTCATTTCGAGGAACGTCTTGCGCTCGCGATCGCGCGTGGACGCCGTCAGCCGGTGGCGCTCGCGGTGCTCTATCTCGACATCGACCACCTCAAGCAGATCAACGATCAGCACGGCCATGCGGTCGGTGACATCGTGATCCGCGAGTTTGCAAGTCGACTGGTCGCGTCGGTGCGTGACGGCGATCTGGTCGCGCGCATTGGCGGCGACGAATTCGTCGTGCTCAGCGAACACCTCGAAGCCGAACAGGCGATCGAAGCCGCGGAGCGCGCGGCCGTCGCCGTGATCGCGGCGATGACAGCGCCGGTGACCACGGGCAGCCTGGTGTTGCACATCAGCACCAGTATCGGCATCGCCGCGACGCAAGCCGTGAGCAATGCCGAGTCGCTGATCGAAGCGGCCGACCGCGCCCTGTATGCAGCCAAGGCCGCCGGTCGCAATACCTGGCGTCGGGGTGCAAACGCTTGAGCGCCTCCAAACTGCGCGGTCGCTGACCTTCCCGTCAGCGACCGCTTGTGGATTGGGCCATCAGGCCCAGGTCAATGTCGACATATAGCCGGCACCGGCGGCCAGCACGACCACGCCGCTGCCGAGAAAACCCCAGCGCACCTTGGTCTTGAACACCAGGGCGAGACCGCCGAAGAACAGCGAAATCGTCAGGATCACAGCCGCGAGCGAGAACTGGTCGCCGATCTCGTTCGCAGTACGTGCCTTCGCGAAGCGCGTCTCGGCGGCTTCGAATTCCCCGTTGCTCGGGGTGAACAGGGCGTCGACGTAGTCGTCGCCGAGGTCGATCTCGAGCGCCGTTTCCAGCGATTCCTTGGTCAGGTGCTGGGCTTCACCAGTTTCTTTATCGACGTCGGGTTCCGGCAGCTTGAGCGCGCTGTAGGCATGTTCGGTGAGCTGCGAGGTATAGAGCCAGCTCGCCATCTGCATCAACCGGGTGGCGCGGGCTTCATCGTCAATTTCCAGCGCTTCCCAGACCATTTCCTTGGCACGTACATCGACCTGCGCGTCCTGGATGTAGGAGGTCAACTCGTCGTTGTAGGTGGTGCTGGCCTTGGTCGTCATGGCCGCGGCTTCACCGTAGCCTTCGACACTGGCGCCGCCCCACAGGCCCGCCTGATATCCGGCAACCGCCGAAGCGATGGCGCCGAGACCGAGCAGCAAGGCGGCAGACAATTCAAATGGATCGAAGGGTTTTGAGGATTCGGCTTCGGACACGGGTATTGCCTCCTGGATGCGCTGGAACGATCCCGTCGGACGCGCGGGCGTCGCATCGAGACCACGGATGCATCGGCGATGCATTTGCGTCGAGCGTAGTGATTCCGGATTGGCTGCGATAGCGTTGCGCAGGCGCGCGACTGCAAACGTTCGCGACAGCCGGCGTTGATGCAACGGCGGTCGGAACCAGCGCCGCCGGTACGCGGCGGCGCTGGTTCATCCAGGCACGATCAGCGTGCGCGGGTCGAGTCGAGGTAGCGGAAGAATTCCGAATCGGCGTCGAGCACGAGCGTGGTGTTTTCGCCCAAGTTGCGATAGCTCTCGAGGGTGCTGAAGAAAGCGAAGAACTCTGGATCGGCGCCATAGGTTTCGCCATAGATCTTGGTCGCTTCACCATCGGCCTTGCCGCGCACTTCGGCGGCCTTGCGTTCGGCTTCCGAGCGGATGCGGCGCAGTTCGCGTTCCATCTCGCCGAGGATTTCCGAGCTCTTGCCCTGACCTTCCGAGCGGAAGCGCTCAGCAATGCTCTGGCGTTCCGAGATCATCCGCGTTTCCACCTGACGGCCGACGCTTTCGATGTAGTTGATGCGCTTCAGGCGCACATCGACGAGTTCGATGCCGAGCCCCGACATCAGCTTCGACGCGGCCTCAAACATCTCTTTTTCGAGCAGCGCGCGCCCCTTCTTCGGCTTGGTCAGGTCCACGTCGTCGCGGGTCACGCCCTCTTCATCGAGCGCAGCCGTATCAACGCTCCAGTCACGCGAACGGATGATCTCCTCGAGATTGGTCTCGGAAATGATGTCGCGCGCGACCGAGTCGATCAGGTCGTCAAGACGCGTACGCGCACCGGCTTCATCGCGTACCGACTGCAGGAACAGCAGTGGTTTGACGATACGCCAGCGCGCCGTGGTATCGACCAGCACGAATTCGCGGCCAAGTGTCGGGATCTGGGTGACGTCGCCGTCCCAGGCGATGATGCGCTTGTCGAAGCGGCGCACGTCCTGGATGAACGGCACCTTCCAGTGCAGGCCGGGCTTGTCGATCAGATCACCCACCGGTTCGCCGAACTGGACAATGATCGCCTGTTCGGCCTGGTCTACGACATAGGTCGACTGCACCGCAGCGATGAAGAGAATGAGCGCGCCGACCAGCGCAAAGATGGTCTTGTTCATTGCGGCGTCTCCGTGGCAGCAGCGGTAGCGGCGCGTGGCCGGCGCATGTCGAAATACGGTAGCGGCGCGGTCTTGCCGTCCTTCACCACCATCACATTGCCGATCGTCGGCAACACCGTATTCATGGTTTCCAGATACATGCGCGTGCGCGTGACGGCCGGTGCGGAACGATATTCGGCGAGGATCGACCGAAAGCGTGCGGTCTCGCCGAGCGCCTGGTTCACGCGTTCGCTGGCATAACCTTCGGCTTCGGCGATCACGCGACTGGCTTCACCGCTGGCCTTCGGGATTTCCTGGTTCAGGCGCTTGGTCGCTTCGTTGATCATGCGCTCGCGTTCCTGACGCGCCTCATTCACTTCATTGAAGGCCGGTTGCACAGCGGCCGGTGGCACCACGTCCTGCAGTTGCACGGTGACGATACGAATGCCGGCGTCGTATTTTTTCATCGCTTCCTGGATTTCTTCGCCGGCGAGATTCGAGATTTCGACGCGCGCCGTGGTCAACACGTCGCTGCCGAGGCGGTTGCCGACGACGCGGCGCATCACCGATTCGGAAATGTCGCGCAGGGTGCGGGTTGGATCACGCAGGTTGTACAGGTACTTCATCGGGTCTTCGATGCGGTACTGCACCACCCACTCCACGTCGATGATGTTGAGGTCGCCCGACAACATCAGCGATTCCTGCGGGAAGTCTTCCGCCGAATATTCGGTGCGTTCGCCTTCGTTTTCAGCTTCGGCGGTACGGAATCCGAACTCCTGTTTCAGCACGCGCTCGGTCGCGACGAACTCGATTTCATCGATGCCGAACGGCAGCTTGAAGTGCAGGCCCGGATCGGAAATCTTCACGACCGCGCCGAAACGCTTGACCACGGCGCGCCCTTCCGGCTGCACCGTGTAATACGAACTCATCACGAACCAGATCGCGAGAATGGCGACCACGATGAAACCGATCAGCCCGCCCGGAATCTTCAACGGCTCGCCCGACGGCGCACCGCCGCCAGCACCGCCGCCACGTCCTCTTCCCGGTTTCTCCCCGAACTGGAAAATCTGCGCAATACGATCCGCGGGTGTGCTCATGATCTGTCTCCGTTTGTGGCGGAGAGGATAGCGGCATCGCGCGGTGGCGGGCGCGGGCAATCGCGCCCAAGAGCGCTCCTACGACCGCGATCCGAGTTCCCAATTCGCCTCAAGGATCAGCGCAATCGCTTCCTTGAGGTTTCGGCGTGCTTCAACCAGAGTCGCACCTTGCGTATTGGCGCCGGGGAGCTCTTCGACAAACGCGATATAACCCTCAGGCACTTCGCGGAATACGGCGGTCAATTCGAGCGACATGGCGATCTCCGTGAGGAGGCCATAATACGGCCAAAAATATGAGTAATCGCCGTCACAGGCTGCTGAGGGCTGGGAGGCGCACTACGCCCCGCGCCGTAATGTTGTCTTGCGCAACCAGAACGAAGCTCCGGGAGCATGGGTCGCTCAAAGCGGTCGCGGTAGCCGCGAACTTGTTGATGGCAGATGTTCTGCGCGGCTGCGTCAGCCGGCGTCGATCGTCACCGCGCTGGCTTCGATCCATCCTGACTGGCAGGGACCGCGATAAGGCTCCGCTGTCGCCACCGGTGAACTGACATCGCAGTCGAAGCTGGCGTCTGTGGATGGCACGACAACACCAAGCCAACGTCCGTCGTTGGACTCGTCGCAAAGGTGGACGATGTCACCGGGATGCAATTTGCCCAAAGAATCGGCACTGCCGCTGGCGCGCTCGCGCAACAGCACGACGCGGTCCGTTGCGGTGATCGATCCGAGGCTGGAACAAGCATCCAATGCTGAACCCTGCTCGCCCACGCGCACCGGAACCCGTCCGATGCGCATCAGTTCCGCTGGATTCACCGCATCGACATTGTTTTCGGAATCCACTCGCATCGACTCGACGGTCATCAGTACGGCCGTCCGATGATGACCGTTAATGCCATGGAACAGATCGCCGCGAACTTCGAAGTGCCGATTCTTCGACGCCGTCACCAGTTTCCAATCGGCGCGATCGAGCACCAGTTGCAATGCGTCCACGGTCTTTTCGGCCGCATCGCTGGTCGCGTCTCCGCGCGCAATGCAAATCTGCTCGTCGAACTTCAGGAGTGCGATGGTCTCGATGCTGTCGGACTGCGGATCCTCGCCATAGCCTGGCGGGCCGTAGACATCTTCTCGAACCAACAGACCGGCCAACGTCGTTGCCCGGTCTGCGTAGGACAGACACGCCGTCGGACGGGCATCTGCGAACACTGCCGAAGACATCCCCAGCATTGCGGCGAGCCCGATCACCACCGCAGGGCCGGAGCGCATTGCTTCAGTCGTCACGGCCACGCACCTTCATCGCTTCCTTGACGCGCGGTTTGCGGGCTTCGGGGGGATTGATGGTGAGCGTGGTTTCCGTGGTCGCGCCGTTGAGTTGGAGTTGCAGGGTGTATTCGCCTGGCGTGGGATACAGGCGATGACCGAGGCGGACGGATTCGGCGTAGGGCGTCTTGGCGAGACCGCCGCTGGTGTCGGGCACCTCGGTTTTTGCATCGACTACGGTTGCCTTGGTGGCCAATGCCGCGGCAGCTTTGTCGTCGGCTTGCTTCGTGGACGCGGCCTTGGCGGCATCGGCGGCGACTTTTTCATTTTTCGCACGCTCGGCGGCGAGTGCCAGTGGCGCGTCGAGCAGCAGGTCCCATTCCAGCGTATTCACGCCGGGCGTCGCGTCGACCACCATCTCTTTCAGCAATTGCTTGTCGGCATTGAGCACCCACAACTTGCCTTTGCCCGCCTGGGCCGCCCAGAAGTGCGCCGTGGTCTTTGGCAGATAGGGCGTTTCGTCGAACCAGCGCGACGGCTTCGAGCGCCAACCGCGATCGGCGTCGATGGCGTCGATGTAAAACAGATGCGCCGGCTTCGCACGCACGGCGCTGGTCAGATCCTGCAAGGGCAGCGCATCGAGGATGTAGATGCTGCGGCCATGCGTGCCGGCGACCAGCTGCCGATCACGCGGATGCACCACGAGATCGTGCACCGGCACGTTTGGCAGATCGGCATCGAGCGTCTGCCAACTACCGCCGCGGTCAAGCGAAACGTACACACCGCGATCGGTGCCGACGTAGAGCAGATCGGCATTGAGCGGATCTTCCTTGATCACGTTGACTGCTTCGGCCGGCAGGTTGGCGTTGATTGCGCGCCAGCTCTTGCCGAGATCTTCGGTGACGAAGACATGCGGGATCGCCTCGTCATTGCGATAGGTGTTGAAGCTCGCATAGGCGCGGTCGCGCTGATGGTTGGACGCGACCACACGCGACACCCAGCGATCCGGCAATTTGGCCGAGACATCGCGCCAGTCATTGCCGGAACCGGTCGTCACCCACAGGTGACCATCGTCGGTGCCCGCCCAGATCAGGCCGAACTGCTTCGGCGATTCGCTGATCGAGGTGATCGTCGCGTAAGGCACATCGCCGCGTTCGCGGCTACTGGTCAGATCCGGGCTGATCGTGTCCCAGCTGCGACCCTGGTCGAACGAACGCAGCAACTGGTTCGCGCCGAAATAAACGATATCCGGGTTGTGCGGGCTGAGCAGCACCGGCGTGTTCCAGTTGTAGCGCAGCGGGCTCGCGCCGAGCTTTTCACGCGGGCGCAGTTCGTGACCACCGGAATAGCGGTAATAGCCGAACTGGTAGCCGGTGTAGACCGAGTTGTCGCGCGGATCGATCGCGACATGCATGCCGTCGCCGCCACCGATGAAGGACCAGGCGTCGTGTTCATCCCACTTCGCGGTCGAAGCGCCCTTGACCACGCCGTTGTCCTGCAGGCCACCGTAGACATTGAACGGCTCGGCCATGTCGACGTTGATCGTGTAGAACTGGCCGACCGGTTGCGCGTCCAATTTCAGCCAGCTCTTGCCACCGTCATAGGTGATGTCGATGCCGCCGTCATTGCCGCCGATCATGCGCGCGGGATTCGCAGGGTCGATCCACCACGCATGGTGGTCGACATGCACACTCGGCGGATTCATGCCGGTAAAGCTCTTGCCACCATCGCTTGAGGTAACGACCGGCATGCCGAGCACATAGATCTGGTCGGGATTGGTCGGCGATACACGGATCTGTCCGAACCAGTAGCCGTAAGTGAAGTAGACGCCTTCGATCGGCGTGTCGTGCGTACGTTTGAAGCTCGCGCCGGCATCGTCGGAGCGATAGATTTCGAGGCCGTGGATATCGGTATTGAACAGCGCCGCTTCGGCGTCGTTGAGGGCGCGCACCAGATCCTGCACGCTGATCTCGTCGGCCTTGACCTTCGCGATCAGCGTCTTCGCGTCGAGTTCGGTCTCGAGGTCGTTGTCGCGGATGAAGCTCTCGATTTCCTCACTGTCCTGGGCGAGGAACTCGTCCTTGTCCATCTGCTTCAGGCGTCGCGGTGACAGCGGCCGCTCGCCGAGGTCCTGCTGATCGACCGGCATCTCCGACCAGTTGTCGACGCTTGCGTAGACGATGTCCGGATTCGAGGCCGACACCGTCAGCCCAATGCGGCCGACGTGCTTGCCCTGCGGCAGACCGTTGCCGAGCCGCGACCAGCTGGCGCCGCCATCGACTGATTTGTACACGCCGGACCCGGATCCGGATTCGACGAAGTTCCAGGGCTTGCGCGAGCGCTCCCACATCGCTGCGTACAGCGTTTCCGGATTTTTCGGATCGATCGCGAGATCGATCGCACCAGTGAACCTTTCGCCTTTCAGGGTTTGTGTCCAAGTCGCGCCATCGTCGCGCGTGCAGAATACGCCGCGACGCCCACCTTCGGAATACAGCTTGCCGATCGCCGCGACACAGACGCGCTGGCTATCCTTGGGGTGCACGAGCACACGACTGATGCGATCGACATCGCTCAGACCCTTGTGCACGAAACTCTTGCCGGCATCTTCGGACAGGAACAGGCCCATGCCGCCATAAGTCGATCGCGAGGAATTGTGCTCGCCGGAACCAATCCACAAGCGCTGCGCATTGTTCGGATCGACCGCGATATCACCAGTCACCATCGTCGGCATACGGTCGGACAAGGGCTCGAACGAGACGCCGTTGTTCGTCGTCTTCCACACGCCGCCGGTGGCATAGGCGACATAAAAGCCGTAAGGATCACCGGGGATCGACTCGACATCGACGACACGTCCGCCCTGAATGGTCGGCCCGATCGCGCGCCATTTCAGGCCATTGAACAACGAGGCCTGCTCAAGCGCGGTGTGTTCGGCATAGGCGCGCCAGGCTGGCGCTGTGGGATCGCGGCTGTCGACGGCGGTGACATTGGCGGTCGCGAACAAGGCGAAGACGAATGGAACGATGGACAGACGATGCGACATGAAGGCCTCCAGGGGACGCCGAACGATAGCGGTGCGCGATGCACGCGGCCATCCATTGGGCAACGTCTCGGGACGAGCCGTGTGCCGCACGCATCGGGGCGTCGCTGTGCGGTGGCGCGGGTCTGCGCGTACACTTTCGCCCATGTCCCGCGCCGATCCGCACACCACGCAACGCATGCGCCTGAAATTTGGCGACAGCAGCAGTCGGCCGGGTGCGCGCGTGGTGGTGATCCACGGTGAAAACATCGGCGCGCAAATCGAGATCAGCGATCGACCGGTGACTGTCGGGCGTGCCGTCGGCTGTGATCTGCAAATTCCCCATGCCAGCGTGTCGCGGCAACACTGCCGTATCCGCTTCGAGGGCGATCACTATCTGCTGGAAGATCTCGGCTCGACCAATCAGACCCTGGTCAACGAACAACCGGTGACGCGCGTCGACTTGCACGACGGTGACCAGATCGCGGTTGGCGATGCGGTCCTGAAGTTCATGCGTCGCGAGAGTCTCGAAGACCGTTACCACCAGGCGATGGTCGAGGCAGCGTCGGTGGACGGCCTGACCGGATTGCCGAATCGCCGTGTCTGGCGCGAGGCGTTGGAAAAAGCGGTGATTCATGCGCAAGGGGGCACGGCGCTATCACTGGCGTTCGTCGACCTCGATCATTTCAAGCGCGTCAACGACGAACTCGGCCATCTGGCCGGCGACGAAGTGCTGCGCAGCGTTGCCGCCGTGGTGCGCAATGCCCTGCTTGCCGGTTTCACCGCTGGTCGTTTGGGTGGCGAAGAGTTCGCGATCATCCTGCCGAACCAGTCGCTGCAGAAAGCCATCGACTACAGCGAAGCGCTGCGTCAAGCGATTGACGCCCTGCGCGTCGACATCGCCAACACGCCGCGCCGGATCACCACCAGCATCGGCGTCGTGCAATGGCACCGCGGCTTCCAGACCAGCGCCGAATTCATGCGCGCCGCCGACGCCGAACTGTTCCGCGCCAAGGCCGCTGGTCGCAACCGCGTGTGCTGGGCCGCACTCTGAATGCGCCGGCCTCGCGCGAGTGTCGCGCGTCAATCGGCCAACTGTGGATCGGCCGACAGATCGGCGGCGATGTCTTCTCCAGCGATGTCGTCTGCGAATTCCCACAACGGTACCGGTCGATGCACCGCGAAACCCTGCACGCCATCAACGCCGATCTCCCGCAGCAGGGCCAGCGCCGCAACACTCTCGACGCCCTCAGCCACGGTGCGTTTGCCCAAGGTGTTGGCAACCTGACAGATCGAGCGCACCAGGGCGGCGTCGACCGGACTGCTGCCGAGCTCGCGTATGAACACCTGATCGATTTTCAGGACATCGATGTCGAGATTCTTGAGATATCCGAACGACGACAACCCGCTGCCGAAATCGTCGAGCGCGACGGCGCAGCCATAACGGTGGACCAGATCGATGAAGGCGCGCGCTTCGGCGAGATTGGTCACGGCCGCGGTTTCGGTGATCTCGAAACACAGCTTGCTGCCGGGAACACCGCCTTGATCGAGCAGGCCGGCGACGAAGCCCTGGAATTGCGGCTGGGTGATGGACAATGCGGAAACATTGACGTGACATTGTTCGAGGCGCTGCAAATGTGCGGGCTGTTGCGCGAGAAACCGGAACAGGCTGGTCAGCACCAGTCGGTCGATCGCGGCCGACTGGTGATAACGCTCGGCCGCCGGCAGAAATGACCCGGGTCCATAGATGCGCCCAGCGACATCGATCAGTCGCAACAACACTTCGTAGTGCAGCGCAGGGCCGCTGCGCATGACGATGCGTTGCGCGTACAACACGAAGCGGTTTTCGGCGAGCGCGTTCTGGATTTCCGCGACCCAGCCCATTTCGTTGCGGCGCTGGGCCAGTGCGGCATCCGTCTCACGGTAACGGCGCACACGATTGCGGCCCTCGTCCTTGGCCAGATAGCAGGCGGCGTCGGCGGCGCGCAGCAGCCAGTGCACATCCGGCGTATCGGCGTTGATGCCGACCACGCCGATGCTGGCGGTGACGCGATAACTGCGGTCGTCAAATACTGCGGCGTTGGCTTCCAGCGCGTCCTTGAGTTGCTCGGCCAGCAACATGCCGGCATCCACGGACGTATGGCGCATCAACACCGCGAATTCGTCGCCGCCGAGGCGGCCCAACAAGTCATCGGGTCGCAGCTGCAAGGGAATGCGGCGTGCGAACTGGCATAGCACCTGATCACCGACGACGTGGCCGAAGTTGTCGTTGATCAACTTGAACTGGTCGAGGTCGATGAAGCACAACGTGTGCTGCACACCTGCGCACTGCGCAGCTTCGACCGCTGCGGCCAGCACGCGTTCGAATTCGCGGCGGTTGACGAGTCCGGTCAGCGCGTCGTGGCGGGCCTGGAACTGCAGTTCTTCGGTAAGCAGGCGCGCTTCGGAAATATCCTCAACGATCATCAGTACATCGTGCGGCTCGGCACTCGTGCGCTGGAACGGCGAAGCAGTCCAACGCACCCATACCGACTGTGTGTCGCCACGAAGAAAGCGGCTGTCGCGCGGCTTGCCCGGTGCGGACCAGTCAGGTGCCGCAGCGCCCGGCGCGGCCAACTCGGCGCGATCGTCGGCATGCACGAAGTCGACCAGCAAGCGGCCCTGCAATGCCGCCGCAGGAATGTCGAGCAACTTCGCGAAGCATTCGTTGACCTCGAGAATGCGACCGTCGGCGGAGAGCTTGAGCATGCCGACGACGGCCTGGTGGAAGGCCAACTTGAAACGCCCCTCGCTGGCGCCAACGCGTTGCTGCGTCCAGCGCAGCACCCAGGTGGCCGACCACGCGAGCAGCGTCAGAAAGACCAGGCTGAAGCCGATCAGGAATGCATGCAGCTGCTTGTTGCCGCTGAGGATGGCGCGTGAGAACCCGACTTCCACCGGTCGCAGTTCACTGTCGATTCGCTGCAGGCGCGCCTGGAATGCCTGGATCATCAGCGCATTCGGCACCCGATCGCGGGCGTAGGCCGCGGCGATCTCCTCGCCCAGATCACGCAATTCGAGGATGCCCTCATCGCCACGCTCCCAGTAGCCGATGGCATCTTTCATGAAGGGCGCCCAGCCGAAATAGCGATAGAGCCGGATCAGCTTCTCGGTGTCGTCGGCGGCATTGCGCGCCGAAATGAATGCTGCGCGCGCGGCGTCGATGTCGGGTGGCTGCGCATTCAGGGCGAGGCGAGCGTGATGGTCGCCGAGCGGCACCTGCAAGCGCTCGCGTGCGCGCGCATAGGTGGCGCGATCGCCGGTCTGCGCGTAGCGGTACAGCTCGTGCACCGCGTCCTGCTGCGCCTTCGACCAGTTGCCCTCGGCCACGATGTAGGCCGCGGCCCCGGCCTGGATTTCAAGCACGATCAGGCTAACGACGAAGGCGACGATCGCCATCGACAGCAACGCGATTACGCCGCGTCTGACATGCCGTTGTGCGGGATCGTCCATCCGTGTCGTCGGGCGTGCCATTTCGCCTTCTTCCAATCCGGTCGTGTAGCCGTAAGTTACACCGACTTTGCCCGAAGGCGACGCGTTACAACGGCAAGCGCCCGAACCAGCCGCGTTTGATCCCGGTCAGGATCTTCAGCCCTTCGCCGCGCGCGACCGGCAGGCGACTCATCGGCAAGAACAGCAGATCACGCCACCAGGCGAGCGTGTCCAGATCGGACTGGAACAGCGGCGTCAGCCAGCGGCTCAGGAACTGGTAGATGCCGAGGTGGGCGGCGCGCGTCTGCGCGTACTGCACCAGCGCATCGGGCAGATGCGGGCGTCGCTCCAGCGCACTGGCAAGTGCCTGCGCATCGAGCAGAGCCATGTTCGCGCCCTGACCTAGTTGCGGGCTCATGCCATGGGCGGCGTCACCGATCAGTACGACGCGACCGCGATGCGGCTCGGCGATGACGACATCGCGATAGCTCGCACGCCGCCATGCCGAAAGGTCGGTCATCGGCTGAAGCAGGCGCGCGGCATCGGGCCAGAGTTTCGATATCGCGGTGCGCAATGGTTCGATACCAGCGGCCAGCACGCGGTCGAGTTCGGCGGTGCGCACACTCCAGTAGACGCTGACCTTGCGCGCGTCTGCGGTTTGGCCCGGCAGTGTGCCGACCGGCAGTACGCCGCACATTTCACGGGCGCGTCGATAGCGCTGTTCGAGTTCGTGGCCAAAGCGCGCGTGCGGATCGTCGGCCAGGCACCAGATCGCGCCCCACGGATACACCACATCGCGCTGCACCCGATCAGCGAGCAGCGCGCGCAGCGGTGAATGCGCGCCATTGGCGACGATCACCAGGTCGAACGGACCATGCGCGCGGCCGTCGCGATCGGTGATGCGACCAGACTCGGCGTCGACGGCGACGATGTTCACGCCCGTCTGCACCGACGCCGCATCGGCATCGGCCTGCCGCAGCACTTCGAACAGCGCGCCACGCTGCATGCCGAGGCCGTGCAGCAGCGGATCGAGATCGGCGTAGCGCATGTCCATGATGCGGCGGCCGTGTTCGTTTTCGCCAAAAAGCCGGGCGATGCGGGCGCCACACGCGCGTGCCGCGTCGCCGATGCCGAGATCGTCGAGTACGGCCAGGCCGGTCGGTTGCAACAGGAACCCGGCCCCGACCGGACGCAGCTCGGGCGCCTGCTCGAAATGCTGAAGCCGATGCCCGGCGCGCTGCAGATACAGGCGCGCGGCTTGTCCGGCGGTGCCGTAGCCGATGATGGCGATGTCGCGTGCAGTCATACACGCGAGCTTAGTAGTATCCAGCGCTGCGATCGCAGGGGCGGAGTGCACGAGTTGCTGGCAGCGGACACATTCACGGCGCAATTGCACAGTGCACGTGCCGGCGATGGCGCCGCGCTCGATCGACTGTTGCCTTTGATCTACGACGAGCTCAAGCGGATTGCCCGCGGCTTGATGGCCAAGGAGTGCGGCGGCCACACGCTGCAAACGACCGCGCTGGTGCATGAAGCCTACCTGCGCCTGATTGCGCAGCACTCGGTCGATCTCGGTGATCGCCTGTATTTTTTCAGCCTGGCGGCAACGATGATGCGGCGCGTGCTGGTCAACCACGCCCGTGATCGCGCCGCCCAGAAACGCGGTTCCGCGGCCGATGTGCTCAGTCTTTCCGCAGCGGACGAGGTCGCTGCCGCCGAATTCGACCTCATCGGCCTGCACGAATCGCTGGACGCGCTCGCCGTTCTCGACGCGCGGCAGGCGCGGGTGGTCGAACTGAAATATTTCGCCGGATTGGAGCTGACGGAAATCGCCGAACTGCTCGGGATCTCGCTGGCAACGGTCAAACGCGACTGGACGATGGCGCGGCTGTGGCTGGCACGCGAGTTGGCTCCATGAGTTTGCGGCACGATCCGGCGCAGTGGCTCGCCCTGCAGGGCGAGCTCGAAGCGCTGATGGGTCTCGCCGACGCGGAACGCGCGGTGCGGCTGGCGGCGATCACCGTGCAAGACCCGGCACGGGGCGCAGAGCTCGCCTCGCTGTTGACCCCGCTGGCGTTGGACGTGATGCCCGAATCACTGCCCCTGTCCTGTCTCGCGACCATCGAGGTCAACGCCGACGCCGCATCCGGCCAGCACTTCGGCGCCTTCGTGCTCGATGTCGAGATCGGTCGTGGTGGTTCCGGCGTTGTCTATCGTGCGCAACGCGACGGCGACTATGCGCAGACGGTCGCGATCAAGCTGCTGCACGCCGTCCGTCTTGATGCCTCGGGGAGAAATCGGCTGCAGCACGAGCGCGACATGCTCGCGCAGCTCGATCATCCCGGCATCGTGCGTCTGGTTGATGCCGGCGTGACTGACGACGGGCGGCCCTATCTCGCACTCGAGTTTGTCGCCGGACAGACCTTGAACCATTATCTGCGCGAACGCGCGCCACCGGTCGCACCGCGTCTGGAAATGTTCGTCGCGATCTGCGACGCCGTCGCGTACGCGCACCAGCGTCTGCTCGTGCATCGCGACATCAAGCCCGGCAATCTGATGGTCGATGCGGACGGCCACCCGAAGCTGCTCGACTACGGCATCGCCAAGCTGGTCGAGGCACAAGGCGACAGTACGCTGACCCGCGATTTCGGTTCATCGCTTACGCCGGCTTATGCCGCGCCCGAGCAGTTGCGTGGTGAGGTGGTGACGACCGCGACCGATGTGCATGCACTCGGCATCCTGTTGTTCGAAACCCTGACCGGAACGCATCCGTATCGCAGCGAGACGCGCCGCGGCGAAGCGCTGCGCCAGGCCATCCTCGATGAGTCGGCCCCAGCCCTCCCGAAGCAGCACGGTCTGATCGCGATGCCCGCGGCCTGGCGCGACGATCTCGGGCGCGTCGTCGCGATGGCGCTCGAGAAGAACCCGCAGCGACGCTACGCATCGGCGCGCGAACTCGGCGACGACGTGCGTGCGGTGCTCAGCGGGCAGCCGGTGCGTGCGCGGCGCGCGACCTCCGGTTACATGCTGCGTCGTTTCGTCGGGCGCAATCGGGTCGCGGTGTCTGCGGTCGCGGCCTGCCTGTTGCTGCTGCTCGCAACGACCGCGGTCGCGTTGTGGCAGTCGCGCGTCGCCGCGGACGAACGTGCACGCGCTGAACGCCGCTTCGAGGAGGTGCATCGCTTCGCGAACATCGTGCTGTTCGACTACCAGGAAGGCATCCGCAAGTTGGCCGGATCGCTGCGCATGCAGCAGCGCTTGGTCGCCGATGCGACGCGTTATCTGGAATCGTTGCGACGCGAAAGCGGCAACGATGCGCGCCTGCTCGGCGATCTGGTCGCAGCCTATCTGAAGGTAGGCGATCTGCAGGGCAATCCCTACGGTCCGAATATCGGCGACCTCTCCGGCGCCGCGAGCAGTTATGGCCAAGCCGCGGCGATGCTCGATCAGCTGCAGCCGCTCACGGTCGACACCGAGCTGACGCGCCTGCTGCAGGCGCGACTCTGGTCGCGACAAGCCGACCTGCAGCACCAGGCCGGCGACCTCGCGGCAGCGCGTCCGCTGTTTGAGCGTGCGCTCGCGACGTTCGCGGCATTGCCACCGGAAGTGCAGGCGCAGATTGAGGTCATCGTCGAGCGCGGCCATGTGCTCGACCATTACGGCGATCTGCTCGGACGCGACAGTGCCGCTTCGCTCAACCAGATCGACGCCGCCCGCGTCGCGTACGACGAGGCACGCGCGCTGCGGGCGGCGGCATTGCAGCAGCATCCGGACGATGCACGCCTGCGCTTCGGGCGCTACCAAAGCGAATTGCGCGACGGCGAATACTGGCTGGGCCAGAACGACATGGCGCGCGCCGAGGTCGGACTGTTGCAGGCGCTGGCGACGATCTCGGCGCTGGTCGAAGCCGATCCCGACGACAGTTTCTATCGCTACGAGCAAGCGCTCGTGCACTCGCGCCTGGTGCCGGTGCAGGAGGCGCTGGGTCGCCTCGATGCGTCGGTGCAGTCGGCGCTCGGGGCACTCGCGACGACCGAGGCCTTGCTCGCGCGCGACCCGGGCAACGACATGCTGTGGCAGGCGGTGTCGGCGAGTTGTGGCTGGGCCGCGAAGCAGCTGGTCAAGGCCGGTCGCGTCGATTCGGCAATCCCGGTGGTGGCCCGCCAGATCGAAGTGAACCGACTCTGGGTGGCGTCCGCTGCCGACAATCCAGAGGCACGTTTCGCGCTGTCACTCGCATTTCGACGCCAAGCCGAGGTGCGCGAGGCGCAGCGTGATTTCACCGCCGCGATCACCAGCCATCGCGAAGCGCTGGCGCTGCAAGCGCCCCTCGCCGCGATGTCGCCAGACTATGCCCTCGGCCACGCGTTGACGCTGATGCATCTGGGTCGCAATCAACGCGCTGCCGGCGCGATCACCGATGCGCGCACGTCGGTGCACGCGGCGGTTGCCGCGCTGACCGGGCTGGTCGCCGCAAACCCCGATGCGCAGCGCTATCGCGAGTATCTGGCCGACGCCTCCGCGTTACTCGCCGAGTGCTGGTGGCAGGCACCGGCCGCCGCAGCGCGGGCGCGCGCTGCGGCACAGTCGGCGCTCGCGATCTGGGACAGCTTTGAACGCGCCGGCAATCTGTCGGTGCCGGCGGCAGCCAGCCGTGATCAGCTGAAGCAACGCCTTGACGAATCCGACTGAGCCTTTTGCCCGGGTTTCCGTGCGTGTATCGGAAATGGCGCATTGCGCGCCGACTTTCTCGGGATTCTCATGCACGCTCTCGTCCGGATCACCTTCACGCTCGGCCTGTTGACTGGCTTGACTGGTGCCGATGCCCAGCAGCTTTCGGGTGGCGGCGGTCACACCTGTGCGATCGTGCCCGGCGCCAGCGTCATGTGCTGGGGCTGGGACGAGCAGGGCCAGCTTGGCGACACCGCCCAGAACTACAGCTGGGCGTACCCGTCGCTGGCCGCCGGACTGATCGGCGCAACCGCAGTCGATGGCGGCTACCAGCATGGCTGCGCCGTGGTCGCGGACGGTGCCGTGAAGTGCTGGGGCTCCAATGGATCCGGGCAGCTCGGCGACGACACAATGTGGAGCAGCAACGTTGGCGTCTTCGCGCTTGGCCTCCTTGGCGCCACCGCGATCAGCACTGGCAGTAGCCACAGTTGCGCGCTCGTCTCCGGCGGCTCGGTTTGGTGCTGGGGATACGGCTACCACGGCCAGCTCGGTGACGGCGCGTTCAACACTTCCGATGTGCCGGTGCAGGTCGCACTCGGTGGGAGCGCGAGTGCAATCGCTGCGGGCGACTATTTTACCTGCGCGATCGTCAGCGGCACGGTGCAGTGCTGGGGCCGCAATGACTCCGGCCAACTGGGCAATGGCGGCACCACGCCCGACCCTGGCCTGGCCACTCCGGCCGACGTCACCGGAATCAGTACGGCGATCGCGATCAGCGCCGGCGGTCGTCACGCCTGCGTCTTGCTCGACGGTGGCTCGGTGCGCTGCTGGGGACACGGCGGCTACGGCTCGCTCGGCGATGGTCTCGGCAGCACCATGCCGACGCCGGTGACGGTAAGCGGCATCAGTGACGCGATCGCGATCGCGTCCGGCGATTACCACACCTGCGTCATCCATGCGGGCGGCACGATGAGTTGTTGGGGTTACAACTATTTCGGCACGGTCGGCGACGGCACCAATCGCAACAACCAAGTGTCCGCGCAGACCGTCATCGGGGTCAGCAATGTCACGGCGATCGGCGCCGGCTCCGAACACACCTGTGCCCGCGTGCACGAGGACGCGATCAATGTGAAATGCTGGGGCCACGGCCAGTTCGGGCAACTCGGCGACGGCCAGATCAGCGGCGCGCACGAGAATCCGATACCCGCCTATGTGCTCGGGTCATTCGATGTCGTGTTCGGCGGCGATGCCGGCGATTTCGAGTAGCGCGCAACGTGGTCAGCGCCGATTTTGGCGGGGAACTTGCGCCAGCACTCAGTCGCGTCGCTAATATGCGCTCTTCTCCGCTTCGAGATCGCCACGTGATGAAGCATGCCCGTTACACAGAACGCGGTCCGATACCGCAAGACCTGATCGCCGCCGTCGAATTCGAAGCGCCGGTACTCACTTCCGGCCAGGTGCTCATCAAGGTGCTGGCATCGCCGATCAATCCATCCGACGTGCTGACCTTGACCGGCCAGTACGGCATGTTGCCGCCGTTGCCAGCCATCGGTGGCAATGAAGGCGTCGGGGACATCGAAGCGCTCGGTCCCGACGTCAACGGTGTCGCGGTCGGACAGCGCGTGCTGTTGCCCGTCGGCAGCGGTACCTGGAGCACGCACCTCGTCGCCGACGCAAAAAAGCTGATGCCTCTGCCGAACGCGGTCGATCCGATACAGATGTCGATGCTGACCGTGAATCCGCCCACTGCGGCCTTGATGCTCAGCGAATTCGTCGACCTGCAACCGGGCGACTGGGTGATCCAGAACGCCGCGAATTCCGGTGTTGGTGGATATCTGATCCAGATCGCGCGCAGTCGCGGCCTGAAGACGGTGAACGTGGTGCGACGCGAGTCGGCGATCGCCGCGCTCGCCGACAGTGGCGGTGATGTTGTACTCGTCGACGGCCCGGAGCTGCACAAGCGCGTCGCGGAAGCGACCGGCAAGGCGCGCATCCGCCTCGGTATCGACGCCGTCGGCGGCAACGCCACCGAAAATATTGCGCGCAGCCTGTGCGAAGGCGCGACCTTGGTGAACTACGGTGCCATGAGCGGCGAACCCTGCTCGATTTCGCCCGGTTCATTCGTGTTCCGAGACATCACCCTGCGCGGCTTCTGGCTGGCGTTGTGGTTTCGCAAGGCGACGCCGCAGCAGCAGATGGCGCTGTATGGCGATCTCGCGAAACGCATCGCCAGCGGCGAACTGCACGCGCGCGTGCGCGCCACCTTCGACATCGACCACATCAAGGAAGCAGTGACTGCGGCAGCAGCGGGCGAGCGCGACGGCAAGGTCGTGGTAACGCCGTAAAGCGTTACTCGAACGAATCCTGCAACAGTGAGGGCCCGCATTCACTCGGTTGACGAGGATCACGTCAATCCGTCAGCAGTACGTTCTTGAATGGCTTGTGGTTCTTGAAACGATACGTCTTGAAATCGCGGGCATCGGTGCTGAGGATGCGGCCGTCATCGAGATGTTCGGCGAGCAGCACGAGTGACGCGTCGGCCAGATCCATCGGCAACGGCGTTCAGGAAATTGAAAGCGGCGTCCGCAGACACGCGCGCTGCCAGCAGACAGGCCGTTTCCGTAAGCACCGGCCAGGTCGTGATGAGCGGCTCGCGAAGGCGCGTCAGACATTCGACGGCCTGAGCATGGAAGGCGTCGCGACGATCCGAGATCGCGAAAAAAAAACCAGTATCAGCGATCAACATGCCGACCGATTTTTACAACCAGGGTTTCCGCCATCAGTTCCTTGTAGTTTTGCGATATGTCACTGCGTCCGCTATCTCCCGCGCCAATCAAGCCCCAACGCTTCGCGATGTCGACCGCGCGCACTTCCTCGCGGCTGACTTTGTCGTACATCAGCGCGATCGCCGCTTTCAGAACTTCAGTGACGTTCATTTGGGTGTGCTCGGTGACGTAGCGCAATTGCTCTTCCGCAACACGGTCGATGCGGGCATTGATGCGCGCGGTGGGATAGGACGTGTTTGTCATACGCCGTATGCCACGCCTGTGCCGACTCGCCTGCAACCACCATCGGCCGTAGCGTGGTGATCAACGCCGTAACGCCGCGATCGCCTTGTCGAGGCCGGCGAGCGTGAGCGGGAACATGCGGTCGGCGATCAGGGCTTTCGTCATCTGGATGCTCGGTGTCCACTCCCAGGTGTGTTCCGGCACCGGATTGAGCCAGGCGAGTTTCGGCCAGGTCGTGGCGATACGTTCCATCCACACCGCGCCGCTTTCTTCGTTCCAGTGCTCGATGCTGCCACCGGGTTCGCTGATCTCGTACGGCGCCATCGACGCGTCACCGATGATGATGACGCGCCAGTCATGCGGAAACTTGTGCATCAGGTCGAACGTCGCCGTGGTCTCACCGTAGCGCCGGTGATTGTCTTTCCACAGCCGTTCGTACAGGAAATTGTGGAAGTAGAAATGTTCGAGATGCTTGAACTCGGCGCGCGCGGCGCTGAACAGTTCCTCGCAGAGCTTGATGTGTTCGTCCATCGAGCCACCGATGTCGAACAGCACCATCAGCTTGATCGCGTTGTGGCGTTCGCGCCGGTATTTCAGATCAAGCCAGCCGGCATTGCGCGCGGTGCCGGCAATGGTGCCGTCGAGATCGAACTCCTCGCGCTCGGCATTGCGCGCGAAGCGACGCAGTTTGCGCAGCGCGATCTTGATGTTGCGCGTGCCGAGTTCGAGCTGGTCGTCGAGATTGCGGAATTCGCGCTGCTCCCACACTTTCACCGCGCGCCGACCACCACCCTTGCCGCCAATGCGGATGCCTTCCGGATTGAAGCCGCCGTTGCCGAAGGGCGAGGTGCCGCCGGTGCCGATCCAGCGATTGCCGCCTTCGTGCCGACCTTTCTGTTCGTGCAGCCGTTCGGCGAGCTGCTTCATCAGTTCCTCGAAGCCGCCGAGCGACTTGAGCGCGGCCTTTTCCTCGTCGCTGAGCAAGCGCTGCATCTGCTGCTGCAGCCACTCGTCCGGAATCTTCGCGTCGTTCGCAAACACTGCGGACACGCCGTCGAGATATTGGCCAAAGATGCGATCGAAACGATCGAATTGCGACTCATCCTTGACCAGGGTGAGGCGTGCGAGGGCATGGAAGCGCTCGATCGAAATGTCGGCGAGACCGGCCTTCACCGCTTCCAACAGGGTCAGGTATTCGCCAACGCCGGGCTTGAGGCCGCCGGCGCGCAAAGCAAGGAAGAAGTGAGTCAGCATCGTGCCATTGTGCCAAAGACTGCGGCGTCGCGATGACGGCTACCGCGCGCTGTGGCAGATTCGCGGTTTGCTCATGATGGATTGACGCATGACTGCCGCACACGACAGCACGACCGCAGCATCGCAGAACGTGACGCGCAGCCTCGATCGGTTGCAGGCGGACACGCTCGCGACCAGCGCGACCGATGCCGGCGCGCCGACGCAGCTCGGCGAATTCCGCATCCTCGGCCTGCTCGGGCGCGGCGGCATGGGTGCGGTGTATCTGGCGGAACAGCAGAACCCGAACCGCGAAGTCGCGCTCAAGGTATTGCGCGGCGCGCAGGACGACCCGGATGCGCTGCGTCGTTTCCGTCTGGAAGGCGAGGCGCTGGCCCTGCTCGACCATCCGAACATCGCGCATGTGTTCGCGACCGGCGTCGACACCCAGCACGGCGCCAATACGCCCTACTTCGCGATGGAACTGGTGCGCGGTCGCGGCCTGCTCGCTGACGCCGAAGCGCGCGCACTCGACGCCGAAGCACGCGTGCGCCTGATGCTCGAAGTCTGCCGCGGCGTGCAGCATGCGCACCAGCGCGGCGTGATCCATCGCGACCTGAAGCCGGCGAACATCATGGTCGATGCCGAGGGCCGTCCGAAGATCATGGATTTCGGCATCGCCCGCATCGTCAGCAACGGCGGTGATGTCGCCACACGCCTGACCGAAGCCGGTCAGGTCGTCGGCACGATTCCGTACATGAGCCCGGAGCAACTGCGCGGCGAAACTGCGAAGATCGACGTGCGCAGCGACGTCTTCGCGCTCGGCGTGATCCTGTACGAACTGCTCAGCGGCAAGCGTCCGCGCGATCTCGACGCGAGCTCGCTGTTCTCGGCGATCAAGAGCGCCGAGCGCATGTCGATGGTGCCGTTGGCACGCGTGGCGCCGAAGTTCGGTGGCGACCTCGACACCATCGTCATGAAGGCGCTGGCCGAACAGCGCTCGCAACGCTACGCCAGCGTCGGCGAGCTCGCGGCCGATCTGGAACGCTATCTCGATCACCGCCCCATCGAGGCGCGCGCGCCGAGCGTCCTCTACATCGCCGGCAAGTTCGCCCGCCGCAACCGCGCCCTGGTCGCAGCCGCGTCGATCGCGTTCGTCGCCCTGGTCGCGGCAACGGTGTTCTCGCTGGTGTCGGCGCAACGTGAGCGTGAGGCGCGGCAGGACGCGGAGCGCAACGCAGCGATTGCCGAGTCGGTGAGCGCCTTCAGCACGTCCATGTTTGCAGGCGTGACACCAGAACAGGCGCTTGGTCGCGAAATTACCGTCAGAGAGATCGTCGAACAGGCAACGCGCGCGTATGAAAGCCAGCCGCCGGCGGACCCCGGCGTTCGAGCAGCAATCGCCAACCAGCTCGCCGACGTCAATGTCTCGCTTGGCGACTACGATCGCGCTGAAAAGCTGGTAGAGGACGCATTGACCCAACTCCCGGGCAATTCTTTTCTGGCCGAACGTAACCTGCTCGACTTGACACGGCTCACGATCCTTTCGAATCGGGGACTCAACGCTGAACTGGAGGTCGAAGCCCGGCGTGCACTCGAACAGTTGAAGTCGAGCAGCCCAGCGGATCGGCAGATGCGAGCTCAGTTGCAGTCCTTGCTTGGGGCTGCTTTGGTCAACCAGTCCAAATTTGATGAGGGCATTGCCGAGCTTCAGAAGATCGTCGTCCTACCCGATGTTCCCGGTGATCAGGACAATCAGATTCGCGAGGGCGCGGTTGGCGACATTGGATCGGCACTGCACAACGCCGGGCGGTATCAAGAAGCTGAAAAGGTGTTGGCGCCACACGTTGAAATGCTGCGCCGCATTCGCGGCGAGCTCTACCCGGGTACGCTCAAGTGCATGCTCAACCTCGCTACGTCGAAGCAGCAACTTGGCAAGAAAGATGAGGCATCGATCCTCTTCAAATCTGTCTATGAAGGACGTAAGAAGGTCTTGGGCGCCGACCACCCGGAGACCATCACGGCACTTCAGAATCTGGCAACCTTGATGGTGAGCGCCGGTCGCCAGAGCGAAGCCTTGCCATTGCTAGGGGATGTAATCGATCGGATCAGGACGCTGCGAGGGCCCACTCATCCACATCTGCTTATCGCGATGAGCGTGCTCGCATTCGCATTGGAAGATCTGGGCCGCCTCGACGAAGCGGAGAAGCTGATGCGGGAGATACTCGCCATCCGCGCCAAGGCGAATCTGACCGATGCCGAATCATTTGCGACGCAGAACAACCTCGCCATGTTGCTGATGAAACGCGAGAACCTGGTCGGTGCCGAGGTGGAGTTTATTTCCTTGCTCCGCCAAACCCGCAATGTGCTGGGCACTGAGCACGTCTACGTACATATTTTTGCGAACAACTACGGGGAATGCCTCACCAAACTTGGCCGATACAAAGAGGCGCTTCAGGTGCTGCGTAATAGTCACAAAGGCCTCGTCGAAACCTTTGGTGCCGATCACGACCGCGTAAAAAAATCAGAACTTCGAATTGCTGCAGCGGAGCGCCTGCTTGAGCAAAATGAACGGGCGTCGAGATGACAAACGCCCGTCAACACGCATCAACGAATGATAGAACTGAAATTCTTGCCTTCATCTTGAACAAAATCGAGCACTGGCGCGGCAATGGCGGTGGATTCAGTCGAAGCAGACTCATTCGCGAACAGCGACGCGACCCAAGCCCAGAAATCGAATGTGGCGACGTTCGCGCTTGCTGCGCTGGCGATCGGGGCGAAGCATGCAAGTGTGAGAACGAGAGCGATCTTCTTCATGTGAAACTCCGAATAAGGATGTGGACCCAAAAGGGCCGCGCACGTTACATCGCGTGACAATTGGAAACAAGATGGGGAAACGATGTCTTGCCATGGCCGAAGGGTGCCCTGTGGCCGACAGCGAGGACCGACACTTGCATTTGGCCGTGTCGAGAACGAATCGCTTCAACGCGGAGCAACGTCTCGAAACAACACCAGCACGCTGGCGTCATCGCGGCGGTTGTCGACGTGCAACATGGTGCCCAGGTGGACCACGACTTCGTTGGCCGATGCCGTGGCGTTGATGGCATCCGCGAAGGCCGCGCCGGCATTGGCGCCGACCATGGCGTCTGTGAAGCCATCGGTCGCGACGACCAGGCCATCGCCCGCTTCGAGCATCAGGTGCTCGGCCTGATGGCGGGTGTCCGTCAGCACGCCGATCGGCGGATGGCCGCGCAAGGTCAGCAAGGTCACTTGCCGCGTGGCATCACGATGCCAGCATTGGCCATGACCGGCATCGACAATGGCGACGCGGCCGTCGTGATCGATGCGCGCCAACCACAGCGTGATGAATTGTCCCTGCGCCAGTACGCGTGCCAGTTCGGCGCTGAGGTGATCGGCGACCGCCGCCGCTGAATCCGAGCGTCGGCATTCACTGCGCAGGATCGCGAGTGCGGTCGCCATCAGCATCGCCGCAGCGGTGCCGTGACCGACGACATCGCCGACCATGCACCAGACGGCGCCGTCGTTGGCGCGCAGTACGTCGACGAAGTCACCGCACATGCCGGCACCGGGTTCGGTGCTGAAGGCATAGTCGAGTTCACCGAGGCGACCGGCGCGCGAGGCGCACAGCTGGGTCTGCAGCACGCGCGCCTGCGACAACTCGGCGGCGAGGCGCTCGTGCGCGGCTGCGGCGCGTACGCCGTCGCGGTGCGAGATTGCCAGCGCCGCGATGCGCGCCGCTGCCTCGACGTAGGCAAAGACGCTGCCATCGCTGTCGGCGAAGGGTTCGGCACGATCGAGATATAGCCAGGTGGGTTCGACCACGCCGGTCAACTGGATACACAGGGCATGCGCGACCGGATTCGCGATCAGGCTCGCGCCCAAGTCACCGGCGGCGATCGACTCCAGCAGCGCCGGTTGCTCGGGCTCGGCGGCCCGCATCAGCGTCGTGCTGTAGGGGCGTTGTTCGGCTTGCGTATCGCGTGCATGCACGGCGCACACTTGCACCCTGGTGTCGTTCAGGCGCAAGAGGGCGACGCGATCATAGGCGAGGCTGTCGCCGAGATCGCGGCAAAGCGCGCCGAGCAACTCGTTCTCGTCGTCGGCGTTCTGCGCCGTGTGCGCCAACGCGAACAGCGCGCGCAACCGTTGCTGCGGCACCGAACCGATGATCGTGGGTCGCCGCACCGACGCCGGTACTGCGTCAGTGGCGCTGTCGAAACGCACCCGGAGCGTCCACGGCCCGATGCGCACGTGATCGCCGGCGATCAGGTGCGTGTCGCTATTCGCCACGAGCCGATGACCGTTGACGAAGCTGCCTTGGGTGCTGTCGAGATCGCGCAGTGTCCAGCGTCCGTTCACGACCGCGAGCAACGCATGCTGTCGCGAGACCGCGGCATTGATCAGCGCGACATCGTTTTCGGGCGCGCGCCCCAGGTGCCAGTCGCCGTGCGGCAAGGGTCCGACGTTCGCCAACGCCGGCCCGGATTCGACCACCAGGGTGATGGGCGGTGCGGTGGCGTGAACCGTTGTCATCGCATCAACTGCGCCGGGTCATGAACGCCAACTTCTCGAACAGGTGCACGTCGGCTTCGTTTTTTACCAACGCACCGTGCAGCGGCGGGATCGCCTTGCGCGCGTTCTTTTCGCGCAGCACCTCGATCGGAATGTCCTCGGCGACCAGCAGCTTGATCCAGTCCAGCAATTCGGATGTGCTCGGTTTCTTTTTCAACGACGGTGCTTCGCGCACATTGAAGAAAGAGACCAGCGCTTCGTTGACCAGTTCGCGCTTGATGCCCGGATAATGCGAGTCGACGATGCGCGTCAGCGTTTCGGCATCCGGGAAGCGGATGTAGTGGAAGAAGCAGCGGCGCAGGAACGCGTCCGGCAATTCCTTCTCGTTGTTGCTGGTGATGATGACGATCGGGCGATGCGTGGCGCGGATGGTTTCGCGCGTCTCGTAGACGAAGAAGTCCATGCGGTCGAGTTCGCGCAGCAGGTCGTTCGGGAACTCGATGTCGGC
The DNA here is from genome assembly GCA_043753835.1 of Lysobacterales bacterium. Classification (GTDB taxonomy): domain Bacteria; phylum Pseudomonadota; class Gammaproteobacteria; order Xanthomonadales; family Ahniellaceae; genus JADKHK01. Next base: position 143,531 of record JAYUVY010000001.1, on the reverse strand, counting down.
CTTGTCGATCTCGTCGATCAACAACACGACGCGTTGGTCGGAAGCAAATGCTTCCCACAATTTTCCGGGCACGATGTAGTTCCTGATGTCGCCAACCTTGGCGTCGCCAAGTTGCGAATCGCGCAGGCGCGACACTGCGTCGTACTCGTACAGGCCATGCTGCGCCTTGGTGCTGGACTTCACATGCCACTCGATCAGGGGCGCATTCAGCGAACGCGCTACTTCCTCGGCGAGCAGGGTCTTGCCGGTACCGGGTTCGCCCTTGATCAACAGCGGTCGCTGCAGCGTGATCGCGGCATTGACCGCGAGCATCAGGTCGTCGGTGGCGATGTAGCGGTCGGTCCCTTCAAAACGCGTGCCTTGCTGACTCATGGGCTACTCGAAGCTGTCGGTGAATACGGGGTCGAGCGGCAGCTCGATGCTGAACATCTCGTAGGGCGCATCTTGCCAGTCGTACAAGTTGCCGGCGCGCAGCACAATGGCGCGCAGTCGCAGCCTGCCGCTGGCATCCAGCGGTGGTGTCCAGGTCAACTGTATCGGCAGCATCACATCGACACCGCCGTCGTGAGTCACGACCCCGCTGGTTGTGCCCGCACCGCAACCGAACTTCAGTCCGACCGGCAAAGTCGGCGCGAACGAACCGATCTTCACCGGGTAGCTGTCACCGCCGATCTGGTCTGGCGCTTCGATATACAACAGCAGTCCATTGAGGCGACTGAAGGTCACGCTCGGATAGACCGTCACGGTGAGTGCCTGCCCAGGTGTGTACCCACCGGGCATCACTTGCACCGTGAAAATGCCTGCGGCATCGGGCACCGGAAAACCCATCGGGCAACCGATGATCTGGTCGACGTGACAGATCGGCGAACCATTACCCGAAGCCGACACTGCGCCGGGCCACAGCGGCGCGACGAGGGCGACGATCAGCGATGCGAGTCCGGGCTTCATCGGCCTAGATTACTGGGCCGCTGTGATGGCGATGCCGAAACACATCACGTTTGCTTGGCGCGGGCGAAGGCGTCGGCGAAGGCATTGCTCGACGGTGCCGCCTTCTGTGCCGGCGCCTTGGCCGGCATGCGCTGGTCCGGGCGCGCGCTGCCGATCGCTTTCGGCTCGCCGATCGGATCGTCGAGGCGCATGGTCAGGGCCACGCGTTTGCGCAGCAGATCCACTTCCAGCACCCGGACCTTGACCACGTCGCCGGCCTTGACCACTTCGCGCGGGTCCTTCACGAACTTGCTCGACAGCGCCGAGACATGCACCAGACCGTCCTGGTGCACGCCGATGTCGACGAAGGCACCGAACGCGGCGACATTGGAAATACGCCCTTCGAGCAGCATGCCCGGCTTCAGGTCCTTGAGGTCCTCGACGCCTTCGGCGAACGCTGCGGTGACGAATTCCGGTCGCGGATCGCGCCCCGGCTTTTCCAGTTCGGCGACGATGTCGCGCACGGTGGGCACACCGAACTTCTCGTCGGTGAAGTCGGACGGATTGAGCGCGCGCAGCGTTCGGGTGTCGCCGATCAGCACGCGGATGTCCTTACCCGTCTTGGCGAGGATGCGCTCGACCACCGGATAGGCTTCCGGATGCACGCCCGAGGCATCGAGCGGATGTTCGCCATTCCGGATGCGCAGGAAGCCGGCCGCCTGTTCGAAGGCCTTGTCACCGAGGCGCGGCACTTTCAGCAGTTCGCGACGTGATTTGAACGCACCATGCTGGTCGCGGAACTTGACGATGTTCTCGGCGACGCTGGCACTCAATCCGGCAACGCGCGTCAGCAAGGCTTGTGACGCCGTGTTCAGATCGACGCCAACGCCATTCACGCAATCTTCGACGCGCGCATCGAGCGCACGCGCCAGCTTCACTTGATTGACATCGTGTTGGTACTGACCGACACCGATCGCCTTCGGATCGATCTTGACGAGCTCGGCGAGCGGGTCCTGCAGGCGGCGCGCGATCGACACCGCGCCACGGTAGGACACGTCCATGTCCGGAAATTCCCTGGCCGCGAGTTCGGACGCCGAATACACCGACGCGCCGGCTTCGCTGACCACGACTTTGGTGAATTTCAAATCAGGATGTTTCTTTGCCAGATCAACCACCAGGCGTTCGGTTTCGCGCGATCCGGTGCCATTGCCGATCGACACCAATTGCACACCCAGTTGTTTGCAACCGACCGCAAGTTGCGCGATGGCTTCGTCCCAACGATTCATCGGTTGATGCGGAAAAATCGCACCCGTCGTCAGCACTTTGCCGGTGGCGTCCACCGCGGCGATTTTCACACCGGTACGCATGCCTGGATCAAGCCCCAGAACCACTTTCGGGCCAGCCGGCGCCTGCAGCAGCAGGTCTTTCAAGTTGTCGCCGAACACACGAATCGCTTCGTCTTCGGCGAGTTCGCGGGCGCGCCCGAATAGATCAAGCATCAGCGACAGCGACAACTTCACGCGCCAGGTCATGCGCACCGACTCATGCTGCCAGGCGTCACCGGCACGACCGGCAACACGCACACCGACGTGCTTCGCGATCAGGCCTTCGGCGACCTGATGGCCGAGCACGGCCATTTCATCGAGTGCGCCTTCGGCATTGTTGGCGCGCACGACGTTGGTTTGCCCAGCGCGCGGCATCAGTTCGAGATCGAGGAAACCTTCATTGCGTGCGCGCATCAACGCGAGCATGCGATGCGAAGGAATCGCCTTGATCGGCTCGGCATGATCGAAATAGTCGCGGTATTTTGCGGCTTCGTTCTGCTTGCCCTCGACGACCTTGGCGCGGATCAGGGCGCTGTCCCACAACCAGTCGCGGACGCTGCCGACCAGGGCCGGATCTTCGCTCCAGCGCTCCATCAGGATGGCGCGGGCGCCGTCGAGCGCGGCCTTGATGTCGGCCACGCCCTTCTCGGCATCGACATAAGCAGCGGCAGTCGCTTGCGGATCGAGCGTGGCATCACCGATCAGCGCATCGGCGAGCGGTTCCAGACCGGCTTCGCGCGCGATCTGCGCCTTGGTACGGCGCTTTGGTTTGTACGGCAGGTACAGGTCCTCGAGGCGCGCCTTGGTGTCGGCCGCGAGGATGTCGCCGCGCAGCGCGTCGGTCATCTTGCCCTGTTCGTCGACGCTGGCGAGGATCGACGCGCGGCGGTCTTCGAGTTCGCGCAGGTACGACAGCCGCGCCTCAAGGTTGCGCAACTGGGTGTCGTCGAGTCCGTCGGTGACTTCCTTGCGATAGCGCGCGATGAACGGCACGGTCGCACCGCCGTCGAGCAGCTGGACGGCGGCAATGACTTGAGCAGGCTTCGCGGCGATTTCTTGCGCGATGCGTTCGGCGATGGACAGCATTGAGGTACGAACTCCGGAAAGGATCGCGTCGATTCAGCGATCGGTGGGACGATGTGGATTGCGGGATGTGATTCTAACCGCACGGGCATCGCGGATCGCGGATCTCGCCGAACCGTGGCTGGGTTGAGCGCGGCGATACCCAGCTTCAGCCGCGGCCTCGGTGCTGGGTATCGCTGCGCTCAACCCAGCCTTGTCGCTACGCAGCAAGACTCAGCCTATTTGCGGCACGCGCACCCAACCTTCCATCAGCACGCGCGCGCTGCGGCTCATCAGGGCGCGCGTCACCGTCCACTGGCCATCGCGTTGTTCGGCTTTGGCGCCGACACGCAGCGTGCCGCTCGGGTGACCGAAGCACACGGCATCGCGCGCACCACCGCCGGCGGCGAGATTCACCAAAGTCCCCGGCACCGAAGCGGCGGTCGCAATGGCCACCGCACAAGTCGCCATCATCGCGTGGTGCAGCTTGCCCATCGACAGCGCCCGCACCAGCACGTCGACATCACCCGCTTCGATGCGCTTGCCGCTCGATGCGGTGTAAGCGGCTGTTGCCGCGACAAACGCGATCTTCGGTGTGTGCTGGCGGGTCGCTGCTTCAGCGAGACTCTTGATCAAGCCCATGCGCAATGCGGCGTGGGCGCGAATGGTTTCGAATTTCGCGAGCAAGGCGGCATCGCTGTTGATATCGGCTTGCAGCTCCGTGCCCTTGAGTCCAAGCGCTTCCGCCTGGATGAATACCGTCGGGATACCGGAGTTGATCATCGTCGCATTGAACCGGCCGATGCCCGGCACCTCGAGCGCATCGACCAGATTCCCGGTCGGAAACATCGAGCCGCTGCCCTCGCCCGCGTCTTCGGCAGGATCGAGGAATTCAAGCGCGATTTCCGCTGCTGGAAAGGTCACGCCATCGAGTTCGAAGTCGCCGAGTTCCTGCACCTGACCGTCACGCATCGGCACATGGGCGAGGATGGTCTTGCCGATATTCGCCTGCCAGATTCGAATAGTGGCTTGGCCGTCACGCGGCAGCCGCGCCGCATCGACCAGCCCATGCGCGATCGCGAACGGACCGACGGCGGAGCTGAGATTGCCGCAGTTGCCGGACCAGTCGACGAACGCCTGCTCGATCGCCACCTGGCCGTAAAGATAGTCGACATCGTGATCGGGCACGGTCGCTTTCGAGATGATCACGCACTTGCTCGTACTCGACGTCGCACCGCCCATGCCGTCGGTGTGTTTGGCGTAGGGGTCGGGCGAGCCGATCACGCGCATCAGCAGCGCATCGCGCGCCGCACCCGGCACACGCGCCGCTTCCGGCAGGTCTTCGAGCTTGAAGAACACACCCTTGCTGGTGCCGCCGCGCATATAGGTGGCGGGGATTTTGAGTTGGGGATCGAGTGAATGATTCATGGACGGATTCCTGAGAAAAGGTCAAGCGTTCCGACCACGTGCGCGGTCCGGCAGGAAGCGGATCTCCACGGGCAGATCGAGTCCGCGCCAGCCGTGATCGGCGGTCAGCACCGGGATCGATCGGGACAAGGCCAGCGCCACGCAGACGCGGTCGCCGAGCGAGAGCCCGAATGCGCGGGTCTTTGGTATCAGCATGGCGACAAGCTCGGCATCTCGCGCCGTCATTGGTACCAACTCGACAGCGACGCCTGCGATCACCTTTGCGATCGCCGCGACGTCGTGTCCATCGCGCGCAAAGCGCGACAAAACTTCGGCGTGATTCACCACCGACATGACCGCACGACCGAGGTGCGCAGCGACGAATTCATGTCCAGGCTCGCGCTTCAGCAATGCAAGCAGAGCGGAAGCGTCGAGCGCGATCACGGTTCCTCGAGTTCCCGGCGCGCTTCTTCACGCCGCTCGCGGATGAGTTCGTCGACCGCCGATGTCATCGGCTTGCCGGCGTAGAACGTCGCGATGAAGTCCTGGATTTCCGACAAGGACATGGCCTGTTCGCGCGTCGCCTGTTCGAGCAGCCGACGCGCCTCGGCCTCCATGCTCACGCCGGCCTGGGCGGCACGAACTCGAAGCCGGTTGCGCACTTCGTCCGGCAGGTTGCGAATGGTGAGGGTTGCCAAGGGAACCTCCGTGACTGCATTGACAGCGATGCTAGCACTCCAGACCCAGCGCCGGATGGCGTGTTGCTCAATCCGAAGCGCTGAACGGATTCAACAGGCTCACGCCGGTGCCCGTGAAGTCGGCGGTGTTGCGAGTGACCAGCGTGAGATCGTGGATCAGCGCCGTGGCCGCGATCTGCTTGTCCAGCGGATGCTCCGGATGAGGCACGCGCAATCGCCCCCAGGCTTGCGCGATTTCCACATCGATCGGCAACACAAAGTCCAGAAAGTCCTGCACCACAACACCTATCCAAGCTTCCAGATGTTGCGCCTGCACAAGATCACCGCGATGTCGGATCAAGTCCACGCCGCGGCGCAGTTCGCCGATCGTCACCACCGACAGGTAGAGCCGCGTTTCTTGCTCACTGCATCGATGCAAGAAATCCCTGACACCGGCATTCGCCGCGCCCCCTTGCGGGCTTCACTGATGACGTTGGTGTCAATCAAATACACGCCTGGCCTCGTCACCCTGCACGCGGGCGAAGTCGGCATCCAGACCGACCTCAGGCATCGCCGTCAGCACTTCCGCCAGCGAACGACGGCGCGGCTGCAACAGGACTTCCGACAATAAGGCCCGATGTTCGGCCTCGGTACTTCGACCGTGCCGGGACGCGCGCGCCTTCAACGCCCGGACCAAGCCTTCATCGACGCCTCGAACGATCAAGCTGGCCATGACCGGTCTCCCGACAGAATGATATCAATGCTATCAGCCGGTTTCGTAGTCGCCAAACTTCAAGTTCAAGCCGCTCCGGCCAGAAAATCCTGCGCGAAGCGCTGCAACACGCCGCCGGCTTCGTAGATCGAGACTTCTTCGTCGGAGTCGAGACGGCAGGTCACCGGCACATCGACGCGCTCGCCGTTCTTGCGCTGGATGCTCAGGGTGAGCGTCGTGCGCGGTCTGCGTTCGCCGCTGACATCGAAGGTTTCGCTGCCGTCGATGCCGAGCGTCAGCCGCGTGGTGCCCGGTTTGAACTCGAGCGGCAACACGCCCATCCCGAGGAGATTGGTGCGGTGGATGCGTTCGAAGCCTTCGGCAACGATGACTTCGACGCCGGCGAGGCGCACGCCCTTCGCGGCCCAGTCGCGCGACGAACCCTGGCCGTAGTCGGCGCCGGCGATGATGATCAGCGGCTGCTTGCGCGCCATGTAGGTTTCGATCGCTTCCCACATGCGCGTCACCTTGCCTTCGGGCTCGATGCGCGCGAGCGATCCCTTCTTGACCTGACCGTCGACAATCGCCATTTCGTTCTGCAGCGTTGGGTTCGCAAAGGTGGCGCGCAGCGCGGTCAGATGATCGCCGCGATGCGTTGCATAGGAATTGAAGTCTTCTTCCGGCAGGCCCATTTTCGCGAGGTACTCACCCGCCGCACTGTCCCGCAGAATCGCGTTCGACGGCGACAGATGGTCGGTGGTGATGTTGTCGCCAAGCACCGCCAGCGGACGCAGGCCGCGCAGTGTGCGTTCGCCGGCCAATGCACCTTCCCAATACGGTGGACGGCGGATGTAGGTGCTCTGCGCGCGCCACTGGTACAGCGGACTGATCTTCTCGCCGCTCGCTGGCTTGAAGTTGAACATCGGGTCGTAGACGCGGCGGAAATGCTCAGGTTTGACGCTGCTCGCGACGATGGCGTCGATCTCCTCGTCGCTCGGCCACAGATCCCTGAGGCGAACTTCGTTGCCCTCGTGGTCGATACCGAGCACGTCTTTCTCGATATCAAAACGGACGGTGCCGGCAATCGCGTAGGCGACGACGAGCGGCGGCGAAGCGAGAAACGCCTGCTTCGCATACGGATGGATGCGGCCGTCGAAGTTGCGGTTGCCCGAGAGCACCGCGGTCGCATACAGGTCGCGGTCGATGATCTCTTTCTGGATGGCAGGATCGAGCGCGCCGGACATGCCATTGCAGGTCGTGCAGGCAAAGCCGACGATGCCGAAACCGAGTTGTTCCAGCTCCGGCAGCAACTTCGCTTCCTCAAGGTACAGCTGGACCGCTTTCGATCCGGGCGCGAGCGAGGTCTTCACCCAGGGTTTGCGCGTGAGGCCGCGCGCGTTGGCATTGCGTGCGAGTAATGCCGCCGCGATGACATTGCGTGGATTCGAGGTGTTCGTACACGAGGTGATGGCGGCAATGATCACCGCGCCATCCGGCATCTGCCCCGGAATTTCTTCCCACTTTGCGGCAATACCGCGCGCCGCGAGATCCGACGTCGGCAGGCGTTTGTGCGGATTCGACGGGCCGGCCATGTTGCGCACCACAGTCGACAGATCGAACTTGAGCACGCGTTCGTATTCGGCGGTCTTCAAGGCATCGGCCCACAGCCCGGTGTGTTTGGCGTAGGTTTCCACCAGTTTGACTTGCGCGTCTTCGCGCCCGGTGAGCTTCAGATAATCGATGGTCTGCTGGTCGATGAAGAACATTGCCGCCGTGGCACCGTATTCCGGCGCCATGTTCGAGATCGTCGCGCGATCGCCGAGGGTCAGCGCCGATGCACCGGCGCCGTAGAATTCCAGATAGGCGCCGACGACTTTCGCGTTGCGCAGGAATTCGGTCAGTGCGAGCACGACATCGGTCGCGGTGATGCCCGGTTGCGGTTTGCCCGAGAGCTCAACACCGGTGATCTCGGGCAGACGCATCCACGACGCGCGACCGAGCATCACGTTTTCGGCTTCGAGACCGCCGACGCCGATCGCGATCACGCCAAGCGCATCGACATGCGGCGTGTGGCTGTCGGTGCCGACCAAGGTGTCGGGAAACGCGATGCCGTCCTGGGCGTGGATCACCGGCGACATCCGCTCCAGATTGATCTGATGCATGATGCCGTTGCCGGGCGGGATCACCTCGACATTCTTGAACGCCTTCTTGGTCCAGTCGATGAAGTGGAAGCGGTCCTCGTTGCGACGATCCTCGACCGCACGGTTTTTCGCGAACGCATTCTTGTCGAATCCGCCGTGTTCGACCGCGAGCGAATGGTCGACGATCAACTGCACCGGCACGACCGGATTGACCTGGGCCGGATCGCCGCCCATGTCGGCGATCGCATCGCGCAGACCGGCGAGGTCGACGAGCGCAGTCTGGCCGAGGATGTCGTGGCAAACCACGCGCGCCGGAAACCACGGGAAATCGAGATCGCGCCGGCGCTCGATCAGTTGCGTAAGCGCGGCCGTCAACATGGCCGGAGCGCAGCGTCGCACCAGATTTTCGGCATGCACGCGCGCGGTGTACGAGAGCTTCGCGTATGCCCCAGGGCTGATCGCATCGACCGCCGCGCGGGCGTCGTAATGCTGCAGATTCGTACCCGGCAGCGGTTGCCGATAGCGTTCATTGCTCATGATCATTGCGGTGATTCCAGCGCTGCGAAGCGCACATGATATCGCCCGCAGCCGCCGGGGCCGCCAGCGCTTCAGTCCACGAGCGATTCGATCTGCTTGCTGGCGTACCAGTCGTCGAGCGTGTAGGTGCCGATGTTGGCGAGCGGCTGCGCAAATCGCGTCTTCGCCACGTCCGCCGCTTCCGCATCGAGAATCGCGAACGCACGATTGCCGTCGAGGCGACCCAGCAGGAAGACGCCGCCGGCACGATGCTTCAGTGCCGCGAGCTCGCGCTCTGTGCGGATACCATCGTCCGCGGTCAGCAGCACATAGCTGCGCATCTTGTCGCCGGGCTTATCTTCAGTGCCCGCAGCCTTCTGTTTTTCGGCGTCAGCCAGATAGCGATCAAGCGCCGCGAGCAATGGTGCCTCGGTCGCGAGAGCATGGAATTCGAGCGTGAACACGCCGGCGATCGTGGTCGGATCGGTGCTCGCCCAGCGCTCGGCTTCGGCGCGGTCCGCAGTCGCCAGCACGAACAGGCCGCGCAACTGCGGATCATGACGTTGCTCGCCATAGGGCCCGGCGATCAGCAATTGGCGGGCATTGGCGAGCCGCGACATGTTCTCGAAATGACCGGCGAAGGCCTTGCCGTTGTCGGCCTCGCTCAACTTGCCGCTCATCGAGCCGGTCTTGATCAGGACCAGGGTGCAGCACGTGGCTTGGTCGGGCGCATCTGCGACCGGATCATCCTGCAAGGCCGCACGCGGTGTGCACGACAGGGTCATCACCAGGGCCATGGTGATCAGCAACAGGCGTATGGGCATGGTCGTGGTCCGATGAATGCGGCAGTTGTGCCGCCACGATAGATCATGACGGCGCGCCTGACTAAACTCGACCAATGCCGCGTCGCCCGATCGTCGTCCTGATTGTTTTCCTCGCCGTCGCGGTGCTGCTGATCGGCTCGCGGGTTCGCGATCAGAGCCCCGTTTCCGCTGTCGCTCCCCAGCCCGACATGTCATCGAACGCAGCGCCAGAAACTGCGACGGTGCCAGCAGCAGTCGATGCAGCAGCAAAAACTTCGGCGCTGCTCGATCAGCTCGCCAACGGCGCCGAGCCCGCGATGACCATCCCGCCGCAGGCGATGGCGCTCGCGCCCCTGCCGTCGTGGGACGCCAAACTCGTCGATGTGCTGCCCGAGTTGCGTGCGCGAGCCGATGCCGGTGATGTGCAGGCGGCGTGTCATCTGGGTTTGGCGTTGAGTGCGTGTGCGTCATTTCTGGTGTCGAAGCCATCGCCAGCCGAGCTGCGCAATTTGCCGCCCGAGGACGATGCGACGATCAAGCGCTACGCCTTTGCGAGCATGGACTTTCGGCGCCCTGGTCGCGAAGCGACTTGCGAACAATTGCCCGACGATGCGTTGAAATCGCGCTTCAAGTATCTGCAACAAGCGGCCGATGGCGGCAATGAAGCGGCGATGCTGGCTTACATTGAAGGCAGCGCATTCCCTTCGCTTCCTTCCGTTTTTGGCCATGCCGAGGAACTCGAACAGTATCGATTGCGGACGCCACGCTACGTCGGTGACCTACTCCGTCGCGGCAACCGTCGCGCTGCGCTGAGTCTGCGTTTTGGTGCCGACGGCTACCGGCATTCCTTCCTTGGACAAGTGCTGGCGACAGATTCACAAACAGCTGCGACATTTATCGAACTTGGTCGACTGGTATTGGGCGATCACCATGGCGCGGAAGGACTTGGCCATTCAGTAGCAGAAGCTGCGATCGGACGAAGTCGCGCGCAAGCCATTTTTGCCCGCTACTTCGAGTTTCGTGCGCCGCAAAAAGGTGAATTCAATTCGGAAACGCGAGATTTTCTGCGCGTTGAATCCTGCGTGGCGTCACCATGACGGTCTCGCGTCGCCACATCGTCGCAGTCGTCGCCATGCTCGGCCTAATTGCGCTCGTCGTCGGTCTGCCGCGTCTGAGGTCGCAGCCTGAGCGGGCAGTGCCCGTCGCCATCGCGGTTGCAGTGTCGCCTGCGTCGGATGAATCGACGACCGGCGCATCGAGTCCGCCTTCGGTCACGTCGAACACACCCGTCGGCAAGCAGCAAGCGACATCATCAAGTGCGCATTTGTCGCCACCCGAGACCTCACGAATTGTCGAATTGATTGGATATTGGCGCGCACAGGCCATCGCCGGCACTGACTATGCTCAGTGCCGTTTAGCGCAGGTGGCACAGCCTTGTACGACCGCCATCGCGATGACTGCCGACTGGGAACTGAGGCGCTTTCACGAGGCCAACGCCGAGATCCTCGATCGCGGCGAAGTACCCGATTGCCGCGGCGTCGTTGAAGCCGATATCGCGTCGCTGACCGAAACCTTGCTGCGTGCAGCGGCGCGTGGACACGTACCGTCGCAAGTCTTGTTTGCCAGCGGCGCCACGCTGTCATGGAATGGCGATATCGCGCATCCAGAACGCTCTCGGCCATACCGCGAGCAGGCCGCGACCATGGCTTGGCGGGCGTTCGACGCCGGCGATACGGATGCCGCCGTGTTGCTTTGGCGCGCCTACAATGATGTCGATCGCGACGTTCTTTTTCTTTCCGCTGTGATTCAGCGTGACCCCATCAAAGCCCACGCCCTCGACCAGTTGATGCTGGACCTGGCCCCCGATCACATCGCCGGTTCGGCACGCGACGCGGGACTGAGTGACGAACAGGCCATGCAGGCACAGGCGCTGCTGGCAGAATGGCGCAGCGGTGCGTTCGCGCAGCCGAAGCCGCTGCGTTTCGGATCGCGTATCGAGAACATGTTCGACTGGGAAAAGCGCGCAGTCGACCTCTGCGCACCCGCACCACAGTGAACTGACGGAGTATCGACATGCATGCAAGAGTGTTCGTAACCAGTCTCGCGCTGATCGCTGGTGTGGTTTTGGCCAGCGCTGGCGCGACGGAAACGCCGGCCGCGCCGAGCCTGTCCTGGCTCAGCGGCGACTGGTGCGGCGAGCGCGAGGGCGTGCACAACGAGGAGCACTGGAGCAGCGCGAAAGCCGGGGTGATGCTCGGTTGGCATCGCGACATCCGCGACGGCAAGCTGCTCAGTTTCGAGTTCATGCGCATCACGCAGAATGCCGACGGATTCCAGTTCCGCGCCCAGCCCAATGGCAAACCGGAGACCGTGTTCCCGGCAACAAAACATGCCATTGGCGAAATTACCTTCGAACAACCCGGACACGATTTCCCGAAGCGCGTGCGCTACGCGCTGTCGCACAGCGGTCAGTTGCTGGCGCGCATCGATGACGGCAGCGACGACGGCAACGCCATGGAATGGGCGTGGTCGCGCTGTGCGGTGACGAAGGACTAGCGGCAGTCTTCCGGCAGGTCGTTGGCCGCGACCGTGGTGAACGCCGCCGCATCCAGACCACCGAGCGGGGTCATGCCTGCAGGCGGATTGGCCAAGCCGCAGCGGAACAGGATCTGGTAGTTCGCGTTGCGAAACGGCTGCAGCGCGAGCACGCCGCGGCTGGTGTCGAACAACAGCGTGCCGCCTTCGATACGAACTCCCTGCAGCGCGCCGTAGGGTGCGCTGCTCAGGCCGAGTGCTTCCAGCGATTTCGGGACTTCGTCATTGGTCATGACGTATTCGGCGTAGGCGACTTTGTACGTGCTCGCCGCGCTCAGCACCTCCGCCATGTCGGAACGGCCAGCGCCGAATGAGGGCAGCGCGACGTTGGGCGCGCGCAGATACGCGAACGCGGCTGCAGCGAGCACGGCAAACGTGATCAACCCGGCGAACGCGAAGCCGATGGCGCGGCTGCGTTCAGGGGTTGCGGCGACACTGGCTTGCCTGGTCGCGCGCGGCGATTCGCTCGTTCGACGTACTGGCGGCAACGGTGGTGGCGCTGCGGCCGAAGGCACCAAGCCAAGACGCGTCATGGCGACATCAAGCGCAATCCATTCGGCAAGTCCATCCCACCAGATCAGATCATCGCGCTGCAGCTGGCCATCGGCATGCAGGTCGCGGAGTCGCTCGAAGGTATGCGGGCCGAGTCGGTCATCGCCGCGACCGATCCAGATTTCAGCGGGTGCTACTTGGCTCATGCGGATTGCACCTGCGGCTCGTTCAAGGCGTCATGACGGCGCAGATGCACCAGCAGCAGAGAAATCGCTGCCGGCGTGACGCCACTGATGCGCCGTGCCTGACCGATCGTCTGTGGGCGAACGCGCGCCAGTTTCTGGCCGACCTCAGTGGACAGACCACGCACATCGGCGTAGTGGAAATTCACCGGGATCGCGAGCACTTCATGGCGGCGTTGGCGTTCGATTTCGTCGTTCTGGCGGTCGAGATAGCCGGCGTATTTCACGCCCACCTCGACTTGCTCGGCGACTGCGGCGTCATCGACACCGGGGCCGAGCGACGCGACGCGCATCAGCTTGGCGTAGTCGAGTTCCGGTCGGCGCAGCAACTCCTCGGCGCTCGCCTCGCGTGTCAGCGTGATGCCGAGCGTCTGCGCGATCTCGGCGCCGAGTGCGTTGTTCGGTGCCGCAAAGATGCGCGCCAGGCGCGTGCGTTCGGCCACGACGGCATCACGCTTGCGCGCGAATGCGGACCATCGCGCTTCGTCGACGCAGCCAAGCTCGCGACCGCGTTCGGTCAAGCGCGCGTCGGCATTGTCCTCACGCAATTGCAGGCGATATTCGGCACGCGAGGTGAACATGCGATACGGCTCGGTGGTGCCATTGGTGATCAGGTCGTCGATCAGCACGCCGACATAAGCTTCGTCGCGGCGCGGGCACCAGGCCTCGCGTTCCTGCACGTGGAGTGCTGCGTTCAAGCCTGCGATCAGTCCTTGCGCGCCCGCCTCTTCGTAGCCCGTGGTGCCATTGATCTGGCCGGCGAAAAAAAGGCCGGCAATCGCCTTGGTCTCGAGCGAATGTTTCAATCCACGCGGGTCGAAGTAGTCGTACTCGATGGCGTAACCTGGTCGCGTGATGTGCGCGCGTTCGAAGCCCTTGATCGACCGCACCAGGGCGAGCTGCACATCGAAAGGCAGCGAGGTCGAGATGCCGTTCGGATAGATCTCGGTGGTGCTCAGGCCTTCCGGTTCGATGAAGATCTGGTGCGAATCCTTGTCGGCGAAGCGCACCACCTTGTCTTCGATCGATGGGCAATAGCGCGGGCCGACACCTTCAATCTTTCCGGTGTACAGCGGCGAGCGGTCGAGGCCGTTGCGGATGATGTCGTGGGTCTGCGCGCTGGTGTGGGTGATCCAGCAACTCACCTGCGGCGGATGTTCGGCGACCGATCCCATGAAACTGAACACCGGCATCGGCGTGTCGCCGGGCTGTTCGACGAGGCCGCTGAAATCGATCGAGCGGCCGTCGATACGCGGCGGCGTACCGGTCTTGAGCCGATTCGCCCCGAGCGGCAATTCACGCAGGCGCATTGCGAGCGTGGTCGCTGGCGGATCACCGGCGCGACCCCCGGCGTAATTTTCGAACCCGATATGGATCTTGCCGGCGAGAAAGGTCCCAGCGGTCAATACGACAGTGCGTGCGCGAAAGCGCAAACCCATTTGCGTGACGACGCCGGCGACGCGATCGCCTTCGAGGATCAGATCATCGACTGCTTGCTGGAATAGCGTCAGATTCGGCGTCGTTTCCAGCACGCCGCGCACATGGGCCTTGTACAGCGCACGATCGGCCTGGCAACGCGTGGCGCGCACCGCCGGACCCTTGCTGGCATTGAGCGTACGCCACTGGATGCCGGCGTGGTCGGCGGCATGCGCCATCAAACCGCCGAGGGCGTCGATCTCGCGCACCAGATGGCCCTTGCCGATGCCGCCGATCGCCGGATTGCAGCTCATCTGCCCAAGCGTTTCGATGTTGTGTGAAAGCAGCAAGGTACGCGCACCCATGCGCGCCGCCGCTAGGCAGGCCTCGGTGCCGGCATGGCCACCGCCGACGACAATGACATCAAATGTTTCGGGGTAATTCATGCTGATCTCGATGCGGCGCGCATGCGCCATTTTGTCAGTAATTTCGTCGCAGATTGCCGCGCTTGGGCGGTCGTTTTCATTGCCACAATCCGCGACATTTTCGAGCGTCGAAATACGCAAAAAAGCGTGCGGCACATCACAGTTTACGCTGCAAGCAATTGTGAAGGAGCGCACATTTTGGGCGCGACTGGCGCAACTCCTGCAATGACGTAGATGCACCGGGTCGGGCAAGCGCAAAAACTGCGCTGGATTGGCTGGCAGGGGACGATCCCCGCGCCGACCCGGGAAGCAAAATCGCTCGGCGCACACGAGCCAGACCAGATCGGTCTGGTTCGTTCTTTTGTGGATTCGGAAAAAGGCTGGCGCCCGGCGGTCGATTGGGAACAGGGGGTGTCCGTCTGACCGTTTAGTCCGGGCGCCAGTGACTGCAGCGCGGCGCACCTGCGCCATCGCATGGTTCTTGGCCTGATCTCGATCTGTTTCTGTGGTTCGTCCCCGCGGCCTTCTCACAGATCAACGTGAAAGACCGACGGATTCGATCATGCGCTTGTTCGGTTTTTGGAACAACCTGTCTGTGGTCATGGTCGGACGCAGTTCACATCACCAATGTGACGGCTGGCACGCTTTCTGCTTGATCCAATTGGCAATCCCAATTGTCATCTGAAATCGTCATTCGAAGCTGGAGACGCACATCATGGACATGCACCTCGCCGCAATCGGCATTGACGAAGTCACCCTGCATCACGATCTGCTGATCGAACTCGGTCGCGTCGAGATGGCCCTCGAAATGATTCAACCTGATCCCGATCTCGGCGATAGCAGCCAGGTCGAACAGGAAACCCCCGCCGGCACCCAATTCCAGTTGCTCGAAGGCCGTCGCGCCAAGCTCAACGCCATGCTCTGCCGTCTGGCTGCATAAGCGCCGGACTACAGCTTCATCGATTTCATCGTTCTCTCCCCCTTCAACCCGCCGCTGGCGGGTTTTTTTTCAGCCGGATTTGCCCGCAGCCAGGGGCGTGTCGAGACGCGACCAGAAGCGTGCACGCCGGAAGAAGGCGACGGCGCGGTCGCGGCGCGCGGTGATGCCGTACCAGACCAGGGCCAAACCGAAGTACGTCGCCAGCAGCAGCGGCTCCGGCACGTTCCAGCGCAGGCATTGACCGATCAGCAGGCCGCACAGCAGGGTAAACACGCCGAGCCCGACACAGATACTGAGCGGACCGAAGCCGGCGTCCAGCATCAGATGGTGGACGTGATCATGGTCTGCCGAGAACGGCGAGCGGCCGAGTTTGATGCGACGCGCGATCAACACCCAGCAGTCGATCACCGGCACCGGCGCCAACCACAGCGCCAGCACCGGGCTGACCGGATGACCCGGGTTCTGGGTCAGGCGAAAACAGCACCAGGCAACGGTGAGCCCGAGCAGAGCGCTGCCGGCATTGCCCATGAAGGCGAGCGCATGCCGCCGCCACGGGAAGCGGAAGTTGAACAACAGGAACGCGCTCACCGCGCCGGTCAGCACCAGGCTGCGCTGGGCGAGTGCGGTGTTGCCGGAATACAGCGCCGCGGCCAGCACCATCAGCATCGCCGTCAGCACCAGGCTGCCGGCGAGCCCGTCGATACCGTCGATCATGTTGACGGCATTGATCAGGCCGACAGTCGCGATCACGGTCAACGGCACCGACAGAACACCGAGTGCGGTTTCGCCGAACCCGAATACCGGGCCGATGTGTTCGATGCGGACACCGCCGCCATAGATGAGGATCAAGGCGACCGAGATCTGGATCGCCAGACGCGTCCACCAACGCAGGTCGAGTCGATCGTCGAGCCAGCCGGTGATGATCAACAACCATGCGGCAATCAGGAACGCCGACAGCGACGCATTCGCCTGGAAGCGGATCAGGAACGCCGCCGTGATCCCGAGCATCATGGCAATGCCGCCCGTCGTCGGCGTGTGCCGGACATGATCCTTGCGCACCGTCGGCACATCAATCAAGCCGAGTCGCGTCGCGAGGGGTTGCAGGATCAGCATCACGACGAGCGTCACGCCCACGGCAATCGCCAGTCCTCGCCAACCCAGGCCAGTGAATGCGTCGAACGGCATTGGATCTCAATCGCTCACGCAGAACGCGTATATGTGGCTTTGTAGCATCGGCAACGTGAAGCGGACAATCTCGCAACGACGTGGATCCTGTGTGCGCGCGTACATTTGAGCAGACTTATTCGTGTTACATCGACCGAAGCAAATGCAACGTCCGGTGGCCTTTGGCTTTGATTGACCTAGCGGGCATAATGCTTGCGACGCAAAAGAGTGTTGCAACGTCCATCGGATAGCGAACTTGTGACCTCCCCCACGTTTTATTGCTGGAGAAACCGTTTCATGTTAGTTCGTGCCCCTGCGTTGATCGCGCTGTTTTGCTGCGTACTGGGCATTGCGGCTTGCGCGTCGTCCAACTCGATCCGCAGTGGTACATCGAAGGCGGTGACGGCCACCGACACGTTGCCGCCTCCCGACACCACGACCGCATCCGGCGCCTATGTCGGCGCCTCCGACTATCGTGTCGGCGCCCTCGATCTGCTGGAAATTTCTGTCTTCCAGGTGCCGGACCTGAACCGTGCCGTTCGCATCAACGCCACCGGCTTCGTGTCGCTGCCCCTGATCGGCGCAGTCGCTGCCGGCGGAAAGACGGTGAGCGAACTGGAAGCGGAGATCGCGCGCCGCCTGTCCGAGCAGTATCTGCAAAACCCGCAGGTCAGCGTCTTCGTCAAGGAATTCGCCAGTCAACGCGTGACCGTGGAAGGCTCGGTCCAGAACCCGGGCATCTTCCCGATCACCGGCCCGACAACGCTGCTGCAGATCATCGCCATGGCCCGCGGATTCGCGCCGCTGGCAGACGACCGTTCGATCATCGTGTTCCGCACCATCGAAGGCCAGAAGATGGCCGCCTTGTTCGACATTCGCCGGATCCGCTCAGGCGATGCCGAAGATCCGCGCATCTACGGTGACGACATCGTCGTCGTCGAACGCTCCGGCACGCGCAGCGCATTCAAGTCGGTCATCGATACCTTGCGCGGCGCCATAGGCTTTGTACCGTTTCTCTAGATTTTCAACGTTGATCCATCACGTGCGACCGGAGTCCCATGGCTGAGCCCACCCACAACGCGAACCACGGCCGCGGACATTTGCCCGTCGCTGCCAACGCGAGCGGCGGCGCGCTGGTGCCGATTGGCCCGACTTCAGGCAGCACCGTACTCGCTGAACTGCGCCAGGCCGATGCGCCGGCCGACGACGAGATCAATCTCCTCGATTATTGGCGCATCCTGCTCAAGCGAAAGTGGATCGTGATCGGACTGGCCTTGCTGGTCGGCCTGGGTGGCATGGTCAACACTTTGTTGATGGTGCCGATGTTCCGGGCGACTGCAACGATCCAGATCGAGAGCGACACGTTGAATGTCGTGAACGTCGAGGGTGTGACGCCCGCCGAATATGGCGATGCGCAGTTCTACGAAACCCAGTACCAGTTGCTGCGCAGCCGCAGCCTGGCCGAACGCGTTGCGTCGCTGCTGCAACTTGGCTCGGACCCGGCCGTGAACACGGCACAGCCTTCGCCTTGGGCGCTGTTGTCGCGCGCCATCTTCGGACGCCAGGAGGTGCCGGCAGCGACACCGACCAAGGCAGCGGCCGCCTCGGTCGACGACCGCAAGTATTCCGGTGTCGTGCAAGGCGGGTTGATCGTCGAGCCGATCCCGAATTCGCGTCTGGTGCGCCTGCATTTCGATCACCCGAATGCCCAGTTCACCGCCAAGGTCGTCAATGCCGTCGCCGAAGCCTTTATCGCGACCAATCTGGAGCGGCGCTTCGGCGCGTCCGGCTATGCCAAGGGTTATCTCGAAGACTTGCTGGCACAGCTGAAACAGAAGCTTGAAGACTCGGAGCGTCAGCTGGTCGCCTTCGCGCAGAAGGAGCAGATCATATCGGGCGCTGGTTCGCAGCCAATGATCACTCAGGATCTGACGGCTGTCGTCTCTGCGCTCTCAGTGGCGCAAAGCGCTAGATTCAAGGCCGAAGCCCGCTGGAAGCAGGCTGCTGCAGGCTCGATACCGGCAGACATTCTTGAGAACTCCATCGTCCGACAATTGCGGGAAAAGCGCGGCGAGTTGCAAAGCAACTACCAAGAAAAATTGCGTGTCTTCAAACCGGAATTTCCGGAGATGAAGCAGCTGCAGGCACAGATCGCCGAGATCGACCTTCAGATGATTGCCGAACTCAAGATCGTCAAGGCGTCGGTCAAGGCGGAGTATGACGCGGCGCTCGAGACCGAGGACATGCTGCGTGCGCAAATGGGGCAGGTCAAGACTGAATCCCTGGACCTGCAAAGCCGTTCGATCGACTACACGATTCTCGAGCGCGAAGTCGCGACCAACCGCGAGCTTTATGGCGGTCTGCTGCAGCGCTACAAGGAAATCGGCATTGCCGGCGGCATCAGCACCAATAACATCCAGATGGTCGACAGCGCGCAGGTGCCGGGTGGTCCGTATGCACCCAACTTGCGTCGCAATGTCATGAATGCACTGATGCTCGGGCTGTTTCTCGGCGTGCTGCTGGCCTTGCTGCTCGAGTATCTCGACGACACCATCAAGTCGCCCGAAGACGTCGAGAAGCGCTTGCGGCTGGTGCATCTCGGTGTCGTTCCGAAGCTGGCCAAGGACGACACGCCCGCGCAAGCAGCGCTGGATCTACGCTCGGGCTTTTCCGAAGCCTATCGCTCGTTGCGCACGGCATTGCAGTTCTCAACCGAGAGCGGCATTCCGATCACCCTGGTGGTGACGAGCACGATGCCCGGCGAAGGCAAGACCACCACCGCCAAGGTGCTGGCGCGCAACTTCGCGCTGCTCGGCAAGCGCGTGCTGCTGATCGATGCCGACCTGCGCAATCCGTCCCTGCATCGCGCCTTTGATCTCGACAATTCGATGGGGCTGAGCAACTGCCTGTCCGGCGCCGCGAAGCCGGGACAGTGCATCCATCGCATCGAAGCTGCGGGTCTGTCGGTCCTGCCGAGCGGGCCGCTGCCGCCGAATCCGGCCGAACTGCTGGCCGGCCCGCGCATGGTTAGTCTTCTGGCGCAGGCGAGCGAACGTTATGACCAGATCATCATCGATGCGCCGCCGGTGCTCGGCCTCGCCGACGCGCCGATCCTTGGCAACCTGGCCAAGGGCACCTTGCTAGTGGTCGAGTCCGGACGCACCCGGGTCGGCGCCGGCAACGCAGCGATCAAGCGCCTGCTCGGCGCGCGTACGCGCCTGCTCGGTGCCGTGCTGACCAAGTTCGATGCGCGCCAGGCCGGCTACGGCTATGGCGCGGGCTATGGCGGCTACAGCTACAAGGGTCAATACGAGTATTACGGCTACGGTGCGAATGCACCGAAGAAACTCACCGAGCGACGTTGACGGTCCGCGGACGATGCGCTTCGAGGCCCTCGATCTCGCGCTGGCACTGCACGCACAGCCCCAGCGCGCAGACGAGGCACGGGCACGGGCGCTGCCGGCCGGCGTCACCGAGGTATTGCGGATTGCGCTTGCGCACGACGCAACGCTGACGGCGGCTGTGGCCGCAACCGGGCTGCCTTCGCAGCAGCTGAGCGACGCGGCGCGCTTCTTTGTCGAACAGCAGATCCTTGCGCGCGAATGCCAGGACGATCCGTGGCGCACGCTCGGCGTCGCGACCGGCGCTGACATCGGACAAATTCGCGAGCACCATCGATTGCTGGTCCGTCTTGTACATCCGGATCGCAGCGATGAATGGGCTTCCGCATTTGCCGACCGCGTCAACAAGGCGTGGCGGCAACTGCGTGAGGAATCCGGACGCGCCGGCGCCTTGGCCGCGGTGGCCGATTCGGACGCCGAGTTCGGACAACGGCGGGATGTTCGTACCCCGCCTCCCAATCCAGTTGACGCCTGGGCCATGCGCACCACGCCGCCGCTATCGCGCCCGGAACCGGCGCAAGTCCTCGATCCGGCGCCTCAGCAAGCAAGTTACCGGCCGCGGCCGCTGTTCGCGATCGCTGCTGTGGCGATGGTCGCGATCGCAGTCGGCGCAGGGTTCTGGCTCGGGTTGAATCAGGGCCAACAAGCCGCATCGGCGCCAAGCACGATCGATCCGCCCGCCATGGCGCCACCACGGATTGCCGAGACCGAAGCGCCGAAGCCTTCCGAACCGCCGATCGAGCCTGAATCGCCCGAAGTCATCGAGACGGCGCCGGCAGACTTGCCGCCAATGCCAGCACCAATGGTCGCCAAGGTCCGGGAGCACATTCCGCCGGCACCGATCCGAACAGCAGCGGTCGAACTGCCACCGCCGCGTCCGGCACGGCACCCCGCGCAACGGCCGATGCCGACGTCGCTTGCATCGAAGGCACCGCCGTCCACGTCGAACCGTGCCAGCGCCGCAGTCGCAAGCGTCGAACCGTCGGCCACGGCGGTCGTCGCACATCCGATGGCCGAATCCGCGGCCGCTCGCGAGCACCGGGTTCAGTCGCCGGTGGACGTGCCGGCCGCGGTGCCCGCGTCAAATGCGCCGACGCGCGCCGACGCGCAAGCGCTGCTCGATGTGTATATCCGCAGATATGCCGACGGCGATCTGGGCGGCATGTTGGGTCTGTTTGCGCGCGAGGTCCATGCCGAGGATCGCCGCGTAGCCGCGATCGCCCAACAGTATTCGCGGCTGTTTGCCGCGACCAGTGACCGGGTAATCGCATTGCGCGACCTGCGCTGGCAACGCGATGGCGAGCGTGTCTACGGCAGCGGGCAATACCAGACTCGATACCGCCCCAACAACAAGCTGCGACACGAGACCATCAGCGGACGTATCGAGTTTGAAGTGATCAATGACGGCGGCAATTCAAGGCTCCTGCGTCTGAGCACCACGCCCGGTCAACGCTCATGACCGGCCGCCAGCGCAACCAGCTCATTGCCATGCTGGTGTTGTTGCCGCTATCGGCATACATCGGATCGATCGTGCTGCGCCTTGCGATGGCTGATGTGTTGTCGAATACCGATACCGCAGCCGCATTGCGCTGGTGGCCGGCGCATCACACCGCTCGCGCGCAACAGGCACGCAGCGCCCTCGCTGCCGATCCAAATGCTGTCGTTGCGCCGCTCGCGAAGGACGTCCTGCGCATGGCACCGATGGACGGCGCCGCCTATGCCCTGCTCGCCGCCACTCACGACCGCAGCGGCGAAATCGATGTGGCTGCGCAGTTGTATGCGATCGCTTCCGCACATGCGCCGCGCGACCGCCATGCGCATGCTTGGCTCGCCGATTACTACGCAAAGTCCGGTGATCATGCCCTGATGCTGAATCACGTCGACGAATTGATGCGGATGATGGTGCGCGGTCAATCGCAATTGTTCCCGGCAGTCGCAGCGCTGATTCCAGAACCGCAGTCGCGCGCGATCCTGATCCGCTTCCTCGGCGACCGTGCACCGCCCTGGCGTGAGGAATTTCTGCGCTGGTTGGCCGCGCAACCGGGTGCTGTGGATGCACTTGCCGCGGTGTTTGCGCCACTGCGCAACGCCACGCAGCCCCTGACTGCGGTTGAGCGCTCCGCCTGGATCGACGGCCTGATTCGGGCCGGAGACGCCAGCCAAGCGTACGGCCTTTGGGCCGTAGACTTGTCGCCGGAACGGCGTGGCGCGCTCGGCAATGTTTACGATGGTGGCTTCGAACTGACACCCGACAACGCCGGATTCGGCTGGCAGTTCAACCGCGTCGCCGGCGCCACGATCCGTCAGGAAGCGACGCCGGGCGCGATTAACGCGCAGGCACTGCTCGTTGAATTCCACGACCAACGCGTGCCGTTCGAACATGTCCGGCAAACATTGGTGCTACCGGTCAGCCGCTATGCCCTCAGCGGTCGCGTGCGCGTCGACGACCTGCGCAATGAGCGCGGATTGCAATGGGTGCTGCGCTGTCCGAACGGCACAGAACTCGGGGCCACGACGAGATTCAACGGCAATAGCGCCTGGCGGTCCTTCACCCTCGAGTTCACCATTCCGGCGACAGACTGCACGCTGCAGACCCTGATGTTGCGGCTGGATGCGCGCATCAAGCCCGAGCAAATGATTGGCGGACGCATCTGGTTCGACGGACTGCGAATCCAGCGTCTTGATTGACCAGTCGGCCGGCATCATGTCACCCTCGCGCGAGTGATCAGACCATTTTTGGCCACGCCGCTCCTTACCCGGAATTCGCCATGAAAACCCTACTGCGATTTGCTGCACTGGTCGCGTTCCTCGCGACGGGCATCTGTGTCGCACAGACGCCAGCTCCGGTCGACGCAACACTGACCAAGGTCAAAGGTGCGGTACTGGTCAACCACGGTGAGATGTTCGTTGATGCCGTCACTGGTACCCCGCTGAAGGCGAACGATCGCGTGATGGCGATGGATGGCGCCAGTGCTTACATCCGCTTCTTCGAGGGCTGCGAGCAGATTGTCCCGGCGGGCACCGTCGTCGTCGTGTCCGATCAGTTGCCGTGCGACTGTCAGAATTTCAAGCGCGAGAAGGGAACCATTGCGCGGGTAGACGAGTTGAGCGGCAACGCTTCGTTGAAGGTTGGCGACTCGTTCTCGTCGATCGGTCTGGGCGGTGAACTGGTCGTCGGCGATGTGTTTCGCACCGGTGCGGACTCGAGCGCCGTGATCCAGTTTAGAGACGGCTGTCGAACCGACATTGCGGCTTCCAGCGAGTACACCATTCCGGACAACTCGCCGTGCTCTTGCGCGCCTAATGCGCTTGGGGCTGGAGCCACGTCGATGACCCTCGGGACTTGGGCGCGCATCGTGATTCCAGCAATCATCATCGTCGGCATCAGCCTCGATGACAATGACGGCCCTATTAGTCCATGATGCGACGGTCATTCTTCCCCGACTTCCGGGCCGCTGCGTGCGGCCCGTTTCATTTGTAGCGGCGCCCATGAAGAACAGTGAGCGCGTGGCGCTGGGCGTTGCCCTGCTGTTTCTGATGTTGGCCATGCTGCTCGGCGGCGGTACGCGCCAGGCTTTGCTGGCCGACGTAGCACTTCAGCTGGTGGCACTGCCAGTCATCGTCTTCGCATGCTGGCGGTTGTTCGATGTGACATTGGAACGCCGGACGCAGCTGCTGCTCTGCACCGCGCTGGCACTGCTGTGGTTGGCATTGCAGTTGTTGCCGTTGTCGCCGACGCTGTGGGCCATGTTGCCCGGACGCGCCCTGCTCACTGCGGAGTTGCACCATGTCGGTATCGAGCCGACCTGGCGCGCTATTTCCGTCGACACCTTGGCCAGTACGCGTGCCCTGCTGGCGTGGTTACCGCCGGTCGCGATCGGCTTGCTGACGGTGACGCTCGATTCGACCGCGCGCCGGCGCATGCTGCAGGCGATCATCGTGCTGGCCTTGCTGTCGATCCTGTTCGGCATGGCCCAGCTAGCGGGTGGCGAACACAGCCCATTGCGCTGGCACGCCATCACCAACACCACGCAAGCCGTAGGTCCGTTCGCCAACCGCAATCACCTGGCCAGTTTGATCGTGTTGGCCTTGCCCTTGGCGGTCGCAAGCCTGATCGAGGCGGCGCGCCAGTCCGTGCGCCCGGAACTGCAGGGACGACGCACGGCGCATATGGCATTGAGCACGATCGCGCTGGTACTGCTGTTGATCGGGCTCGTCGTCACGCGCTCGCGCGCCGGGGCCGTGCTCGGTGCGGTCGCTGTGCTGCTGTCCGTCGTACTGGTATGGCGCCGCACCGCGCAGCTCGAGCACGTCGCCAATCGACAGCGCGTTCGGCACTGGTTGGCGCTCGCTGGCCTCGCCGGTCTGGTGTTTTCGATCCAGTACGGCTTCGTCGGATTGCTCGCCCGCTTCGATGCCAACGGTGTCGAAGACGCGCGCTGGAACATCACGGCAACCACCGTGCAAGCCGCCCGCCACTTCACACCAGTCGGCGTCGGCGCGGGGAACTTCGGCGCCGTGTATCCAAGCTTCGAGCCGACGGCCCAGCGCGGCATCTATTACGTCAATCGCGCGCACAACGACTGGGCCGAGTGGTGGCTGGAAGGCGGCGTACCGCTGATCCTGCTCGCGCTGATCGGCGTTGTGCTGCTGTTCGCGGCCACGATCTCGGCGTGGCGCGCCGAGGACGACGAACGCCTGTGGCGACTGAGTGCCGCGCTCGCCTGCTGGCTGGTGTTGCTGCATTCGGCCATGGACTATCCGTTACGTACGTCGGCCATCGCGAGCGTGTTCGCAGCCCTGCTTGCGGTCGCGTTTGCGCCCGCCAATGCGCCGCCGACTTCCAACCTGAGGTTGCGGCGGCGTACACGCAACATTGCAGATATGTAGTCCAGCGCCGAGCATCGCGACCACGCCCGCCGGGATTTATCGCAGCACATTTCCCGCCTACACTGTGACCATGGCAATCGATCCAGACATTCGTTGGAAGCAACGCCTCGACAACTACGGGAAGGCCTGCGCGCAGGTGGATGACGCCTTGATTTTGGCGCGGAGTCGACCACTCAGCCAACTTGAGCAACAGGGCTTGATCCAGGCTTTCGAGTTCACCTTCGAACTCGCTTGGAACCTCATGAAGGATTATCTGTTTTGGCAGGGTATTCCGGACGTTACCGGTTCACGCGATGCCATTCGAAGTGCCTTCAAACTCGGGCTGCTGGCCGATGGCGAATGCTGGATGGACATGATCGCAAGCCGGAATCAAACCGTTCATGCCTACAACCAGGCCGTTGCCAACGCGATCGCGCAAAAAATCACCGATCAGTTTCAACCACAATTCACCGCCTTGCTGTCACGCATGCGCCTTGAAGCGGCTCGATCGTGAATGCAGTTGTCAACTTGAGCCATGGTTTGCCCGGTCGTGCTGTCGACAAATTATTGACAGTGTTTGCGGGTTGGCCGGGAATTGAGTCCGTCACGCTCTACGGTTCACGCGCCAAAGGCAACTATCGCCCTGGTTCGGACATCGACTTGATGATTCACGGGCCTGAACTCACGTTGTCGGATCGCTTGCGCATCGAACGGCAGATCGATGATCTGATGCTGCCGTGGAGCGTGGATCTGGCGCTCGACCAAGACATCGAAGACCCGGCGCTGCGCGCGCACATCGCTCGCGTTGGCCAGCAGTTCTATGCGAGAGCGCAGTAGCGTCCTTACTCTACTCAGGCCTCCTTCGCCCGCCCCAAGGATTCACACATGCCCCAAATCGCGAATCCGCGCATCGCCATCATCGGTCTCGGCTACGTCGGTCTGCCCCTCGCAGTCGAGTTCGGCAAGCACTTCGATACCCTCGGCTACGACATCCACCGCGAACGCATCCGCGAGCTCGGCCGCGGACATGACCGCACCGGCGAAACGACCCCTGCGGACATCGCCTTGGCGCCGCAGCTGCGCTTTTCCGACGACGACGCCCAACTCGCCGACCGCAACACCTACATCGTCACCGTGCCGACACCGATCGACGAGCACAAACGTCCGGACTTCACGCCCCTGATCCGCGCCAGCCAGATGATCGGACGTGCGCTGAAACAAGGCGATGTCGTGATCTACGAATCGACGGTATATCCCGGCGCAACCGAAGAGATCTGTGCCCCGGAACTCGAACGCGCTTCGGGTCTGACATTGAACCTGGATTTCTCGCTCGGCTACAGCCCCGAGCGCATCAATCCCGGCGACAAGCTGCGCACGCTGACGACGATTCCCAAGGTGACGTCAGGCTCGACGCCGGCCACGGCCGAGTTCGTCGATCAGCTGTATCGCCGCATCATCACGGCCGGCACGCATCGCGCACCCAGCATCAAGGTGGCGGAAGCGGCAAAGGTGATCGAGAACACGCAGCGCGACGCGAACATCGCCTTGATCAACGAGTTCGCCCTGATCTTCCATCGCCTCGGGATCGACACCCACGAGGTGCTTGAAGCCGCCGGCACGAAATGGAATTTCCTGCCGTTCAAGCCGGGCCTGGTCGGCGGTCACTGCATCGGCGTTGATCCGTACTATCTGATCCAGAAGGCGCAGTCGGCCGGCTACTACCCGGACATCCTGCTCGCCTGCCGCCGCATCAATGACGCGATGGGCCAGCATGTCGCCGCCGAAGTCGTGAAGCTGATGGTGCGCAAGGGGCATGCGATCGCGCAGGCGCGCATCCTGGTGCTCGGACTGACGTTCAAGGAAAACTGTCCGGACCTGCGCAACACCCGCGTCGTCGAACTGGTGCGCGAACTGGAGAGTTTCGGTGCCAGTGTCGACGTGCATGATCCCTGGGCCGACGTGGCCGAAGCCAAACGGGAATATGCCCTGCACGTGTTGACCGAGACACCGGCACCGGCGCAGTACGACGCGATCGTGGTCGCGGTCGCGCACGACGCCTTCCGCGAGCTCGGCATCGACGGCCTGCGCAAACTCGCCAACGGCCGCGCCGTGATCTACGACATCAAAGGCATGTTTCCGAAGGATGCGGTGGACGGTCGGCTGTAGCGCAGCGCGGTCATCAAGCGCCGAGCGGTAGTTTCTCGCGAGGAAAGGGCTTGACGGCCAATTCTGGTTGGCGGGAATCGGCGTTATCATGCAGTCATTCCGATCCGGAGTGGACATGAGCACCCCAAAAGCGGAGGTTGCTGAAATGCTCAACGGCCTGCCAGAAGACAGCAGTTTCGAAGACATCCAGTACCACCTGTACGTTCTCGAAAAGGTAAAGCGCGGTCTCAACCGAGCTGATGCTGAAGGTGCGCTTTCTCACGAAGACGCCAAGGTTCGTCTGCAGAAATGGCTCGTCGACTAGCCGAATCCTGTTCTGCCCTTTGCGTTTCGCTTCTCCCCCCGGGAGAAGCTCCCGAAGGGAGATGAGGGGCTCTAAGATCGTTGCGCGGCGCGGCGCGCCCCAGCCACCTGCTCCCTCATCAGGCGCTATGCGCCAGCTTCTCCCGGTGGGAGAAGCGAAGCGCGAACACCGCATCACACCTTGCAAGCGCCCAAGCCTTCACCTATGGTCGCGTTCAACAGTTGAACGCACTAAGGAGCGCGCTTGAAATCCTGGTTTGCCGTGTTGACGAAGCCGCGTGCTGAAGCGATCGCCGAGCTGAACCTGACTCGTCAGGGATACGAGTGCTTGTTCCCGCGGGTGCGCCGCATGTTGCGCACCACGCGTGGTCTGGAAGCGCGCATCGAATCGTTGTTTCCGCGCTATCTGTTTCTGCGCACCGACCCGGAGCTGAATTCGCTCGCCGCAGTGCGCTCGACCAAGGGTGCGGTCGGTCTCGTTCGCTTTGGCATGGATCCCACGCGGGTTCCCGACTCAGTGGTTGAACGCATCCAGCAACGCGTCGACGCCGAGGATGGCTTTGTCCGTCTCGAAGCGCCGGACCTGCAGGCCGGCCAGCATGTACGCGTTACCGAAGGTGCGCTCAGTGGCTGGGAAGGCGTGTTCAAGTGCATCGAATCCGGCGACCGTGTGCGCCTGCTGCTGGAGCTGCTCGGCTGCAGCCGCGAGGTCATCGTGCCGCGCGCCCAGCTCGCCTTGCGTATCTGATGTTGCGTATCTGAATCTGCTGCACCCGGCGCGATCAACGCGCCGGTCGACAAACTGAAGACCGGGCCCTGCGGAATGCCCTGCATCGCAGGGCGGTAGCGTCTCCGGCGATCGATCCCCAATACCCATGAACGACGAACTTCGCCTGCGCCTGTTGCGTCAGCTGACCGAACATCCGGAGCTGTCGCAGCGCGAGATCGCGCGCCATCTCGGGCTGTCGCTCGGCAAGACGAACTACTGCCTGCGCGCGCTGATCGACAAAGGCTGGGTCAAGGTCAACAACTTCCGCACCAGCGACAACAAGCTCGCCTACGCCTACGTGCTGACGCCAAGCGGACTGCGCGCCAAGATCAACGCCACCAGCGCTTTTCTCAGTCGCAAGCAGGACGAGTACGTGCAACTCGAACGCGAAATCGCCGAATTGCGCAGTGAGGTCGAACGCAGCGCGGGGCAGCAGATGGAGCGATCACCATGAACCATAACGCGATGAGGGCAACGCGATGAGACCGATCCTCGTCACCGGCACCGCCGGCTTTATCGGCTACCACGTCGCCGAGCGACTGCTCGCCCGCGGTGAACATGTCGTCGGCCTCGACAACCTCAGCGACTATTACGACGTGACGCTGAAGCAGGCACGGCTCGATCGCCTGCAGAAGCACCTGAACTACCAGCACGTGACCGCCGATCTCGCTGATCGCGGAGCAATCGAGACGCTGTTCATCGAGCATCGGCCCGAGTCGGTCGTGCATCTCGCGGCCCAGGCCGGCGTGCGTTATGCCGCCGAGAATCCGCACATCTACGTCTCCAGCAATATCACCGGCTTCCTGCATATCCTCGAAGGTTGCCGCAGGCACAATGTGCAGCATCTTGTGTTCGCGTCGACCAGCTCGGTCTATGGCGCGAACACGACGATGCCGTTTTCCGAACATCACGCGACCGCACATCCGATCACCCTGTATGCGGCGACCAAGAAATCGAACGAGATGATGGCGCACAGTTATGCGCATCTGTTTGGCGTGCCGTCCACCGGCCTGCGCTTCTTCACCGTCTATGGTCCCTGGGGACGCCCGGACATGGCGCTGTTCCTGTTCACCAAAGCCATTCTCGCCGGTGAACCCTTGAAGGTGTTCAACCACGGCCGCCATCGGCGCAGCTTTACCTATGTCGACGACATCGTCGAAGGCATCCTGCGCAGCCTCGATCTGCCGCCGAGCGCGAACCCGCAATGGAACAGCGCCGCACCCGATCCCGCGAGCAGCGCCGCCCCCTATCGCCTGTTCAATATCGGCAGCCGCAGTACGGTCGAGTTGCTGCGCTATATCGAAGTACTTGAGGAATGCCTCGGCCGCAAAGCCACGCTCGAGATGCTGCCCTTGCAACCCGGCGACGTCCCCGATACCGAAGCCGATTGCACCGACCTTGCAGTCGCCACCGGCTACGAACCACAGATCACCGTCGAGCAAGGCATTCCGCGCTTCGTCGACTGGTATTGCGAGTACTACGGCGTGAAGCGGTGAGCGAGCGCAGCGACATCGTCCGCGACGAGTTCTTCGGCCACGCCCATGTGACCGAGATCGGCAGCGGCGTGCGTTCGCTGCGCAGCGACTTGCGCGAGATCTGGGCGTATCGCGATCTGCTGACGCTGCTGATCCGCCGCGACATCAGCGTGCGCTACAAGCAAAGCGCGATCGGCATCGCCTGGGCCGTCGTGCAACCGGTCGTGTTGATGATCATCTTCAGCGTGGTCTTCGGACGCTTCGCGAAACTGCCGTCGGAAGGCTATCCCTACTCGGTGTTCACACTGTGCGCGCTGCTGCCGTGGCTGTACTTCGCCAAGGCGCTGAGCGGCACCAGCGACAGCATCGTCGGCGCCTCGAACCTGGTGACCAAGGTCTACTTCCCGCGCCTGATCATTCCGATCAGCAAGACCGTGTCCGGCCTGATCGACTTCGCGATCGCGTTCGGCGTACTCGCTGTGGTCTTCGTCTGGTATCGCATCGTGCCTGGGCCGGCGATCGTGTTGCTGCCGGTGTTCATCGCCATCGCCATGCTCACCGCCTTCGCGATCGGTCTGTGGTTGACCGCGCTGAACGTGAAGTACCGCGATATCGGCCTGCTGGTGCCGTTCATGACCCAGATCTGGATGTACGCCTCGCCGATCGCCTATTCGACCACGCTGGTGCCCGAGCACTGGCGCTGGATCTACAGCCTGAATCCGATCGTCGGCGTCGTCGAAGGCTTCCGCTGGGCGCTGCTCGGCAAGGCGCCACCGGTGCTCGGGCCGATGCTGCTGTCACTCGGCATTGTGCTGCTGTTGCTTGTCAGTGGTCTGGTCTACTTCCGTCGCACCGAGCGCACGTTTGCGGATGTGATTTGATGCAAGCGCGCTTTGCTCCTCTCTCCCCCCGAGGGAGAGAGGCCGGGAGAGAGGGGGCCGAACGGGCGAACAAGTTGACCCTGCTCCGCACCCACCCTCTCCCCTACCTCTCTCCCGTCAAGGGAGAGGGGAAATCGGCGAACGTCGGTACGCCGGGCAAGAACAGTCAATGACCACCGCAATCAGAATCGAGAACCTCGGCAAGATGTACCGACTCGGCGAAACGCACGAGCACACGCTCAGCGATCAGCTTGCACGGATGGGCCGGCGCTTGCTCGGCCGAACTGCAAAGGTCACCACGGCACCCGAAGACTTCTGGGCACTGCGCGATGTGAACCTGGAGATCGCCGAAGGCGAAGCCGTTGGCATCATCGGCGGCAATGGTGCCGGCAAGTCGACCCTGCTCAAGATCCTGTCGCGCATCACCCAGCCCACCACGGGACGCGCGATGGTGCGCGGCCGTCTGTCCAGTCTGCTCGAAGTCGGCACCGGCTTTCACCCTGAATTGAGCGGGCGCGAAAACGTGTTCTTGAACGGCACCATCCTCGGCATGCGCAAGTATGAGGTCGCTCGAAAGTTCGACGAGATCGTCGCGTTCGCCGGCGTCGAGCAATTCATCGACACGCCGGTAAAGCGCTACTCCTCCGGCATGTATGTGCGCCTCGCCTTCGCCGTCGCCGCGCACCTCGAACCGGATGTACTGATCATCGACGAAGTGCTCGCCGTCGGTGACGCCGAATTCCAGAAACGCTGCCTCGGCAAGATGGGCGAAGTTGCACGCGAAGGCAGGACTGTGTTGTTTGTCAGTCACAACATGGCGGCGATACAGAAACTATGTACGCGGGCGGTTTGGATGCGCGGCGGGCAGGTCGCGAT
Source organism: Lysobacterales bacterium (assembly GCA_043753835.1). GTDB lineage: Bacteria > Pseudomonadota > Gammaproteobacteria > Xanthomonadales > Ahniellaceae > JADKHK01. Next base: position 111,947 of record JAYUVY010000001.1, on the reverse strand, counting down.
GGCCGGCGAGTCTGGCGCGGTGATCAGCGAGTATCTCGCCGCCTCCAGCCCGCTCCGCGGAGACGGCGTCGTCGTCGTACCTGGTTTTCTCTTTCATCATGCCGATGCTGCATCGTCGCAGGACACGCGGGTCACGAGCCTGCAATTGCTCGATCGACACGAACATCCGTTGCACGAAGCAACTACATGGGATGGCTTGCGCGTTCGCATCGGCTTTCAAGTTGCACGGGTGTTCCGCAGTTTTTCCGCCGTGCTGCAAATCACCACCGCCGATGGCGTGCCACTCGTCCTGACTTCGACCACGCCCGATCAGAACCAGCCATTCGGCGTAACACCGGGGCACTATACGGTCGACTGCGTATTCGAGCATTTCCCGCTCGCTGCCGGGGAGTATGTGCTCGGCGTCGGCCTGGCGATACCCGGGGTCGAGTATGTCTGGCGCGACGACAGCCTGTGCCGGCTGCACGTCGCCGCTCGCGACGTGTTCGGCACCGGTCTGCCACCGACAGCGAAGCGCTATTTGGTCGCAACGCCTCATCAATGGTCGGCGCCGGAACAGTCCGGGCTCGTGCCAGCGCCGGCTTTGGCCGAGTTGCATGGTTGAACCCGGGCGGTGTCGAAGCTGTCGTGACCATCGGCTCGATGACCTCGGCGCTTGCGCGCCATTCGCAACTGCCGGCGCGCATGATCCCGGTCGTCTGCTGCGCTGTCGTGCCTGCGGCCTTGGCCAGCGCCATCCGGTGCCGGACGAGCAAACGCTGATCGCGATGTATCGGGAAACCCCGGCTGAAGACATGGCCTATCGCTTCGAGGACAACGCCGCGTGGTCGTCAGCGCGCAAGGCTTTGAAAACGAGATTCGCCAACATCGCTGCGCCTGCGATCCTCGATGTCGGTTGCCATACCGGCGCTTTTCTTGACGGCTTACCCGCAAGCTGGCGCAAGCACGGCATCGAAAGCGCGCGCGATCCGATGTGCATCGCAAGTGAGCAGCGTGGCATCACACTGATCGGCGAACGGATCGAATCCATCCGTCCGGAATGGGCGCATCGATTCGATGCAGTGACGATGTTCGACGTCGTCGAACACCTGCCCGATCCCAAAGCCGGAATCGCGCATGCCGCACGCCTCGTCAAGCCCGGCGGAGTTTTGCTGCTCAGCTCCGCCAATCTCGACGCCTGGACCTGGCGGTGGCTTGGCAGCAGCCACTGGTACCTGCAGACCCCGCAACACCTGTCAGTGATCTCTAACCGTTTCCTGCAGCACGTGGCGAAGCAGCACGGGCTTGAGCTCGGCACGGCTCAATCCATTCCGCACCGCTATGCGCTCCGTCGCGAGCGTTGGCGCGAGGCAATCAAGGCTATCTACTGGGGCCTGCGCGCACGCCGCGGGCTTTATCGCATCCCCCACCGACTTTTGCAGTCGCTTCCCGGGTTGCGTGAGCTGCGGCACATGCAGTCGGCGCCATGGACGATGACGTTGCGCGATCACTTGTTGGCGACATATGCGTGCTGACGCTGGGTTGCGCGAGCGCTTGAGGCGTTTGCTGCACCGACTAGCGAATGCAGCCGGACTGGAGATTCGGCTGGTCCGCAATGTTCGAGCAGCCTTCGTGCGCGACCGGCTCAATCGCGAGATCGATGCGTGGACCGTTCTGCAGCATCGGCCGTTCGCGTGCATCCTCGACATTGGTGCCAACGAGGGACAATTTGCATCGATCGCGCGTTTGCTGTGGCCCACGGCCCAGATTCATTCGTTCGAGCCACTGCCCGATGTGCATGCGCTTCTGGCCGCGAAGTTTCGTGATGACCCGTTCGTGACCGCGCACAATTTCGGGCTGAGCGATCGACCCGACAAACGGCAAATGCATCACAGCGCGTTCTCGCCAAGCTCATCGCTGTTGCCCATGGCTGAACTGCATCGCAGCGAGTGGCCACAGTCGGTGGCGCACACAGAGGTCGAGGTACACCTGGAGCGCCTCGACGACTGGATCCGGACGGTCGGGGACAAGTCTGTTGAGCCCATATTGGTCAAGATCGATGTTCAGGGATTCGAACTAGCGGTGATCAATGGCGGCGTCGAAGCGTTGCAACGAGCCGCCTTCGTTGTGCTCGAGGTTTCCTTCTACGAACTGTATGAGGCGCAACCGCTGTTTGGGCAGATCCACGATCGCCTGAGGGAGCTCGGTTTCATCTACCGCGGCAACATCGAGCAGTTCTGCAGCAAGGATCACCGTCGCGTGCTCTATGCCGATGCCATCTTCGAAAACATGACCCGTGCGGAGTCGCATGCCTAGTTCCAGCTTGCTCGTCACCGGCTCAGCCGGGCTCATCGGCTCCGAAACCGTGCGGCATTTTTCTGCACTTGGCTGGGAAGTGCATGGCATCGACAACAATATGCGTGCGGACTTCTTTGGGCCGGATGGCGACACCACCTGGAATCTGAAGCGGCTGCAGCAGGATGTGCCGGGCTATCGGCATCACGTCGTCGACATTCGTGATCGTGCAGCGATATTGAGGGTGTTGGAGGAGACGCCGGTCGACATGATCGTGCATGCTGCGGCACAGCCCTCCCATGATCTCGCGGCGAGCCGACCGTTTGACGACTTCGACGTGAACGCCGGTGGCACCTTGAACCTGCTGGAAGCGACGCGTCGTTTCCGGCCGGAAGCGACGTTCTGCTTCATGAGTACGAACAAGGTTTACGGCGACGCGCCGAACGAGCTTGCGCTGATGGAGTTGGAAACACGCTGGGAATACGCGCGCGCCGAGGACTTCGGCGGCATCGCCGAGTCCTGTCGCATCGATCAGAGCAAGCACAGTCTGTTCGGCGCGAGCAAAGTCGCCGCCGATGTCATGGTGCAGGAGTACGGCCGCTATTTCGGCATGAAGACGATGTGCCTGCGCGGTGGTTGCCTGACCGGCGCAGCGCACAGCGCTGCCGAGTTGCATGGCTTCCTGGCCTATCTCGCGCGCTGTGTCGTCGAGGGCCGTCCCTATCGGGTGTTCGGCTACAAGGGCAAGCAGGTGCGCGACAACATCGACGCCAGCGACGTCTGCCGTCTGATCGAACGCTTCCACGCCGAGCCGCGCTGCGGCGAGGTCTACAACATCGGTGGTGGGCGCGCGAACAGCGTGTCGATGCTTGAAGCCATCGCCCGTATCGAAGCGATTGCCGAACGCAAGCTGCAATGGGAGTACGTGCCCGAAAACCGCGCCGGCGACCACATCTGCTACATCTCGGATCTGACCAAGTTGCGCACGCACTTTCCGGGGTGGGATGTCAGCGTAACGATCGACACCATCCTGGAAAGCATCGTGCGTGCGCTCAGGGCCAAGCTTGTCGACTGACGCTCCACGCTCGCGGGTGCCGCGTACGCTGTTGCTCACCGGCACGGCACCCGACCCAACGGGCGTCGGTGGAATCATTCTCGACGCGCTGTGTCGGTTCATGCCGGCGGGAACGCTTGGCGTCGCCTATTTGCCTGAGGGTGCCGGGATTCGCAGTGAGCGCCAGCTCAACAGCGGCGTTGCAATGTGGATTCTGCCGACCCCTTACGAGCGTAGGCCGATGTCGCGGTTCGGGCGCGCGGGAAAGCTCGTTGCGGCAATCGGGCAGTCAGTTCGTAATCGCCGCAACCTCGAAGCTCGCGTTGACGACTGCATCGCAATAGCGCAGGCACATTGTGCCCAACAGATATGGGCTGTGCTCGACACACCAGTAGCAATAGAGCTTGCGGCAACTGTTTCGCGGAAGCTGGGTCTGCCCCTGCGGGCTTTGGTTTGGGACGACGTCGAACACAATGTTCGCCACTTCCAGTTGGACCGATTTACCGCTTCGCGCGTGCGGCGCCGCTTTGCGACGGCAGTGCGTCAGGCCGTGGCCAGCGCGGTGATCGGCGAAACCATGCAAGCCGAGTACGCACGTCGCTATGGCACGCGCGGCACGATCCTTCGCCATGGCGTCGAGATTGGCGGGACCCGCCCGGCGGCGACGCCATCTGCGGGCGTTCGCATCGGCTTCGCCGGAAGCGTCAGCGGGCGTAGCGCATTCGAACTGCTGCTTGCCGCGCTGGACGGGATGCGCTGGCAGATCGATGGACAACCGGTGACCCTGGTCCTTCTCGGCCCACGCTTTGACTTGTGGTCGAGTGTCGAACGTCGCGTCGAGTGTTTGGGTTGGCGTTCAGTCGAAGACACCATTTCGATCCTCTCCGGGTGCACCGTGAACTATCTGCCACAACCATTCGAGTTGGATTGGCGGGCGTTTTCCGAATTGTCCTTTCCCTCGAAGCTCACGACTTATCTGGCGGCTGGACAACCAGTGTTACTTCACGCTCCGAAGCACGCTTCGCTACCGGCTTTTTTCGAGCGCCACCCGTTCGGCCTCGCCTGTACCGAACTCGACGCGACGGCGTTGACTTCGGTGTTGCGCCGTTTGGTGCTGGACGATGTTGTTCGCGCGAAAAGCATCGTTGCAGCGCGCGAGGCCCTGGAGCAGGAGTTCTCTGCGGCGCATTTTCGTAAGCAATTCGCCACGTTTTTCGACATCAGCGCTTCGGCCCTTCGGCATTAAACCCACCGATTACATCGGCGAATGAATCCATGTGCGGCATTTCCGGCCATCTGAACTTCGATCAGCGACCTGCGGATCGCGCGCTTGCGGAGGCGATGAACACACGCTTGGCACATCGCGGACCGGATGGCGCCGATGTGCATATCGATGGCCCGATGGCGCTCGCGCATCGGCGCCTGGCGATTATCGATCTCGCAGGCGGGCGACAGCCGATGTCGAACGAGTCCGGGTCAATCTGGCTCGTCGCCAATGGCGAGATCTACAACTACCGCGAGCTGCGCGCCGATCTCGTCTCACGCGGGCATCAGTTCCGTACGAACAGCGATTGCGAAACAATCGTGCACGGCTATGAGCAGTGGGGCGTCGATGTGGTGCCGCGGCTGCGCGGCATGTTTGCGTTCGCGTTGTGGGATGCCGCGAAGCAACAGCTCGTGCTCGCGCGGGATCGCGTCGGCATCAAGCCGCTGTGTTATTCCATCAACGATCGGCGCGTGGCGTTCGCATCCGAACTGCAGGCACTCGAAGTACTTCCGGATCTTGACCGCGGCGTCGATCTCGATGCGCTCGATCACTACCTGCACCTGCAGTACATCCCGGCCCCGCGCACGATCTATCACGGCGCGCGCAAGTTGCTGCCGGCACACACTTTGGTGATTGGCGCCGATGGGCATGTCGAGGAACCGCGTTGCTACTGGCGGATGCAATGGCGTGAAGACGCGGCACACCGCACCGAGGGCGAATGGCAGGAAGCCTTGGACGCTGCCCTGCAGGACGCCGTGCGTTCGCACCTGGTCGCCGACGTGCCGTTCGGGGCATTCCTGTCTGGTGGCGTCGACTCCAGTACCGTCGTCGGCTACGCCGCGCGTGAACTGGCTTCGCCACTGCAGACCTACACAGTCGGATTCGACACCCCGGAGTACGACGAGCGCGAACCGGCACGTGAGTTCTCGGCACTGGCCGGAACCGACCACCATGAACAAGTCGTCGGTCTCGATGCGCTGACGCTGCTGCCAAAGCTAGTGCACCACTACGGCGAACCGTTCGCCGACAGTTCGGCGGTGTGCACCTGGCGCGTCTGTGAGGCGGCTCGACAACACGTACCGATGGTGCTTTCCGGAGACGGCGGCGACGAGGTGTTCGCCGGCTACAGCTACTTCCCGAAACTGGTCGAAAGTTATCCGGCACTGCAAGGTCGAGGCCGCAAATTGCGCCGCGCCGCCGGCGACGCGTTGCGCCGCATCGGTGCACTGACCGCCGCGCCGTCGTTGGCCGAGAGTTGGTATGGCCGCTCACCCTGGTTTTCGGAGTCTGCGCGCAAGCAACTGTGGCGACCCGAACTGGCGTCGCGGACTGCGGCCACACGCAACTGGAATACGGCACAGTTTGCTGACAACACAAAGCTCGACGTGCTTAGCCGTTGCCAACAGGTGGATATCCAGACGTATCTGCCCTACAACAATTTGACCAAGGTCGACATCGCCAGCATGGCCCACGGTCTCGAGGTGCGTGTCCCCCTGCTCGATCATCTGCTGTTGGAAACCGTCGCGCGCATGCCAGCATCCATGCGCCTGCGCAAGCTCGAAGCGCCCGGTGGTAGCGCGCAGTGGTGCGGCAAGTATCTGCTGAAGAGGGCGGCGACTCGTTTTTATCCATGGGCGCTGCTGACGACGCCCAAACGCGGCTTTTCGGTGCCAGTCGGTCAATGGCTGGGCGGCTCATTCAAACAGGACGTGCGGGATCGCCTGTTTGACCACAAGTCCGGGCTGAGCGAATGGTTCGCGATGGATCAGATCAGCCAGCTGCTCGACGAGCACGGTGCAAAGGCCGATCACGGCCATCGGCTCTGGTCATTGCTTGTGCTCGCGCAATGGCGTCAGGGACAGGCACTGTGACCACTACGGTGACGTCGGTTGATCGTTCACTACGCATCGCCATCGTGCACGCGTCCGATCTCGGTGGCGGTGCCGAGCGTAGCGTGATCAGTCTGCATCGCGGACTGCGTGCACTCGGCCATGAGTCGACGGTGTTCGTCGGCGAGCGACGCACGGATGAAGAGGGCGTCGTGCAGATCCCCTATGTGCGCGGCATCCCCGGCCTGCGCCGCGTGGCGCGCGCAGCGGAACGAGCCTTTGGCTGGCAGGACATCTACAACCCGAGCTTTCGTGCGCTGGGCACTCTCATCGGTGACCGCTTCGACGTGATCCACTTCAACTCGCTTTGGGGCTCCGCGGGATTCGCTGATATCGGCGCATTGCCGGCACTGACTCGCAAAGTTCCCGGCGTAATCACCATGCGGGAAAACTGGCTGATCACCGGACATTGCGCGTGTTTTGACGCGTGCCCACGATGGCGCAACGGGTGCGGATCGTGTCCAGATCTGATGCGTGTTCCGAAAATTCCGAGAGACGGCACCGCGTCGAACTGGAAACGCAAACAATCCTCGATGCGCCGATCGCGCATCCACGTCGTCGCGATCTCGGACTGGTTGATGCAACGTGCGCAGGAAAGTCCGATTCTTGCGGGCAAGAACATCTCGCGGATCTACAACGGCATCGATCTCGAGACATTTTCACCGCCGACAGCGTCGTATCGCGCGGAGCGTCGCGATGCATTGGGAATCGGCGGCGACGAAGTGGTGGTGTTGCTCGCAGGACAGACCGTCAACGGACTGAATAGCAATCAAGCGCCAAACAACGCGGTGACTATCCTGAACACATTGCCGGAGCACCTGAAGATCCGCCCGCTGATCTTGGGCCCGTCGTCCAGTCAGTTGGCGCAACGAATCCGACTTCCATCAGTCTGCCTGCCGTTCCAAACGTCCCCGGAAGAGATGGCGACGTGTTTTGGAATCTCCGATCTCACGCTGGTGACCTCCGAGGCCGAGGCATTCGGGAGAATTGCAGCCGAGTCCCAAGCCTGCGGCACGCCAGTTGTGGCGTTCGACACCGACGCGATTCCCGAAGTCGTGCGTGATGGGCTGGGCGGCATGATCGTGAAACGAGGAGACACGGGCGCGGCGAGCAACGCGATCTGCGAACTTGCGGCGAGTCCGAAGGAGCGCACTCGAATGGGCCAGTCGGGTTGCGTGTATGCCACTGAACAGTTTGATTCCCGCAACATCGCGCGGGCGTATGCAGATCTCTACGGTCGTGTGCGCACAGAGTTCGAGGTCAAGCGGTGATGCAGGTTTGAGCACTGTTGCGTCTCCAGATGTCGCTGCAAGTCTCGCGCCGTCGAACATTGATGGTGCGCGGCTTGGCGGCCAGCCAGCCGCGGAAACGCGGTTTGTCTCACTGGATCTGTTGCGCGGTGGCGCTGCCCTCATCGTCGCGGTCGGGCACTTCACCGGCTTGATTCCTGCGTATCTCGCCGTCGACTTCTTCCTGGTGTTGAGTGGATTCATACTTGCGCATCGATATCTCTACGGTCGGCCCGTCACTCTTCGACAATTCGTGGCGGCGCGCTTGGCGCGTTTATATCCACTTCATCTGTTGACGCTGTTCGCCTTTGCACTGATCTACTTGCTCAGATTCAGAAGTGCTCCGGACTATGTCGACGGGACGGTTGCGACATTTGTCGCGCACGTATTCCTGCTGCAAAACGTGGGGATCACAACTTCCGAGCTGACGTGGAACGCACCGAGCTGGAGTATTTCCGTAGAATTCTGGATCAATATCGTCTTCTTCTTCGCCATTTCCCGACGGACGCCGAGTTGGCTGTTGGTGACCGTCGCTGTCGCGGCGCTCGGGTACATCACTGCGACCGACAGGACATTGGCCGTCTCATTACACAACTATTTCGGCTTCATCAATTCCGGTCTATTGCGCGGACTGGCGTCCTTTCTTCTTGGCGTTTTTGCCTATCGCATTCACATCCAAAGGTCGGAACGCAACGGCAGCCAAGTCGGCATGTCCACCCTGGCGCGCACGTTGGTCCTCTTTTCATCGATAGCGTTCATGCTGGTGCCGAGTTCCGGCTCGCGCGAACTGGAGTTCTTTGCGCCCTTCGTGTTCTGCGCTTGCGTGGTGTTGCTCGCCGTGGACTCGCCCCGCTGGATGCCCATAATGCGGCCGCTGTCGCACCTCGGAACCATCTCGTACTCGATCTATCTGATCCACTATCCCCTGCTCTACTTCATTCGATACCTGAAGGAGCTGGCTGTCGGCACCCGAGCGAATTCCTATTGGGTCGCTGTTGTAAACGATTCGTATGGAAGCTTTGTGTTGTACATCGGCCTTACTTTGGGGCTCGCTCACTTGACTTACCTTTGGTTCGAGCGCCCGAGTCGAACGAAGCTCCGGGCATGGCTCGCCTGATACCCAACCCGCAAGGCCACTCAACTTGAATCAACTTTGCACAGTCATCACGACAATCCAGTCACCGACGCCTGCGGTGCGCGCGCTAGCCGAACGCCTGGGTGATGGCGACTCATCGCTGATCATCATTGGTGACAAGAAGGGACCGCCCACATACGACGTTTCGGGCGTGGTCTTCATGAGCCTGCAACAGCAACTCGAGTGCCCGTTCGACCTCGCGCGCAAGGGGCCGATAGGCCATTACACACGGAAGAACGTCGGTTATCTGGAGGCGATCCGTCGCGGTGCCGACTGCATCTACGAAACTGACGATGACAACGCGCCACTGCCGAAATGGACACCGCGCGCCGAAGTTGTCGATGTGCGTGCCGTTGAGCAACGCGGCTGGGTGAATGTCTATCGCTGCTTCAGCAAGGAACGCATCTGGCCGCGCGGCTTGCCGCTCGATGCATTGGGTAGTTCGTCTTCGACCGCACCGCAGCTGAGTGGCGCAACTGAGCGCGTGCGCGCGCCAATCCAGCAGGGCTTGGCCAATGGATCGCCAGACGTCGATGCGATCTGGCGCCTGGTACTCGACCGCCCGTTCGACTTCGAGGATGGTCCGAGCGTACTGTTGCCCGCCGGGGCTTGGTGTCCGTTCAACAGCCAGAGCACGTGGTGGTGGCCAGACGCCTATCCCTTGCTATATCTGCCGAGCCATTGCTCATTCCGCATGACCGATATTTGGCGCAGTTTCGTTGCGCAACGTTGCTTGTGGGAACTTGGACTCGGTGTAGTGTTCCATGCACCCGAAGTCTTCCAGGATCGCAACGAACACGATCTGATGCGCGATTTCAATGATGAAGTACCGGGCTATCAACGCAATCGCGAGCTGGCGCAGATATTGACCGACACGGCACTGTTGCCCGGTGTCGGCGCAGTCACCGACAACTTGCGGCGCTGCTATCAGGCTTTGCTGGCGCGCGGATTTTTTGCCCCCGCGGAACTCGACCTGCTCGCGGCCTGGTGCGACGACCTCGAACAGGCGCAGCGTGGCTGCTAGACCGATGATTGCGGAACCCCTGACCGTTGAACCCATTGCGGTTGCGACCGACGCGGATGGCGAGCGGCCGCTTGTGTCGATCATCGTGCCCAGTTTCAATCAGGGCCGCTTCATCCGCCGCACACTCGAGTCGATCCTGTCGCAGGACTACCGCCCGATCGAGATCATCGTGATCGATGGCGCGTCCACGGATGAGACCGTGTCGATCCTCAAGGAATTCAACAGCGCACCGGAACTGCAGTGGGTGTCCGAGCGCGACAGTGGCGTGGTCGAGGCCGTCAACAAGGGCTTCGCGCGCGCGCGCGGTGTGATCGGTGCGATCCAGAGTTCGGACGACTTCTATCTGCCCGGCGCAATCCGCGCCGGCGTTGACGCATTGCAGTCGAATCCGGCGCTTGCATTTGCCTTCGGCGATATCGCGAAGATCGATGCCGACGGCAAGGAGCTTTCGCGCACCGCGCTCGCGCCGTACTCGTTGGAAAACGTGTTGACGATGGTGACGTGGATTCCACAGCCGTCGACGTTCTTCCGGATGGATCTCGCAAAGCAGTTGGGCGGCTGGCGTGAGGAAGTGCCATATGCGGCCGATACCGATCTTTGGCTGCGAATGGCGATGCAAGCGCCAGCGCTGAAGATCGATCGCCTGATGGCCGAGCGCTCGATGCACGAAGCGCAGCGCGATACACAGGGCAAACGCATCCTGCGTGACTACGCTCGGGCCATCGACACGCTGCCAGGCTTGTCCGCCGCGTCGGCACGAATCCGCAGCGCCGCGCGAGCGGGCAAATGGTTGATGGCGCTTCGATATGACGCGTCCGCGAGTCATCTGGTCAACGTCGGAAGACTTTGGCGTGCTGCAATCGAATGGCCGGCGATCGTGCCCCGCTATCCGTTGCGCGCATTCCTGCCCGGTGGCGGGCCATTGCGCGCTTTACTGTCTCGTGTCGCGCGCAAGGTGGGTCTGCGCTGATGTGCGGCATCTTCGGCGTTGTCGGACGGCAGGATCACAGCGGTCTGCGCGAAGCGGCGCTGACGCTGAAACACCGTGGGCCGGACGGCTTCGGGGAATGGGCGTCGCCGGACCGACAGGCATACCTTGCGCACTGTCGTCTCGCGATCATCGATCTGAGCGAGGCCGGACGACAGCCCATGGCCAATGCGAATGGCTCGATCCAGTTGACCTTCAATGGCGAGATCTACAACTTCAAGGAACTACGCGCGCAGTTGATCGCAGCCGGCCATCTCTTCAAGTCGCAGACAGACTCCGAAGTGATTGTGCATGGCTACGCTGAATGGGGCGATGATGTTGTCACGCACTTGCGGGGCATCTTTGCGTTCGCCCTTTGGGACGAATCGAAAAAGCGTCTGTTGCTGGCGCGCGACCATCTCGGCGTCAAGCCACTCTATTATTTGCTGAACGGGAGCGAGTTCTCGTTCGCCTCCGAACCGCGTGCATTGCTGCCGCTGTTGAGTCGGTCACCTGCAGCCGACATCGACGCGCTGTTTGGATTCCTGCGCCTCGGCTATGTGCAGGGAACGCGCTCGATCTGGGAAGGTATTTCACGCCTGCCAGCAGCGACCTTCCTGATCTTTGATGGCGAGCGCGCCACCGTGGCGATTCGCCGTTACTGGACGCCATCTGCCCACACTGCGTCAATGTCGATGGATGACGCAGTTGCTGCGACCAGCGAATTGCTCGATTCGGCGGTTCGCGAACAACTGATCAGCGATGTGCCGATTGGCGTGTTTCTCAGTGGTGGCATCGACTCGTCGCTCATCGCATCCTTTGCCGCGCGGGCGCAACCGAACATCGACAGCTTCTTCGTCGACTTCGTCGGGTGGGAGGGTTCAGAGCGTGAAGACGCGCAGGCGGCCGCAACACATGTAGGCACACGTCATCATGTCGGTGAAATCGACCAGGCCGCATTCGATCTGCAGGACCCGGCGCGCGCACATCAGTTCTTCGCTGCGTTCGATGAGCCGATTGGCGACACATCGATACTGCCGACCTGGCATCTGGCGCGGCGCATCCGCGAACAAGTCACGGTTGCCCTGTCGGGAGACGGTGGCGACGAGTTGTTCGGCGGCTACGGCTGGTACAAACAGGTGCAGTCCACACCTCGTCGGAGACTCGCCTGGCGCGTGGAACACATGCGCCGCAGATTTGGAATCGGTCGAGAATGGCCCCGCGGTTGCGCGGATCAATTCGAGTACTACCACTTGTTGCATTCACCTGCGTTTACGAACACCGAATTGGCGACGCTGTTTCCGCAATGGGCGCCGAAGGCAAATGCGCTGCGTGCAGGCATCCGTTTCGAACTCGCGAGCGAGTGCGATCAGAACGATCCGAAGTATTGGCAGCATCTCGATCTGCAGTCGTTTCTCGTCGACGACAATCTGGCCCGGATGGACAGGGCATCGATGGCGCACGGGTTGGAAGTGCGGGTGCCATTGCTTGACCATCGGATTGCCGAACTTGCATTGTCGCTGCCGCCTGCGCTGGTCGATGCCGGCCAGGGCGGCAAACCGCTATTGCGCCAGCTCTCGCGAGCGCATCTGCCCGCGCGCTTGCAGAACAAGCCAAAGCAGGGCTTTTCGTTCCCACTGCATCGCGTGGTGTCGACCGATGCCATGGTCTCCTCGATTCGGAACGGCGCGATGACGCGGCGCGGAATGCTCGATCGAAACGGGCTGGACGCATGGCTCGCGCTCGGCCACCAGGAAATGAAACTCTGGCTGCTGTTTGTGCTTGAGCACTGGGCTAGGCAGTGGCTGTGGCGCGAGGCGAGCACGACATGATTGCCCTGCGGCGCCTCCACGATCTTCCCGGGGTATTGTTGCAAGACGTGGCGCGGTACCGTCGCGCACTGGCGAACTCGGGCGGCGAGTTCCGTAGCGACCCAAGCGGCTGGATTTCGCTCTGCAATCGAATTGAGCAACTGATCTCCGAGCCGGGACTGCCTGGCCTCCGCTGCGATTGGACCTGGGGCAGCGCCTTGCATGCGCCAGGCGTGCTACCCAGTTTGGGGCGTTCGCTGATGCAGGTGGCCCTCGCGGAATGGCCCATCGAATTTGCTAATTCACCGCGAATACTGAGTGATCAGCCAAAGCTGTCCTTCGTCTTCGCACATGCCGGTCGCGATCGTCTGCCGCAGTTGAGACGGACCATACGCTCGCTCTACGCCCAGATCGACGTGCCCTGCGAAATCATTGTTGTCGACCAGTCGCCGATACCGTTGATTGGCGAGATGCCGATGCCATTGATCTATCGCCACCTGCCAAGGCAGGACGGAGCCACAGAGTTCCACAAGACCTGGGCCTACAACGCAGGCGCCAGATTGGCACGCGGCTCGATCCTGGTATTTCATGATGGCGACGTTTGTGCGCCGACCGCCTACGCGCGTGAACTGGTTCAGTCGATCGAACAGCGCGGCTATGCAGCGGCATCATTGCAACGCTTTCTGTATTACCTCGACCCCACGGACACTGAGAATGTGGAGGCGTCTGATGCATTCGGCTCTAGCCTGACGCCCTCCATGGTGTTCCAGAACTGGAAGGGGGGAACGATTGCCATCGCACGCGACGCATTCGCCGCGATCGGCGGTTTCGACGAGAGTTTCGTCGGTTGGGGGGGAGAGGATGCGGAGTTCTATGATCGATGCCAGGAAGTCGGTCACTGTCGCAACGGGTACCTGCCATTTGTGCATCTGTGGCATCAACCTCAGCCGTCCAAGACCGGCAAGCAACGTGAGGAGAACGTCGAGTACTTCCAGCGCAAGATGGCGTTTCCCCGATCCGAACGGATCCAACGTCTGAAGCGATCGAGATGAGCTTACGCGTTGCGGTCATCGGTTGCGGAGCAATCGCGGAGGAAATGCACCTTCCGGCGCTGAGTGCGCATCCCGACGTGCGCTTGGTCGCGTTGGTCGACCCGGAGCCTGGCCGCGCACGACTGCTGGCTGATCGCCACGGGGTTGCGAGTGCGATTCTCGATTTTGCGGAGCTCGATTCGAGCATCGACGCAGTCGTGGTGTGCACGCCTCCACACGCGCGCCCCGCACTCGTTGCCCAAGCCCTCAGCAAGGGCCTGCACGTACTCAGCGAAAAGCCGCTGGCGAACTCAGTCGCGGAGTGCGAGGCGATGCGGGTTGCCGCCGCCAGGACGCAGCGAGTGCTTGCAGTTTCACACATGTTCCGTTTCTATCCGGTCAGGGCGCGATTGCACGCACTGGTCGAATTGCACGACCTCGGCAAGATCAACGAGGTCGAAATCAGCGAGGGTGCCCCGTACGCCTGGAACGTCCGCAGTGGCTACACGTTCAAGCGTGGCGAAGTGAGCGGCGGCGTGCTGATTAACGCCGGTATTCATTCGCTTGACTCGCTGATCCAATGGTTCGGTGAACCTTCGATCGAAGCCTACGAAGACGACGCGCTCGGCGGACTCGAGAGCAACGCGCGCGCGAAGCTGAGCTTTGCATCCGGGATCACGGCCAAATTCAGGATCAGTCGCACGTGCCGGCTCCCGTCACTGTTCCAAATTCGGTGCGAGCGCGGGACAATCGTGTTCTCGAACCGGGACACCGTGAATTACCAGGTCGAGAAGCAGGGTGCGACGACGCAGTTCCAGTGTGACGGGGAGCGACAAACGCCAGCGGATTGCTGGCATGCGCAGCTCGATGACTTTCTGGCGTGCATCCGTGAAGGTCGTCGGCCGATGGTCGACGGCGCCGAAGCAAGCCGCGTGGTTTCGGTGGTTGAGCAGATGTATCGCCTCAAGCGCGCCCGCATGCTGCCGACGAACGCGCCGATCCCGGGAATGACTTGGTGAGTTACCAGGGCAAACGCGTTCTGATCCTTGGCGGCACAGGCTTTGTCGGCGGAAGGCTCGCCGAACGGCTTATGCTCGAACACGGCGCAATAGTGCGGGTGTCGGTACGCGACTGGCGCAAGTCAACGTGGATTTCGAGGACTTCGGCGGAACTGGTATTCGGGGACGTGGTCGATCTTTCTTCGATGCATTCGGCGGTTCGCGGCTGCGACGTCGTCTTTCACTGCGCCAGCGGTCCTGCTGACTCAGGCGGATACATGCGGACGAACCGCAGTGGCACCGAGAATGTCATTCGCGCCTGCGAGGAGGCTGGCGTGCAACGTCTGGTCTACGTCAGCTCGGTGGCTGTTCATGGCGCCAAGGCCGGTCTCCAGTTATCCAGCGCAACGCCGTTGCTCAAGACCGGTCGTGACTACAGCGATTCCAAGATTGTCGCGGAGGAACTGATTCGCACGGCACATGAAACTAGTCGGCTTTGCGCGGTGATCGTGCGCCCGACTTATGTCTGGGGGCCCCGGTCCGCGGTGTTTACTGTGCGTCAGTTGCGGGAAATGAGGGCTGGCCTGTTCCGCTATGTCGATCGTGGATGCAGCGTCGCCAATGCCGTCTATGTCGACAATCTGGTGGACGCGTTGATCGGTGCCGGCGTGGAGCAAGAGGCTGCGGGCCGTGCATTCCTCGTGACTGATGGAAGCGCCTACTGTTGGCAGGAACTGTTCGATGGCTATGCGCGCATGCTTTCGCTTGGGACGTTTCGTTCCGTGTCGTCCCGCTCGTGGATCGATCGTGGCGGCGGTCGCCTGCTGGATGCATCGGAGACCGCCTTGCTGGCGCTTCGGGGTCCGCGCTCTCTGCCCGTCCGTGTCGCCCGTCGCGCAATCAAGCTAGGTCGCGACGCGCTGCGAAGCCAATTCGTCGACTCGTGGGAGTTAAACAAGTACTCGTGCGACCAGCAAGCCGACATCAGCGTCACCCGTCGCTGCCTTGGATACGAACCTCGCATTGCCTTGGCGCAAGGTCTAGAACTGACCGAGCGATGGGTACGCGACCAACTGGGCTTCGAGTTTAATCTCGAGGTCAACACTTGAAGTGGACGACGCTTACTTCTGGAACGATTTGCTCCGCTGTCCGTAGATCTTGGCGGCGTGTCCGCTGGTTTGGGCTCCGCTACAATTGCGTTCTGTGTCGCAGCTGGTTGCGCGACTTCCTTCCGCATGGACAGCCACGGCGGCCAAAATCGATTTGCCCGGTATGCTTCTCGAGGGAGCGGCACAGACTCGCATGGCTGTATCTCCAACCACTACTGCGGACGCGCGGGCCGCGGCCTCGGATACTGCATCTGGCGCCCGAAGCCTCTATCGCCGTTCGACTTCGGAGCACCCCCGGCGTCGCGTACATTGCCGGTGACATCAAGGCCTGCGACGGGATACGCTTCGATGTGCAGTTCCTTCCATTTCCTGACCGTTGTTTCGATTTGATCTACTGCTCACATGTGCTCAACATGGTCGAGAACGACATCGTTGCGATGCACGAGATCGTTCGCGTATTGCGCGATGACGGGGTGGCTGTCGTACAGATTCCGTTGGCGCCTTGCAGCCAAACCGTTAGCGCGACGCCACTGTGGGACGGGGCCCTGCGCAAGACTGTGTTCGGCGACGAATTCATGTGGCATCGGCATGGCGCAGACATCGTGGCCCGATTTGCCCAGAGCGGGATGACGATCTCCCGTGTTGCCTATGCGCGAACGCTGGCGCACGAGGTCTTCCGTCGGTCGGGCCTGATCGATGAAGATTTCCTGCTTTGTCGCAGACAAGAAACTCCTCCCACCGACAATGTCCGCACCACGCCAGAGCAGTCATCATGAGCCTCCTCCAGTTCATCAAGCGATTAGTTCCCCGGCGGTGGCGACCCCCACTGAGATCTGCATACACCCGCGTTCGTCATTTCGGCCTGGGCCGTCAGTGCAATATCTGTGGAATGTGGTTGCATCGATTCCTTCCGCACGGAGACGGCCTCGCCCGCGAGTACCCGACCGAATACGATTTCCGGTGCCCAAACTGTGGTTCGAAGCCACCACATCGACTGGCCTCCACCTACTTCACGGCCAATCCACATCTTTTTCGCCGAGGCGGACTGTTCGTGCACATAGCCGCCGAGAGAGGGCTCGGACGGCAGTTGTCAGGGATGGCCCACGCGCAAGGAATGAGCTATCGAAGCGGTGACATTCGCGGCGAGGGCGAACAATTCATGGACATCCTGAAGCTTCCATTCGCCGATGAATCGGTAGACGTCTTCTACTGTTGTCATGTGTTGAACGCACTGCAGGATGACATCGCTGCGATGTGCGAAGTTTATCGCGTGCTCCGTCGCGATGGCGTTGCGATTTTGCAGGTACCAGCTTTCTACTCCGGGGCGACATCATTCGAAACACAGTCCGATGAAGAACGCATAGCGGCCTTCGCCGACGCCGCCATTTATCGGAATTACGCCGATACCGATTACTTGTCGCGCCTCGGCTCCGTCGGGTTTGCCGTCTCGAAGCATGCGAACTCCGATGTACCGGAAATACAGGCGCGCCGCTTCGCGTTGAAGGGCGAATTCATGCATGTCTGCCGCAAGCAAGATGCCACTGTCGCCCGCTGACATGCTTCACGGCCAGCAACAAAGAGCCCTCGTGTCCTTGACCTTTGACGATGCCCTCGACGTGCATCTCGATGCCGCGATGCCCATCCTTGAAGCGGCCGGTCTGCGCGGCACGTTTTATGTGAACGTCGGTAGCGAGCGCTTCGGTGCCCGGCACGTTGACTGGACGAGTGCCGCGCGGCGCGGGCATGAGCTTGGCAATCACACGATCTTCCATCCGGGCGTATCGAGCAAATCGTGGGTGACCGAAGGCATTGCACTCGAGGGCTACACGCTGGATCGCATGCGCCGCGAACTCATCGTCGCGAGCCAGGTGCTGCACATGCTCGATGGACGCAGCGAGCGCAGCTTCGCATTTCCGTGCAGCAATCCATGGCTTGGCCGGTATGGGTGGCCGCGTCGACTGCTGACGCGCTTGCGTCTGGATCGCACGCGCCTGATGGGGTTCGTTGATCGCCACGCGCTCGATTTCGGATCGTCCTTGACCGACTACACACCGCTGGTACGCGAGTTGTTTCCCGCAGCGCGCTGCGGCGGCGTGGACGTGCAGGACTTGCCGACAACGCCGCCCGATCGACATCGCGTGCGTGGCGTCGCGGGCGATGGTCTGACGTTGCCGGCCCTGGTCGACGCCGTGGAAACGGCGGTTTCGCGTCATGCCTGGCTGGTGTTGGTCTTTCATGGGGTGACTGGCGGCCATCATTTGTCCGTCGACGCGCGCGCATTGAGCGAGCTCTGTTCGAAGCTCGCCGTCGATACCCGGGTCGAGGTCATGCCATTTCTGGATGCCGCGAAGCGACAATGGCCAACGCGGGATGTTCATGCCTGAAGTCGTCAGCGATCTGGTCTCGGTGATCATTCCCGTGCACAACCGGCCGGCAATGTTGCGTGCCGCCGTCGACAGCGTGTTCGCCCAAACATGGCCACCGTTCGAAATCATCATCAGTGACGATGGTTCGACCGACGGCACCGTCGAACTCGGGCGCGCCTTGGCGAAGCAGCATCCGGGCGTTGTGCACTACCTGTGGAATGCCAATCGCGGTGCCGGCCCGGCACGCGAGTCGGGGCGGCAGATCGCCCGCGGCGAGTTCATCCAGTATCTCGACAGCGACGACACCCTGTGGCCGCGCAAATTTGAAGTACAGATCGCCGCATTGCGCGGCAACCCGGAGTGTGGCGTCGCCTATGGACAGATCCGGCTGTGTCCGGAAGGTGCCGAGCCAATCAACAAACCGCACAAGTGGTCAGGCCGGGCGTTGCCGATGCTGTTTCCGTGGCTGCTCGTCGACCGCTGGTGGAACACCAATGCGCCGCTCTGGCGACGCAGCGTCTGCGATGCGATCGGTCCTTGGAGCGACCTGCGCTACTCGCAAGACTGGGAATACGACGCGCGCGCGGGGGCGTTACGGGTGCGCCTGATTCACTGCCCCGAGTTCGTGACGGACCAGCGCCATCATGCGGAGAACCGACAGACTGGCAGTGGGCGCTGGTTGGTGCCGGCAGAGCGCGTGCGCTTTTTCACGTTGCTTTTTGCGCACGCTCGCAAGGCCGGTGTGGAGCTGTCGTCCTTGGAGATGAGGCACTTCTCGCGCTGGCTCTTTGCGCAGGCGCGCCAGTGCGCTGCCCTCGATGACGCAGACGCCGCGCAGGCGTTGTGTGCACTCTCCGCGCTTGCTCGCGGGCACGACCGGATTGAAAACAAGGCCTACCGAGCTGCGTCGCGACTGCTGGGCTGGCGACGTGTCGCCCGCTGGGCAGACAAGGTGCGCGGCTGGATGGGTCGCCGTTCTGGCAGCGACACGCAGAAGCAGTCGTGGATGCCCTGAGCCGATGACCGCAGCACCCACCGTCTCCGTCGTCATGGGCGTCTACAACGGCGCGCGCTACCTGAGTGCTGCGATCGACAGTGTGCTCATGCAGCAGGGCGTCGCATTCGAATTCATCATTGTCGACGACGGCTCGACCGACGCGACACCCACTATTCTGGCCGACGCAGCGTTGCGCGACGCGCGTATTCGTGTGATCACGCAGGCGAATGCCGGATTGACGCAGGCGCTGATCCGCGGCTGTGAACAGGCGCGCGGGCAATACATCGCGCGCCAGGACAGCGACGATCTGTCTTTGCCGGGACGCTTGCGACAGCAGGCAGAGATGCTTGATGGCGACGCGTCGTTGGCCTTCGTCTCGTGCTGGTCCGAAGTGATGGGGCCGAACGACGAGCCGTTGATCACCCACCGACGGCCAGGAACTGCCGCCGCCGCGACCGAATTGCTCGTTCACGGCCGCAGCGGACCACCTGGCCACGGCAGCGTGATGTTTCGGCGCGATGCATATGAACGCGTCGGCGGCTATCGCGCCCTGTTCTACTACGCTCAGGACGGTGATCTGTGGCTTCGCCTCGCCATGGTGGGTCGAATCAACTACGCGCAGCAGGTGTTTTATCGCTATCGAATTTCACCCGAGTCGATCAGCGGCAAGATGCATGTCAACAAGCTGCCGTACGCGCGATTGATCGACGAGCTGCACGCGGCCCGTCTGCGCGGCGAGGACGAGTTGCCGATCCTTGTGGCCTTCACGCCGCCATCGCGGCAGAGTGGCGGACAAACCAGCTCGACGGACGCAACCCTGTACTTCATTGCTCGCTGCCTGCTCGACCGTCGTGACCCGCGAGCTCGCGACTACCTGCGCAATTGCCTGCGTAGGAACCCTCTCAATATGCGCGCGTGGTGTCTGCTCCCGATCGTCGAGATCGCCGCGCTTTTCTGGTGGCGCGCAGGTCAGACCGCGCCATGAGAATCCTGTTCGCCGCCGATGTCGACCCGGATCCGAATTCAGGGGCCGCGGGAACCGAATGGCAGACGATTCAAGCCTTGCGACAATTGGGGCACGAGGTGGACGAAATTTGGGCCGTGGATCTCGGTCGCCGCATCCAGCACGGCAATCTGCATTACCTGCTCGAACTACCGCGCGCGTATCGACGCGTGATTGGCGAACGCTGCCGACAGCAAGACTATGATGTGATCCACGCGAACCAGGGACACTGCTATCTGGCGGCACGTGCACACCGTCGCGCGCACCGCCATGGCGTGTTTGTCTGTCGCAGCCACGGTCTTGACGATCACATGGAACAGGTGCTTGCACCGTGGCGCCGCACGCTTGGCCTGCATGCGCGCCGCGGCCTAAAGGCGATCGTGGGCGGCACACTGGATCGAATGCTGCATCGGCATGATCGCCTCGCCTACCGTGAGGCCGATGGCGTCATCGTCAGCAGCAGCAGCGACGAGAACTATCTGACCCAGACCATGGCGGTGCCGCCGGCACGTGTCGCGCGCATTCCCCAGGCGCCCGCCGCGGCCTTTGTTGCCAGCGCCGCACCGGTGATGGATGCGGCACGATTGACGCGCATTCTGCATGTCGGCGGCTTCGCCTACTGGAAGGGCGTGCATGCCGTGGCCGCGGCCGCGAACCGATTGTTCGCGCGCGAGTCCCCAGCAACACTGACCTGGGTGTGCCGCAGCGACGAGCACGCGCAGGTACGTGGGCTGCTGACGCCCGCGGCGCAAGCCAGGGTCGAGCTCATGTCCTGGGCGACACAACAGGAGTTGCTCGCGATCTACGACCGTCACGGCATCTTTCTGTGTCCGTCGTTGTTCGAAGGCTTCGGCAAGGTATTTCTGGAAGCGATGGCGCGCGGACTTTGCGTGATCGGAACACATGCCGGCGGCATGCCGGACGTGATTCGGGATGGGGAGCACGGCTTTCTGGTCGGATTCAACGACGCGCAGGCGATCGTGCAGCGAATGAGTGCTCTGTGGGCCGACGCACCGAAAGCTGTGCAGATGTCGGCGGACGCAGCACGGACCGCCCGCGACTATTCATGGCAACGAGTGGCTCAGGAATCGTCAGCGTTTTATGCGCAATTGCTCGCTTCGCGCGCTGCCACAGTGGAGACTTGAGATGGCGCAGTGGCTGTATCGCTTCCATGAATTCTTGCGCATCGTCTGGTGCCGCCTGCGCGTGCACGGCTACCGGCTCACCGGTGCACGCGGCATTGATAGCAAGTGCCTGATTGGTCGCGGCGCCTGCATTGAGCGCCCATGGCTGGTGACGCTCGGTCCGCGCTGCGTGCTGCAACCCGATGTCTGGTTGAACATTGTCAGCGAAAATGCACTCCTGGATGTCGGCGAATTCACCTACTTTGGACGCGGCGTGCACATCGAAGTGAGCAAACGGGTCGCGATTGGTCGCGGTGGGCTGATCGCGCCGGGCGTCTATATCACCGACCATAATCACAGTACCGCCCTCGGAAGCCCGATGTTCGAGCAGCCCTGCGTCGCCGCACCCGTGGTGATTGGTGACGATGTCTGGATCGGCGCGAACGCAGTGATTCTGCCGGGCGTCAGCATCGGCGATGGTGCGGTGGTCGCCGCGGGTGCAGTGGTCAACAGCGATGTGCCCGCGTACGCCATTGTCGGTGGCGTACCGGCAAGGTTTATTAGATTCAGGGAGTGAGTGCGGTGAGCTATCGATGGTTGAAAATAGTGAGTTGGTGCAACCGCTTCTCTTCATTGCGTCGCGCCCAGCGGGCGTTCGCAAACGTGACAATTGGCACGACAGTCAGGCGGCGCTTGTTTGGCCAAGTCATCGAGCTGGACGTGTCGCGCAGCACAGCGCAGCAACTTCTGTTGATTGAGGGCGAGCGCTTCGTTGATGAGCGCTTTCTGCTGCAGCGCCTGCTGCGTCCCGGCATGACGGTCGTCGATGTCGGCGCCAACATCGGCTACTACCTTCTGCTGGCCAAACGGACCATAGGTGCAGCAGGCCGAGTCATCTGTATCGAGCCATCGAGCGAGAACCTGCCCGAACTGCTCCGCAATATCGAGATCAATGCCTATGCCAATGTCAGCGTACATGCGGTCGCATTGGGCGATCACGACGGCGAAACCGGACTGCAAACTGGCATAAACAGCGGCATTGTCGAGGGAGCGAGCGGGGCCTACACGGTACCCTTGCGTCGACTCGACAACCTGGTCGACGGGCGCATCGACTTTCTGAAAATCGATGTCGAGGGCTATGAGGGACAGGTACTGGCGGGCGCCGAACATTTGCTCACGTCGCACAAACCAACCCTCTTCCTGGAACTGCACCCGCATATCGTCGGGCGCTTCGGCTTTTCCACTGCCGGCATACTTTCCGGGCTGACAAAGCTCTATTCGAAAATCACCCTGTACGAGCGCCTGCCTACCAGCGAGCAATCACTTTTCGACAAGATTGGGATTCGCTATTTCGGTCTCGATTGCCTGCGCGTGGTCACGGAAGTTCCGTCCTATCTCGAGCGCTATGACCGCGGCGATGTGGACCACACGTTCTGGGCCGTCTGTCAGGCATGATCGGGAACGGCCAGTTGCCGATCAGCGTGGCCATCCCGACCTTTGGTCGCGACCAGGTGCTGACCGACACGATCGCGCAGCTACTTGCACAAAACCCTGCTGCCGCAGAGATCATCGTTGTCGACCAGACCCCGACACACGACGCGCCGACCGAGGCCTTGCTGACCGACTGGCACGCAGCCGGCGCGATCCGTTGGGTACGGCGCTCGCAAGCATCGCAGCCCGGCGCCCTGAATCACGCAATCGAAACCGCAACCCAACCGTTACTACTGTTTCTCGATGACGACATTCGCGTGCAACCCGACTTCATCGCGAGCCACTGCGCGGCGTTCGATGCGCCGGAGATCTGGGCAGTCATTGGTCAAGTGCTGCAACCCGGGGAGCAGGCGTTGACTGACTACGAGCATCCCGGGCAGTCCGGTCCGCTAGCAGATCTCGCCTTTCCGTTCCGAAGCGGGCAGCGCACGTTCGTCAAGAACGGCATGTCCGGCAATATGTCATTGCGCCGCGCGGCAGCGCTCGCGCTCGGCGGATTCGACGAGAACTTTCTGCCGCCGGTGTCGTATCGCTTCGATACCGATTTCTGCAAACGGCTGATCCGTGCCGGTGGCCAGATCCGCTTCGAGCCGAAGGCGCGGATCGATCATCTGCGCGCAGAACGCGGCGGCACGCGTTCGGTCGGCAGTCACTTGGCCTCGGCATCGCCGGTCCACGGCGTCGGTGACTACTACTTCGCACTCCGACAGGGACTGAGCCTGGCGACGCTCGGGTACGTGTTGAAACGGCCACTGCGCGAAGTGCGCACGCGCTTTCATCTGCGGCAACCTTGGTGGATTCCGGTCAAGTTGTTCGGTGAGCTGCGCGCCTTCGTGCTGGCGCTTCGTTTGCTGTCGCGCGGTCCGAAATTTCTCGGCGCCGGAACACGCGACCGCGGCGGCGACGGGTCAGCCCGTATTGATGACTGATTCGACCGGAACGTTGTCCAAAAGAGTTTCCGGCTATCGCCCCGATGTCGACGGCCTGCGCGCAATCGCAATCGTTGCGGTCGTGCTGTACCACGCGCATGTACCGGGATTCGGCGGCGGCTTTGTTGGTGTCGACGTGTTCTTTGTGATCTCGGGCTATCTGATCATCGGCCTGCTGTATCGGGAGTTCGAGCGCAGCGGCAGCCTGTCGCTGGCAAACTTCTTCGAACGCCGCATCCGCCGCCTGGCACCGGCGCTGATACTGGTGTTGGCTGTCACTCTGGTGCTCGGGTTGATGTTTCTGACGCCGATCAATGGCGAACAGCAGGGGCTTGCCAAGTCGGCCATCGCGACCGTTGCGCTGGTGTCGAACCTCTATTTCGCGCGCCACACCGGCGGCTACTTCGACGGCCCCGCAGAGGCGCAGCCGTTGCTGCACACCTGGTCGCTGTCGGTCGAAGAGCAGTTCTATCTGTTCTGGCCACTGGTTGTACTCGCAGCGGGTCGATTTGCGCTGCGTCGCGGACATGCGCCGAAACGCGTGATCGGTGCCGCCTTGCTGGTGTTGTTCGCATTGTCGCTGGCGTTGTCGCTATGGCTGACCAGCAGCCAACCGCAGATGGCATTCTTCTCGTCGCCGACACGCGCTTGGGAATTCGCCGTCGGTGGGCTGGTTTTCTTCGCCTTGCATGAGCGGGGAACCATGGCCCGCCATGGTGGCGTCCTCGCAGCAACGGGCCTGCTCGCCATCGGACTTGCGGTAAATCGCTTCGATAGCAGCATGGCTTTTCCCGGCTATTTGGCGCTGTTGCCGGTGCTGGGAACTGCGGCGGTCATTGCCGGATGCGCACAAGCACCGCAGGCTTTGGTCACCCGTTGCCTGTCGTGGCGCCCCGTTGTCGCCATCGGCCTGGTCTCGTATGGCTGGTATCTGTGGCATTGGCCGCTGCTCGCGATCGCACGCGTGCACACGCTCGGCGAGATCGGCCCGCTGGGTATTGCAACGCTCTGTCTGATTTCGCTTGCGCTCGCAGCGATGACCTATCGTTTTATCGAAACACCGATCCGGGGCAAGCACGTGGCCTTGATGGCAACGCGGCGGCCCGCCTTTGGATTCGGCGCAATGGCGATCATTGGCATCGTTGCGCTTTCGGGTGCGTTGGGTGTCTATGCCAAACATGTCTGGCCCAGACAACCCGAGAACCGGGCCATGCGCGACGCGCTCGGGGACATGCGCAAGGTGCGCGGCGAATGTTGGCAAGCACGTCCATATTCCGGGGCGCTGTTGGTACATCCGGACTGCGATCTACCCCGCGAAAACGGATCGCCCAAGATTCTGGTCTGGGGTGACTCGCATGCGTCCAGTTTGATCCCGTTGGTCACCGAGTTCGCGTCGCAACACCACACCTCGATGCGAATCCGCTTTATGCCGGAATGCCCGCCGATGCAGGACTACTCGCCCACGCTGATCGGCGTGAGTCGGTCGCGCGGATGCGAACAATTCAATCGCGACGTCCTCACTGAAGTCGGAGCGCTGCGGCCACACGGGTTGCGCAGCGTGGTGATTGCTGCACGCTGGTGGGCGTATCTGCAGACGCCCGAAGCAGCGGATGCGGCAAGAAAGGGGATGCGTGCGACGCTCCTTGAGTTGCAGCGCCTTGGCGTCAGAGTCGTGATCGCCGCGCCGGTGCCGGAATTGCCGCACGAAGCGCCTGCATGCCTGGCACGTCGCAGCATCGCGGCGTGCGGTGTGGATCGGCGCAGTGCCGA
Organism: Lysobacterales bacterium; assembly: GCA_043753835.1. GTDB lineage: Bacteria > Pseudomonadota > Gammaproteobacteria > Xanthomonadales > Ahniellaceae > JADKHK01. The sequence continues at coordinate 86,419 of JAYUVY010000001.1, read as the reverse complement.
ACAACGGCGCGCGACGGCCATGGCCTTGCTCGAGGAAAACATGGCCGCGGTCTCGCAGACTCGCCTCGTCGACCCGATGGTCAGGCTGTGTGATGCCGCATTCTGCTCGCCACTCGACGCGGGCGATGTGCTGTACAGCGACGCCCACCACTTGAGCGAAGCCGGTTCACTGGTCTTGTGGGAAATCTACGCACCCGTCTTGTCATGGTCGCTCGATGAAGAAACGGCGGTCGTCGCCGAGCCGCTGGTGGTGCGCTGATGCACCTGTTGATCGACGCCCTGTCCGTCAACAATCTCTCCGGGCGCCATGTGCTGCTCGGGCATCTGCGCGAAATGCAAGCGGGACTTGGCGAACGATTTCGGTACACGGTGCTGACCCATCATGAAAACGCCGACATCGCTGCGTCTTTGCCTGCCGGAATGACGCATGTCTGTGCACCCATTGATTGCGGATGGATGGCACGAACATGGTGGATGTGGCGGAACGCGAAATCGCTGTGCGATGCGCGCGCCATCGACATCGTGTTCTCGCCTGCCGGAATGATGAGCCCCGGCGTGAACCGACCGCAGGTGGTGCTGGCGCAGAACCCTTGGCCGCTGATACCGGGCTTGGCGCACGGTGTCGACCGGGTCAAGTCGCTGCTGCAACGTCGAAGCTATCGACGCGCACAGCGAGAAGCTGCGCTGATGGTGTTCAACTCGCGCTTCATGCAGGATCTGTATCGGCATCATTTCGGCGCGCCGAAGCAGTCAATTGTCGCGTATCAAGGTGTCGACGCAGGGCTGTTCTCTTCGGCCAGCAGTGCGGCCGATGCAGAAATCCGCGAGCCGGTCGTGCTCTCGGTCTCGGTGATGGCACGGCACAAGGCGATCGAAGTGCTGGTTGCGGCATTTTCGCAAGTCGCAGCCGCGGTTCCGAAAGCACGTCTGGTGTTGGCTGGCGCTTGGCCGGATGCGGAATATCGCGATGAGATCCGTGCGCAGATCGCCGACCTGTGTGTGCAGGATCAAGTCGAGGTGCGTGGACATGTCACCTACGCTGATCTGTTGGGCCTGTATCGCCGTGCCCGCGTGTTCTGTCTGCCGAGTCGCTGCGAGTCGTTCGGCATTCCGGCGATCGAGGCGCAGGTGTTCGGCACGCCAGCGCTGGTTGCCGACGGCACGGCCGCGCCCGAAGTGACTGATGCCGGCGAACTGACCGTGGCACAGAACGACGTGGCAGCAACCGCACGCGTTCTGCAGCGACTGCTGGTCGACGATGCATTCTGGCGGCAGGCGTCGGTGCGCGCGCGCAACAACGCAGCGCGCTTCCATTGGCGCGATTGCAGCGCGCCATTGCTGGAGGCGCTCGACACGCTGGCGAGCGAGATCGCTATCGCATGAGCGCCGCATCGCCATTTGCCGACTGGTGCCTGCGCCATGTGGCGCGACCGCGTCCGGCTCAGACATTCGTGCCGCAGATCGATGGTCTGCGTTGTGTCGCGATCCTCGCCGTCGTGCTCTATCACGTGCAGGGCTATGTGGCCGCCAAGTCCGGGTTGGTGCACACCGGTGCTCTGCACCAGCTGTTTGCGCAAGGCCATTACGGTGTACCGCTGTTCTTTGCGCTCAGCGGCTACATCATCGCCTGCCAGTTCATCGAACCACGGCCGATCGATCTGAAGCGCTACTTTGTCCGTCGCATCACCCGCCTCGAGCCCCCGTACGTCATCAGCTTGCTGCTCATTTTCGGCGTGAAGTTATGGCTGTTCGATCTGGCGTTCCCGGACTTTCTTCTGCACCTGCTGGCGAGTCTGTTCTACGTCCATAATCTGGCATTCGGCGAACACAGTACGGTGAATGGCGTCGCCTGGTCGCTGGAGGTCGAGTGGCAGTTCTATCTGCTTGCTCCGCTCGCGTTTGCCGCGATTCTGCGGATGAAGGGCGTGCGTCGCCATGCCGGCCTGTGGTTGCTGATGTTGATCGGCGGTTGTGCACATGCTTTCGCGCGGGAATTCGGTCCGCGGTTCGGACTGTCGTTACTGCACTACTTCGGCTTTTTTGTCGCCGGCGTCTGGGTGGCTGTGCTGGAGGCAGAGGCCGCCGACAGCCGCGTTTCCGGGCGCTTCGACGTGCTCGGAGGCGCAGCGATACTGGCCACGCTGTTCGTGCTGGTTCGAGGCGGCATCGCCGAGATCGCCCTGCCGGCGCTCACTGCCCTGCTCGTGCTGTGTGCGCTGCGCGGCCCGGTGCTACGACGGATACTCGGCTGGTGGCCGATCCACTGCGTCGGGGCCATGTGTTACACGATTTACCTGTATCACTTCTTTGTCGTGTCCGCGGTGGGTCGCGTCTATGCAGCAACCGTCGGTTGGCATGCGTCTGGTGAAGTTTCGCTGGCGTTGTTCGCGTTGATCGCCATGCCGCTGGTGCTGGCGGCGTGCCTGCTGCCGTACCTGCTGATCGAACGTCCGTTCATGGTGTGGCGGCCGGGAAAGAATCGCCTCATCGACGCCTTCAGGACACAGCCCGCGTGAAAGTGGCAATGGTCACGACACACCCGATCCAGTACCAGGTGCCTTGGCTGCGCCTGCTCGCGGCACGCAGCGACATCGATCTGCACGTGTTCTTCGCGATGCTGCCGGACGCCGCGGAGCAAGGGCGCGAATTCGGCGTGTCGTTCGCGTGGGACATGCCCCTGCTCGACGGCTATGCCTACAGCGTGCTCGAGAATCGTGCGCCACGGCCTTCGCTCACTGAATTCGCGGGCTGTGACACCCCGCAGATCACGCATGAACTTCGACGCGGTCGCTTCGACGCGTTGATCGTCAATGGATGGGGCAGCAAGACCAGCTTGCAGACCCTCTGGGCCTGCTTGCGCAGCGGCACACCGTGCATCGTACGCGGCGAGGCCAACGGGTTGCGGCCGCGTGCTGGATGGAAGCGCCTGGCGCATCGTTTGCTGTTGTCGCGCTATGCGGCCGTGCTCACCATCGGATTACGCAATCGCGAGTACTGCATCGCACGCGGCGTGCCGCCGTCGCGGCTGTTCGACACACCCTACTGCGTCGACAACGCACGCTTCGCCGATTCGGCAACGCAATGGCGAAAACTCGGTCACGAACAGCTTTGCGCGCGCTTCGGCCTCGCACCCGATCGCATCACCTATCTGTTCTCGGGGAAGTTTGTCGACAAGAAGCGACCCGGAGACCTCGTCGCCGCAATGAAAATCGTGTGCGCGGCAAATGCGAACATCCAGTTGCTGATGGTCGGTGATGGGCCACTGGCGAGCGAACTGCGCGAGCGGGCAAAGGGCCTGCCGGTGCATTTCGCCGGATTTCTCAACCAGGGCGAGATCGGCACCGCCTACGCGGTTGCTGACGCCTTGGTGCTGCCATCCGATTCTGGCGAGACCTGGGGCCTGGTGGTGAACGAGGCGATGGCCTGTGGTCTCCCCGCCTTCGTCAGTGATGAGGTCGGATGCGCCGTCGATCTGGTCACGCCCGGTGTCACCGGCGAAGTATTTGCGTGCGGCGACGTCGCTGCCTTGGCAGCCGTGCTGCAACGTCACGGCCGCGACCGACTCGCACAGATGGGCGGCTCGGCGCGAACGCGGATATTTGCAGACTACAATTTCGATCGTGTCGTCGTCGGCGTACTGGCTGGGCTGCACGCCGTCACACGAGGCAAGAGCTGAGTCATGGTGCTGATCGTATTTCTCGGATTGGTCGGATTGTGCGCACTGCGCGCATTCGGCAACTGGCGCACCGGCATCCTGCTGATGATCCTGATCGCAGCAATCCAGGACCCCGTGCGCAAACTGGTGCCGGGTACGCCGGGATGGATGACCTTGGCGACGGCACCCATTTTTCTGGCGGCTGTCGTGGGTTCGGTGCTGACGACACCTGGTTGGTGGCCACGCTTTCGCGCGCAGTTTCCGAAGATCGGTTCATGGCTGCGTTTGCTGGTTCTGTTGTCCTTGCCCGCTGCACTGATTTCGGCCACCTACGGCCCAGGCTCGTGGAAGCTGACCGTGATGGGTGTGTTCGCCTACTCGCTGATCTTTCTGGCGGTGATCACTGGCTACCACTTCCCGCGCCATATCGCGGACCTGCGGCGCATCCTCGCGGTGTACTGCATTGCGCATGGCATCATGCTGTTCGGCGCGGTACTCGAATATTCCGGTGCGTTCGCTGGCTGGTCAGTGCTTGGCTCCAAGGCGCTGGGATACACCTGGCGTCGTGACATGTGGGGATATCTGGTTCAGATGATTTCCGGTTTCTATCGCAGCGGCGATGTCATGGGTTGGCACGCCGCAGCGGTCGCGACACTTTCCCTCGTCCTTGCACTGACATCCGACATCCGCAAACGGTGGCTATGGGCTCTGATTGGTGCATCGGCGATTTTTGCAGTGCTCGTGTGCGGACGTCGCAAGATGGTGTACATGCTGCCGGTGTTCGCGGTCGCGCTGATGTGGATTTATTGGCAGGCCGGACGCAAGGGCAAGACCTGGTCGATTGCCTTCCTGCTCGCAATGCCCGCTGCAAGCGTCTATGTCGTGACCGATCTGCTTGGCACCGATGCGACGCAGATTCGCTATTACCGCGAATCCAGTGACCAGACGCTGGACACCTTTCAGGCTCAGGGCTTCCGAGCGCTATACGATACCTACGACCAGTCCGGCTTCTGGGGTGAGGGTCTGGGGACTGCAACCCCCGGCTCTCACCACATCAAGGTCGCTCGTCCGCGCGTTTGGCAGGAAAGCGGGCCGAGCAGGGTGTTGGTGGAACTTGGTGTGCCCGGGATGTTTGGATTTATGGGCGTCTTGCTCGCCATTCTAATCTGTCTTTGGCAGGTGACGCGGTCGGCTTTGGTCAGCAGAAGCAAGTCCGGCAATTATGCTGCGGCACTCATGGCGTTCTTCATTGCCAATGCCGGCGCATTGATGGTTTCCGGACAAATCCTCGCGGATCCCTTTATCGCGTCCTTTCTCGGGTTCATGGTCGGATTGACGTTGTCTTGTGCGAAGCCGGCCATGTCGGGCGCTACCGGAACGAGCGCCTCAACTTCGCTACAACCAACAACTTCATACGCCACCACCGCGTTCGCTCCACGGCATTGAGCAATTACCTTCGCAAGCCGCTGCATGTCACTTTGGTCTCGACTGCGGCGACGGATCGCCCGGGCAGCATGCGTGCGTATGCAGACACACTGCGGCGTGCCCTTGAACGGTATTCAACGGACATTTCATTGCGGCTTCTCGAACTTGATCCGCGTCCAGCGCGAACAACTTTGGGACAGCGCATGAGGGCGGCTCTTCTACCGGCGATTGCATGGTGGTCCCGAGCGCCACGACCGGATGTGTGGCATGTGCTTGACGGCAGTCGTGCCTATGTTGCGGCAACGCTTCGCGGCGCTCCGGTGGTCATCACCGCACACGACATCATCCCCTGGTTGCAGTCCCAGGGAAGATTCGTGCAGGCTCCGGAAACCGGAATGGCGGCGCGGTGGCTGTGGCAGCGCAACGCTGCGGCAATGCGTGGCGCATCGGCCGTCGTGTGTGTGAGCCGCTGCACGGCGAGCGATGTCCGCAATGAATTCGCCGTAGAAGCGAGTCGCTGCTCAACAGTGGCATCCCCGGTGCGAACTGGCTTGGCAGAAATGCTCCATACCAATCACAGGCACGATCCACGCGCGTGTGGTGTCGTACTGCACGTCGGCAACAACAGCTTCTACAAGAACCGCGAACAGGTGCTGCGCGTCTTCGCTCGCCTGTCACCGACACTGGCGACGCAACTGGTGATGATCGGCGCGCCGCCGACTGCGGAGCTGCGTGGGCAAGCCATGGAACTTGGCATCGCTACACGTGTGCAGTGGATTGCCGATTCGGATGACGACACACTCGCCGGCTGGTATCGGCGGGCGAGCGTGCTGGTGTTTCCGTCGTTGTACGAAGGTTATGGCTGGCCGGTGCTGGAAGCGATGGCGTTCGGTCTGCCCGTCGTGTGCAGTGATCGCGGATCGTTGCCAGAAGTCGCCGGTGATGCAGCCACCGTGGTGTCCATCGACAGCGACGACGTGTTCGCTGCAGCAGTCGAACGCGTCTTGCGTGAAAATGAGGTTGCGGAAGCGATGCGCGCACGCGGACTGGCGCGCGCTGCTGAATTCAGCGCAGCGCGCTTCGCACGCGAAATGCAGGCGGTCTATCTGCAGGCAGTCACAACCCATAGAGGCGAAGCCGGATGAGCAAGACCGCACTGATCTTCGGCATCTCCGGACAGGATGGCACCCTGTTGTCGCGCTTGCTGTGCGACAAGGGTTACGCCGTGCACGGCACTTCACGCGATGCGCAGATGCAGGTCTTCGACAATCTCGAACGCGTCGGTGTACGAACACAGGTCGTGCTGCATTCGGCGGTGATGACCGACTTTCGCAGCGTGCTGCAGGTGTTGAGCAAGGTTGCACCGGATGAGGTGTATCTGCTCGCCGGACAAAGTTCGGTTGGGCTGTCGTTCGAGCAACCGGTCGAGACCATGGAGAGCATCGCCCTTGGCACGTTGAACCTGCTCGAAGCGATCCGTTTTCTTGGCCTGCCCGCCAGAATCTACAACGCCGGTTCCAGCGAATGCTTTGGCGACCTCACCACCGCCGCGGACGAAGGCACGGCCTTTCGCCCGCGCAGCCCGTATGCGGTCGCAAAGGCGAGTGCGCACTGGATGATTGCCAACTATCGCGATGCCTATGGCTTGTACGCCTGCACCGGCATTCTCTTCAACCACGAGTCGCCGTTGCGGCCAGCGCGTTTCGTCACGCGCAAGGTGATTGCTGCCGCGTGCCGCATCAAGGCCGGCAGTGGCGAGCGCCTGCAACTCGGCAATCTCGACATCGAGCGCGACTGGGGTTGGGCACCGGAATATGTCGATGCGATGTGGCGCATGTTGCAGCAAGATCACGCAGATGACTACGTGATCGCCACCGGTCGCACACACTCGCTGCGCGATTTCGTCGACATCACTTTCCGTTGCGTCGGCCACGACTGGCGTGATCATGTCGACTACGACGACAGCCTGCGCCGGCCGAGCGATATCGCGCACAGCGTCGGCGATGCCGGCAAGGCGGCACGAGAACTTGGATGGCGTGCGCAGAGCTCGCTTGAAGACACGATCGTTCGCATGGTCGCGGCCGAACGCGGCGAAACATGGCCGATGGTCGCCCTGCCATGACCCTCGACATCACCGCCGCCCGCGCCGCCCGACCGTATACAAGTCGCGAGTATGTCGGTCGCGTACTGTGGGCGCTGTTCTCGCCGTTGTTCCGCTTCAGTCCACGGCCGCTGTTCGGCTGGCGCCGATTCCTGCTGCGCTGCTTCGGCGCCAGTGTAGGGCACGGTGTGCATGTCTACCCGAGCGCGCGCATCGTGATGCCCTGGATGCTGCACATCGATGACCACGCCAGCATCGGCGAGTGGGTACTGGTCTACAACTTGGGCATGGTGTCGATTGGTGCACGCGCCACGGTGTCGCATCGGGCGCATCTATGCGCTGGCAGCCACGACTACCGCGAACCCGCGCTGCCGCTGCTGCGCATGCCGATTTCGATCGGCGCCGATGCCTGGGTCTGCGCGCAGAGCCTGATCGGCCCGGGTGTCGAGATTGGCGAAGGCGCGATCGTCGGTGCCGGGTCGGTGGCCATACAGTCGGTACCGGCATGGAGCGTGGTCGCCGGGAACCCGGCGGTGTTCGTCAAGCAGCGCGAATTGCGCGGCCACAGCAGCGCATGATTTCGGTGGTGATCCTCACGCTGAACGAAGCGGTGAACCTGCCGCGCTGTCTGGACAGTGTCGCGTTCTCGGACGATGTCCTGATCGTCGACTCCGGCAGCACCGACGGCACCGTCGCAATCGCCCAGTCGCGCGGCGCGCGCATCATGCAACGCAGCTTCGACAGCTTCGCGCAGCAACGCAATCACGCCATGGAACACGGCGCACTGCGACATCGCCATGTGCTGCATCTGGATGCGGACGAGGTGGTGACGGACGCGCTGCGCGCGGAGTTGATCGCGCTGGCAACAGCGACCACGACCACGCATCCGGTCTATCGCGTGCCATCGCGCATCATCTTCATGGGCCGCTGGCTCAAACACGCCGGCATGTATCCCGCCTACCAGGTGCGCTTCGGTCGCGCCGATGCGCTGCGCTTCGTCGACCATGGTCATGGCCAACGCGAGGTGCAGCCGGCGCATGAGGTCGGCACGCTGATGGCACCACTCGATCACTACAATTTCTCGAAGGGTGTTCACGACTGGTTTGGGCGCCATCTGCGTTACGCCGAAGCGGAGGCAACCCTGATCCTGACCGAGCGCGCGCAACCACTGCGTCTGACCGAACTGTTCAGTCGCGATCCGACATTGCGACGGCGCGCGCTGAAGCGCTTTGCGGCACGGCTGCCGTTTCGTCCGACGTTGCGCTTTCTCTACAGCTATGTGCTGCGTGGCGGCTTTCTCGATGGCCATGCCGGCTACACCTATGCGCGCATGCTGTCGGTCTATCAGCAGTTCATTGATCTGCGCCTGCAAGAACTGCGGCAGCCTCGTTGAGCATCATCTTCGTCAACCGCTACGCCTGGCCCGATCACTCGGCGACCAGTCAGTTGCTGACCGATCTGGCTGAGGCGTTGCTGGCGCGCGGGCAGGAGGTGACGGTGATCGCCTCGCGACAACGTTACGACCATCCGGCAGCGGATCTGCCGGCGCGCGAATACAACGCAGGTGTGCGCTATCTGCGCATCCGAACAACCCGCTTTGGCCGCGCGCGACTGCTTGGCCGCGCCATCGACTACCTGAGCTTCCATGCAGCCTTGCCGTGGACGCTATGGCAAACGCTGCGCAGCGGCGATGTCGTGGTGGCCAAGACCGATCCGCCGCTGCTCGGGGCGGTTGTTGCGGGCGTGGCCTGGTTGCGCGGCGTGCGCTGCGTGCACTGGATGCAGGACGTTTTCCCGGAGATCGCGGTGGCGCTTGGCGAGCCACGGATACCGCGCGCAGTTGCGGCACTGCTCGCCGGATTGCGCGATGTCGCGCTGCGTGGCGCTGCAGCCACGGTGGTGATTGGCGTGGGCATGGCGAAGTATCTGCGTGGACGCGGCGTTCCGGCGAGCAAGCTGCGCGTGATTCCGAATTGGGCGCACGAGGACTCGATCCAGCCCGTGCCCCGTTCGGGAAATTCCTTTCGCCGCAGTTGTGGCCTCGTGGACCAGTTTGTCGTCGCCTATTCGGGCAATCTCGGTCGCGCACATGATGCCGACACGCTGATGTCGGCCGTTCGCCAGTTGCGCGACCGCACCGACATTGCCTTCCTGATGATTGGCGATGGGCATCGAATGCGGACATTGTCCGATCTGGTCCGACGCGAGGGGCTCACGAATCTGCAGTTTCTGCCTTATCAGCCGATCGAGCGACTGTCCGAGGCACTGGGTGCAGCCGATCTGCATCTGGTCAGCCTGCGGCCGGAACTCGAAGGCCTGATCGTGCCGAGCAAGTTCTATGGCATTGCCGCAGCGGCTCGACCGATCGGTTTCATTGGTGCCAGCAATGGCGAGCTGGCGCGCTTCATTGCCGAATACGATTGTGGCTTCAGCGTGGCTCAGGGTGATGGGCCTGCGCTGGCAGCCGCGATTGTCGCAATGGCCGCGTTGCCTGACCAAGGCGCAGAAAAGGGTGCCCGCGCGCGCCAGATGCTCGACACCAGTTTCGCCCGCGACGCCGCACTGAACGAATGGCATGATCTGCTGACGCAACTCGGCGCCCACGCGCCCATCGCACAGGAAAAACATCACACGTGAAACGCGCATTGATTACCGGTATCACCGGCCAGGACGGCGCCTACCTCGCCGAATTTCTGCTCGGCAAGGGTTATGAAGTGCATGGCATCAAGCGCCGCGCCTCAAGCTTCAACACCGACCGCATCGACCATCTGTACCAGGATCCGCATGTCAGCGATCGCAAGCTGGTGCTGCATTACGGCGATCTCACCGATGCGACGAATCTGATCCGCATTCTGCAACTGGTGCAGCCGGACGAGATCTACAACCTCGGCGCGCAGAGCCATGTCCAGGTCTCGTTCGAGACGCCGGAATACACCGCGAATTCCGATGCCGTCGGCACGCTGCGTCTGCTTGAAGCGATGCGCATTCTCGGGTTGGAGAAGAAGTCGCGCTTCTATCAGGCCTCGACCTCCGAGCTGTATGGCAAGGTGCAGGAGACGCCGCAACGCGAGACGACGCCGTTCTATCCGCGCTCGCCCTATGGCGTCGCCAAGCTGTATGCGTACTGGATCACCGTGAACTATCGCGAGGCCTATGGCCTATACGCGTGCAACGGCATCCTGTTCAACCACGAGTCGCCGTTGCGCGGCGAGACCTTCGTCACCCGCAAGATCACCCGCGCCCTGGCACGCATTCATCTTGGTCTGCAGGATTGCCTGTTCCTCGGCAACCTCGATGCACGCCGCGATTGGGGCCATGCCCGCGACTACGTCGAGGCGCAGTGGCTGATGCTGCAGCAGGAGGTGGCCGAAGACTTCGTCATCGCCACCGGCGAACAGCATTCGGTGCGCGATTTCGTCACCCGTGCCGCCGGCGAGATCGGCATCACCATCGACTGGCGCGGCAGTGGTGATGAATCACATGGCATCGTGGCGACCGCGCCTGCGGACTCGGCGGCAAAACCTGGGCAGCGCATCGTCGCCATCGACCCGCGCTATTTCCGCCCCGCGGAAGTGGAAACCCTGCTCGGCGATCCATCGAAGGCTCGCGACAAGCTGGGTTGGACAGCACGCACATCGTTTCCCGAACTCGTCGCCGAAATGATGCAACACGACCTCAACCTCGCGCGCCGCGATGCGCTGATCACCGATGCCGGTTATCGGGCACCGAATCATCATGAGTGAAGTGATGGGCAAGGACGCGCGCATCTACATCGCCGGCCACCGCGGTCTGGTCGGTGGCGCCATTCTGCGGCGACTGCAAGCCGAGGGCGCAAGCAATTTTCTATTGCGCACGCATGCCGAACTCGACCTGATCGACCAGCATGCGGTCGACGCATTCTTCGCCGCGGAGAAGCCCGAATACGTCTATCTGGCGGCGGCGAAAGTGGGTGGCATCCATGCCAACAACACCTACCCGGCCGAGTTCATCCGCGACAATCTGGCGATCCAGACCAATGTCATCCACAGCGCGTGGAAACATGGGGTGCGCAAACTGTGCTTCCTCGGTTCGTCCTGCATCTACCCGAAGCTGGCGCCGCAACCGCTGCACGAAGATTCATTGCTGACCGGCCCGCTGGAGCCGACCAACGAGTGGTACGCGATCGCGAAGATCGCCGGCATCAAGATGTGCCAGGCCTATCGGCGCCAGTACGGCTTCGACGCGATCAGCCTGATGCCGACGAATCTGTATGGCCCCGGCGACAATTTCGACGCGCAGAATTCGCACGTGCTGCCGGCGCTGATCCGCAAGTTCCACGAGGCGAAACTGCGCGGTGATCGCGAGGTTGTGATCTGGGGTACCGGCACACCGCGACGTGAGTTCCTGCATGCCGACGATCTCGCCGAGGCCGCTGTATTTCTGATGCGGCACTACAGCGAGGAACAGTTCATCAATGTCGGTACCGGCGAAGATCTGACCATCCGCGAACTTGCTGAACTCGTCGCCGCTGTCGTCGGCTTCGTGGGCACGATCAGTACCGACCCGAGCAAGCCCGATGGCACGCCGCGCAAGCTGATGGACGTGTCGCGCTTGCATAAACTTGGCTGGCGACATCGTATCGGGCTGCGCGACGGCATTGCCGAAACCTATGCCAGCTTTTGTAGGAGCGACGGAAGTCGCGATGCTCTGAGGCAGGCGTGATGTCTGACACCGTCCTCGTCACCGGCGGTACCGGCTACATCGGCTCGCATATCGCGCTGAGTCTGCAGGCGCGCGGACATCGCGTCGTGCTGCTCGATGATTTCCGCAATAGTTCGCGACGCGTGCCTGAAGCTCTGGCGCAAATCGCCGGTGTGGCATTCGCCGTCGCCGAAGTCGATGTCGGTGATCGCGACGCGGTCATCGCGCTGTTGCAGCAGGAGCGCATCGGCAGCGTCATCCACTGCGCCGGCAACAAGGCGGTGGGTGAATCCTGCGCTGATCCATTGATGTATTTCGACAACAATGTCGCCGGCACCGTGGCCTTGTTGCAGGCCATGCGCGCCGCTGGCGTGCGCCGTCTGGTGTTCAGTTCGTCGGCCACCGTGTACGGCCTGCCCGAACACAATCCGGTGACCGAGGCGTCGCCGCTACAGGTGACGAATCCCTACGGTCGCAGCAAGCTGATGGTCGAACACATCATCGACGACGTCTGCCGCGCGCACCCGGATTTCCGCGCCGCGACCCTGCGCTATTTCAATCCGGTCGGTGCGCATGCCAGTGGCCTGATCGGCGAAGACCCGCGCGGTGTACCGAACAACCTGATGCCGTACGTGGCGCAGGTTGCGGTCGGGCGCCGTGATTTCGTTTCGGTATTCGGCAACGACTATCCGACTCGCGACGGCACCGGCGTCCGCGACTATCTGCATGTCGTCGATCTGGCCGAAGCGCATGTCGATGCGATTGATTTTCTGATGCGCGAAGATCGTAGCCTGACGGTGAATCTCGGCACCGGTCGCGGCTACAGCGTGCTTGAAGTGATCAACGCGTTTGGCCGGGCCTGCGGCCGGGAAATCCCGTACACGATGGCGCCGCGCCGTGCCGGCGATGTCGCCGAGATTTATGCCGATCCGACGCTCGCACAACAGTTGCTGGGTTGGCGCACGCAGCATGATCTGGACGCCATGTGCCGCGATGCCTGGCATTGGCAGTCGACGCATCCGGATGGGTTTGGGGATGGTGTTGGCTAGTCCTTGAACCACCGGCCGAGCAGTGGAATGCGCCGCGTCAGCAGGCGTTCCTCGGCGGTCAGTATCCCGGCACGCGCGAACTGCGCCAACAAAATCAGCAGGCCGGCGCCGTAGAGCGCCGTAGCCGTTGGTGCCATGTACCAACGCGAAGCGATGACCAGCGGCTCGACCAGCCGCGCAACGACAGCGATGCCGATCGTGGTCATCACGATCGGCCAGAGCAATGGCCTGACACTTGCGACGACGCGCGTGAACGATGTGTTCAAGACGCGCAGCAACCAGATGGCGAAACCGATGTTGGCGATCAGGCAGGCGCACAGTGTGCCGAGCGCAGCACCTTCCTTGCCGTAGGCATGAATCAGTGCGAGTGACGCCGGAATGTTGATCAACATCGCGCATCCGGCACGCGTCAATTCCATCGAAGCGCGCCCCATGGCCTGGGCACACATCGACAGCGGCAAGATCAATGCGGTGCTGATGACCGACAAGGCCAACAGAGCGAACACACCCGCGGCGTGATAGCCGATCTGTCCCACCCAGGCGAACAGACCGATTGGTGCGACGGCGAGGGGCAGCAACAGGAACATGCCGATACCGAGCAGGGTCATGCGCAGCATGCGCAACAGATCCTCGATCGGGTCCTCGCGGCGACCGTGGCGCTCGGTCAACAACGGTGCGAAGGCCACAAACGGCGCCGTCGACACATTGCCCAGGGCTTGTGCCGAGCGACTCGCAACTTCGTAGTGCGCCACTTCGGTCGGGGTGACGACACCCGCGATGATCAACTTGTCGAACTGGTACATCACGAAACTCGACAAGTCCCCGAACTGCAGCGCCGAGCCATAGCGCAGCATGTCGCTGGCCAAGACGCGATCGAGCCGGTGCGGTGCGAATCGCCAAGGTAGATGTCGATGCGTCCAGATCGCCGCAGCGAGCTGCACGATGATGATCGCGACAGCATTCGCCACCAGCACCAGATCCAGACGACGAGTCGTGATGGCCACCGTCCACGTCGCAGCCGCGCCGATCAAGGACTGCGCCAGAGTGAAAGCCGAGTGCGTGGCCATGCGCCGCGCCGCAAGCAGGGGTGCGATCGCACAACGCAACAGCGCAAGCGTGGCGACCGTGGCATACACCAGCAGGATGCACTGCGCGGCGCTGAACCATGGCGTGGATGGCAGTTGCAGCCACCGGGCCAACGGATCCACGAACAACAACAGCCCAGCGCCGCCCGCGGCAAACACGACGGCCGTGCACAACAACGAGTTGCTCATGATGGCGCTGAGGTCGTCGTCGCCGCTTGATCTCGCCTCGGGCATGAGCGCCAGGGTCGTCCATCGCATCACCGCCGAACTCATGCCGAGCTCCAGCGTCCCGAAGGCAAACGTACCCCCGAGCAGCACCGCCCAGGCACCGAACTGCAGCGGCCCCAGCGCCGACATCAGGATCGGCAAACCGAGCAGACCAATGCACATCGCCATCAAGCGCGAGCCGAGCAGCCAGAAGCCACTGCGTGCAATCGTGGCAATCGCGTCGGCTTCAGGCGCTGGTGTCATCGCGTTCTTTCACCCTGCCCGCATGCGCCAGCCAGAACCCAAGCACGATATTGACCGGAAAAAGCTCGGTGACATTGACGGCGATGCTGGACACGATGATCGCCACGCCAACCGGCCGCGACTTCGGATCCGCGCGCAAGGCCAGAAACATCAGACCGTAAGCCAGCGTGAGGCCGACCAGCCCGACTTGCCAGAACAACACCGCCGGCAACGAGTCGCCGACCTGCACGCTGCCTGGATCCACGGGCGTCGTCGGTTTCTCGGTCGAAGCCGATAGTGCGTTTGTCCCTCGTCCAAATCCGGACCCAAACGCGATTTCGGTCGCGGACAAATGCTCTTCAGCGTAAGTCTGTACCGGGTAAATGCGGCCCCAGAGCGAGTCGTGGATTTGCCAACGACCAGTGATGTGAGGCAACGCGAACCACGTCAGCACAGCCAGCGGCAACGAACACACAAGCAGCAAAATCCGTGTTCGCAACGCGGCACCGCGCAGCAGTCCCGCCAATACCGCCGCAGCGAAGGCAAACCAGGCGGCACCTGATGCGGTGACGACGAGCAATGCCAGAGTCAGCACAGTCAGCATGACCATCCCCCACCGCGGCAGTTCACCCCAACACCAAGCGATAGCGAAGGTGACAACCGCGAAAGTACCGAGGGAAATCGGCAGATTGAACGTGCCTACGGCACGAACCCAATCGTGATCGAACATGAACATCGAGTAGATCAGCAGGCCATGCTGCATCTCGATCGCGACGAGCACACCCTGAATGACCAACGTAAAGGCGCAAGCGCGTCCAAGGCTGCGCTTGACTGTCGTCGATGCGAGCGGTGCAGCCGTCGCCCCGAGCACCCAGGTGGCGAAACTTCGCGAACCGGCGAATAGCTCGATCCAGCGGCCTGCGAGCAAGGTCGGGAGCGCAGAGGCAGCGCCAAGTGCAAACAGAAAGGCGTAGGCGACGGCAAATCCGCGTCTGAACCGAATGCGCCCGAATTGGCTCATGCCGAGTATCAGGAACGCCACAAGCAGCAATTCCTTCGGCACTTTGGTGAACCAGAGCCAGCCGCTCGTTTCGTGCAGGGAATTGTTGAATTGCAGCACCTGCGCGGACGCCGCAGCGTAATCGATCTGGGTGTTGTACCAACCGAGCATCCGTCGATGCGCATGCCAGTATGCGTCGGCCTGCAACCATCCGATCCGGCGCGCCCAGAAGACGCTGCCACTGAGCAAAGCCGCGATGCCGACTAGCGGCATCAACCAGCCTGCTAGACGGTCGGATTGATCCTGACGCAGCATCGTGTCTTCGATGACCTCGCAAATATGCGCATGTTACCGGAGGGACTCTCGCCGATTCGGCCCGATTGGCCGACTGAGCGACGTAGTTAGCGGTCGACCTCGGATTCCACGATCATTGGTGCGATGAATATCACCGTCGGCAGTCTCCGCAAGCAAGTAGGCGCGCTACTCATGAATTCCCACAACAACTATGGGTTCGTGGACGCAACGCTGCTGCGAGCTTTGCTGAAGTTCGCCGTCGGAGAAGGTGTGGCACCTTTGCTCGCGGCTCGTCTTTTGGCGAGCGAGTCTGTTGCATCCGATGCCCGCGATGAATTGCGTCAGTTGGAAAGACGCTCGGCCGCTGACGAATTGGCGCGCAATGCATTTGAGCTGCGTGTGATTGACTGTCTACTTGAAGCTGAATTGAACCCTTTGGTTTTGAAGGGCGCGGCTTTGGCGCGATGGCTTTATCCGCGGCCACATTTGCGCCCGCGCTGCGACATTGACCTGCTCTTTTCCAGTCAGAACGAGGTGATGCGTGCTGGAGAAGCACTGCGCAAGATCGGGTTCGCATGGAACGGAGAGCTGAGCAATGGCCCAGCCTTCGAGCGCGTCTTTATTGGTCAAGTTGCAGCCCGCGAATTTCATGTCGATGCGCATTGGCACCTCACCAGTCACCCCGCATTCTTCCGGACGTGGTCTTTCGAAGAGTTGTGTGAAGAGGCAATGGCGCTGCCAGCTCTGCACGGTGTACTCGCGCTGTCCCCGCACCATGCCATGCTGCACAACGCCCTTCATCGTGTCGCCGACCTGATGCATGGCACTGGTAATCGCCTTGTCGGGCTCTATGACGTACACCTGCTTGCCAAGCGAATGACGGATGCAGACTGGGTGCGACTAGGTGACGTTGCTAAAGCAAAAGGCGTTGCAGGGCCAATGCTGCACGCATTAGCCGCATCTTCAGCGGTCTTTGGCGGCGATTTCGCTGACGCAATCCACGATCGCCTTGGGCAAGCTGCAAAGTCGGAATCGTTTCGAATGGCCTGGGCAGATCGACGCTGGTATTTCGAGTGGCATGCTCTCGTTGCGCAGCCATTGACCAAGCGCCCCGGACATGTGCTTTGCAAGCTATTTCCGAGCCCCGATTACATGATGCAACGTTACGCTCTGTCGAAATGGAACGAGTTGCCAGCGGGGTACCTGCATCGCGGAATTGACGGGTTGCGGAGTCTATGGCGCAGGACAACACCGTGAGTGCGCTCGCGGGATTCCGCAGAAGTGAAATCGGGATACTGTGACTTGCGGAGTCGATAGATGGTGACGCGATAGAGCACGTGGGCGACGAATTGGATCATCGCGTGGACTCGAATTCGATCAGGTCATCAATGAAAATCCGGCGAGATATCCAGGTCGCTCTCGAGCACGCAAGAACGCCGTGAAATGTCGGCAAGATATTGTGTTGGCTGATGATTTTTCCAGCGCTGATATCGGTGGCGCAGCCTTGGTGCCGACTATCTGGTCTTGATCCATGTAGATGGATCCCAAGCTTGCCACGTTTGGCTGCTCAACCAGCGATCAGCCGGTCTGCCGCCAGGTGCTCCAGGAGTGCCGCGACATCCGCGCATATGCTGTCGAATGGGGCCTCGAACTCATTGGCGATCACTTCGGAAATCTGCCTTGCGCTTCTCGGTTCGGCAAGTAACTCCCATGCCCGATCACCGACGGCGTTGAGGCTGAAGTAGTTGCCCGTGGACATTTGCAGCAGCGTCGTTGCATTACCGAACTTGCGCCGGAAGACATCTTCGCAAGCCCGAAACGGACAGTCGTGATCGGTCATGGGGAGTCTATTCGCAAGTGGTTGATCACCGCCTGTCGGACTTCGGGAAGTCGCGCGAAGTCACGCGGATAGTCCAGCCGATAGCTGATGCCGAGCGCCACCAGTTCCGCGACCTGGCGGAACTGCGATGCAATACGCGGCTTCTGCTGGATGTCGAGCAGGAACGAATGCCGGGTCCATTCAAGCATCGCATCGGCCACGCCCATGGCCGCAATGACGATGTCCTCAGTACGGCCATCGCCGAGGAAGTAGCAGCGCCCGAGCCGGGCCGGTTCGCGACAAAGCGCAATCGCGCCGCCGGCGAGCAGGCGCGACTTGCTGCTGTAGGCCACCGGCGGTGCCGGATCGAGACGTTCGCCGACCAAAGCCTCGCGGCTGTCCGGCCAAAGCCGCACCGACGCGTGACCAGGTGCCGCAACGACACAGCCATTGCGCCATTCAAGGACCAGCCCATCGTCACTGAGCAATTCGCCATCGTTCAGAACAAAACTCGTGGCAAGCGTCGACTTGCCGCGACCACTTTCGCCGAAGAATGCAACCGCAATGCCCTTGATCGCGACGGCACTGGCGTGGAAAACCATTTCTCCGCGATGACTGCGCACCAACGGCAACACCTGGTTGAGATACAGGTGCTCAAGCGTCGGTGCATCGATGTCCGGCGCTGGCACCGCGAGGATCTGGCAACCATCAGCAGCAATCGCGAAATCCGCCAGTTCCGGAAAGCGCAACCGGTAGCCGTCGCGGTCGCGATGGAAATCGCAGAACGAGGTCTCGTGATCTGGCTGCTTCCAGCAATGGAAGGGAAGTGCGTCGAGCGGCTCCTGGTTTCGTTCCGGCAACACGCGGTAGGCAATGTTCATTCGGCGTCGCGTCGAAGAGTGCGTTCGACAAAGCGGTCGAGTTCGGCACCAGGCAGCAGGTCGCGGAACTCGGCGCACAGCTGCAGCTGGATCTCGGCAACGCTGCGCCGACCGTCGCACAAGCGAAGCGTCGCTTCACGCACTCGCCCGAGTGGCGTGAGCAGGGGGACGTGGTTGGCACCGGCGCGCTGCCACTCGCCAGCGGGAACGATGCTGCCGCCGAAGGTCGAGTGTTCGAAACGGTTGCCGCTGGCCGCGTGCTCCAGCCGCCAGCCGATCTGCTGATCCCGAGGCCGGGCCATGACCGTCGCGCGCAGACTGTCGCCGGAATTCACCGCAATCGTCGAGGAAATCGGTAGGTAAGCCTGCGATCGGCGGATGGCGTCACGCTCCAACGGCGAATTGGTCATCCACACGCCGTCGGCGAGTTCGGCGCGAAACCAACCGAGCAGACCATCCACGTCGCCGTCATGGTTCGCGAATAGGTCGGCGCTCCAAGCATGGAACTCGGGAACGGGTTGCCCAAGTGTAAAGCTCGCGATATGCATCGGTTCGCTGCGCAGATCCGTGGCTTTGAGGCGCACGGCGTATTTCTGGTTGACTGCCGATGCCTGCAGCCATCCGAACTCGGGCGGGATATTGCGCGCATGCCAGCCGTCGCGTTTTCTGCGGCAACTGCGGCCACCTACGGCCGCGAGGTACAGGTCAAGCCGCTGCGGAATCATGCGTCCGTTCGGGGCGAGCAGGCGGGCGCGGGCATCGGCCAGCGTTTCGAGAATGCCGTAATCAAACCCGAAGTAGCCGACCTGGTCGCAGATCACGACATCGACGGGATCCGCAAGTTTCAAGCGATGGGAATTTTCGGCATGGACACTGACGCGATCCGCAAAGCCTTCGCGCCGAAAGGATTCCCGCGCCACCTCGATCATCGGGGTTTCATCGATGGCCGTGAGATGCCCCGCGCCGTGTTGCAGGCAGAGCAGCCCCAGAATGCCGGTGCCGCAACCGAGATCGGCGACACTTTCGCCTACATGGATTGTAGTTGCCACCGCCTGCCGGAATCGGGCCATCCTCTGGCGATCGGAGACGTAGCTCAGATGTTCATCCAGCATGCTCGATCCTTGCAGGGCCCTGGCGGCTTGGTGTTACAGCGTTGGAGATACACCGAACCGGAGGCTCCGCGTTCGGGCAATTCGCCGTGCGCAAACGCCATTTATATCGGGTCGGTTACAGCATCTCTCCCATCACGCCGCCGCCTGCGCACATCGCACTATCGTTGTCGCTGCATCCCGACGCCGAATTGGTCAGTGCCGCGAGCTTGCCGAACGAGGTGAGTGCAGGCGCACTGTATTCACGCTTGACCTTTGGTGACGCGAACGGGCCTGTAGCGGTGGTGTTCGGAGTCATAGCGGGAATCCTCAATCGTGGGTAACGGACTGCTTCCATAGCCCGAGGGCAATCGGTGCCAGCGCATGATAGCTATACCACGTGGAGATGTCTGCGGGAGCGGCCAACCGCGCCGCAATGGCGCGACGAAGCGCTGCCGGATCGATGTGCGGATCATCGGTTGCCGCGAGCCGGTCAACGATTGCTCGCACATGTGCACTGCCGAAACGTGCGCGCACCGGATCGCCGACCAGTGCCGTCTTGGGTCGGGTGCGGATGGTTTCCGGCAACAGGCCGCGCATGCGTTCGCGCAGGAGATATTTCTCCTGCTTCGCAGGCCTCGGCGTCGCGAGCATGAAGTTGGCGAGACGCATGTCGAAGAAGGGATGGCGAAACACCAGCGGCAATCGAAACGCGTCGTAGAAGTCGAAGACGGCAGCGGGCACGGGCGACATCAGCTGTGCGCGAACGCCGACCGCGCCGTGGATGACGTGTTGACTCGACGCATAACGCTCGCGGAGCCCGGCCCTGTGCACGAAGTCCGGATTCAGCCCGCCCGGAAATTCCGGCATCCACTGCCGCGATGCGTGGCTGCCACCGAGCAGCGAGCGCAAGCCAAGGCCGCGCAGAGTGCCGCGCCAACGCAAGTGGCGCAAGGTTTCGCGCAGCGCTGGTGCATACCGGCCGGTTCGCCACAGCGCGACGGGATTTTCGCTGCCCGTATTGAACAGAGCATCGCCTCCTTGCCCGCTGAGTAGCACCCTTGCGCCTCCGCGGGCCAATCCCTCAAAACTATCGTACTGAAGCGCGAGATTGGTGCTAGCCAAGGGTTCCGCAGTGCGCAGTTCCGTCTGGTCGTGGCGTTCGAACAGGGCATAGTCGGCGAGCGAATAGGTAGTCCAGGGAACGCGCAGGTGTGCCGCAACCAATGCCGCGAACTCGTGCTCGCGATCATTCGGGCAGAGATTGCCGGTGATCACCGTGTACGTCGCGGGAACATTGCCTGAGTGGATCGCGAGTGCCGCCACCGAGGAGCAGTCCATCCCTCCGCTCAACTCGCAGGCCAGCCCCTGATGCCGGACGCGATCGCGAACGGCAAGATCGAACACTTCGCGAAAACTGTCGAGGTAGTCCGCGTCGCTGCGCCGGACCACTTCGCCTTCCTCCGGCGGCTGCCAGTAGCGTTGCAGCTCGAATCGGTCGCGATCAACGCGGACAAAGTGCGCGGGCGCAAGGCGCCGAAGGTCGCGATGGATTGTGGCCTCGTTTGACTGGAGTCCGCCGAACAGTAGGAAATCGCCGATGGCGTCTTCGTCGAGCTCGGCGGTCAGTCCGGGTATCTGCACCAATGCGTCGAGATTGCTGGCGAAATACAACGCGGATCCCTGGCGCGCGTAGAACAGCGGGCGCAGTCCAAAGTGATCGCGCGCCAAGAACAGGCACCCTTTTTTTGAATCCCAGATCGCGAACGCAAAATCGCCAACGAGGTATTCAAGACAGTTCGTACCCCACGTCTGATATGCCTGTAGAACGAGTTCCGCATCGGAGCCGTCGCACAATGCGTCACCGATCTTCCCCAAGCGTCGGCAAACATCGCTTCGATTGTCAATCCAGCCGTCCATCACAACCGAAAACGGGTTGCCCACATCGTTTGAGGCCGGATCTTCGGCTCGCGAATCCGGAATGGTTCGCAGCAGGCAGTGACCGAACGCGAGCGATCCCCGAACCCAGTGCCGTCTACCGTCGGGCGCTCGTACCGCCATGGATGCCGTCATCGCCTCGATCAAACCAGGAGGGACAGGCGCGCCATCGAAATTGACGATCCCGGCGATGCAGCTCAATCTAGGCTCTCTGCGACGAGTTCGGTTCCGCCGGTCGTTGAAGACTCCGAAATCCGTCCGCGCCGAGCGCATTCGAATTCAGTGCCTGACTACCGACTTCCACCCATGCATGGGCGTCCACCGCGCCGTCTCTTTTGCGAACGCCTAGCTTCAACTCGGGCTTCAGACCGCGCTTGCGCAAGATCGCGTGGACGACCAGCGACTGCCGCAAGCATGTGGAAGTGATCACTCCCCGGCGACCGGCAATGCCGGCCAGTTCGGCGACTCTCTCGGCAGCAGCGAGGTCGGTCTCAGTCGCAATGCGTGGGTTCGCGTGGCGACTCATTGTTTCGATCCAGCGCCGTGTTCGAACGTAGCCGGCAAGCACCAGTGAGATGTTCGTAATTGGCAGCGCGAACAACAAGACAAGGAACAAACGGCGATCTGGGCCACTCAACGCAAGCCAACGTTGCAGGCCGCCGATCATCTAGACCAGCCGCACGAGGCCAGCGGCCGCGAGCTTGTCGATGATTGCCAGCAGGTCAGACTCCATGCGCGACGGCTCAACTTCGAATTCGGTGTGAAGTGTGTCCGCGACGGCCTGCAGCGCCGGCGCTTTTTCGAGCAACTGCCAGATGCGCGTGCCGACCGGATCGAGTCCGAAATACTGCTCGCTGGCGAGATCCAGCAATACGGCTTCGCCGCCGACTTCCTGGAACAAAACGTCGTCGGAGCGGCGCAGCACAGTGGCGAGGGTGAGCGAAGTGTTGGTCATGTCGGGCATGATAGCCGACACACTTTTCCGAGATGCATCCTCGATGCCCCCAGCGGCTTCCGAATTCAGCTTTCTGTCGCGCCTGCTCCATCCTTACCGCATGTGGCTGATCGGCGCCGTGCTGGTCGCGCTAGCCGAAAGCGCCCTCGCCCTCGCCATGCCCTGGTTCGCCGGGCGCGTCGCCGAGGCACTGTTGCAATCACGCATTCCGGAGCAGTTGCTGTTGCTGTGGATCGGCGTGCTTGGGGTGCAGACCGCGCTGACGATTGCCAATGCGCGCGTGCTCGGTGCGCTGGGTGCGCGGCTGTCATCGGCGCTCGGCACGCGGGTCTACGACCATCTGCAGGCGTTGCCGCTGCGTTGGCATCAGGCGCGCAAGCGCGGCGAGGTGTTGTCGCTGCTCGACAACGATGTCTGGCGCATCAGCAGCTTCGCGACTGGCACGGTGACGAGCTTGCTGCCGATGCTGCTGACCTGCGCCGGCGCGCTGTTCATGCTGCTGCGCATCGAGCCCTGGCTCGGCCTCGCAATTGCCGCAGCAGTGCCGGTGTATGTGGTGGCATTGAAGCTGGTCGGGCGCCGCTTGCGGCCGTTGGCGGATGCGCACAACCAGGCGTATGCCGCGCGATTTGCGGTCGCCGAACAGAATCTGTCGGTGTTGCCGATGATCAAGGCGTACACACGCGAGGTCGAGGAGTCGACGCGTTTCACCGCGCATAGCGACGCCGTGCGCGCACTGGAACTGCGCCAACTGCGCATTGAAGCGATGCTGCAGCCGCTGGTGCGCTTGGTTGCTGCCAGCGCCGTGATCGGCATGCTCTGGTTTGCCGGGCAACGCGTGGTCGCCGGCACGCTGGCCGCGCCCGAGCTCATCACCTTGTTGTTGTACGGCATGTTATTGACGCAGCCGGTGTCGCAACTTGCGGGCGTGTATGGGCGCGTCCAGGTGGCACGTGGTGCCGCCGAACGATTACGGGAAACGCTGGCTGAATCGCCCGAGCCGGATGATGGCGAAGGCGAACTCGAACAGGTGCGCGGCGACATCACGTTCGAATCGGTCGCCTTCGCCTATCCCGGTCGTGCCCCGGTGTATGCCGCGCTTGATTTGCGCATCGCGGCCGGCGAAACCGTCGCGATCACCGGCGTCAACGGTGCCGGCAAGAGCACGCTCGCACACTTGCTGATGCGCTTCGCCGACCCGACCGCGGGCCGCATCACGCTTGACGGCGTCGATCTGCGCGCGCTGTCGCTGCATGGGTTGCGCCGGCATATCGGTCTGGTCAGCCAGCAGGTACTGCTGTTGAACGACACGGTGGCGCACAACATCGGTTACGGCCGCTTTGGTGCAAGCCGCGACGACATCGAGCGCGCCGCCCGCGCCGCGCATGCGCATGACTTCATCGTCGCCCTGCCGCTTGGTTACGACACCACGATTGGCGACGACGGCGTGCGCATTTCCGGGGGTCAGAAACAGCGCATCGCCTTGGCGCGGGCGCTGCTGAAAGATCCGGCGATCCTGATTCTGGACGAAGCGACCGCGATGTTCGATCCGGATGGCGAACGCGACTTCATCCACGAATGCCGCGAGCTGTTGCGCAGTCGCACAGTGTTGCTGATCACGCATCGGCCGGCGAGTTTGGCGCTCGCCGACCGCGTGTTGAAGCTTGAGGACGGCGCGTTGCGCGCCGTCTAATCACTCGTCGTCGCGAACAATGCGGTCAAGCTGGCCGCGTGAACTGCGGCCGCCGCCATCGTCGTCCGACGAACTGCCACGACCGCCGCCGCTGTCACCGCTGTCGCCACGATCCGCTGGCGGCGAGTAGCTTGGGGCACTGCGCGGCTCGCTGCGTTCATAGCTCGGCGCCGAGCGTTCGACGCGCGGTTCACTGCGCTCGAATACCGGTTGTGAGCGCTCGATACTCGGCTCGCTGCGTTGGTAAGTCGGTTCGCTGCGCTGATAGGTCGGTTCAGTGCGTTCGAAACGCGGCTGTGTACGCTCGTAGCTGCGCTCTACCGGCATGCTGGGCTGATAGACCTCGCGGCTCTCGACCGGACGACCGCGATACACCTCGCGCGAACGGGTTTCGAACTGCGGCTCGACCTCGCGTGAGGGCGTGGCATGGCGTTCGAAGATCGGGTTGTACGGTTCACGCGTCTGTCGTGGCATGAATTCGCCCTCGGACGTTGCACGCGGCGTGGGCGTGGGTGTGATCGCACCGCGCTGGCCGCCGTAGGCACGGCCGCCGGGCGAACGCTCAACCTGCGGCGTCTCGTCGAAGCTGCGTTCGTCGCGGATCGGTTCGCGTCGCGTGCGGAGGTCGTCACGACCGCGCATCGACGGCGCCGGCGACACTTCGCCGTCTTCACGTACCGAGCCACGGTCGTAGCCGCGCGGTGTGCGCGTCGTTGGCGCGCTGTCGTTGTAGTCGGCGTTGCCGCGGCCGCTGTCGTAGCTGCCGCCGCGATTCAACTCGCCGCGTCCCGATCGCGCCGGGTTGGCGCTGTCGTCGAGAAAACCGCCGTAGTTGCGGCCGTCGCGTCCATACGGCTGGACATTCCAGTCACGCCCGCCGCGTTCGAACGGCAATTGCTGGCCTCGACCGCGCGCCTGACGTGCGTAGGTTGGATCGACAATGCCGCCGGGTTGCGTCGACGCGCCGTAATAGGCATTGCCGCCGGCGCCGCGGGCACCGGTGCGGTTGGCGAGATATTGCGCCTCGTTGCGGGCACTGCCGTAGCGCGGCAGGTAGCCGCCATGTTGCTGCACGTAGCCGGCGTGGTCACGGCTGTGGTCCATCCAGTCGTAGTAATGATCGGAATGGCTGTAGCGATACGGCGAATAGGCCTGGTAGTAGGGCCAGCTGTACCAGCCCACGTTCAAGCCAAAATAGGTGCGCGGGAAATAGGTGACGCCGTAGTAGAAGCCCGGGCTCCAGAAAGGGTCGTAGTACGAGCGGTAGATCGGCCACAGGCTCGAGTAATAAGTGTTGTAGACGACATAGTCGGGGCTGCTGTAGCCATACGTCGGATAGCGATATGCCGGCGAGCTGTAGCCGGGGCCCTCGTAGCGGCGCTCGTGGCGACGGTCGTCGTAGCCGCAATCGTCATAACGATCGTCGCAATAGCGATCCTCGTAGTAATCGTTGCG
Source organism: Lysobacterales bacterium (assembly GCA_043753835.1). Classification (GTDB taxonomy): domain Bacteria; phylum Pseudomonadota; class Gammaproteobacteria; order Xanthomonadales; family Ahniellaceae; genus JADKHK01. Next base: position 60,851 of record JAYUVY010000001.1, on the reverse strand, counting down.
GTCGTAATAGGCGTAATCGTCGTAGGTCGCGCAACCGGCGAGCAGAACGATGAGGACAAGGATGACGAGACGTTTCATGGCATACCCCGAGTTGAACGGGACGAGTGTGGCGCACTGGGGTGAATTCATCCTGAACTTTTCCGGCGCAATGCGACCCTGTTCAGCCGGCGTGTGCTTGCCGGATCGCTGCCCGCGCGCGAGCATCGCCCAAGTTCCCGGAGAACCGCGATGACTTCCACCTTTGCGCCCACCCACGAATTGCAGGTCAGCCAGTGGTTCAACTCGCCGCCTCTGACGCTGAACGACCTGCGCGGCCGCGTTGTCGTGCTGGAGGTGTTCCAGATGCTGTGTCCGGGTTGTGTGTCGCATGCGTTGCCGCAAGCGCTGGAAATTGCACAGTCGTTTTCGCGAGATCAAGTCGCGGTGATCGGCCTGCACAGCGTGTTCGAACACCACGCGGCGATGACGCCGACCTCGCTCGCGGCGTTCTTGCACGAATATCGCATCGGGTTCCCGGTCGGCGTTGATCTCGCTGTCGCCGGTTCGCCGATCCCGGCAACGATGAGCACCTATGCCATGCAAGGTACGCCGACCACGCTTCTGATCGACCGCGACGGACACCTGCGGCTGCAGCACTTCGGCCGACTGCGCGACATGGCGATCGGCGCGCAGATCATGGCGCTGGTCAATGAACCGCTGCGTGATGTCACGCCGAACGCCGCCGCGCAACCGGGCTGTGACGAACACGGTTGCGCGTTGCCGGGCTGACGCACGTTGATGGGATCAACCCGAGGCGGATTCGGCAATCAGGGCCTCGGCCGGAATTCCCAGCTGTCGATGAAGCCTGCGAATCATCGCCAAGGTGAGCGGACGCGTTCGGTTCAACACTTCGTAGACGCGGTTGGACTTTCCGATGAGTGGCTCTAGGTCCTTTACAGACAGGCCGCGCTGCTCCATGCGGAATCGGATCGCCTCCACAGGATCGGGGGCCTCGACCGGGAAGTGCCGAGCCTCGTAGGCCTGGACCAGCGTCGCCAAGACATCCAGTCGATCCCCGTCAGCCGTGCCCGGAACGGGATCGGATGCCATCAGCACGGAAATTTCCCGCAACGTCGTCTTGTAATCGGACGTGTTGTGAATGGGCCGGATATCCATCGTGTGTCTCCCTAGTTTTTCAGTTGATCTCGACGGTTTCTGCGTCGACCGCGTCATAGTCCGCATGACTGCCGATGAACTTCACGAAGACGATTTGCAGCTTGTAGGCAATGGCGACGATCAAGCGGTAGTCATTGCCCTTGATGTTGAACACGATTCGTCGATTCTTGAGAACACTTGCGCTGCGAAACTGCGCCTTGATGTCTGCAGGTTGGGTCCAACATGCATTCGTCGCTTCCTGGATCCAAGACTTCAGAGGCTGTTCCACATCGGGGTGCCGGATCCAGAAATCCCGAAGTGTCGAAACCGCAATCACGCGCATCGTGCAAGGTTAGTCCCAAATTGGGACTAACACAAGCCAAAGCATTCCGCGCAATGCGTCCTGACCCACCTCGATGGTCGATGACTCGACTTCGCCACCTCGCCATACTGCCGCAATGGAACTTTCACCCCCAATCACCGCGTTGCGGCCCAGTTTGATCCACGGCTTGCGCGCACTCGACTTGCCGGCGGACGACAACCGCGTCGCGCGCTGGCTCGGTTATCTGGAACTGCTGGTGAAATGGAATCAGGCCTACAACCTGACGGCGGTGCGTGATCCCGCCGAGATGCTGACCCGACATCTGCTCGATTCGCTGGCGATGGCACCGTTCTGGACACAAACCGAGCTCGCCGACATGGGCGCCGGCGCCGGTCTGCCCGGACTGCCGCTCGCGATCTTGCACCCGGAGCGGCGCGTGGTGCTGATCGAGTCGAACGGCAAGAAGACGCGCTTCATGCGCGAAGTGAAGCGGTCGCTGGGGCTGGATCAAGTTGAAGTGATCGACTCCCGCGCCGAGACGTACCGGCCGGCAGCACCGCTGCAATGCGCCACCGCCCGCGCCGTCGCGCCGATCACCGAACTCGCCGGCTGGTGCCGCGACTGGCTCGCCGTCGACGGCCGCCTGCTGGCGATGAAAGGCCCGGGCTACGCGGAAGAACTCACCACCCTGCCCGCCGCCTACGCCCTGGTCGCCGTGCATTCGTTGACCGTGCCGGGGCTGGAGGGCGGGCGCGTGTTGGTGGAGTTGCGGCGAAACTGAACTCGTCGACTCCGCCCGGGGTGAAGCCCCGCGTGGCAAACGGGCTCCTCGCACCTCGGGTATCATCCGCGGCCCTGCGCCGTGCTGCGCGTTCGTCCCTGTCCCTTCCATGACCCGCATCATCGCTGTCGCGAACCAGAAAGGTGGTGTCGGCAAGACCACGACGAGTGTGAACTTGTCGGCGGCCTTGGCCGAGGCGCGGCGCAAGGTGTTGCTGATCGATCTCGATCCGCAGGGCAATGCGACGATGGCGAGCGGCGTCGACAAGGCCAAAGCCAAGCCGAATGGTTGCGAGGTGATGCTGGAGGAAGTGCCGGCCGAACGCGCGATCGTGGCCAGCCCCGGCGGCTATGACCTGTTGCCGGGCAATGCCGATCTGACGGCTGCCGAGATCAAGCTGATGGACGCGATCGCACGTGAAACCCGCCTGCGCATCATTCTTGAACCGATCAAGGCGAACTACCACTTCATCCTGATCGACTGCCCGCCGTCACTGTCGTTGCTGACGCTGAACGCACTCACCGCCGCCGACGGCGTGCTGGTGCCGATGCAGTGCGAATACTTCGCGCTCGAAGGCCTGACCGCCCTGCTCAATACGATCAAGGCGGTGAAGGCGCGGCTGAATCCGAAGCTCGAACTGGAAGGCATCCTGCGCACCATGTTCGACCTGCGCAACAACCTCGGCAACGATGTGTCGAACCAGCTCGTGAAGCACTTCGGCGACAAGGTGTTTCGCACCGTGGTGCCGCGCAATGTGCGTCTGGCGGAAGCGCCGTCGCATGGCCTGCCGATTTCGCAATACGACCGCGAATCGCGTGGCGCGATCGCCTATCTCGGCCTCGCCGGTGAAATGCTGCGCCATGAGCGCAATGCCAAGTCGGCTGCGGCCGGCGCAAACTGACGGAATCTGACGATGGCGACCAAGAAACGCGGACTCGGCCGTGGCCTCGATGCCTTGCTCGGCATCGACACCAGCGGCGACGACCAGAACGACATGACCGGTACCGGCGACCTGCGTTCGCTACCGGCGATCCAGATGCAGCCGGGCAAATTTCAGCCGCGCACCGGCATGGATCCGGAGCGACTGACCGAACTCGCCAATTCGATCAAGGCCCAGGGCGTGATCCAACCGATCGTGGTGCGCGCCATCGGTCGCGACCGCTACGAGATTCTTGCCGGTGAACGCCGCTGGCGGGCCGCGCAACAGGCGGGACTTGCGGAAGTACCGGTTGTCATCCGCGAAGTTTCGGACCAGGCCGCGATCGCAATCGCACTGATCGAGAACATCCAGCGCGAAGACCTGAATCCGCTCGATGAAGCCAGCGCGCTCAAGCGTCTGATCGACTTATTCGAACTCACCCACCAACAGGCCGCGGAAGCCGTCGGCCGCTCGCGTGCCGCGGTCAGCAACCTGCTGCGGCTGCTCGATCTGCCGGAAGCGGTGCGCACCCTGCTCGAAAAGCATCGTCTGGAAATGGGCCACGCCCGCGCCCTGATCACGCTTGACGCGCAACGCGCAACCGCGCTCGCGCTTGCCGCTGCAGACGGCGGCTGGAGCGTGCGCGAACTCGAAGAGAAGGTGCGCACCCTGCAGTCAGTGAAACCCGCCGACAAGGGCGGGTCGACCAAAAAGCCCAGCGCCGACGCCAATATCACCCAACTCGAACAAGCCCTGTCGGAAAAGCTCGCCACCCGCGTCGCCATCCAGCACGCCCGCAACGGCCGCGGCAAACTCGTCATCACCTATCACAGCATCGACGAACTCGACGGGATTCTTGAGCGCATTCGTTGATCCGCGCCAATATTGCAGATTGCAATTGTTGCCTTCCGGCTCAATACTCATTCGGTGAGAGTTGTCACCAATCGCCGCTTGGTCGAGTTCGCCGCGCAGCATCCTGACGCGACGCGGCCATTACAGGCTTGGCGGCAGCTCATGGAGTCACGTTCCTTCTCCAGCTTTGCCGACCTTCGACAAAGTTTCGGAAGCGTCGATAAGGTGGGCGATCTCCACGTTTTCGATATCGGTGGGAACAAGTATCGACTGATTGTGTTTCTTCATTTCGTGCAGCAGATCGCTTACGTCAAGTACGTGCTGACGCACGCCGACTACGACCGAATGCCATGGGTGCAGCGATGAATCTTGATGCTATCCGCAAGGCCTGGGAGGCACTGCAGCGAACGGCCGATGTTGGTCCGATTCGCGATGCCGACCATTACTCGACCACGGTGGCACTGGCCGATGCGCTCGTAGATTCCGGCCAGGCGCAACCAGGTGCGGCACTGGAAGGGCTTTTTCTGGTTGTCAGCGAATTGATCTCCGACTTCGATCGCCGGCACTTTGCACTGCCGGCGATTTCACCGCGCGAGATGTTGCGCTTCCTGATGGATCAGCACAGCTTGACCCAATCCGATCTGCCCGAGGTGGGAAATCAGAGTGTGGTATCGCAGTTGCTGTCGGGAAATCGGCAATTCACGACGCGGCAGATCGCTGCGTTGTCTATCCGATTCGGCATTCCTGCCGACGTGCTGGTTGAGAAATCCGCCGCTGCCGCCTGAATCGATTCGATGCAAGATCGTTTGGTGAAAGAATCAGCCCCCGACGCAGGTCTGTGGAGGCATGGTGAGCAAACAGTCCCAGTTCGATGCCTTGGTGCGCGCGACCAGTGCCGACCTTTACCGGTTCGCGTTCTGGCTGTGCGGCAACGAGGCCTTGGCGCAAGACCTGTCGCAGGAAACGTATTTGCGCGCCTGGCGTTCGCTCGACAACCTGCGTGAAACCGCTGCCGCCAAGGCGTGGCTGATCACCATCCTGCGCCGCGAACACGCGCGTCTGTTCGAGCGCAAGACACCAGCGATCGACTCGATCGATGCCGTCGAGTTGCCAGAATCCGACCTGCCGCAACCGGACCAGTTGGGTGACGATGCACTGGTGCGCCGGGCCATGGCGCGGCTCGACTCGAAATACCGCGAACCGCTACTGATGCAAGTGCTCGGCGGCTTCAGCTGTGAAGAGATCGCCGCCGAATTGAACATCACCGCCGGCGCCGTGATGACGCAGGTGTTTCGCGCACGGCAGAAACTGAAAGCGGCTCTGGGCGGCTACGGCGAAGAGGGCAAGATCTATGAACTGCCTTGATTTCCGACGCGCCATCGGCGGCGATCCGCGCGGCCTGAGCAACGAGGCGCACGCACACAAGGCGTCGTGCAAGCGCTGTGCGGACGCGCTTGAGCGCGCCCTGGGCTTCGAGCGCACACTGTCGGCAGCAATCGCGATCCCGGTGCCGGAAGGATTGGCCGAACGTATTTTGTTGCGGCAAACCACGACCGCGATCCACGAGCCGGAACCGCGTCGCTTTGCGATCTGGCAGATCGCCGCCGGCATCGCCTTGTCGCTCGGCGTGGCGGCGTTCCTGTCACAACGCTACCTGGCGACGCCACCGCCCTTGTCGACGCTGGCTGTTGAGCATTTGACGCACGAGCCGTTCGCGCTGTCATCGCGCGCCGCAGTGCCCGAGGCCGAAGTGCGCAAGATGTTTGATTCACTGGGTGCACCGCTGCTGCGCAGCCCGGGCACCGTGCATTATCTGAAAGACTGTCCGCTCGGCGGACGCTTGTCGGTGCACATGGTGCTGCAGCGCGACAGCGGACCGGTCACGGCGATGTTTGTGCCGACGGTGGCGACGCCGCGTGAGGAGTTTGAGCACGCCGGCGTGCGTGGCCGCAGTATGCCCTTGGGTCAGGGCAGTCTGATCCTGCTGGCCGCCAATGCGCGCGAATTCGACAGCATCGCGTCGCAGTTCGAACGGGCGTTTTCGGGTTCGGATAGCGCGTCGGACAGCGGCGCGGTCGGCGCGCCCTGACGGCGTTTTGCTGGCGGGCTCCGACGGCTTCGGATAGCGTTCGCGGCTCGCAGCGGCCACGGGCCGCCTCCGTCAAGGATTGTCCAGTGTCCATGCCCGAATTGTCGGTTGTCGTGCCGGTGTTCAATGAGCGCGACAATGTCACGCCGCTGGTCGACGAAATCGTCGCCGCGCTGCGCGGTGGCGTCGCGTTCGAGATTGTCTACGTCGATGACTGCAGTCGCGACGACACGGTCGCTGTATTGAAGGCACTGAAGCAGCGCGTGCCGGAATTGCGTGTGTTGCAGCACATGACGCAAAGTGGACAAAGCACCGGGGTGCGCAATGGCGTCAAGGCGGCGCGTGGTGCCTGGATCGCGACGCTCGACGGCGATGGTCAGAACGATCCGGCGGATATCCCGAAATTGCTTGCAGCGCGCGCGAGTGCCGCCGCAACGGTGAAGTTGTTCGCCGGTTGGCGCGTCCATCGCCAGGACAGTGGCAGCAAGCGCATTGCCTCGAAGCTGGCGAATGCCATCCGTCGCCGCCTGTTGCGCGACGACACGCCGGACACTGGCTGCGGCATCAAGCTGTTCGAGCGCGCGGCGTTTCTCGATCTGCCTTATTTCGATCACATGCACCGCTATCTGCCGGCCCTGATGCAACGCGCGGGGTGGCAAACGCTGAGTGTGCCGGTGAACCATCGTGCACGTGGTACCGGCGTGTCGAAATACAATAATCTGAACCGGGCGCTGGTCGGTGTTGCCGACTTGCGCGGTGTCGCCTGGCTGATCCGTCGCGCGCGGCGCACCGCGGTCGAAGAGATCAACGAGGCTTGATCTCCGCTAATCGCACCGGTGCGTCCGGCGTCGTTGTCATCTTCCAGTTTCCGAGTCCGACATGTCCGATTTTTTTTCCTCGTGGGCGCACAACTTCAATCTCTGGCTGGTGATCGGCATTCTTGGCCAGGCGATTTTCGCGTCGCGCTTCATCGTGCAATGGCTGTACAGCGAGCGCGCAAAAAAAGTCGTGGTGCCGACCGTGTTCTGGTGGTTGTCGCTGTTCGGCGGTTTGACCTTGACTGCCTACGCCATCCACAAGCGTGACCTGGTGTTCACGCTCGGCCAGTTCTCGGGTCTGTTTATCTACAGCCGCAACCTGTGGCTGTTGCACACGGCGAAACGGCGCGAGGTCGTCACCGACTGACCACGATCAGGCCGATTGCGTTCAGATCGTGCGGCCGCGTTCGACGCGGTTGCGCCCGAGTTTCTTGGCGCGATACAGCGCGGCGTCGGCTTCGTCGATCAACTGCGTCGCCTTCAGTCCGCCGCGCGGTACACAGGCGGCGACACCGACACTGACGCTGATCTCGCGTTCACGGCCGAACGCTTCGCAACGCGCGCGGATGGCATGGGCGCGGTTCGTCGCTTCGTCGATCTCGATGTTCGGGAGGACGATCACGAATTCTTCGCCACCGAAGCGCGCCAGCAATTCAGTCGGCTCGCTCACCTCCTGTTCGAGTTGGTTGGCAATACCGCGCAGCATTTCATCGCCCAGCAGATGGCCATGCTGGTCATTGAACTGCTTGAAGAAATCGACATCGACCATGAGCACCGCCATCGGTTGGCGCAGTTCGGCGAGGCGGTTCCAGGTGCGTGCATAGAACTGCTCAAAACCGCGGCGATTGGTGATGCCGGTCAAACCGTCCTGCACGGCAAGCTTGGACAGGCGCTGATTGGCGATCTCAAGGTCGCGTGTGTGCGCGGCCACCTCGCGCTCAAGCTCGGCGTTGCGTTCGCGTAGCTTGCGCGACCGATACCGCCCCCAACCCCAGGCCAGCAGGGAGCTGATGGCCAGCACCGAGGCTGCGGCTACCCACGCCGCCGCGCGCGTCTGAAACCAGCGCGGCAGCACGCGAAACGCATAGACCAGCTGGTCGGCACCACCCGGATTGCTGCGCGAGCGCGCTTCGACGTGAAAGGTGTACTCGCCGGGTGCGAGACGGCTGAATTCCCGTTGCACAGCGTTCGACCATTCGCTCCATTCCCCGTCGCCGGCGAATTCGAGCTTGCTGCGGTATTCCGCCGCGGCGTCGTAGCCGTCGATACCAAATTCGAAGCGCATCTCTTCGAGCGGCGGCACGTCGAGCGCCGTCGTCGCCACGCGGTTCACCAGACCGCTCCTGCGATTTAAATCGGTGACGGTGACGTGGTGCATGCGCAAGTGATTGGCGTGGCGCATTTCACTGGCGAGCGCCGGGTCGTAGGTCAGCAACCCGCCCCAGCCGATGACCGTCAGGCGGCCGTCTTTCGCAACCGATACTTCGGTCAAGCCGACCGACCGCCGCGACTGCAATGGCAACGCATGCCAAACGCCTTTTTCGATGCGCCAGACATCACGTGACGAGAACGCGTATTGCTCGCCCCTCGGCCCGGTCCGAAATTCGACTTCATTGACGCGGGTTCCGGCTTCGGCGACCAACGGATGTTCGTTGGCCGCGACGAATATTTCACCGCGGCGCTCAAACAGGTCATCGCCGATCGTGGCGTAGATCTTGCCGTCGAGTTGCCAGACGCTGCTGCTGGCATCGGCGCTGCCGCGGAGCCCCGTTCCCGGCCCGAGCGGCGTAATCGTGACGGTCGGCGTCGCGCCCTCGACGCGACGCGTGAGCAGCTTCGGGAAACCGCGCCAATCGCCGATGAGCCAGTGGTCGCTGTCGAGTTCGACGAGCGTGGACACACTGATGTCGCCAAGATCATGCCGCGCCGCGACCTGCCAGTGATCGGTCTTGTTCAATTCGATAATCGCGGTGTTTTCGAGCGCGAGTACGCGGCCGTCAACGTACGGCGAAACGATCAGCTCGAAGGTACCGGTGCTTTTGGAAATCAGTGTCGGCTGGCCGCCGCGCACCGTCAGCACGCTTTTGCGCTCGCCGACCAGCAGTTCGTCCTGGTAGGGCTGCAGATCCCAGACTTCCTCGTCCGCCCAAGGTTGCCGCTCGAAGTCGACGCGGCCCTCGGCATCGGTGATCGAGCGGAACAGTCCGAGTGAGGTCGCCACCCAGCGGCTGCCTTCAAACCATTCGGCGTCGCTGAGCGCGCCGAAGAGTCCGTCTTCCTCACCGACAAAGGTCCAGGGCGATGGCCATTCCAGTCGCACCAGATCGCCTTCGGTGGCGAACCACAGACCGCCATCAACGCTCTGCGTCACCTCGGTCACCGGGTAGTTGCTGATGCGATAACGCTGCTTGAGTTTCAGCTCAGGATCGACGATCGCGACTTCGCCCGACAGCGTCGCGATGGCGAAATCACCGTCGGTCAGCACGGCCACACTGTAGGGTTGCTGCCGCTTCATCCAGTCATCGTAGGGGGTCGGCACGTGTCGCAACCCTTGACGGTCGCCAATGAACAACCCGCGCTGGCGCGACGTGAACAAGGTGCCCTGAGGATGCGGTGCGCTGCTCTGCAGACCAAATTCCTTGAACAGCTCACCACCTGGCACCAGCGTGAATGCGTCGCCGCTGAAGCGCATCATGCCCATGTCGGCAAATCGGGACCACACTTCGTCCCCGACCTGCAATGAGGTGATCGCTTCGCCGGGATTCGGCCAACTGTCCGCTGAGCCATCGTTGCCGATACGGAACAATCGCCGCTCACCCTGCACATACAAGCCGTCGGGCAACGCAGCCACCAACCAGACCGCGCCGATCGGATGCGCACCCTCGATGGCACGGAAGCGTTCGTCGAGATCGGTGTAATTCCAGTGACCATCCGGCGCTTCGTCGAAGAAGCCGAACTGGTCATAGCCGCCGACCAGCACACGACCGTCCGGCACCAGCGCGATCGAACGCACTGACATTTCCTGGGGCGTGGCGAGATGTTCGAATCGTCCTGCGGAATACAGCAGCAGGCCCTCGACATTGCCGACGAAGATGCGCCCGGTGGCATCGCTGACCACCGCGGCGTGCTGCGGCGTGACGTTGTAGAACTCGGCGCCGAAGCGGGTCAGCAACGGCATGCCGTTGGCATCTGCGGTAAACGCGACCGGGTTGACCGGCTGCGCCATGCACACACCGGCGAAAGCCATGCCTGCGCACAGGAGGCCTGTCAGCACGGTCGAAGGCGCGTATCGGTTGAACATGCGCGCATTTCACCACAGCCGTCGTCACGGCGGGCGCAAACGCGAGCATTGTTGACGAGATTGCCGTCGCCTCAGCTATGGCAAACTTCGCCGATGACCAAGCTCAGCGTGAACGTGAACAAGGTGGCGGTACTGCGCAATTCACGTGGGGGTGCGCTGCCCGACGTGGTGCAAGCGGCGCGCGTGGCGATCGCTGCCGGTACCGATGGCATCACCGTGCATCCGCGCCCCGATCAGCGCCACATCCGTCCCGACGACGTCACGGCATTGGCGGCGATGCTGACCGTCGAATTCAACATCGAAGGCAACCCGTTTGCTGCAGCAACGCCCGCGGGTTATCCGGGCTTGATCGAGATGGTCGCGGCCGTGCGCCCGACCCAGGTGACCCTGGTGCCGGATGGCGATGCGCAGATCACGTCCGATCACGGTTTCGATGTCACCCGTGATGCTGAGCGCCTGGCGCCGGTGATTGCGCAGTTGCGCGCGAGTGGCGCGCGCGTCAGCCTGTTTGTGGATGCCGGATCGACCTGGGGCAACCAATTGCGCGCACTCGGTGCCGATCGCATCGAGATTTACACCGGGCCGTATGCGCAGGCTTTTGCGAATGGCGATGCGACCGCGGCGCTCGATGCCTGCCGACGCACCGCCGATGATGCGCGTGCCGCGGGCCTGCAGGTCAATGCGGGACACGACCTTGATCTCGGCAACCTGGCGCTGTTGCTGGACCAGGCCGGGCCGATTGCCGAAGTGTCGATCGGCCACGCCTTGTTCAATGATGCCCTGTACGCCGGGCTCGATCGCACGGTGCGGCGCTACCGCGAGATTTGCGCGCGCTTCTGAAAGCAGAAAGGCCGGAACGCTTCCGGCCTTTCTGTTCTTGCGGGTCTTTCCCGGGTCGCTCAACCTTCCGGCGCGGCGAATCCGATCTTCTTGTAGCCGACGTTCTTGGCCGTACCCATCACATCCGCAAGGATCTGGTACTGCGTCTGGTCGTCGGCCGAAATCTGCAGCACCGGCTGCATGCTCTTCTTGGCTTCGAATTCCAGTTGCAGCTTCAGGATTTCCATCGAGATCATCTGGCCGTTCCAGAACATGTCGCCATTGGCCCGGATGCCGAGATTGATCGGCGGCGGCGGATCCTTCGGCGGCGGCTGCGTCGACTTCTGCGGTACGTCGATCAGGATGCGCTGGGTCATCGCCGGAGCCGTGATCATGAAGATGATCAGCAGCACCAGCATCACGTCGACCAGCGGCGTGACGTTGATTTCCGCCATCGGGCCGCCGGAGTTGTTGCTTGCGAAAGCCATGCCTTGCTCCTCGGACCGATTACTTCTGGGGCTCGGTGATGAAACCGAGCTTGCGGATACCTGCATTCTTCACGGTCGCCATGGCTTCGGCGATCTGCTTGTACTGCGTCGTTTTGTCGGCACGCAGTTCGACCATCGGCTGCGGCGTGCGCAAGGCGTCCGTGCGCAATCGATTTTCGAGTCCGACCTGATCGATCGGCACGTCGTCAAGGAACAACTCGCCGGCATCATTGATGGCGAGCGTCAACGGCGGTGCATCTTCCGGGTCTTCGACCAGCACCGATTTCACGGGCAGGTCGACCTTGACCTTGTGACTCATCAGGGGTGCCGTGATCATGAAAATGATCAGCAGCACCAACATGACGTCCACGAGCGGCGTGACGTTGATTTCCGCCATGATGCCGTCGCTGGATCCTGCTGACATTCCCATTGTGGGCTCCTGGTGGTGTCGCGATTACTTCTTGAGGGCCTTCGGATTCGCGCCTTCAACGCGCGAGCCGGTAGCGAAGAAGTCGTGCAGGTCATGCGCATACTCGTCGAAACGCGCGTTGATCTTGCGATTGCTGCGCGAGAAGAAGTTGTAAGCAAGCACGGCCGGGATCGCAACGCCGAGACCGATCGCGGTCATGATCAGCGCTTCACCGACGGGGCCGGCGACGACGTCGATCGAGGCTTCACCGGCCGCACCGATGCGGATCAGGGCGTGGTAGATGCCCCAGACCGTACCGAGCAGGCCGACGAAGGGCGCCGACGAACCGGTCGTGGCGAGCCAGGTCAGACCGTTTTCCAGCTTCGAGCTTTCACGAGCCACGGCCTGACGCAGGGCGCGGTCAATGAACTCGGAACGATTCAGCGCTTCCACGAGGCGCGAGCCTTCATGGCGCTGGTGATGCGCAGCAGCGGAAGCGCAGTCGAGCGCGATCTTCGAGAAGGGCTCGGACTTCGGCTGTTCTTCCATGAAGCGCACGGCATCGGCAGCCGACGGCGTTTCCCAGAAGGTGCGGATGACCTTTTCCATGCGACCGGTGATCTGGGTGTTGCGGATACCGTTCATCACGGTATAGATCCAGCTCACGACCGACATGATCGTGAGCGTGACCAACACGATCCAGCCGACCCAGTCGAGCTCACCGAGTAGATGGTCGAAACCCATCTGCTGGAAAGCAGCCGCATTGGACGCGGCGCCACTGGCGGCAATTTCGGTATCGCCGCCAGCCATCATTTCCGGTGCAGCGGCCGGGCTCATCGCCTCTGGCGCGCTTGCAGCAGCCGTCGTGGCGTCGGCGGGTGCAGCGCCGGCGGCGTCTGCTGGCTGAGTCGTCTGGTCTGTTTGCATGGCATTACCCTTAGGAGTTGAGCGTGAACTTGATGGGAACTAGGACGCGGCCTTCGACGGGACGACCGTCGCGAACCTCGGGATTGAACTTCCACTGACGCACCGCCTTGATCGCTTCCTGATCAAGTTCGCGATGACGGCTCGATTTCTGTACTTCCACCTTCAGCGCGGAACCGTCGACACCGACCGTCACGACCAGGACGACTTCACCCTGGAGGCGACGGCGCATGGCGGCGGGTGGGTAGCGTGGTGGCTTGAACTTGCGATAGCTCGGATCTTCCGAGGCCGTAAAATTCTCGACCACGGGTGCCGGTGGGGCCGGTGGGGCCGGCGGCGTCGCTTCCTCGGCCATTTCCGAAGGCTCGTCGAATACCGGGCGATCGTCAACCGGCGGCGGCGGCGGCGCAACCGGCGGCTGCGGCTTCTGCTCGACGATCGGCTTGATCTCTTTCGGTGGTTCCGGCGGCGGCGGTGGCGGCGGCGGCGGCGGCGGCGGTGGTTCGATGAAGGTGACGTCGATCACCTGGTCTTCTTCATCGGCAATGGCGTCCGGTGGCTTGACCGGCGCAATCAGAAACATGAAAGCTCCTGCGTGCAAAGCCAGCGCAATGGATTGCCCGGCGATACGTCGCCAGCTCAAACCTGTATCAGTGTCGTTATCAATGCTCGACATGGGGGTCTCGATTTGCGGAGGCCGATGGTTCGGCCCCTGGCCTGAACGGATTCAGGTCAGGGGGTCGTGATTATAACCACGGCCTGTTGTCTTCAATCCAGCCTCCGTGCAGGATCTTCCCTGCACGTTACAGTCACATAACGAACCGGTTCGCCCTGCGGGGTTCCCGATTCGCCGGGTTTTCACATTTTGGCCGCGTTCTTCAACCAGTTCTCGGCCATTTTTCGACTCGATTCAAATCCTGTCGCTTTTTGGTAGGCGGCAATCGCGGCTGCCTTGTTATTCAGTTCGAGCTCGCAGTTGCCAAGCAGGATCCAGGCGTTGCCTTCGCTCTTGAACGGTGTGCGCTTGAGTGCGGCTTGCACCGCGGCCTTCGCTTCGGCGTTCTTTTCGGCTTCGTACAACGTATACGCCTGCAGATAGTTCATTTCGCCATCGGCTGCCAACGGTGCCGCTTCGCCATAGGCTTTAGAAGCCTCGATCGGCTTGTCGGCCAGGCGGTAGGAGTCACCGAGCGCGCGCAGGTGATCGAACGTGCGCGGCAGGGTGCCCTTGGCGAAACCTTCTACGATGACCTTGATCGCCTCCTGCGGGCGGTCGCCGAAGTTGTACAGCTGATACAGCTGCTTCACCTCGGACTCGGTCGACATCATGCCCTTCTGATAGGCCGCCGAAAGTAGCGCCACGGCTTTGCCGGGCTGCTCGGCCTGAATGTAAACATTGCCGAGCGCCCGTGTGAGCGCCTTGCTGTCCGGGAATTTGGCAACGATCGCTTCGCCTTCGGCGATCGCTTCCGCGAACTTGTCCTGTTCGTAATAACTGGCGAGCAACAACTGATACCACGCCTCGCTCGGTTTTTCGGAAATCGCAATGGCTTTCTTGATCGACACCGCCGCTTCGTCCAGGCGCTCGAGTCGATACAGCGACTGCGCCTTGATCGAGTACGCCGTATCTTTTTCGCTACCGCTGAGCTTCAGCCACTGGTCGATGGCGCTGATCGCGACCTCGTAGTGCTCCTCGATCATGTTCAGATTGGCGTACTGCAACAGTGCGCCGAAATGCGAGACATTTGGCAGCGCGTCGAGGTCGATCGCCTTCTTGTTGTATTCGAGCGTTTTCGCGGTGTCGTCATCGCGATCATTGGCGATGTTGGCGAGACCCTGATACGCCAAGGCGTGCGCGTAGTTGCCGGCCTTGGCGTCTGCGATGATTTCCTTGAAGCTGGTTTCCGCGACGTCGTACTTCTCGTCATACAGCGCATCGAGCGCCTTCTGGATCTTCTTCTGCAGTTTGGTCGAAACCTTGCCTTCCGGGTCTTTGCGCGAGGCATTTGGAAACGGATTCTCGACGGCTTCCTTGACCTTCTGCGTGCGTGCGGCATTACGTGCGCCGCGTGTGTTCGAGGTGCGTGCATCGACACCGCCCGACGATGTCTGCGCATAGGCATCCATGGCGGGAACAACGACGAAGACCGTCGCGCAGGAGAGCGCCAGGGCAATCGGCAAGGCTAGTCGTTTCATGGTGGAACCCCTCACTGGATGCAAAGCCGGCTGGAAGCCGGTGGAAAAAGGTCGCAGAGCGTAGCCGTGCCATTCCGGTGCCACAAGGGCAACTGTTTGAATGTCACTGTCGCGCCAAAGATCGCCGCGCAACAGTGTCTATCGGCATTGGCGTCGAGTTACACAGCCGGTGTCTCGGTTCAAGTGGTCGGGAAGTTGGCTTTGGCGAAAGTGACGCGCTCCGCCGGGTCCCTGGACAAGGCACCCGCGCGTTCGAGCGCCTGCACCTTGCTCAGGCGATGCAAGGCGCCGTTGCCGTTGGCGATCTGGATGGCGAGCCCAGGACGCGCGTTCAGCTCGAGCACCATCGGGCCCAACTGACGGTCGAGCACGATGTCGACGCCGACATAGCCCAGTTCGCACAGCTCATAGGCCTTGGCACCGATCATCAGCAATTCGTCCCAGCGTGGAATGACAAGACCGGCGATGGCGTGCTCGGTGTCCGGATGTTCGCGGATGATTTCCGAGTTCCACACACCGCGACAGGTGACGCCGGTTGGAATGTCGATGCCAACGCCGATCGCGCCCTGATGCAGATTCGCCTTGCCGTCGGAAAGCCGTGTCGGCAGGCGGATCATGGCCATCACCGGATAACCGAGGAAGCTGATGATGCGAATGTCGGGCACGCCCTTGTAGCTGACGTGCTCGAAGACCGGGTCGAACTGCACACAGTACTCGATCAGGATGTGATCGGGCTGACCGCCGAGCGAAAACAGCCCGGACAGCATGTTCGAGAGATGGTGATTGAACTCGTCGCGAGTCATGAACGAGCCGTTCGAGCGCCGGTACTTGTCGCCACGGCGGCCGCTGATGACGAGGATGCCGTCGCCGCCGGAACCGTGTGCCGGTTTCACGACGAAGGCATCGCGATCCTTGATCTTGTCGTGTACTTCCTCGATTTCGTGTTCTTCGCGCACCACGGCGTACAGGTCGGGCACCGGCAAGCCGGCTTTGATCGCCATCTTCTTGGTGATCAGCTTGTCGTCGACGCGCGGATAGAACTTGCGCTGGTTGTAGGCGAGCACGAACTCGGCATTGCGCTGGCCGATGCCCATCAGACCGATCTTGCGCAGCTTTTTCGCGACCGCAAACGGATTGATCAGGCCCATGTCAGCTCCCTGCACCCTGCTCCGCCTTGACCGGCGCTGGCGCGATCGGATCGGGGTCGCGTACCAGGGCGCGGAAGCGGAACAGCTCGGTCAGGCGATAGCCCGAATAGCGGCCGAGCACGAGGGTCACGGCCAGCAGGATCAGCAGTAGTTCCGGGAACACGAAGATCAGATGCTGCAAACGCTCCTGGCCCATCATCGTGTAGGCGAGCGCGGCAATGAGCAGCGAACCCAGTGCCTGCTTGACGGCAAAACCGGCACCGCGTTCTTCCCAGGCCACCGAGACGCGCTCGATGGTCATGGTCAGGATGATCATCGGGAACAGCGCCACGCTGAGGCCGACATTGATGCCGAGTTTGTTCGAGATCACCGTGATCAGCGCCATCAGCAACACCACGATGATCAGCACCGCAGTGAGTCTGGGCACCAGCAGCAGTTTCAGGCGCTCGAGGTAGAAGCGGATCAACAGGCCGAGGGTGATGATGGTCGCGAACAGGATCAGCCCCGGGATCAGCCCGGTCCAGTTGAAGGCGAGCGCCACCAGCACCGGCATGAAGGTGCCGAAGGTTTTGATGCCGACCAGATTGCGCAGGATCAGCATGATGAAGGCACCCACCGGCACCAACAGCAGGATCTTGAAATTCTGCTGGGTTTCGATCGGCAGATTCAACAGCGAATAGGCGATGAAATTCTCGTCCTTGCTGCGCAGGTTTTCCTTGGCGGTGTCGAGCGCGTCGGCGAGGCTGCGCTGCAACGTGAATGACACGTTCGCACGTGGGTTGTCTTCAACGATCAGCACCGGTTGCTGCGCGGTGCTCCAGACGAACAGGTTTTCCGGCAGCCCTTCGGCGCCGGTCACGGCATTGATCGTGCGCCATTGCTTGGCGGTCGAGTCCCAGATGCGCAGATACGGCGCCAATTCGGCGTCGACACTGCGATCGCTGAGCTCGATGCCGTACATCAACCGCGCCGAAATCTGGCGTTCGGCAAGCAGGTCGATGGCGAGCATCGCACGCGTTTCGGGCTTCGCCTTGTCGTCGAGCAGCAGGGAAACGTCCTGATCCGCCTGCGCGTCGTTCAGACGGCGCACCAGTTCGCCGGCGAAGCTCGTCGAGTCGATCGATTTCTCGCGTACGCGATCGAGCAGGCTTGAACGCGCGGTCGCAAAGGGTTCTTCGTAAATCTTGACCTCGGGGGCTTTGGGTTCGGCCGGGTCGGTGGCTTCGTGTTCGTCGCGATAAATCGTGGCGCGGTAGTACAGCGTCTGCGTGTCGCTGGCGCGGCGTATCTGCCACTGCACTTCGCGCGCACCGCGGTTGCGTTCGATGTTCATGCCGTAGTTGCGGGCGACGAAGTTCTCGTCGATCACGGAGTAGCCGGGCGGGTTGTGTGGAATCTGCAGGGTGACCTTGTTCGGTCCGCGGCGCGCCTCGAATTCGACGCGTGCCTGCACTTCCCAGACTTCGCTTTCGGTACTCGGCTCGACCGGAAAGCGCAGCACCTTCCACTTGTAATAGAAACCCGCGAAGCCCGCGACAGCAATGACGAATGCCAGCAAATACAGCTGCGTTTTTTTCATGATGCCTGCCGCGATCCCCAAGTGCCGGCGAGTATAGCGATGCGTCCCGCGCTGCTGTGGGCGGGACGCCGGTCACGCCCAGCACGCCCGCTCAGACGTCGAGATTGGCGACGCGCAGCGCATTCGATTCGATGAAAGCACGACGCGGTTCGACCACATCGCCCATCAACGTCGAGAAGATCAGATCGGCGGCGACTGCGTCTTCGATGCGGACTTGCAGCATGCGTCGTGTTTCCGGATTCACCGTGGTTTCCCAGAGTTGTTCCGGATTCATTTCACCGAGACCCTTGAAGCGCTGGATGGTGCGGCCCTTCTTCGCTTCTTCCATCAGCCACGCTTGCACGGCATGGAAGTCGCTCACGGCAACCTGTCTTGCGCCGCGCGTAATGCGTGCGCCAGATCCAATCAAACCATTGATCTGATTGGTTATTTCGGAAATCGGTGTATATTCGACGGAGTTGAAGAACTGGCTCGTCAGCACGCTTTCGGTGCTCAGGCCATGATGCTGTTTGCGGATGCGCAGCACCGCGTTCTGTTCACCGACCGCCGCTTCCGACTCGATCGCGTATTGCGGCTTGCCCAAGCCTCGGGTGTTCAGGCGCGAGGTCAAGGCGGCCGCCCAGTTTGCAAGTCCTTCCGCGTCGCCGAGTCGTTCTGCGGTCATGGTTTGTGCGTCAAGCAGGGCCGTCAGCACGAGTGGGTCGATGCGTGTCGACAGACGGTCGATCTGGTCCTTGGCGGTCTGATAGTCACGCAACAATTTCTCAAGCGCAGCGCCGCGGATTGGCGGAGCCTCCGCTTCGCAGAACAAGTTGGCGTCGTCAACGGCATTGCTGATCAGGTACGTGGCGAGCGCCGCGTCGTCCTTCATGTACATCTCGTTCTTGCCCTGCTTCAGCTTGTACAGCGGCGGCAGGCCGATATAGATGTAGCCGCGCTCGATCAGCTCCGGCATCTGCCGATAGAAAAAGGTCAGCAGCAGCGTTCGGATGTGCGAGCCGTCAACGTCGGCGTCGGTCATGATGATGATGCGGTGATAACGCAGCTTGGTGATATCGAACTCGTCTTTGCCGATGCCGCAACCGAGCGCAATGATCAGCGTGCCAACTTCAGCGGAACCGAGCATCTTGTCGAAGCGCGCTTTTTCCACATTCAGGATCTTGCCCTTGAGTGGCAGGATCGCCTGGGTCCTGCGGTTGCGGCCCTGTTTGGCGGAACCGCCGGCGGAGTCACCCTCGACCAGGAACAGTTCGGACAGCGCTGGGTCTTTCTCTTGGCAGTCCGCGAGTTTGCCGGGCAGCCCGGCGATGTCGAGCGCGCTCTTGCGGCGAGTCAGGTCGCGCGCCTTGCGCGCCGCTTCACGCGCACGCGCCGCATCGACGATCTTTTCGCAGATGGCGCGCGCAACGCTCGGGTTTTCCTGCAGAAAGTCCGAAAACCTGTTGCCGATCACCTGCTCGACGGCGCTCTTCACTTCTTGCGAAACCAATTTGTCTTTGGTCTGTGAGCTGAATTTCGGGTCCGGCGCCTTGACGGAAAGCACCGCGATCATGCCTTCGCGCATGTCGTCACCGGTCGGCGAGACTTTCGCCTGCTTCATCAGGTTCGAAGACTCGATGTAGTTGCCAAGCGTACGCGTCAGCGCCGCACGGAAGCCGGCCAAGTGTGTGCCGCCGTCCTTCTGCGGGATGTTGTTGGTGAAGCAGAACATGCGTTCTTCGTAGGCGTCGGTCCACTGCAGGGCGACGTCGACCGAGATGTTTTCGTGCGTGCCGATGAAGCTGACCACGTTTGGATGAAGCGCGGTGCGCAACTGGGCGAGATGCTCGACGAAACTGCGGATGCCGCCCTGATAGGCGAACACGTCGGACTTGCCCTCGCCGCGCTCGTCGCGCAACTCGATGCGCACGCCCGAATTCAGGAAAGCCAGTTCGCGCAGGCGCTTGGCCAGGATGTCGTAATGGAATTCGACGTCCGAGAAAATTGCAGTACTGGGCAGGAAACGCACCTGGGTACCGCGTTTGCTGCTCGACTCCAGACGCTTGAGTGCATACACCGGTACGCCGATCGCATATTCCTGCTGGAAGTGAAACCCTTCCCGCCAGATATCGAGCCAGAGTGTGGCCGAAAGCGCATTGACGACGGAGACGCCGACGCCATGCAAGCCGCCGGAGACCTTGTAGCTGTTGTCGTCGAACTTGCCACCGGCGTGCAGCACCGTCATGACCACCTCGGCGGTCGAGCGACCTTCTTCATGCATACCGACCGGGATACCGCGGCCGTTGTCGAGCACCGACACCGAGCCATCGGTGTGGATGGTGACGATGACTGCATCGCAGTGTCCGGCCAGGGATTCGTCGATGGCGTTGTCGACTACCTCAAACACCATGTGGTGCAGACCGGTGCCGTCGTCGGTGTCGCCGATGTACATGCCGGGGCGTTTGCGCACCGCATCGAGGCCTTTCAATACTTTGATGCTGCTGTCGTCGTACGCTTGCTCGGTCATGCGAAGGCCTGTGATGGCGGCACGGCATCAGCACCAGGATCGGGGCTGATTGACGCGCACTGAGTGAACGTGAAGTATATCAAGCTGCCGTGATCAGACCCTGTTCCACGTGGAACAAAGACCAGGATTCGGATCGATCACGCAGTTGTTCGGGCACGGCTGTCCCGGTCATCCAAGTCTGGATCCCCGCCGCAAAGATCCAGTCCAGCACACGACCTAAATGTTCCGCGTCCAGTTCGGATGCAAGATCGTCCAGCAGCAACAACGGCCATTCGCATTTAGCCGCGCGGAAATGTTCAACCTGCGCCAGCACCATCACCAGGGCCGCGAGCTTTTCCTGGCCGCGCGACAAATGCTCACGCCGCGGCGCGCCTTGGAACGACAAGGACCAGTCGCCGCGCTGCACGCCCAGTCGGGTGTAACCACGGTCGCGGTCGGACTCGCGATGTTCGGCATAGATCGCGCCGATGTCGGCGGCCGTCTCGAATGACCGGTCGCCAAATCCGGCCTGTGCGGCCAATCGCAGGTCACCCAGCTCCGGCAGGAAGAGGTTCGCCATGCTGGCGGCCGGCATAGCGAGTCCGGCCATCACCCGTTCACGGCAGCGCGCTACCACGAGCGAAGACTCCGCCAGTTCGATTTCCCAGGGCAGCAGACTGGCGTCCCCCCAACCCGCCTTCAAACCCGCATTGCGCTGCTTCAGAGCCCGCGCATGTCGGCGCCACGCCTGCAGGAAATCCGGTTCCACGTGGAACACCGACCAGTCGAGGTACGCACGACGCTCGTCGCTGCTGCCCGCGATCAGCGCGTGCGATCCCGGCTCGAAGCAGACCGCCGGGCAATGCCGGAACAAATCGACGAGACTGACGACTTCCTGTTCGTCGACGCGCGCCATCCAATCCGACGCACCCCGTCGAAGTCCGAGCCGATGCCGCCCGAACGTGTCGCGGTCTACTTCGGCAAACACGACACTTTCCGTCGCGCCACGACGAATCACCGCGTCGCGCATGCCGGCACGAAAACTACGACCATATCCGAGCAGATGCAGCGCTTCGAGTACGGTCGTCTTGCCGGCGCCGTTCGGACCTGCGAAGAACAACACCCCTTCACGCGGCAACACCCGCGCTTGCGCGATGCAGCGCAGGCCCTCGATATCGAGTCGAACGATTTTCATGCGACAAAAATAACGCGGCCCCGGAATACCGAGGCCGCGTCGAACACTGAGGTCAGCAACGGCGTCACAGCCGCAACGGCATCACGACGTGCCGTGATCGATCATTGTCGGCGTCACGCACCAGGCAACTCGAATTGCTGTCGCGCAGGCACAACATCACGTTGACGCCCCGCAGCGAGGAAAGCGCATCCTGCAGATAATTGACGTTGAAACCGACGCTGAGACCATCGACGATCGATTGCACCTCGAGCACCTCGGTCGCTTCTTCCTGTTCCGGGTTGTGCGCAACAATGGTCAAACGGCCGGGCACCACATCCAGCTTGACGCCACGATACTTCTCATTCGACAAGATGGCCACGCGCTGCAACGCCATGCGCAGTTCATCGCGTGGCAACTGCACGATCTTGTCGGCGCCAATTGGAATCACCGCTTCGTAGTCCGGGAACCGCCCGTCGATCAGCTTCGTCGTAAACACGAAATCCGAGCGGGTGACGCGCAGATGGTTTTTGCCGAACTCCAGTTCCAGCTCGCCCTCGCCGTCCAGCAAGCGTTGCAATTCGATCACGCCCTTGCGCGGGATGATGATCTGGCGCTTGGACTGGATTTCGACATTCGTCGCCGTTTCACACAAAGCCAGGCGATGGCCGTCAGTCGCCACACAACGCAAGGCGCCGTCGCGCAGATCGAGCAACATGCCGTTGAGGTAGTAACGGACGTCCTGATGCGCCATCGCGAATGCGGTGCGATCCATCAATTCCTTGAGCGTCGATTCCGGCAAGGTCAGACGTTCAACCACATCGATGTCTTCGACCGTCGGAAATTCCGAAGCCGGCAAGGTCGACAAAGTGAACTTGCTGCGTCCGGCCTTCAGGGTGACGCGTTCGCCGGCTTGCGACACATCGATGCGACTGCCATCGGGCAACGCACGCACAATGTCGAACAACTTGCGCGCAGGCAGCGTGGTGACGCCGTCTTCGCTCGCGTCAACAGCACAACGGGCCGACAGCTCGACTTCGAGATCGCTACCGGTAAATCCGGCGGATCCGTTGGTGATCTCGATCAGGATATTCGCGAGCACCGGCAACGTCTGTCGTCTCTCGACGACACCGACGACCTGAGTCAGCGGTTTCAGCAGGGCTTCGCGCTGGATACCAAAGCGCATGGCTTTCCCTCTTTATCTTTAGGTATATATGAAGATAGTGATAATGATAGGCGTTGGGGATAACTGCAATACATGACCACAATCCCTAGTGGTGTAACGCCTGCAGGGCACGCAGATGTTGTGGACGGTCGCCCTTGTGCCCGGTGGATCAATTGTGGATAACTGACGCCCCTACTTTATCCACAGGGCAACCGGGCAGTTGTCCTCAGCCTGTCAGGCCACGGATCAGTCGATCCCAGTCTTCGCGGATCTTGCCGTCGGTCTCGCGCAATTCGGTGATCAGCCGGCAGGCATGCAGCACGGTGGTGTGATCGCGGCCGCCAAAAGCGTCGCCAATCTCCGGCAGTGAGTGCGAGGTCAGTTCCTTGGTCAACGCCATGGCCACCTGGCGCGCCCGCGCCAGTTGCCGGGTACGGCGTTTCCCAAGCAGGTCGGACAAGCGCAACTGGTAGTAGTCGGCGGCCAGTTTCTGGATATTGGGAATGCTCAGCGTGCGTTCCTGCACCGTCATCAGGTCGCGCAGTGCTTCCTGGGCGAACTCGATGCTGATTGTGCGCCCAGTGAAATGCGCGCGCGCCGCGAGTGTATTCAGTGCACCCTCGAGATCGCGCACATGCGAACGCATGCGGCGCGCGATCATGAAGGCGACATCTTCCGGCAACACCATGCCCTTCAACTCGGCTTTGCGCAGCAGGATGGCGGCGCGGGTTTCGAAGTCCGGGGGTTCGATCGCAACCGGCAGGCCCCAGCCGAGGCGCGACGTCAGTCGCGGTTCGAGGTTTTCCACTTCCTTCGGGTAACGGTCGCAGGTCAGGATAATCTGCAGGTTCGACTCGAACAGCGCATTGAAGGTGTGGAAGAACTCTTCCTGAGTGCGATCCTTGCCGGCAAAAAACTGGATGTCGTCGATCAACAACGCGTCGACCGAGCGATAGCGGTTCTTGAACTCGTCGATGTTCTTGGTCTGCAGCGCCTTGATCATGGCGCTGACGAAACGCTCGGAGCGCTGGTAGAGCACACGGAACCCGGGGTTACTGCGGCGCATGAGGTTGCCCGCGGCATACATCAGATGGGTCTTGCCAAGGCCCGTCCCGCCGTACAACAGCAGCGGATTGGCCTCGCGGCGTCCCGGATTGAGCGCCACCTGATAAGCGGCGGCACGACCCAGTTGGTTGGATTTGCCCTCGACAAAGTTCTCGAAGGTGTAGTGCGGATCGAGATTGGTCTCGAATTCCGGGTCGAACGGCACCGCCGCCGTGCCGCCATTGGCGGTGCCGGAACGCACTTCCGGTGCGCGCGACGTCGAGCCGACGTCGAGCCGCACCACGATCGCATCACCGGCCAGGTGCTGGGCGATCGCTTCAATGCGCGCCAGAAAGCGTTCGCGAACGATGTCGAGTACAAACGCGTTCGGCGCCAGCAGCGACAGGGCATCGGCATCCACGCGTACCTGCAGCGGCTTCAGCCAGGTCAGGATGTCCTGCGCGCTGTATTCGGATTCGAGGCGATCCAGCAGGCGTTGCCAAAGTGTTTGCATGAAGGGGCAGTCGGCGCGACAGTGCTGAATTGCACCGGGCCGCGCAGTGTATCAGTGCCCAACCCGGCATGGCTTGACGCAACTGTCCGATCTGCATAGAATTCGCCCCCTTTTTTCCCTTTCTGACAAAGCGGCAGCCATGACCAAGCGCACCTATCAACCCAGCAAACTCAAAGCAGCGCGCGATCACGGTTTCCGTGCCCGCATGGCGACTCGCGGTGGCCGCAAGGTGCTGAACGCTCGTCGCGCCAAGGGCCGCGCGCGTCTGATCCCGTAATTGCTGATCCCAGCAACGGGATCGCGGTGATGTCGGCGGCGCGCTTTCCGCGTGCGGCGCGCATCCTCGCCAAGCATGAGTTCGATCTTGCCTTTCGAGCCGGCCTCAGTGCCGGCTCGAAGCTTTTCCGGGGTCTGGTGATTAGTAGCGAAGTCGCGAGATTCGGCATTACCGTGCCGAAGCGTGTCGTCGCACCGGCGCACGGTCGCAATCTGATCAAGCGCGTTGCACGCGAAGCGTTCCGCTTGCGTCGCCAGCATTTGCCCGCATTTGACTTCGTGATTATCGCCCGCGGTGATATCGCCAAGGCCGATGCCAAGGCCATCCGCGCCGATATCGAGAAATTGTTCGATCGACTCGCCGCGTTGAAGCCAGCGCCCTCGCCCGGCACAATCGCCGACCCTTCCCAGGCTGCGCCCGTCGCGACCTGATCAACACCTTCCTATTGGCCACCCTCCAATGACGAACGCGCGCAGTTTCTTGTGGATCGCGCTGGCAGCCCTCGGCTTCCTGCTGTGGAATGCCTGGCAGAACGACTACTCCCGTACTCAGCCAATCGCCGCCGCGAGTACGCCGGTGGAAACCGACCGGCCGAGTCCCGCTGCCGCGCCCTCGACCGATCTGCCCAACGCTTCGGCAGCCCCCGTGGTCGCATCCGGCGATGTTGCGCCCACCGTTGAAGCACTGCCGGACACCCAACCGAGCGTGCTGATCAATGTCCGCAGCGACGTGCTTGATCTGCAAATCGATACCCGTGGCGGCACCGTGTCGTCGGCGAAGCTGCTCCGGTATCCGGTGAAGGCCGGCACCGAGACGCCGGCCGTGCAGTTGCTTGATGAGTCGACCGAATTGTTTTTCGTTGCGCAGTCCGGGCTGATCAGCGCAAACGCGAAAGCGCCCGATCATCGCGCGATCTTCACCGCAGCGCAGACGAGCTACACACTGGCCGGAAACGACAACGAACTGGTGATTCCACTCACCTGGACCCAGGACGGCGTCCGTGTCACCAAGACCTATCGCCTGAAGCGTGGCGAATACACGATCGCGCTCGACACCGAAGTGGACAACACCGGATCGGCTGAATGGTCGGGCAGCGCCTATACGCAGCTGACGCGCGTGTCGCCGATCGTCAATCGCAAGTTCTCGTTCACCAATCCGGACCAATACAGTTTCGTGGGTGCCGCCTGGTACAGCGCCGAGGACAAGTTCGAGAAATTGAACTTCGACGATTTCGTCGGAGAACCGATGAACAAGACCGTCACCGGCGGTTGGATTGCGCAGCAGCAGCACTACTTCTTCGCGGCGTGGATCCCCAAAGTGAACGAAGCACAGGCGTTCAGCACCGCGGTCATCACCGATCAGGGCGCGCCGCGTTATCTGATCCGCTCGATTGGCCCCGCCTTCAAGGTTGCGCCCGGTGCCAGGAGCAGCAGTTCGACCCAGCTTTATGTGGGCCCGAAGCAGCAGGAAAAGCTCGATGCGATCGCGCCCGGCCTCGGTCTGACCATCGACTACGGCATGGTCACGATTTTCGCCAAGCCGGTGTTCTGGCTGCTCAACGCGCTGCACAAGCTCGTCAACAACTGGGGCTTCGCGATCATCCTCACCACCCTGCTGGTGAAGCTGCTGCTGTATCCGCTGTCGGAAGCGCAGTACCGCTCGATGGCCAAGATGCGCAAGGTGCAGCCGCGCATCGAAGCCCTGAAGGCGCGCTATGGCGAAGACCGTCAGAAATTCAATCAGGCGATGATGGAGTTGTACGGCAAGGAAAAGATCAACCCGGTCGGTGGTTGCCTGCCCTTGCTGCTGCAGTTTCCGATCTTCATCGCGCTGTATTGGGTGCTGCTGGAATCGGTCGAGTTGCGCCACGCACCCTTCATCGGCTGGCTGACCAATCTGTCCGCGCGTGACCCCTACTTCGTGTTGCCGGTGCTCAATGCCGCGATCATGTGGGTGACGCAGAAGATGTCGCCGGCACCGACCGGCATGGATCCGATGCAGCAGAAGATCCTGCAGTACATGCCGATGGTGTTCTCGATCACCATGGCCTTCTTCCCGGCCGGTCTGGTGCTGTACTGGACGATCAACGGCGCGCTTGGCCTGGCGCAGCAGTGGGTCATTACCAAACGCATCGACGCAGGCGACAAGAAAGCCTGATGCAATGACGCCGCGCGACACCATCGCGGCGATTGCAACGGCACCGGGTGCCGGCGGTATCGGCATCGTGCGCCTGTCCGGCGCCGATGCACGGCGTATCGCCACCGCGCTCTGCGCCACCGAACTGCAGCTGCGCCATGCGCATTACGTCGCGTTTCGAAATCGCGGGGGCGAACTGATCGATCGCGGCTTGGCGCTGTGGTTCCAGGCCCCGCATTCATTCACCGGCGAAGACGTCGTCGAGCTGCAGATCCACGGCGCCCCCGTCGTCCTCGCACAACTTCAGGCGCGTTGCATCGAGCTCGGCGCCCGCCACGCCCGCGCAGGCGAATTCTCGGAACGCGCCTATCTGAACCGCAAGATCGATCTGGCCCAGGCGGAAGCCATCGCCGATCTGATCGCCGCGCAATCCGAAGCGCAGGCACGCGCCGCATTGCGCTCCTTGCAGGGCGAATTCTCGACGCGCGTGAATGTGCTGCTCGCCGCCTTGATCAATACACGCCTGCATGTCGAGTCGGCGATCGATTTTCCGGAGGAGGAAATCGACTTCCTTGGTGACGGCCAAATCCTCGCCAAGCTCGAAGCACTTGCGGCGACGCTCGCACAATTGCAAACCGATGCCCAACGCGGCCAACGCCTGCGCGATGGTCTGCATGCGGTGATCATCGGCGCGCCGAACGTCGGCAAGTCGAGTTTGCTGAATGCGCTCGCCGGTGACGAGCGCGCCATCGTCACACCGATCGCCGGCACCACCCGCGACTTGTTGCGCGAAACCGTGCGCATCGACGGCATCGAGATCACCCTCGTCGATACCGCCGGTCTGCGCGATTCGCCCGACCTCATCGAATCCGAAGGCATCCGCCGTGCGCGCGCGGAACTCACCCGCGCCGATCTCGCGATTCTCGTGCTCGATCCCGAGGACGATACTCAATACGCCGCATTGGCACGCGAACTGCCACCCGGCGCCGCACATCTTTACGTGCACAACAAGTCCGATCTGCTCGATCGCAGCCGCCTGCATCGAAACGGTGCCGCCACACATCTGCACGTGTCGGCCAAAACCGGTGCTGGCCTGGACGAACTGCGCGCCGCACTGCATCGCTTCGCCGGTGTCGGTAGCGGCACCGAAGGCAGCTTCAGCGCCCGCGCCCGCCACGTCGGCGCCCTCATGCGCGTGCAGGAGCATCTCGCGCAAGCGACTTCCCGACTCGTCGAAGACCGCGCCGGCGAACTCGTCGCGGAAGAACTGCGCCAAGCACAGCTCGCGCTGTCCGAAATCACCGGCGACTACAACGCCGACGACCTGCTCGGCGCGATCTTCTCGAGCTTTTGTATTGGCAAGTAGGTTGGCGTTCGCCAGTGGGGGCTGATTTATTCTCGGGTTCGACACAATTTGTCCAGTTCAGTTGGACATTTTGGTGATTACTTAAACCAAGAGTCGCAATGAGTTTGATTTTATGCTCAGATGTCCAACATGTTTGGACAAAATGTAGAGAAATTAAACCCGCTGCTCGCCAAACTCGGCGACGGTTGGCTGGTGCCTTCGCCTTGGCTGTCAGCACGCGGCTATTCGCGCAGTCTGCTGAGCCACTATGTTCAGCGCGGCTGGCTGCAGTCACCCGCGCGAGGCGTGTTTCACCGAACCGGGAGCAAGCTGAGCTGGCAGATCGTCGTGTTCTCGCTGCAACGTCTCGCCGCGCTGCCGCTGCACGTAGGCGGTCGACATGCGCTCAGCCATCAAGGTCAGGATCACTACCTGAGGATGGGCCCAGCGACGGTGACTCTTTTCGGACGAGCAAAGTTACCCGCCTGGGCGAACCAGCTGGGTTTGCCGGAAACGTTCACCGTGCGATCAGATGCAAAGCTTGAACTGACGCCGCTGACCACCGACCTGATGGCTGACCAAGCGAAGCTGCGTGAAGCTGGATTGAACTTGATTCCCGGAGACCGCCCGGAGTCTCTACTCGTGGCGGCAATGCCCGAGCGGGCCATCCTGGAGCTGTTACTCGGCGTCCCGCAAACCGTTTCGGTGGCCGAGGTCGATGCAATCCTCCAGGGCATGTCGCGGCTTCGTCCGGCGCTGATGAGCGCATTGCTGCGCCGCTGCGCCAGCGTCAAGGTGAAGCGCCTGTTCCTGTCGCTGGCGGAACGCCATCACCATGCCTGGTTCGCTCACCTAAACCTGCAAGGCGTCGACCTGGGTACAGGCAAGCGTGTGCTTCGCGCCGGCGAGCGCCTGCACCCGACGTATCTGATCAGCCTGCCCAAGGACCTCGATGAACAGTTGGGCTGACCCGTTTCGCGAACGCCTGCAACTGTTGACTGATCTGTTGCCGGTGATCGCACTCGAACCGCGGTTTGCGCTCAAAGGCGGCACCGCGATCAACCTGTTCGAGCACGACCTGCCAAGGCTGTCGGTCGATGTGGATCTGACCTGGCTCCCGACCGGCAATTTCGAGGAAGATCAACGAGCGATCACTGCGGCATTCGACTCGTTGGCCCAAGTTTTGCGGACACAGCCCCTGCGTCTGCATGTCGCAGCGTCGGCTCCGGCTGGCGCGAAAGGCGTCACCCGATTGATCGCATCGCGGCCGGGTGTACGCGTACAGATCGAAACGACCGCAGTGATGCGCGGGACGGTGCATCCGGTGCGAGTGATGATCGTGCAGCCGCGCGTGCAGGCCGAGTTCGGCTTCGCGCAGATGCAGGTACTCGACTTCGCCGACCTATACGCCGGCAAGCTCGCCGCTGCCTTGAGCCGACAGCATCCGCGAGACCTGTTCGACGTAGGTTTGCTGCTCGACTCCGGGCGTCTCGATGCGCACCTGTGGCGTACCTTTCTGGTGTACCTGACCGCAAGTCCCAAGCCGGCAGCAGAACTTCTGCAACCCACTGAGCCGCGTGACCTCGCAACCGCATTTCGCACTCAGTTCGAAGGCATGACCGCGAAACCGGTGACGGTTGCGTTGCTGCTGGAGACGCGCACAAGACTGCTCGCGCAACTACCCAATTTGATGGACGAAGCGGCTCACGCCTTTCTGGTGTCGGTCGAACGCGAAGCACCCGATTTCACCCTCATTGGCTTGCCCGAGGCGGCCCGACTACCTGCCGTGCGACGCAAGCTACAGAACCTCGCGAAGCGCAGTCCCGAAAAGCGCGAAGCCGACTACCGCCAACTCGCCGAGACCTTGGAGCGAATTGCGAGGCTTGGCACGCGATGAACCGCAGCATCAACGCACGCATCGTCAACTGACGCGCGAACTTCGTGTACGCGCTGCGTGACGGCAGCAACGCCCGCACGATCCATCCCAGCCCAGCTTTCACCGCAGCGGCCATAATGCTAGAAAGTGCGACCCCTAGGAGCCACGACCATGCGCGCCCTGCTTAATTCCTGCCTGATGGTGACCGCGATGTTGATGCCGTTGACTTGCGCAAGCGCCGAACAACTCGACATCGACCGCATCTACGACGCGCCCGCGCTGGCCGGCAAGACACCGCAGAATCTGAAAGTGTCGCCGGATGGCACGCGCGTGACCTTCCTGCGCGGCAAGGAAACCGATCAGTACCAGCTTGATCTGTGGGAGTACGACATCGCTTCAAAGGCGACGCGACTGCTGGTCGATTCGAAAGTGCTGATGCCGGGCGAAGAGACTTTGTCGGATGAGGAAAAAGCGCGCCGCGAACGCGCGCGCACGGCGAGCCTCAAGGGCATCATCGACTACGGCTTTTCACCGGACGGCCAGTCGCTGCTGTTTCCGCTCAATGGCGAAGTGTTCCTGTACCAGCTCGTCGTCGACGAGACCGCGCAAGCCGAACGCGTGCGCAAACTGACGAGCAAGGAACTCGGCTTCGCGACCGACGCGCGGGTGTCGCCCAAGGGCAAGTACGTCAGCTTCGTGCGCAACCAGAATCTGTGGGTGATCGAGCTCGCGACCGACCGTTCGATCCAGCTCACGCAGGATGGTGGTGGCTTGATCAGCAACGGTGTTGCCGAGTTCATCGCGCAGGAAGAAATGGGCCGCTTCGAAGGCTACTGGTGGGCACCGGACGACAGCATGATCGCGTTTGCGCGCGTCGATGAAACCCCGGTGCCGGTGCAGCGCCGCTTCGAAATCAATGCCGACAGCATGGCGGTGATCGAGCAGCGTTATCCCGCGGCTGGCCAGCCCAATGCGACCGTCAAGCTCGGCGTGATCCGCATGGTCGATACTGCGGCAGCAGCGGTGATCACCGATGGCGAACGGGCAACATTGTTGCCAGGCGCGGCCAAGGTGCGTTGGGTTGATCTCGGCAGCGATGACGACATCTATCTGGCACGCGCCAAATGGTTTGCCGACAGCAGCGCGCTCGGTGTGCAAGTGCAGACGCGCAACCAGCGCAAGCTCGATCTGCGCGCGTGGGCTGCGAAAGACGGCGCGATGCGCACCTTGCTGAGTGAAACCAGCGACACCTGGGTCAACCTGTTTGACGACCTGCACTTTCTGGAAGCCAGCGGTGATTTCATCTGGCCGAGCGAGCGCGACGGCTTCAAGCGTCTGTATCTGCACGGCGCCGATGGTGCGATGAAATATGCGCTGACGCCGGAGAACTGGGTGGTCGACGATTTGCTCGCCGTCGATGAAAAGAACGACCGCGTGTTCTTCGCTTCCGGGGGTCCCGATCCGACGCAGCGACATGTCTATGTCACCACCTTGTCGACCGCGGTACGTGACGTCAGCCAGATCACCCGTGGCAGCGGCTGGTACGACGCCAGCTTTCCGAAGCAGGCCAACGTCTTCGTCGGTCGGTATTCCGATCCGGCGACGCCGCCACAGGTGAAGTTGTATGACGCCAGTGGCGCCGAGCTTGCAACGCTCGAGGGCAACGCCCTCGCCGAAGGCCATCCGTACTGGCCCTACGCGACCGAACACGTGACGCCGGAATTCGGCGAAATCACCGGTGCCGAGGGACAAAAACTGCTCTATCGCGTGTACAAGCCGTCGGACTTCAAACCTGATCGCAAGTATCCGGTGATCGTCAACATTTACGGTGGGCCGCATGGCCAGAATGTCACCCGCAGCTGGGGCGACAGCTTCCACCAGGTGCTGGTGCGCCGCGGCTTCGTCGTGTTCCAGCTCGACAACCGCGGGATGGACCGCCGCGGCAAGGCGTTCGAAGAAGCGCTGTTCCGGAAGATGGGCAGCGTCGAGGTTGTCGACCAACGCGAAGGCGTGAAATGGCTACGCACCCAGCCCTGGGTGGACGGCGAAAAGATCGGCATGTTCGGCTGGAGCTACGGCGGCTACATGGCGCTGCATCTGCTCGGTCAGGCTTCCGATGATTTCGCTGCTGTCGTCGCGGGTGCCCCCGTGACCGACTGGGCGCTCTACGACACGCACTACACCGAGCGTTACATGGACCAGCCGGCGGACAATGTCGATGGCTACGCCAAGAGCACGGTGTTCGCGCATCTCGATGGCATGAAGAGCGACCTGCTGCTGATCCACGGCATGGCCGACGACAATGTGCTGTTCACGCACAGCACCAAGCTGATGAGTGCCCTGCAGCAGCGCGGCAAGAATTTCGAGCTGATGACCTATCCCGGTGGCAAACACGGCATCGCCGCGCCGTGGATGAAGAAACACGCCTACAACCTGGTTGTCGATTTCTTCGAGCGCAAGCTCAAGCGCGATTGAACCTGATGGAGCGTCCGATGAACCTGTTGCGCTGCTGGCCCGTGCTCGCCCTCGGTCTTTTGTCCTCGGCAGTCGCTTGTGCCGTTGATCCCGCGCCACCCTCACCCGCGCCACCCAAACCCGGCATGGCCTGCGTCGCCGGTCACTTCCGCGACTTCGATTTCTGGGTCGGCGACTGGGACGTGTACAACCCGAAGGGCGTCCTGGTCGGCAGCAGCCAGATCAGCAAGCTGCTCGGCGATTGTGTGATCGACGAACACTGGCGCGGCGGCGGCGGGGTCGAGGGCCGCAGCCACAACATGTACGACACGAGCCATGGCCGCTGGACCCAGTTCTGGGTCGACAACGGCGGCAATACGCTGTTGCTGCACGGCGGCCTGAAGGGCGACGCGATGGTGCTGGTCGGCGAACAACCGGACCCGAAGACCGGCAAGGTCAGCACGCAACGCATCACCTGGTGGCCGCTCGCGAACCACATCGTGCGCCAGCTGTGGGAGAGCACGGACGACGGTGGCAAGACCTGGACGGTGGCCTTTGACGGGCGTTATCAGAAGGCCGGATCGCCGACACCGCCGCTGCTGGAAGAGCGCGCGAAGCCCTGACTCGCTCAGCTTTTGCGGGCGCGATAGAGATTGGTCAGACGCGAGATCAGGATCGCGACGAACAACACGCCCACGATCTGCTGCAGCATTGCCAAAGCGCGTGCCGCCGGACTGACCGGCGTGATCTCGCCATAGCCGGTGCTGGTCAGCGTGGTCAGCGAGTAATAGACGAGATCGCCGAAACCGGTGACGCCATCCGGATTGTTGGTCGGGTTGATGAAGATTGCGCCGGGATCGAACAGGATCACGATGGCGTAGGCGCTGGCCCACAACAGCCCGAGCAGCATGTAGATGCCGGCAATCGCGAACAGTTCGTCGAGGGAAATTTCTTCATCGAGCAGGACATACGCCAGCAGGGCGAGCGCGGCGTAACCGTGGAACACCACCTGCGCCACCAGCATCGTCAGTTCGACCCCCACCGTCGGTTGCGCCAGATGCCAAAGCTGCAGACTGATGGTCGGAATAGCGATTACCCAACCCGAGCGCCACAGCACCGCCTGTGCGCGGATCAAGCGCACCACCATCAGCACCACGGCGACATCGAGCAATTGCGCCAGCGTGCGCAGGCCGCGCGTCTCGTCGGCAAAGGGATAGATCACGATGCTGAGAGCCAGTGCAAAACTCATCGTCGCCGACGGCTGTCGCCACCAGGCATGGGTATGAAATGGTCTGTGCAAGTTCATCGGCAATCCGGTCGCGGTGCGCAAGTCTATGCGCAGGCAGCGGCTGCCGCCCGAATCGCGTGCCGTGTGCTCAGCGGCCGGCCGGACTTCCGGCGCCGATACCTGCACCCAGACGGATGTCACGGGTCGCGTGCCAGACGCCATCGGCATCGCGCTGCGGTGTCGCCAGACCGTTGCCGCCACGTCCACGCAGTATTTGCGTGCGCTGCCGCGAAGTCAGCAGCGGATCGTCGCTGAAGACCAGATCATCGATGTAATAAGTGCCACGCCCGGGCTCGATCACATGCAGGTGCACATGCTGCGGAATATCGGTTTCTGGGTAGCTGGCCGGACGGATCGTGTCGAAGCGGAACCGCCCTTCGGCATCGCTGCGTGCCCAGCCGCGCAGTCGACCATGGCGCGTTTCGGCGCGCGGATAGTGGCCGCGCGCATCGGTCTGATAGGCGTAGATGATGATGCCGGCCGCAGGCTTGCCATTGCGGTCGCTGACCACGCCATCGATCTGCAGCGGCTCGCCAGGTTCACCCACCGGCGCAATGCGCGCCTGCGCCGCGATCTCGGCAGGTTGTCCGGCAAACACCAATTCGCAGCCTTCGCAGGGACCACCGAGCACCGGCTCGGCCGCTTGCGTGCAGGCGGTGAGCAGCAGCGCGCTGCAAAGCAGGGACAGGACCGATGTGCGCATCGTGAATCTCCATGAGCCGAGCGAGATTCAACCAGCTCGTGCGCGCACGTTCATGTGCAGGAAGGCCGACGATCCTTTTCCCGCTCAGGCGGCAGCACCCAACTCGCGCGCCAGAAACGCCTTCGCGGTGCGCGAGTCGCGTTTGATCGTGGGCGCGGAAACACCGAGCAGTTCGGCGACTTCCTCGACTTCCAGTCCTGCAAAGAAGCGCAGTTCGACGACTTCGGCGAGGCGTGGATCGAGTGCGGCGAGTTTGGTCAGTGCGGCGTCGATGCCGACCAGTTGTTCGGCCTGGGCGTCGATGGCGAGCGGCAGCACTTCCAGCGCGTCCAGCGACACGTGTTCGGCGCCCCCGCCACGGCAGTCGGCAAGGCGCGCGCGCGCGTAGTCGATGACGATCTGGCGCATGGCGCGCGCTGCCGTGGCGAAGAAGTGCTTGCGGTTCTCGAAGCTCGCGACGTGGCCGCCAAACAGCTTGAGATAGGCCTCGTTGACCAGGGCCTGGGTATTCAAAGTTTCGCCGCGACGATGCCGCGACAGCTCGGCGCGCGCGATGCGACGCAGGTCTTCATGCACAACGCCAAGCAGGCGGTCACGCTCGCCGGCGTTGCCGCTGTTCAAGGCGCTGGTCAGATCGGCATCGAAGCCCATGACGCTAGGCTAACGGAAGCGTGAATTTTCGTCCCGCTCGCGTGTTATTCGGGCGATGATCCGCCGAGTCGGCGAAGGCCGTATGTGCAACGACCCGGAAACCGCAGGCATGACCGAACCCGATCCCATCACCCGTTGGCAGCGCGCCCGCGCCTTGTTCGAACGTTGCGTCGAACTGGACAGCGCCGCGCGTGCCGCCGTGCTCGACGCAGCATGTGCCGACGACCCGGACTTGCGGCGCGAAGTCGAATCCCTGCTCGCGGCCGACCTTGCCGCCGAGCACGAGCCAACTGTGCCTGGCCTCGGCGCTTCTGCCGATCTGGTCGATGCCTTGCTCGCCGACAGCGACGATGTCGACGAACGGCGTTGGCTCGGGGTACGCATCGGCGCCTTCAAGATCGAACGCGTGCTTGGGCGCGGTGGCATGGGCGCGGTGTTTCTCGCTAATCGCGTCGACGGCGAATATGCACAACAAGTCGCGATCAAGCTGATCCGGCAAGGTTACGGCGCGTCGTCCTTGCACGCGCGGCTGCGCTCGGAACGGCAGATTCTGGCCAGCCTCGCGCACCCACGCATCGCGCGACTGCTCGATGGCGGCGTCGCCGTCGATGGCACGCCCTACATCGTCATGGAGTTCGTCGACGGCGCGAACCTGCTCGAGTACTGCCAGCGCGAACACCTGGGCACACCGGCACGACTTGCGTTGTTCCTGTCCCTGCTCGATGCGGTCGAGTACGCGCATCAACGCCTGGTCGTGCACCGCGACATCAAGCCTTCGAACATCCTCGTCGATCGCGAAGGCCGCGCCAAGCTGCTCGACTTCGGCGTCGCCAAGTTGCTCGTAAGTGACGCCACGAGCACGGCATCGGTCGGCGCTGCGCCGTTCACCCCGGCCTATGCCGCACCGGAACAGATCCGCGGCGAAACCGTCACTACTGCGATCGACATCTATGCGCTCGGTCTGGTGCTGTACGAAGTGTTGACCGGCGCACGTCCGTATCGCGTCGACGAGTCCTCGCCGCGCGCCTACGAAATCGCCGTGCTTGAACAGACGCCGACGCGACCATCGGACGCCGTGCGCGCGGATCGCGACATCGACGTGGCGAGCGTGCGCAACGCCCTGCGCGGCGATCTCGACGCCATCGTACTGAAGGCGTTGCGCAAGGAGCCGACGCAACGTTACGCCTCGGTGGCCGAGTTCGCCGCAGACATTCGCAGTCATCTCGAACAGCGACCGGTCGCCGCGCGCCAGGGCAATTTCCGCTACATCGCCGGCCGCTTCCTGCGCCGCCACGCGTTCGCGATGACACTCGGTACCTTGGCGCTGACGGGCGTCATCGCCGCAGCGGTCGTCGCCGAGGTGCAACGCCGCGATGCGGTCGCCGCGCGCCTGCGCGCCGAATCCGAAGCGACGCGGGCCAACGAAGTGACCGACTTCATGGTCAACGTGTTCGGCAACGCCGAGCCCGATCCAATCACCGGCGCTGAAGTCACGGCAATCGGATTGCTGACCGCGGCACGCGACCAGATCCGCAACGAAGTGGTCGAACCGGCCACGCGCGCCGCATTGCTGCTGGCGATCGCCAGGGCCATTTTCACCGTGCATGGCGGCCATGACTTTTCAGGGATCACCGAAGAGGCCGTGCGCTTGCGCCGCGAACTCGGCAACGCGCTTGAACTTTCAATGGCGCTGCGCACGCACGTCAATGCGCTGATTCGCCTTGACCACACGGCGGCAGCGCATGCGGCGCTGGATGAAGCCGAACAGGCGCTGCTTGGCCTCGGATCGGAAGCCGATCGCGAACGCGCACGCATCAAGGTGCAGCGTGCGACTTTGTTGATGAACGATGCCCATTTCGACCAATCCGCGACCGTGTTCGCCGAGGCGTTGGCCGGCATGCGTGCGCTCGGCGTATCCGAAACCGAAGGCGCAATGATCGACCTGCGCAACCGTCTCGGCTACGTGCTGGTGCAAACGCAGGAACCGGAGCGCGGCCGCGTGCTGTTGCGCGCGCTCGTCGACGATCTGCAGAAGCAGGATCCGTCGCCGCTGGACACGATCGCCGCGATCCAGAACAACCTCGGATTCTCCTGGGCTGCGCAGGACGATCTGCCGCTCGCCGAAGCCGCGTTTCGCGCCGCGCTGACGGCGCGCCTGCAACAACCGAAGCTCGACGTGGTCAGCGTGCAACACAACCGCGCCAATCTGGCGCGTACGCTCGGCGAACTCGGTCGTTACGAGGAAGCGATTCACGAAGCGAAGACCGGACACGACGCGGTTGTTGCAGCGAACGACGCCCGCGTCAGTCCGCGCATTCTGGGCTATGTGCGCCGTCTGCTCGCCGAGCTGGAATGGCGTCGCGGTCATTGGCAGGACGCACTGGCCTGGGTCGATCGTGGCATTGCTTTCGCGCAGACCGATCAACCGAGCAGCCTCGGTCGATTGCGCACGCTGCGCTTCTTCCGCGCCGCGATCCTGATCGACTTGAACCGCTTTCCCGAAGCGGATGTCGAGATGGCTGCCGCGCGCGCGTTGATTGACCCGGCGAGCCCGCCGAGTGATGCCGTCATCATCGATACCGAAAGCGTGCGTCTGGCTTTGCTGCGCGGCACGATGCCCGATTGTGCTGGCCTTGAACGCCATGACGCCAACTATCGCGGTCAGCGCTCCTCAGCCGATTACTACATCCTCGCCTACACCGAATTCTGCCGCGCGGTGACGCAACCGGAAGACACTGGGCCGCGCGTGCAACTCGAGCGCTGGATCGACTGGCTCGATCAGCGCATGCCGGACGACGACCAGCGCGTGGTGCATCTGCGCGCGCTTTCTGCGCGTTACTTCCCCCTGATGCGCGCTGCAAGCAAGGCGACGAACGCGCAAGGCTGATAGCCTCGCGCGTTCGCCAGCCAAGCTTGTCATGACCACCACCGACACACCCAAACCACGCAAAGCGGCCCTCGTTTTCGTCCTGATCACGGTCGCGCTCGACATCCTCGCGCTCGGCATGATCATTCCGGTGCTGCCGCATCTGTTCGAAGGATTTCTCGGCAGTGACACCGCGCGGGCGGCGCAGTTCTACGGTTACGCCGGCATGCTCTGGGCGTCGATGCAGTTCCTGTTTTCGCCGATCCTCGGTGCGTTGTCCGACCGCTTCGGTCGGCGACCGGTGATCCTGCTGTCGAATCTCGGTCTTGGCCTTGACTACATTCTGATGGCGTTGGCGCCGACCTTGTCCTGGCTGTTCATCGGTCGCGCAATTTCCGGCATCACCGCGGCCAGCATCACCACCGCGAGCGCCTACATCGCCGATGTCACACCGGTGGAAAAACGCGCCGGTGCGTTCGGCATGATCGGCGCGGCTTTCGGGCTTGGCTTCGTCGTTGGTCCGGCACTCGGTGGCCTGCTCGGCGACATCAATCCGCATCTGCCGTTCTGGGTTGCGGCAGCGATGAGCCTGGCGAACTTCTGCTATGGCTATTTCGTGTTGCCGGAATCGCTGCCACCGGAAAAGCGCAGCGCGCGTTTCCAGTGGAAGAGTGCGAATCCGCTGGGTTCGCTGATCTGGCTGAAGAACCACGGACAACTGCTCGGTCTCGCCAGCGTGCATTTCCTGTCGAGCCTCGCTCACTACGTGTTGCCGAGCACCTTCGTGTTGTACACGGCGTATCGATACCAGTGGGGACCGAAGGAAGTCGGCATGGCGCTCGCGCTCGTCGGCGTGGCCACGGCGATCGTGCAGGCCGGCCTCGTGCGTCGCATCGTGCCGCGCATCGGCGAACGCCGCGCCCTGATCGCGGGTCTCGCCTTCGGTGCCGTCGGTTTCATCATCTACGGCCTGGCATCGACGCCGTGGATGATGCTCGCCGGCATTCCGGTGATGGCGTTCTGGGGGCTGAG
Source organism: Lysobacterales bacterium (assembly GCA_043753835.1). Taxonomy (GTDB): domain Bacteria; phylum Pseudomonadota; class Gammaproteobacteria; order Xanthomonadales; family Ahniellaceae; genus JADKHK01. The sequence continues at coordinate 22,065 of JAYUVY010000001.1, read as the reverse complement.
CGGCGCTGCCGGTCAGGCGCTGATGACGGCGCAACTGCAACCGCATGAACAAGGTCGCCTGCAGGGCGCGCTGTCCAGCCTGATGGGCGTCGCCGGCATGATCGGCCCCGGCCTGTTCACGCAAACCTTCGCCGCCTTCATCGGCCCCCAACGCGCCTTCAACCTCCCCGGCGCCAGCATGCTGATGGCCGCGCTGCTGCTCCTCGTCGCGATCACCGTCGCGTGGCAAATCGCGAGGCCGTTGCCGCGAGCAGTGCCGCAGGCGACTTGAGCGGCGTATCCCGGTTCGAATGTCTTCAAACCTGCAGCTCACGCCATTTGCGCGCTGAAATCGATGTTGGGCTACAATGTGGCCCGAATCAGGAGATCACCCCATGGCTGCCAATGCCGTTGTTCGTGCCCGCATCGATGAAACGATCAAAGACGAAGCCGCGGTCGTGCTCGCGTCCATGGGGCTCACGGTTTCGGATGCGTTCCGCCTGATGCTGACCCGGGTGGCCCGAGAGAAAGCGCTGCCCTTCGAGCCGCTGATCCCGAACGATACGACCATCGCCGCGATGCGCGAGGCGCGGGCCGGGAACTTGCCGCGCGTCAACACCGTAGATGAGTTGCTGGCCAGCCTCAATGCGGGCGATTGAATGGACGACCCGGTTCAAGCGCGACTACAAGCGCGAGCAGAAGAGCCTTTTCCGCGCCTCGCTCGATGAATTGCTGCGAGAAGTGCTGCCACTCCTCGCTACCGATCAACACTTGCCCGAGCGCTGCCGCGATCACGCGCTGAGCGGTGACTGGAGCGACCATCGGGACTGCCACCTCAAGCCCGACCTCGTGCTGATCTACCAGAAGCCCGACATCAAGACGCTGCGCCTCGTCCGCCTGGGATCTCATAGCGTGCTTGGTTTGTAGGCGACGACGCGGCTCGTTGCACGGGCATGGAGACAAGACGATGGCCGCACAGATGGGCGTTGCAAGCAGTCCGCTATGGACGCGGATGCGTTGGGTGGTCTGGGGTGGCGCGGCGGTGCTGCTGATGCTGCCGGCGCGCAGCAACGCCTATGTGGTCGCGGCCGGTGTCGCCGTCGTCAATGCGTTCCTGATCACATGGATCAATCTCGCAGTCGGCATCATCGGCAACGAGAACAACGCGGCGAATCAGATGTTCTTCGGCGTACTCGCGATCGGTTTCATTGCCGTTGTGTTGACGCGTCTCGAAGCACGGAACCTGGCGCGCGCGATGGAAGTCACCGCAGTCGCGCAAGCCGTCGTGTCGATCATCACCGTGGTCATCGGCGAGGGCTACATCTTCGTACTGACCGGATTCTTCGTCGCCATGTGGCTGATGTCGGCGCAGCTGTTTCGCAAGGCGGCACGCGATGAAGCACGGGTTGGCGTAACGGGTTAGATCGAAAGCCTACGCGGGGCACAACGACCCGGGGCAGCGTCGCCGCCACCCCGGGTTGGACGGACTTCAGCGCGGCGTATTAAAGCGCGGCGTCCTTCAACTTCTTCAACGGACGCACTTTGAGCTTGGTGCTCGCCGGCTTGGCGGCGAACCACTGTTCTTCCTTGGTGAACGGGTTGATGCCCTTGCGCTTGGGCTTGGCCGGCACCTTCACCGAGGTCACCTTGAGCAGGCCAGGCAAAACGAATTCACCTGCACCTTTCTTCGACACCGAGGCGGTGACGGCGTCTTCGAGACCGGCCAATACCGCTTTGACATCCTTGGCCGCGACGCCAGAACGTTCGGCGATGAAGCTCACCAGGTTGGTCTTGTTCATCACTTCCGAAATCGGCTTCGCGGCTTTCGCCGCCTTTGCTGCCGGGGGGGTCTTGATAGCCATAATTCACTCCGATCTTGCCAAATTGGCGCGGCAAAGATAGCAACTTTCCAGCGCATTTCGACACATTTGCTACGAAAAACTGTGCGCGATGAAACGCGAATCAGCGCCATGGGATCGGCTTCGGTGCCGACACGCCGTCCGAGGTAAGCCTCGCCTTCCGATGTCGACCCCGAAAACGAACCGCATTGACTCAGTGTTTGTCACCATTCCAGACTCCAACTGTGAGTCCGGCGGTGTCGTCGGCGAATTGGCGTTCGCCGCCAACAAATCAAACTATGAGACGCGTAGAAGAATCAGCGCCACGCACGCCAAAAACGCAAAGTAGGCAACTACCAAGATTGGCGATCGCAATCGCTTTCCTACTTGCATCTGTAATTGGCACCTTATTCGGCAAGCTCCCGGCGGTCATCCCGGTCGGCTACTCGATTTTGAGTTGCCTGTCCTACATCGCGTACGCATTGGACAAGGTGGCCGCAGGAAAAAATTCGCGGCGCGTACCAGAGAACACCCTGCACTTCATGGATCTGATTGGCGGCTGGCCTGGTGCACTCATCGCTCAGCAACAATTTCGCCACAAGACCGTCAAAGCTTCATTTCAGGCAGTCTTTTGGCTTACCGTCTTGGTCAATATCGCCGTGGTGATTTGGACCTTGCGCAGTAACTTTGCAGCCTTGCTTGCGATTTTTTAGCCATGCGGGCGTGAAGTGCTTTCGCGGCTCAATGATGGTCGGCCTGCCGACAACGTTTCCAAATGACCTTCATTCTGCGGAGCGAACAGACCAAAGAAAAGCGCGGTCGCCTGACACCCACTGCCCATGACGCACACAGGCTCATCGATGATCGAACTCCTCGCACTCGCAGTTGTCCTGGTGGTCGGCGTCTACTTCGCCGCACTCGGCGTCGCTGCGCTATTTGCGCCAGCGTTCGCCAAACGATTCCTGCTGGGATTCGCCGATTCCCCGCTGAAGCACTACGGCGAAATGCTGGCTCGCCTCATCGTCGGCGCAGCTTTTCTGGTGCATGCGCCACGCATGCCGTTTTCCGCACTGTTCAGCGCTTTCGCGTGGCTACTCATCGTGACGACGGCTTGCCTTTTGCTCGTCCCGTGGCAGTGGCATCAACGCTTTGCTCAGCGCACCGTGCCGCAAGCGATTCGCCACATCACGTTGATTGGCCTGTGCGCACTGGTGTTCGGCGGCTCTATCTTGGTGGCCATCGTCCATGGCCCAGTGCCGTGATTCATCGACGGACTCGTCCGATCCCCAGTCATCATTCGCGACCAACCATCGAGTCACTGCACATGCATACCCCGGATCAATTGCCCGCTCCCAGCGACTTCGATTTCATCATCGGAGATTGGATCGTTCGCCATCGCCGGCTCAATGAGCGCTTGTGCGCTTGCGAAGACTGGACTGAGTTCCAGGGCAAGTCATCCACGCGCAAGATTCTCAATGGATTCGGCAATGTCGAGGACAATGTTCTCTATTTTCCGACCGAGGAAGTGCGCGCCGCCGCATTCCGGTCGTTCGACCCGATCACCGCGACCTGGGCGATCTGGTGGCTGGATGGCCGCGCGCCGCATCGCCTGGATACACCAGTGGTCGGCCAATTCAACGGCACCACGGGCACCTTTTATGCCGAAGACACATTGGCTGGCCGACCGATCAAGGTTCGCTTCGTCTGGCATGCCAACCCGGGTAGCGATCCGATCTGGGAGCAGGCCTTCTCGGCCGACGCCGGCGCAACCTGGGAAACAAACTGGACCATGGTGTTTGTGCGCAGCGAGCCGCCAACCGACGCTTGAGCGCGACTCGGTTCGCGACGTCGATCGGTGACGCCGCGTGGGCATGAGCTCGTGTCGCCGCATCTTGCGACCGATCAGCCGCTCTCGCGCGTTGCCGGGATCACGCACTGACGGGCGAATGGAGCGATCGTCTGGACGATCACATCGTGATGCCGGGCGTAGCCTGATGGTCACGCCAACCTGACGATCATGCCGCAATCACGCCCAGTGACTTCAGCTTGACCGGTTTGCGATTGGGGAAGGTGACGACCAGGCCCAGTTCTCCGCCCATGGCCTGCACATAGCCCTGCAGGGTGGAAAGCAGCATGTCGCTGCGCTGCTCGTAGCGGGATACCGTGTCTTGACCCACATTCAGGACCTTCGCGACTTCCACTTGGGTGCGGTTCATCGCCTTGCGCAGGTCGCGCAGGGACATTTCTTCGGCAATCAGTTCCGCAGCACGGGCCTCGACCTTCTTGCGACGGGCGGCGGGCAATTGTCGAATCTTGTCGGTGAGTGAGCGGGCCATGGTCATTTCCTCTTCGAAGCCGTGCGTTGCAGGTGGGTGTTGAACCGCTGGTCGGCCTTGGCGATCAACCCGGTGTAAAAGCGTTTTTCGCTGCGCCCGGACTTGTCGCCTGCCACCAACAACACGGCATGTCGTCGTGGGTCAAAAGCGAATGCCACGCGCCAGACCCCGCCGTCGGCATCAAAGCGCAGTTCCTTCATGTTGGCGTGCCGAGAGCCCTTCAGCGTGTCTACACGAGGACGAGCAGCCGCGGACCGAAGTGTTCGATGACCAAGGCCTGTGCGAGCAATTCGTCCTGAACCGACAGCGGCAGCGCATCGAATTCTGGCTCGAAGTCCGTGAAAAACTCGACGGCCCATGTCATGGCGCAAAAATGGCACTAAAGGCATATGGCGTCAACATCATGTCCGGCCTGCCTTCGAATCTCGATCGAAGCTGCAGATTGCATTGACGCAGTGTTCGTCGCCATTCCAGACTTCAGCCATGAGTCCGGCGATGTCGTCGGAGAATTGGCGTCATCCCCAATGAAACTCCTTCGAGTCACCATTTTCAGCTTTGTCGCGTGCGCAATTTTTTCCGCAGGTTGGCTCACCGGCGGATGGGCTCAACGAAAAGAATGGGGAGATGCTCGCGACTACGTCGAGAAAGACTTGGTCAGTCGTGGCCAAGACCCAAGTCATCTTGGACCAACCGAGTTAATCGACGGCCAAGGCGAAGAGGCTACATACGGCTTCACCTACAATTTCGGCGCTGCCCACTACGACTACACGGTCAGCTTTACTGGTCCGCGCGGCATAACCGTTGCCTTCTGGGACTACGCGCGTACAGATTGATCCAACAATTAATCGACGAATCCTCCCTAACGACAAGCTGATTGATCCCAGTCTGCTTCTGGGAGTGGGCCATTCGCGTCTTCGCGGCGTTTGGGCCAAAGGCGCAGAGGTCAAGAGTAGAATCTGACGATGCGCCTCTACCTCGACAATTGCTGCCTGCAACGTCCCCACGACGACCAGACCCAACCCAGAATCAGGGTTGAAACAGAAGCGGTTTTCGCTGTTCTCGCCACTGTGCAAGCTGGCGAGCAGTCGCTGCTTGGCTCCGAAGCACTCGAGTATGAGGTTTCGCGCATTCCAGACGAAACAAGACGCAACGAAGTTCTTGCAGTCCTGGCACTTGCCTCGGAGCGCCTGCAACTGACCGATGCGGTAGAGGCATTGGCCCCACTTTCGAACAACACGGGCTGGGTGCGATGGACGCCATCCATTTGGCGCTCGCATCAACAGCAAGGGCTGATTTCTTCTGCACCTGCGATGACAGATTTTTTGAGAAGGCCAAAACCCTTCCAGGTTTGTCCTGCACAGTCACCACTCTTCTTGGCCTCGTGCCGGAGATCACAAAATGAGCGTCTCCATTCAACCCATGTCTGAGCTGATTATTCGCGCGAAACATGCATTGGTTCAAGAGCTTGGCGTCGTTGATGCCATGCGCTTCCTGAATCAGTTCAGGGCTGGCAACGGTGACTATACGTCGGAGCGTGAACAGCTATTCAAGGACGAGTCCGTAAAAAGCATTGTGGCTGGCATCAAGGCACGAAGAGCGGCAGGGACTGATTGAACTTCCCAAGATCGGATCAGCGCACGGACACCACCCTAAATCTCGCGGTGCCCGTCGCCGCCCCGGCGGCACTTCGCCGATGGTTCTTCCCCGCCTGCCGGACGCGCAGATTCCGATACAGCGCGAAATGTCGATCGAAGAAAGCGCATCGCATTGACGCATAGTTCGTCGCCATTCCAGACTCCAACCCATCGTCCGGCGATTCCGTCGGAGAATTGGCGTCAGGCCGAAACCGCTATTTTTTCGCACCTCAAGGAAAAGGCATGATCGACGTTGTCCGAACACGCATCACTACCTATATCCGCACGCACAAGGCGGAAACGCGACTACTGTGCTTCCTCGTTGCCTTTGCTCTAGTGTGGTCTCAGGCCGATAATTTCCGTGATTTATTCACCGGCTTTTTTGACGGCTTCTCGGATACACAGAGGTCCTAACCTCTCGGTTGCAGCCCAACAATTCATCTATGGACTCCTCCCCCACGTCAAGCTGATTGATCCCGGTCTGCTTCATCAAGGTTGGATCGGTGCATGGCCGCCACCTTCGATCACGCAGCACCCCTCGCCGCCCCGGCTACACTTCGCCGATGGACGTTTCTCATCTGTTGGACGCGCTGAATCCGGCACAGCGCGAAGCGGTGTGCGCGCCGCGTGGGCATTACCTGGTGTTGGCCGGGGCCGGGAGCGGCAAGACGCGCGTGCTGACGCATCGCATGGCCTGGCTCACCGAGGTCGAGCGGGCGTCGCCGTGGTCGATTCTCGCCGTCACCTTCACCAACAAGGCGGCGGGCGAAATGCGTACGCGTGCCGAGTCGCTGATGCCGAACGGCACGCGTGGTTTGTGGGCCGGCACCTTTCATGGCATCGCGCATCGCCTGTTGCGCCAGCATTGGCGCGAAGCGGCTTTGCCGGAGACCTTCCAGATTCTCGACGCCGATGACCAAGTGCGCCTGATCAAGCGCGTCAATGCCGATCTTGGACTCGAGGAATCGCGCTGGCCGGCGCGGCAGTCGGCGTGGTTCATCAACTCGCTCAAGGACGAAGGCAAACGCCCGGGCGCGGTCGTTGTCGACTACAACCCGGCGACACGCACCCTGCTCGATGTCTACACCGCCTACGAAGCCCGCTGCCAACGCGCCGGTCTCGTCGACTTTGCTGAACTGCTGTTGCGCACGCACGAAACCCTGCTGCGCGACGACTTGCTGCTGACGCATTATCGCGAGCGCTTCCAGCATCTGCTGATCGACGAATTCCAGGACACCAACACACTGCAATACGCCTTCGTGCGCCTGCTCGCGGGCGAGCGCGCTGCAACCTTCGTGGTCGGTGACGACGATCAGGCGATCTACGGCTGGCGCGGCGCCAAGGTCGAGAACGTGCAGCAGTTCCTGCGCGATTTTCCGAATGCGAAAACCTTCAAGCTTGAACAGAACTATCGCTCCAGCGCGAACATCCTGACCGCCGCGAATGCAGTAATTGCGCGTAACGGCGGTCGTCTCGGCAAGGAGTTGTGGACGAGTGCCGGCAAGGGCGAGCCGATCGATCTGTACGCCGCCTACAACGAACAGGACGAAGCGCGTTTCGTGATCGATCGCATACAACGCTGGGTTCGTGACGGCGGCTCGGCACGCGACGCCGCGATCCTGTATCGATCGAATGCGCAATCGCGCTTGTTCGAAGAAGCCTTGATGGTGCAGGGCATGAAGTATCGCGTCTATGGCGGCCTGCGTTTCTTCGAACGCGCGGAAGTGAAAGACGCCCTTGCCTACCTGCGCCTCGCCCTGATGCGCGACGACGACGCCGCATTCGAGCGCGCGATCAACACGCCGCCTCGCGGCATCGGCGAGCGCACGCTTGATTCGCTCAGGCTGCGCGCGCGCGATGCGCGTTCGTCGCTGTGGGCGGCGGTGGAAGCGGAACTCGCCGGCGGCACGCTCGCGGCGCGGGCGAAATCGGCCCTGCGCGGCTTCGTCGAATTGATCGAGAAGCTCGCCAAGGCAAGCGATGAATCAAGCCTCGCTGAGCGCATGACCCACGCCATCGAGATGTCGCAGCTCAAGCCCTACTTCGAAACCGAGAGCAAGGGCAATGCCGAGGCCCGCATCGAGAATCTGGAAGAGCTGATCAATGTCGCGGCGCGCTTCGAACGCAATGCCGACGACGCCGACGCCGGTCTCAGCGAAATCGCCGCCTTCCTCGCCCACGCCACACTCGAAGCCGGCGAAGCGGCCGGTGAGGCGTGGGAAGACTGCGTGCAGTTGATGACCCTGCACTCGGCCAAGGGTCTCGAATTTCCGCTGGTGTTTTTAGTCGGCCTGGAAGACGGCTTGTTCCCGAGCCAGAAATCGCTGGAACAGGAAGATCGACTTGAGGAGGAGCGTCGCCTCGCCTATGTCGGCATCACCCGTGCGCGCCAGAAACTGGTGCTTTGTTACGCCGAATCACGACGCTGGCATGGTCAGGAAACCTACAACCGACCGTCGCGCTTTCTCGGCGAAATCCCGAAGGACGTGCTCGCCGAAGTGCGACCCAAGGTGCAGGTCAGTCGACCGATGGCGTTCGGACGCAGCACTGAGGCCTTCCTCGCCGACCGAAATTTGTTGCGTGGCGGTGTCGTCGAGCTGCCGCCGATCAAGCTCGGTGCGCGCGTCGCGCATGCCAGTTTCGGCGAAGGCGTGGTCACCAACTTCGAAGGTGCCGGTGCTTCGGCGCGGGTGCAGATCAACTTTGCCGACAGCGGCGCAAAATGGTTGGTGCTGGCGTACGCGAATTTGAGTATGTTGTGACCGCCAAATTTCGGAAATCGACACAGTGAGCAGCACACGATGAGCATTGCCGCCTGGTTTTACTCCGACAGCACGCGTCAGCAGCAGGGCCCGGTCGACGAAGACGGGTTGGCGCAGCTTTGGCGCGAAGGTCGCATCAACGCGCAGACCTTGGTGTGGCGCGAAGGTCAGGGTGCCTGGTTGGCACTCGGCGAACTCGCGGCCGCCATGCCGTGGCAGAGGACGATGTCCGCGAATCAGCCGCCGCTGCCGCCGCCGATGGGTAGTGCTAGACCGCCAGCCGCGCCAGTGCTGGTTGCGCAACCCGCGAAGAAGGGCATGGGTTGCCTGGTGATCGGCATCATCGTCGCCGTTGTATCGATCCCGGTGCTCGGCATCCTCGCCGCGATCGCGATACCGGCTTATGCCGACTACACCGAGCGTGCACGCATTGCCGAACTCATCATTGTGGCGACACCGCTTAAGGCACGCCTCGCCGAAACCTATGCTCGTGACCAAGCCTGCCCAGAAGGCCACGACCTGGCGACGACAGAACATAATCCGAAATTCAGCAGCGCCTGGTTCGGCACCTTCGACAGCGGCCATTGCGGCATCGAACTGACCATTGCCGATCAGACCAATCTGCAGAAGTTCGCCGGCAAGAAACTCTGGTTCTGGCGCGAAGGCACCGACACCACATGGAAGTGTTCGTCTGACATCGACAACCGCTACCTGCCGGTCGCCTGCCGCGGCTGAGCGGCATCGCGCTGCTCAAGCCGCGAGCGTCACATCGCCATTGGCCGCCGCGACACAGGTGAGTACATAGCGCTCGGCGATGTCCTCACGCGACAGGCCGTCGCTCACCGTCATGCTGACTTCGCCGTCGATGCAGCGCACCTTGCACTCGCCGCAGTGGCCGGTGCGACAAGCGGAAGGGATGGCGATGCCGGCGGCTTCTGCGAGATCGAGCAGGGACTCGCTGCCGCTGGCAGTGATGGTTTTCGACGAGGTCGCGAAACGCACTTCGCCGCCACTGCCGGACAAGGTGGCGGCGACATCGAAGCTCTCGATGTGCAGTTGCGCCTCCGGTAGTCCGTCCTGCAACAAGAGCTTGCGGGCGCTGTCCATGAAGCCCTGCGGACCGCACAGATACACCTCGCGCTGCGCCAGGTCGCTGACCGAACGACGCAGCATGGCCGCGCTCAGGCGTCCGCGACTGCCACGCCAGGGCGTGTCAGCGGGTTCCTGACTCAGTGAGACGCGCACTTGCAGGTTCGGATGGTCGCGCCCCAGTCGCTTGAGTTCCGCGCCGAACATCAGCGCCTTGCGGCTGCGCGCGACATGCAGGAACACGACGTCGATATCGCTGCGGCTGTCGGCGATCCAGCGTGCCATCGACAGCATCGGCGTGATGCCGCTGCCGGCCGAGAGCAGCAACAACTTCTTCGCGGGTTTCGGCGCGCAACTGAATTCGCCGAACGGTCCGCTCATCTTCAAGTGGTCGCCGACCTGCAGCTGATCACAGAGCCAGTTCGAGAACGGGCCGTCCGCCACACGCTTGATGGCGATCTCGAAGCTGTCCGCTCGCGTCGGGGTCGACGACAGCGTGTAAGAGCGACAGACGCGGCGGCCATCGATGTCGGCTTCGATGGTCACGAACTGGCCCGGGCGGTAGCGGCGCATCGCGTTGGCGTCGGTCTGGAAACGAAACGCCTTGCTGTCGCTGCCCAAGTGCTCCACGGCGACGCACTGCGCCTGGAACCAGGGCGATGCCGACGCCGTGATTGGCCGTTCGACCGTTGACGGCGCAATCGTCGGCTTGCCGAGCCAGCGCTTGAGTTGCGTGGCCAAGGTCGTCGAGCGACCGGCCAGCAGATCGGGCGTGACGCGCAACAGCTTCGCACCGAGTACCGCCGAGGCTGTGAGCACGCCCGACATCAGCGCCGAACCGACGCCGCAGAACAGGATGTCCTGACCGGTGAGGTACAGACCTTTGATCGGCGTGCGCGGTGTCAGCCAGCGTTGCGCAAACCGGTACGGGCTGTGTTCGAGGCCGTACAACTCGCCGCCGCTGTAGTTGCTGAAGTGCGCGGTCGAGAGCGGCGTCGACAGCTCGACGTGGTCGACGTGTCCGCGCGTCTGCGGCACCTGCTTGTAGATCTCGTCGAGCAGGCGTTCCGACAATTGCTGCTTGTAGTCGTCGTATTCGGCACCGCGTTGTTTCCATGGCGTGTCGGTCCAGCGCTTGAACCACGACCACGGCGCCGGTGCAATCACATCGATCGTCGACTTGTCCGGATAGTGGCTGGCCCAGGCCGGATCTTTCGCGCTCGGGAAGGACAGATACTTCACCGGGAAATCCATGTTCGGCGCTTGCAGGAAACGCGCGAGCGACGCGTCGTGATCGTAGTCGCGATAGACCCACAAGTTCGACTGCGAAAGCCCCAGCATTTCGCGCGAACCCTTCAATCCGACATACAGACCGAGATGCGCAATCGAGCGCGGCAATCGCTGAACCTTTTCGAGCAAGCCGCTTTCCTGCGCCGCAGCTCCAGGCAACAGCCGCGAAAAGGTCGTGTGCACACCGGCAGCGCTGATCACCTGCGCGCAGGACAGTTCGTCGCCATTGCGCATGCGCACGCCGCAGACGCGTCCACGCTGCAGCAGCACGTTGTCGACCTCGGCATTGACCAGCACGGCGCCGCCGCTCGCTTCGATCACCGGAATGATGTGGCGCGCGATCTGCGAGGCGCCGCCTACCGGGAAGTTGGCGCCGTCCAGATAGTGCTGCGCGACCAGGGCATGCATGGCGAAGCTGGATTGTTTCGGCGGTGTGCCGTAATCGCCCCATTGGCCGGCGAGGACGGACGCCAGCTTCGGGTCGCGCGTGCATTCGCTCAGCACATCATGCGTGGTGCGCGCGAAGTAGTCGCCCGACAAGCGTCGCACCGCAGCGCTCGCCGCGCCTTGCAGCAGTGCCGGCAACAGGCGCGGACCGAAATGACCGGGCACGGCCTGACTGGCACGGCGCACATGCTGCAGATAGGCGTCGATGTCGCGGCCGGCCTTCGGAAAATGCTGCAGCAGACCAGCGCGAAATGGGCCGGCACCGGCGTGGTAGTCGTAGCGCTGATCCTGGATCAGCATGCTGTCGTACACCGCGTCCATCTTCGCCCACTGCAGCTGGCCATCGGTGATCGTGTCGAACACGCGCCGCATCGGTGAATGCGGTTTGTGCACGTCGCCGATGTAGTGCACGCCGACATCCCATTCGTAACCGCGACGACGGAACGAATGCGTGAAGCCACCGGCGGTGTAATGCCGTTCCAGCACCAGCACGCGTTTGCCGGCCTTGGCCATCAGCGCGGCCGTGGTCAGACCACCGAGGCCGGAGCCGATGACGATGGCGTCGTAAGGTTGTTCCGCTATTGCAGATTGGTAGCGGGTGCCATTGATCATCGTCCGGTCTCCGCTGTGCGCGGATGGCAGAGCCCGTCGCGCATGATGTGCAGCGCGTGTTCGAGACGCGCCTCGCCACTGATCGCCGGCGGCATGTAGCCGAACAGTTCGAGGCTGATCAGCCCATGCAAGGTGCCCCACAAGGTGTGCGCGACTTGCGCGGCATCACCCTGAGGCGCGACGCCTGCGTCCATGCAGCGTTGCACCGCGCCGGCCAGGATCAGGAACGACTGCTTGCTCGCTTCGCGGCCGTGCGGTGCCGGGTCAAAGCCGGGGACGCAGCGACTGAACATGATCTGGTAGTAGGTCGGATTGTCGACCGCCGAGCGCCGGTAGGCGCGACCGAGATCCATCACGTACTGCAGGGGATCCGATTGCGGCACACGCGCCAGGTCGGCGCGCAGGCGCGCGAAGCCTTCGAGATAGAGCTCGTCGAAGATCGCCTGCTTGTCGCGAAAATGCGTGTAAAGAACAATGGTCGACGCGCCGATGCGCTGCGACAGTTTGCGCATCGTCAGCGCCTCGGGGCCGGACTCGGCCAGCAACTGGCTGGCCTGATCCAGAATAGTGCGCCGGGTTTGCAGCGGATCGGCGGGTTTGGTGCGGACGGCAACGGGCATCGAACGACTCACATAACAGTGTTATGGACTCAACATAACAGCGTTATTGGCGAGCGTAAAGTGCTTCGTGATGCGCCGCCCGGGAGGTCAGTGTCATTCGGCTCGTGTCTTTGCGGCGTCTCGTTCGATACGCACTTGCCTATCTACTAACCACATAGTACTAATAGCGCAGTAGAACTTCTGGAGTACGCGATGGCCCCCCCACACCCCACCGAAGGCGAACTGGCGATCCTGCGCGTGCTTTGGCGTCGCAGCGATCCGACAACCGTGCGCGAGGTTCACGACGAACTCAATCGCGGCAAGCAGACCGCCTACACGACGGTGCTCAAGATGCTGACGATCATGTCCGAGAAGGGACTGGTGCGCCGCGACGAGTCCGAGCGCACACACACCTATGTGCCGGTACACGCCGAGACGGTCGTGCAGTCGTCGCTGCTGAAGGACCTGATGCGCCGCGCGTTTTCCGGCTCGGCCCTGACCCTGGTGCAACGCGCGCTTGACGACGATGCTGCCAGTGCCGAAGACCTCGACGCGATCGACCAGCTGATCGCGCAGGCCAAGGCCAAACGGAAACGATGATGGACCCGTTCTGGAACGCACAATTCGGCTTTGCGCCGGCACTCGCGCTGGCGCTGCTGCATGCGCTCTGGCAATGCAGCGTGCTGGCCGTCATCGCGGCCTTCACCTTTCAACTGCTGGCCCGTCGCAGCGCGGCCTTGCGGCATACGGTCGGCATGGGTTTCCTGATGGCCATGGTTGCGCTGCCGGCCCTGGAGTTCGCCAATTTCTGGGCGCGGCCTGCGGTCGAGATCAAATACAGCTGGATTCCCGCGTTGTCGGCGAGCGTCGCCGACGTCGCGCCGGGGCGGTTCGTGCAGCAATCGGACGCGCTGGCCTGGACGCTCAGCCTGTTCTGGCTGATCGGTGCGACGGTGATGCTGCTGCGGCATGTGGTCGGCTGGCGCATGATCGGCCATTGGGCGCAGCAACCCTACGCGGCACTGCCGTCCGAATGGCAAGACCGCGTCGATCGACTGCAACAAGCGCTCGGCATTTCGCGCACGATTGTGGTGCGACTCGCCGATGAAGTCGTTGGACCGTTCACTGCGCATGTGCTTCGGCCGGTGATCTGGCTGCCGCTGTCGCTGCTGACGCGTCTGCCGGTCGATCAGGTTGAAGCACTGATCGCGCACGAGCTGGCGCATGTGCGCCGCCTCGACTGGATTGCGAACGGAGTGCAGTGCATCGCCGAGTCGCTGTTGTTCTTCCATCCCGCCGCGTGGTGGCTGAGCCGCCGCATTCGCCAGGAACGCGAACACGCTTGCGACGATCTTGCAGCCTTGGCATGCGGGGATGCCATCGCCCTGGCCGAGGCGCTCACCGAACTCGAGCGCCTTCGCTACCCAACCCCCCGATTGTTACTCAGTGCCTCTGGAGGCTCGCTCATGACCCGTATCACCCGTTTGTTATCGCCGATGCCAACCCGCCGCCGCGGTTGGTTGCCGCTCGGTCTCGTTGCCTTGATCACCTCGACCGCCTTGCTCGCGATCACCGCCGATCCAAACCGGGCATTGCCGGGACTACGGATCGAATCGTCCACCGACGGCGAACTGGGGCCGGGCGACTACCGCGAATTCACCGCTACCGGCCTCGACAAGCAGCGCTACTACCGCGTCAGCGTCGACGCCAAGGGCCGCATGACCGAGCAGTATCAGGAAAATGGTCAGGACCGTCCGATCGACGCGCCGGTGCGCATCTGGTTGTCCGAGATGTCGCGCCTCGGTGCACCACCATTGCCGCCGCCCCTGCCCGCGCCACCTCCCGAATTGCCGGCACTGCCCGAACTGCCACCGCCGCCGCCGGAGCCGCCTGCACTCACCGACTCAAGCGACTTCAACGACATCCTGCGCCTGGTCGCCGCCGACCCGCGCGTTGTGCGCCAATCCGGTCAACCGATCACGGTCGTGCAGGACACGTTCGACGGATTCATCCGGTCGGTCGGCGACGACGAAGCGGGCGGTCGCGCAGAGCTCTCGTTCATCGTGACCGGCCCGGACGGGCGCACGCAGATTGACGTGGCCGCAACCCAGTCGCAGGGCCAGTGGACGCTGACCCAGTTCGATGCAAAGCCCTGAGCGCCGCCTCTATTTGTCTCCAACTACTAACGAATTAGTAGTCCACCCTGCGGAATCGCCGCATACTGCAAAGGAATACCGATGAAGAAACATTTCTTGCTCGCCCTGCTACTGGTTCTTGCCCCAATCACGGTGACATTGGCACAGCCCAAGCCACAACCCGCGCCCCCCGGCGCCCTGTCCAAGCCGGATCGACAGGCGATTGTGCAGGCCCTGGTCCAGCAACTCGATGCGAATTACGTCTTCCCCGAAATCGCGACGCAAGTCTCGCGTGCGCTCACCGTCAAGGACGCTGCGGGCGGCTATGACGGCGCGTCCATCGAATCCCTGTCGGACGCACTGACCAAAGACATGCGCGAGTTCGGCAAGGACAGCCATTTCAGAGTCCGCTACGAACCACGTTTCAGCCCGCCACCGGGCCAGACACCGCCGCTGCCGACTGCCGACGAGGTCGTGCAGGGTCGAATGCAGGCAGCCAGTGAAGGCTTCGGCATCGGCAAGATCGAACGCCTCGAAGGCAATGTCGGTTACATGGAAATTCGCGGCTTCCTGCCGACCGAACTGGTGGCCGCGGAATACACCGCCGCGATCATGTTGTTGTCCGGCAGCGATGCCTTGATCCTGGACTTGCGCCGCAACGGTGGCGGCGAGCCGAGCAGTGTCGCGCACCTGATGAGCCACTTTTTCGCACCAGGCGACAAGCGCCATCTCAACGACATCTACACCCGAACGACCGACAGCACGCAGCAGTACTGGACGAATCCTGCCGTGGCCGTGCGCTACAGCAAGCCGGTGTATGTGCTGACCTCGGCGCACACGTTCTCCGGTGGCGAGGAATGTGCGTATGACTTCCAGACGCAGAAGCGCGCGACCCTGGTCGGCGAAGTCACTGGTGGCGGCGCCAACCCCGGCGACATGTTTGCGTTGGCCAAGGGACTGGTCGCGTTCATTCCCACCGGCAAGGCGATCAATCCGGTCACCGGCACCAACTGGGAACATGTCGGGGTGAAGCCGGACATCGCGGTGCCGGCCGACGCCGCGCAACAAACCGCGCATGTCGCAATTCTGGAGCGCTTGCTCGCCGATGCCAAAGATCCGCGGCAGCGCGACGAATTGCAGCAGGCACTGAAGTCGCTACAAGGCGACACGGACGCAGTGGCCGAATGAATATTGCTGCACGCGTCCGCAGACTTTGCCACCGCTACAAACGTTGAGAACCAAAACAGCCCGTTGGCCAAGAAACTGTGTGAAGGCGTGCAACTGACGAAGCGATATGTGCAGGCCGATCAACGCCTATCGGCGAACAGTTCTCGTGGTGCCGGCCAGAGTCGTCACCACGCGCGCGCAGTAGCCCGCTGAGACTCTGGCCCTACACCTGAAGCGGTCGCAGATGGACAGCGGTATCGGTGTACTGATGGAACGATATCGCCTTGCCATCCTGCAACTTCCACACATGCGCGAACGGGGCTTCGAAGCTCTTGCCCGTGGCCTTGAAGGTGCCGCTGTAGGTGCCGAGCGCCACAACGGTCGCGCCATCCGCGACGAACTCGTGCGCGACCGCAGCGAAGCCGTCCCACTCACCGCCGAGTTTCATGAAGACGTTGTCCAAGACCGCCTGCGGCCCGACCGAGACACCGCCATACGGCTCGCCTTCTGCTTCCGTCCATTCGATGGTGGGAGAGAGCGTGGCCAAAACCGAAGGAATGTCGCCGACAGCGAAGGCGACGGCCAGAACAGAGTGTCGAGCGTGCATACCAAACGCCCTGTGGCAGCTTGCGATTGAAGCGGACTTTCCGCACTGCCCGCATCCACGCGGGCCTCAATCTGATGTTGGTGGGCCCGCACGGATTCGAACCGTGAACCAAGGGATTATGAGTCCCCTGCTCTAACCGTTGAGCTACAGGCCCGCGTGGGGTGGCGACGATAGCGGTGCGACTGTCGAATCGCCAGCGGCTGCGGCTGCGGACGAAAGGTGCAAACCCAGCTCCTCGTAGCCATGACGACAGGAGGATGCGGCGATGAATGCGCGCAGTTGCAATTCGAACGCCGTCGCATCACGCCAATCCGGTACAACCTCGGCGCGGATCAGTTGCTGTGCCGTCGCGTCGTAGCAGAACACGGCATCGAGGCGCGGTGCGGCGGTCGGGTCGGCTTTGACTTGTGCGACCAGTCCATCGCGGATGCGTTGCGGCCATTGCGCGCGATCTTCCGGAATGAAGGGAACGAGTTTTGGCAGCAGTGACTGTGACTGCAGCGGCGGCATCACGATGCCGCCCTGGGCGTTGCGTGCGAACGGCACCGGGCCGAGGTGGTCGGGGACCATGACCAGCGCGAAGGCTTCGTTCGGCAGGGTTGCAGCGGCGCGATCGAGTTCGGGGATGAGCGCTTGCATCGCGACTCCGGCGTCGCGCCAGGCCTGCAGCAAGGGCCGCTGCGCGTTGGCAAAACAGGCGGCGATGGCGAACACGGCGAGCAGTCGCAGTTTGGCCGGCACCGCCCCAATCGCACCCGCGACCAGCAACGCAAACCAGGCCGCGGTGGCGTAGTAGAAGCGACCGCCTTCTCCGGTGCTCATGATGTTGTCGAGATGCGGGACCAGCGCGATCAGCGACAGCGCGGTCCAAGCCAGCGGCAACAGCCAAGTCTGCGGCAGGACGCGATCGCGCTGCGCGCTGAATGCGGCAGCGAGAACGAGACCGGCGCTGACAATCAGGCACATCAAACCGAGCATCGGCGCGTCGGCGAATACTGCCAGCGGGATGGTCGCGAGTGCCGACAAGCGCGCGAGGATTTCGCCGGCGCCGAGTGCCGCGCCGGGATCGCTGCCCGGATACACCTGCAAGGCCGAACCGAACAACGCGTAGCGGAAGCCGAGATAGGCAAAGAAGATCGCGATGCTGCCGATGTTTTCGCGCAACGTGCGCAGGCAACGCGCACCGAAGCCTTCGCCACCTTCGTTGCGCAGGAAACTGGCGACGACGAGCAAGCCTGGCGTTGTCATTGCGGCTTCCTTCGCCATCAGGCCGAGCACGAACCCGGCGAGACTCAATGCACGCCAGCGGTCATTGCCTTGAGCACGCAGGTGTCCGTAGACGGCGATCAGCATGCCGCTGACGGCCAAGGCGTCGTAGCGGCCGGCGCTCCAGATGCTGACTTCCGCCGACAGCGGAAAGAACACGAATACCGCGGCTGCGGCCAGTGCGCGCCAGGCGTCAGCGTGCAGCCGCAGTGCTACACACATCACCAGCGCCGCGTTCAGCAGATGCATCACAAACGTGGTCAGGTGCCAGCCGCGCGCATTGAAGCCATGGACGACATGGTCGAGGCCATAACTGACCAGTGCCAACGGGCGGTAGTAGTGGCTCGGCACATCCAGACCTTCGCCGAACTTCGCCGCGATCGTCGTCCAGATACCGCGTTCCTGTTCCCAATCCAGCAACCAATGGAACAGCGAGATGTCGTCGCTGAGCAACGCGCCGTTCAACGCCGGCCACGCGAGCCAAAGCGCGATCGTCGCGAGCAACATGAACAGCCAGCGCGCACGAACGAACGACATCAGGCGCGCATCACAAGGCGCTGCCGAACACGGCAAGCAGCGCCAGGCCGGCGGCGTAACTGTGGCCATCACGCAGCGCGAACAGGATCGGGTCGGCGCGCAATTCGCCGCGCCCGGCCAGCGTCCACAGCCGCGCCAGCCAGTACAACATCACCGGTGCCGCCAGCCACAACAACTGCGGGGTCGCATATAACGTGCGCACATCGGCGCTCTGCACATACAGGGCCAGCACCAGGACCGCGGTCAAGGCCGAGGCCGCACCGACCGCCAGCACCACCGGCGCGTCGACGGCACGGTAGGCGCGGCCGTCGAGCAGGTCGTGCGTGCGCATCATCAACTCGCCGTAGCGCTTGAGGCTCGCAAGACTGACGAACAAAAACATCGCGAAGCCAAGCAGCCACGGGCTCAAGGGCACCATGATCGCGTAGGCACCGGCGGCCACGCGCAACACGTACAGCGCGGCCAGCACCATCACGTCCAGCCACAGCACCCGCTTGAACAGGAAGCAGTAACCGAGCGACAGCGCGACATAGACCGCAAGCACGATCTGCGCCTCGACGTTCAACATCAGCGTCACCGCGGCGGCACCGAGAAGCAGCAAGGGCGCCAGCCACCAAGCGAGCGTCGGCGACAAGGCGCCACTCGCAAACGGCCGCCGTGATTTGTCTGGATGCGCGCGGTCGGCTTCGACATCGACGGCGTCATTGATCACGTAGATGGCCGACGCCGCCAGGCAGAACGCGACCAACATCAGCAATGCGTGTTGCCAGGCCTGGTGGTCATTGAAACGATGTGCCGTCAGCACCGCCACCAGCACCAGCAGGTTCTTCGCCCATTGGTGCGGACGCAACAGGCGAAGCAAGGCGCTGAAGTAGTTGGGCATCATCGAATTATGCCCGACCGGCGCAACTCTGACGGAGCGGGTGCTGGAAACCACACGCCTAGGCGCGTACGGTAGGCCCCCGATCTGCGATGACGACGACGTCGATACGATATACGGTGACTATGGATGTCATCGCAACAAACGATTTCATCTATCGGTAAGCGGAGTCCACACTCGCCCGACGAATTCGCCGTAAACGACCCAAGGAGAGCACCATGTCTACCGAATCGAAATGCCCGTTCGCTGCCGGCCCCGCCCCGCATGCGAAATCCGGCGCCCATGGCAATGCCGCCTGGTGGCCCGAACAGTTGAACCTGAACGTCCTGCACCAGCATTCGACAAAGTCCAATCCGATGGACTCGGGCTTCGACTATGCCAAGGAGTTCAAGACGCTCGATCTGGATGCCGTGATCAAGGACCTGACGGCACTGATGACCGATTCTCAGGAATGGTGGCCGGCCGATTGGGGTCATTACGGCGGGCTCTTCGTCCGCTTGAGCTGGCACGCCGCCGGCACTTATCGCATCGCCGACGGGCGCGGTGGCGCCGGCAATGGCGCACAGCGGTTCGCGCCGGAAAACAGCTGGCCGGACAACGGCAATCTCGACAAGGCGCGTCGTCTGCTGTGGCCGATCAAGCAGAAATACGGCCGCAAGCTGAGCTGGGCCGATTTGCTGGTACTGGCTGGCACTGTCGCGATGGACTCGATGGGCTTCAAGACCTTCGGTTTCGCAGGTGGTCGTGCCGACATCTGGGAATCGGAAGCGGACATTTTCTGGGGCGCGGAAACCGAGTGGCTGGCGACCAGCGACAAACCCAACAGCCGCTATTCGGGCGAACGCGAGCTTGCCAACCCGCTCGCTGCGGTGCAGATGGGCCTGATCTACGTGAACCCGCAAGGCCCGGATGGCAACCCCGATCCGATCGGCTCCGGGCGCGACGTGCGCGAGACCTTTGCGCGCATGGCGATGAACGACGAAGAGACGGTCGCGCTTGTTGCTGGTGGCCACACCTTCGGCAAGGCACACGGCGCCGGTGATGCCGCCCTCGTCGGGCGCGAGCCGGAAGGTGCCGATATCGCCGACCAGGGCCTCGGCTGGCAGAACGCGTTCGGCAGCGGCAAGGGCGTGCATACCATCACCAGTGGCATCGAAGGCGCCTGGAAACCGAACCCCACGACCTGGGACATGGGCTATTTCGACATGCTGTTCGGCTACGAGTGGGTGCTCAGCAAGAGCCCGGCCGGCGCCCACCAGTGGACGCCGAAGGACCCCAAGCCTGAGCACCTGATCCCGGACGCCCACGACCCTTCGAAGAAACATCCACCGATGATGACGACGGCCGATCTGTCGCTGCGCATGGACCCGGCCTACGAGAAAATTTCGCGCCGCTACCACCAGAATCCGCAGGAATTTGCTGACGCTTTTGCCCGCGCCTGGTTCAAGCTGACCCACCGTGACATGGGTCCGCGTGCCCGCTATCTCGGCAAGCTGGTACCGAAGGAAGTGCTGATCTGGCAGGACCCGGTACCGGCGGTCGATCATGCGCTCGTCGATGCGAATGACATCGTCGCGCTCAAGGCCAAACTGCTCGCTTCCGGCCTGTCGGTCGGACAACTGGTCAACACCGCCTGGGCATCGGCATCGACGTTTCGCGGCAGTGACAAGCGCGGCGGTGCCAACGGTGCGCGCATCCGCCTCGCGCCGCAGAAGGATTGGGCGGTCAATCAGCCGGCCGAACTGGCGAAGGTGCTGGCCAAGCTCGAAGCGATCCAGGGCGAGTTCAACGGCGTCGCTTCCGGCGGCAAGAAGATCTCGCTGGCCGACCTCATCGTGCTTGGTGGTTGTGCGGCCATCGAAGCGGCGGCGAAGAAAGGTGGACAGGACCTGACGGTGCCGTTCAATCCGGGTCGTACCGACGCAAGCCAAGATCAGACCGATGCGCATTCGTTCGCCGCACTTGAGCCGAAGGCGGATGGTTTCCTCAACTACGTGCAGAAGGGCTTTGAGGGCTCCGCCGCCGAACTTCTGGTCGACAAGGCGCAGTTGCTCGGCCTGACTGCGCCGGAAATAACCGTGCTGATCGGCGGCCTGCGTGTGCTCAATGCCAATTTCGGTCAAGCCAGGCACGGCGTGTTCACCGATCGTCCGGAAACGCTGAGCAACGACTACTTCGTGAACCTGCTGGACATCGGCACGGCGTGGAAACGATCGGAAAGCGACGCCAACGTCCTCGAAGGCCGCGACCGCAAGACCGGTGCGGTCAGGTGGACGGGTACCGTCGTCGACCTCGTGTTCGGATCGAACGCGCAGCTGCGTTCGATCGCCGAGGTCTATGCCACCAGCGATGCGCAGGCGAAGTTCGCGAAAGATTTCGCAGCAGCCTTCGCCAAGGTGATGGACAACGACCGCTTCGACCTGAAGTGATCTCCAGGTAGATCGCACAAACAAAACGGCCGCGAGTGATCGCGGCCGTTTTGCGTTGCGAGACTTGTTGATTCGATCAGTCGAGATCGAGGAACGAGCGCAGCTGTTCCGAACGGCTCGGATGACGCAGCTTGCGCAGCGCCTTGGCTTCGATCTGGCGAATGCGCTCGCGCGTGACCTCGAAGTCCTGGCCGACCTCTTCGAGCGTGTGGTCGTGCGGCTGGCCGATGCCGAAGCGCATAGCAGGCTCGGATGGACGAACCCAGCCGCGTGCGCCTGCCACCTCGCCTGCTCGTCGGCCTGCAAAAAGCCGGGCAAGTGAACGGCCGAAGCATGACCGCTCGACGCGATCTCGGATCGGATCGCCGCCTCTTCGGGGCCCCCACCGCAGAGGACCAGATCCCAGGCATCCTCCCCCGCATCCTCGCGATAACGGGCGAACGCACGCACGAGCCGGG